>WTGU01000152.1 GCA_011523425.1 Alphaproteobacteria bacterium
CGGGGCTGCTCTACCGCGACAGCATCGAGATCAACGAGCAGCGCTTCCCCGTGCTCATCGACAAGATGCACGTGGTGACCGATTCCATGGGCCACGGGCGCAGGCGGGGCGGGCCCGCGACCGAGGTCGTCATGGGGCCGCGCAACGACCCGATGCGCATCCTCCACGTCTGCAACGGGCTCGAGAGCGCGCCCAGGGGCGTGCGCGGCGGCACCGGCTCCCGCCTCGGCGGCAACGCGAAGATCGACCGCGACGGCAGCGAGCACCCGTACCCGGCGGTGATGGTGTGCGATCTGGAGGGCGGCGAGCGGCTGCGCGCGCTGGACCAGGGCGGGGGCGGCTACGGCAGCCCGGTCGAGCGCGAGACCCGGCGTGTGCTCAACGACGTGGCCGAGCGCTACATCACGCCGGAGACGGCGCGCGAGGTCTACGGCGTGGCGATCACCGGCGGCGTCGACGACGACAGCCTCGCGGTGGACGAGGCCGCCACCGCCCGGCTCAGGGCCTCGATGAACGGCGGCGTCGCCCCGGCCTGAAAGCGCCCGCGGCCCGCTCGGCCGCGCAGCCGAGACATTCGTGCCGATAACCCTCCCCGGCAAGACGGCCATCGTCACCGGGGCCGGCCGCGGCATCGGCAAGGCCGTGGCGCAGGTCTTCGCCCGCGAGGGCGCGCGCGTGCTGGTGGTGAACCGCAGCGCGCAGGCGGGTCAGGAAACCACCGAGGCCATCGCGGCCGCCGGCTTCGACGCCACGTTCCTCCAGGCCGACGTGCGCAGCAAGGCGGACATGGAGGGCATGGCCGCCACCTGCATCGAGCGCTACGGCCGCATCGACATCCTCTGCCTCAACGCCGGCATCTACCCCAACGCGCTGATCGCCGACATGACGGAGGCGATGTGGGACGACGTGATGGACACCAACCTCAAGGGCGTGTTCTTCGCGGTCCAGGCGTGCCTGCCGCAGATGAAGAGCCAGCGGGCAGGGCGGCTCCTCGTCGTCTCGTCGATCACCGGTCCGCGCGTGGGGCTGCCCGACGTGAGCTGCTACATGGCGTCCAAGGGCGGCGTGAACGCCTTCGTCCGGGGCGCGGCGCTCGAGCTCGCGCCCTTCGGCATCACCGCCAACACGGTCTCCCCCGGCTCGATCCTGACCGAGGGCATCGCCCAGGCCCGCGGCGACGAGGCGGTGAAGGAATTCAGCAAGGTCATTCCCGCCGGCCATCTGGGCGACCCGGAGGACGTCGCCTACGCGCTGGTCTATCTCGCCTCGGACCAGGCGCGCTTCGTCACCGGCCACGACATCGTGCTCGACGGCGGCCAGATCCTGCCGGAGAGGCCGCCGGGCATCTGAGGGTGTCGGGCGCCGGACGCCGCGCGGACCACGCGGGGCGAGACGGATCAGAGCGCTGCGAGGGCGTCGGCCCTGGAGCCGTAGACCGGGATCAGCTTTTCCATGCCGCTGAGCCGGATCACCTTGGCGATGGGAGGCGGCGGCGAGCACACCGCGAATCCCGCATCGCGCTTCTGCAGCTCGGACGCGGCAATGTAGACGACGCGGAGACCCGCGCTGCCGAGATACTCGAGCCCTTCCAGATCCATGATCATGGCCCCGTCGCCGGCGTCGATCTCTGCCCTGACCGTCTCCAGGAATGCCGCGGCGTTGACGGCGTCCAGGCGCCCGCTCACGGACAGGACCACCACGCCGTCGCGCCGATCGATCGTCACGTCCACGGTCATTGCTCCCCGTCCCGCCACTGTAACGCTCGAACCGTCCTCATAGCGCGAGAGGCGGGGCACGTCCAATTGGCGCCCCGTCCCGGCCCGTCCGCGCGGCGCCTGCCGGCACGCGAGGGCCGAAGCGAGCCGGGCGGGAGCCATTGACAGGCGCGGGCGATCGCCCGACTCTCCGACCGCTGGCGCGGAGCCGTGCGGGAGGATCATGAGCAGGACTGGCGGGATCGACTTCGCCTTCGTCGCGGCACCGGTGGGCGAGGACGGGCTCTCGGACGCGGCGCTCTACAAGGAGATCCTGGCGGATTGCGAGTTCGCCCACCGGGCCGGCTATCGGGCGGCCTGGATGATCGAGCATCACTTCTCCGACTACTTCCCGACGCCCAACCCGCTCGCCTTCCTCTCCCACATCGCCGCGCGCTTCCCGGACTTCGCGCTCGGCACCTGCGTTCTGGTGACGCCCTGGTACGAGCCGCTCAGGCTGGCGGAGGAGATCGCGCAGCTCAACCTGCTCACCGACCAGCCGCTGCATCTCGGTCTCGGCCGCGGCACGGCCAAGTACGAGTACGACGCCTTCGGCGTGCCGATGGAGGAGAGCCGGCAGCGCTTCCGCGAGGCCTGGGAGATCGTGCGCACCGCGCTCGCCGGCGGGCGCTTCCGCTACGAGGGCGAGTATCTGACCGTCCCCACCCGGGTCGAGCTGCGCCCGCGGTCTGACACGAGCAAGATCAGCTTCTACGGCGCCGTCGGCGGCAGCCCGGATTCGGGCACCGTGATGGCCTCGCTCGGACTGCCGCCGATCATGACCGCCTTCAGCAACCTGCCGCTGCAGCGGGACGCGCTCGCCGCCTGGAAGGAGGCCGCCCGGGCGCACGGCATGGACGTGGACGCCTGCCGCTACCCGATGATGGTCAACTGCATCGTCGCCGACACGGACGAGGAGGCCTACGCGCTCGCCAAGCGCTACATCCCGCGCTTCCAGCAGGCGCAGATCGATCATTACGAGGCCGACGACGGCCACTTCGAGACGCTCTCGACCTACACCGCCTGGGCCAGGATCTTCGCCAAGATGAAGGAGCGCACCGACCCAGCCAACATCCCGCCCTGGGCCGACGGGCAGTTCGTCGGCTCGCCGGAGACCGTGCGCCGCCGCGTCGAGGCCTACGTGGAGGCGGGCTTCAACAGCTTCCTCATCCACACGGCGACGCCGGGCGTGCCGCGCCGCCACCGCCAGGCCTGGCTGGGCCGCTTCGCCGACGAGGTCGTGCCCTGCTTCACCGGCGGCGAGGCGCTGCGCGCCGTCGCCGGCGCCTGACGCGCGCCCGCCGGCAGAGCCGACGGCCCCCTCCATGCAGCTCGACCCCGCTCTCGCGGAACTTCTCGCCTCGCTCGATCCGACCGCCGAGACCCCGGTGGAGGAGATGACGCCGGAGGATGCGCGTGCGGAGTGGAAGGTGGAGATGGCGGCCGTCGCCGGCCCGTCGCTGCCGGTGGGATCGGTCAGCGCACACACCGCCCCCGGGCCTGCCGGGCCGCTCGCGGTGCGCCTCTACGAGCCGGAAGCGGCCGGGGCGGGGCCGGGCCCGCTGCCGATCCTCGTCTACTATCACGGCGGCGGCTGGATCCGCGGCGATCTCGATACCCACGACGACGTCTGCCGCTATCTCTGCCACCACGCTGGATGCCTGGTCGCCTCGGTCGACTACCGGCTCGCGCCGGAGCACCGCTTCCCCGCCGCGCTCGAGGACTGCGATGCCGCGACCCGCTGGGTGGCGGCAAATGCCCGGAAACTCGGCGCCGACCCCGCGCGGCTCGCCATCGGCGGCGACAGCGCCGGCGGCAACATCGCCTGCGGGGTGACTCTCACGGCGCGCGAACGCGGCGGGCCCGCGATCTGCCTCCAGCTCCTGATCTACCCGGCCACCGACCTCGCCGGCGAGACCGAGTCCAAGCGGCTCTATTCCTCCGGCTACCTGCTCAACTCCATGCCCTTCTACGTCGCGAGCTATGTCGGGCCGGAGGGCGATGCGGCCGCGCCGCTCGCCTCGCCGCTGCGGGCGCCCGACCTCTCCGGCCTGCCGCCCGCCTTCGTGATGACCGCCGGCTTCGATCCGCTGCGCGACGAGGGCGAGGCCTATGCCAGGCGGCTGCAGGCTGCGGGCGTGGCAGTCGAGTACCGTTGCCACGAAGGCATGATCCACGGCTTCGTCTCGATCACCGGCCTGATCGCGAGCGCCGAGGCGGGCCTCGCCGACGCAGCGGCGGCGCTGCGTGCCGCCTTCGCCCGCTGAGAGAGGGAGCTCGGCCATGAGCGGGGAGTTCGCCGACAAGGCGTGTGTGATGACCGGCGCAGGCGGGGGCATGGGTCTCGCCATCGCCCGCGCGCTCCGCGCCGAGGGCTGCGCCGTCACCGCCATCGACCCCAAGCCCGAGCCGCCGGAGTTCGCGGCCGGTGCCGGCGCCGCCGGGCGGTACGTCCGGGGCGATGCCAGCGACGAGGGGCTGGTCGAGGGCACCGTCTCGGAGGCCTTCCAGGCGGCCGGCCGGCTCGATTACCTGGTCAATGCCGCAGGCGTCGGCTGGTACGACCGGGACGGCCCGATCGCCGAGATCGAGATGGCGGTCTGGCACCGGGTGATGGAGATCAACCTCACCGCCGCAGCCCTCATGGCGCGCCACGCCGTGCCCTGCCTCAGGCGCACCGGCGCGGGCGGCGCGATGGTCCACATCGCGAGCGTGGTGGGTCTGCGCAACATGGAGAACATCCTGGTGGACGGGCCGATCGACGCCTACCAGGCGTCGAAGGCCGGGATGTCGGCGCTTTCGCGCTCGCTCGCCATGCAGCTCGCACCCGCCGGCATCCGCTCCAACACCATCTGCCCCGGCGCGGTGCTGACGCCGATGACGGCGCCCGCCTACGAGGCCGATCCCAGCCGCGCCGACGCCATGATCGCGCGCACGCCCTTGGGCCGCCTCGGCCTGCCGGAGGACATCGCCGACGCCTGCCTCTTCCTGCTTTCGGACAAGGCGTCCTTCATCACCGGCATCGACCTTGTCGTCGACGGCGGGATTATGGCGAAGCTCTAACAATTATTTCGCTCACGGCAGCCGGCCTCCGACCGGCGCCTCCGCGAGGGCGCCGCATAAGCGGCGAGCCGCAGTCGCGGCCTGTCGCGTATCCGTCAGAGACGAATACGCTCTACGCGGCGAAGGTGCCGAAGGCGCCGCGGGAGTAGAGGAGCGGCTCCTGCGCCGGGTCGGTGCTCACCGCCTGCACGCGGCCGGTGAGCACCGTGTGGGTCTCGGCGCGGAGCGTCTGGCCGAGCAGGCAGTCGAAGCTCGCGAGCGCATCCATCAGCACCGGCGCTCCGGTAGCGAGCGTGCCCCAGTTGCCGGTGGTGAAGCGCTCCGGCACCCGCGACGACGACGAGAACTGCGCCGCCAGGTCCAGGTGCCGCGCGCCCAGCACGTTGACGCAGAAGACCCGGCTTTGCAGCGTTGGGTCGTGGGCGCCCGCCTCGCGGTTGACGCAGGCGAGCAGCATCGGCGGCTCCGCGCTCAGCGAGCAGACGGCGGTGGCGGTCAGCCCGATGCGCCTCTCGCCGATCGACGTCGTCACGATGGTGACGCCGGCCGCGAGCTGGCGCATGCCTTCCTTGAAGTCCCCCGCGTCCACCGCGACGACCGGCGCGGACACGGAATCGAAATCGAAATCGTCGAGCAGCGACATGCGGTCCTCTCCGGGCGCGGCTCCGGCGGGCGCACCGGGCGCCGTGTGCGCGCCGCGGACGGTCCGTTCGCCGTTGCCGCATTATGAAGTCAGCCGCTCCCCCGGTCCACGGTGCGGACGGCGCCGGCAGGGCCATGGCGGTGCCCGCGGGAGCGCCTGCGGCCCTCAGTAGGCGACCGGGAGCGGGTCGAGGCTGCGCCACAGATGCCAGACCGCGACCGAGCGCCACGGCCGCCAGCGCTCGGCCCGGGCCTCGATCGCGTCCACGCTCATCTCGTTGCCGCCGCCGTAGTGACTGGTCATGGCGCGGCGCACGCCGATGTCGGCGAGCGGCAGCACGTCCGGCCGCTGCAAGTGGAAGATGAGCACCATCTCGGCGGTCCAGCGGCCGACGCCGCGCAGCGCCAGCAGGTCGGCGACGACCGCCTCGTCGTCCGCGTCCTGCCAGCGCGCAGGCGCGATCCGGCCCGCGACGAAGCCCTCGGCGATGTCGCGCAGGTAGCCCGCCTTCTGGCGGGTGAGTCCGGCGCCGCGCAGCGCCTCCTCCGTCCGCGCCGCGACCTCGGCCGGCGCGACGGTGCCGACGGCGGCCTCGAGCCGCGCCCAGATGCTGTCGGCCGCGCGCACGGAGATCTGCTGGGCCACGATGGCGCGGGCGATGGTGAGGAAGGCATCGCCCTGGCCCACCAGCCCCTCGCCCCGGTAACGCGCCACGAGCGCCGCCATCGCCGGGTCGGCGTCGGTAAGACCCGCGCACGCCTCCTGCCAGTAGGCCGGCTGCCCGACCGGCCCGCTCGCCCAGCGCGGCATGGCGGTGTCCCCTTTCCTCTCAGGCCCGCGTCAGCGCCGGGCGAAGCTCGGCATGGATTCCTCGATGCCTTCCGGGTCGGCGTGGATGAGGACCTCCGCATGGGGGAAGACCGCACGGATCCGTGCCTCCACGTCGTCGGAGATCTCGTGCGCGCGCATCAGGGTGAGAGATCGGTCCATCTCGACATGGACCTGGATGAAGGAATCGATGCCCGAGCGCCGCGTCCTGAGATCGTGGCAGTCCAGCACGTCGGGATGCGCCAGCACGATCTGCCGGATGCGCTCGCGGTCCTCGTCCGGGAACTCGCGGTCCATGAGCTGCTCAATGGCGCCCTTCGCCACCCGAAACGCGGCATGGATGATGACGCCCGCGATCAGGATCGCGATGATCGGGTCGGCCAGGCCCCAGCCGAGCGTCATCGCCAGCACCAGCGCGACGATCACGCCGATGTCCACCAGGATGTCGGACGCATAGTGGAGCGAATCGGCCCTGATCGCCGTCGATCCCGTGAGCCGCACCACCCGGCGCTGATAGGTCACCAGCGCCGCGGTGACGAGGATGGCGAAGCCCATCACTCCGATCCCCACCGGCGCTTGCCGGATGGGCTCCGGCTCGACGATGCGGCCGGCCGCCTCGACGATGAGGAAGATCGCGGACGCCGTGATGAAGAGCGCTTGGCCGAGGCCCGCCAGCGGCTCCGCCTTGCCGTGGCCGAAGCGATGCTCCCGGTCCGGCGGCTGGAGCGCATGGCGGACGGCGAACAGGTTGATCAGCGAGGCGAGCACGTCCATCACCGAATCCGCCAATGCCGAGAGCAGGCTGACGGAATCGGTCGCGAGCCAGGCGCCGAGCTTGCCGGCGATCATGAGCGCGGCGGCGGCGACCGCGAACGCGGTCGCGCGACGCATCATCCGGCGGGCGCGTTCCGGCTCGATTCGCGGTCCGCTCGCAGTATCGGGTTTCACGCCAGGCGAATTCCGCGCATGAAGGCCATTGCTCGCACCGTGAGCGCGCGTGTTCCGCCGCCCTCCGGGTGGCAGGCGGTGTGCCCGCCGCTTATAGCACGGTCGCGGCCGGTATCCGCCCGGCGGCGGGGAGTGCTGCGACCCCTGAGCCGGGACATGAAAGAACCGCGACAGGGCCGCTGCCCGCTTGCGGCCCCGCGGGTTTCGTGTAGGATGCGGCAACACGCGGGAAATCAAGGAAAAACGAGGCTTCGATGGCGGATGCTTCGCCGCTGATGGCGGGCAAGCGGGGCATCGTGATGGGGGTTGCGAACGCACGCTCCCTCGCTTGGGGTGTGGCCCAGTCCCTCGCCGATCATGGCGCCGACCTGGCCTTCACCTATCAGGGCGACGCGATCGAGAAGCGGCTCCGGCCGCTTGCCGACTCGGTCGGCTCCGATTTCGTGGTTCCCTGCGACGTGACCGACGAGGCGAGCGTCGACGCCACCTTCGAGGCGGTCGCCGCACGCTGGGGCGGCCTCGACTTCCTCGTCCATGCGATCGCCTATTCCGACAAGGACGAGCTGAAGGGGCGCTATCTCGACACCACGCTCGAGAACTTCCAGACCACGCTTCAGGTCTCGTGCTACTCGTTCACGGCGCTCTGCCGGCGCGCGGTGGCGCTGATGAACGCGGACGGCGGCGGCCTGCTGACGCTCACCTACATGGGTGCCGAGCGCTGGGTGCCGCACTACAACGTGATGGGCGTCGCCAAGGCGGCGCTGGAGGCGAGCGTGCGCTATCTCGCCGCCGACCTGGGCGACCGGAACATCAGGGTCAACGCGATCTCTGCGGGCCCGGTCAAGACCCTGGCCGCGTCGGGGATCGGCGACTTCCGCTACATCATGAAGTGGAACGAGTACAACGCCCCGCTCAAGCGCAACGTCACGATCGAGGAGGTCGGCGGCGCCGCGACCTACCTGCTGAGCGATCTCGGCCGCGGCGTCACCGGCGAGGTCCATCACGTCGACTGCGGCTATCACATCGTCGGCATGAAGCGACCGGACGCGCCCGACATCTCGGTGGTCTAAGGCCGCCCCCGGCCATGGCCAGCAACAGCTTCGGCCTGCTCTTCCGGGTCACGACCTGGGGCGAGAGCCACGGGCCGGCGATCGGCTGCGTCGTCGACGGCGTGCCGCCGCGCATTCCCCTCGCCGAATCCGACATCCAGCCCGCGCTCGACCGCCGCCGGCCCGGCAGCTCCCGCTTCGTCACCCAGCGGCGCGAGTCCGACACCGTGCGCATCCTCTCCGGCGTCTTCGAGGGCCGGACGACCGGCTCGCCGATCGCGCTCTTGATCGAGAACGAGGACGCGCGCAGCCGCGACTACGGCCCGCTGAAGGAGACCTATCGCCCCGGCCACGCCGATTTCACCTACGAGGCGAAGTACGGCATCCGCGATTATCGCGGCGGCGGCCGCGCCAGCGCGCGCGAGACGGCGATGCGGGTGGCCGCCGGCGCCATCGCGGGCAAGATCCTGGGCGACGGCGTGACGATCCGGGGCGCGGTGATCCGGATCGGCGGCCTGACGATCGACCGCGAGCGCTGGGACTGGGAGGAGTGCGCGCGCAACCCGTTCTTCTGCCCCGACGCGGCGAGCGTTCCGGCCTGGGAGGCGGCGCTCGACGACGCGCGCAAGGCCGGCACCTCCCTCGGTGCCGTCATCGAGGTGGAGGCGACAGGCGTGCCGGCAGGCCTCGGCGCGCCGGTCTACGGCAAGCTCGATGCCGACCTCGCCGCCGCCATGATGGGCATCAACGCGGTCAAGGGCGTCGAGATCGGCGCCGGATTCGCGGCCGCCGCCATGAGCGGCGACGTGAGCGGCGACGAGATCCGCATGTCCGACGACGGCCCGTACTTTCTCGGCAACAATGCCGGCGGCGTGCTCGGCGGCATCTCCACCGGCCAGCCGGTGGTGGCACGTTTCGCGGTCAAGCCGACGAGCTCGATCCGCACGCCCCGCCGCACCGTCACGGCCACGGGCGAAGAGACCGAGGTCTCCACCGGCGGCCGGCACGATCCCTGCGTCGGCATCCGCGCGGTGCCGGTGGGCGAGGCGATGATGGCGTGCGTGCTCGCCGACCACCTGCTGCGCCACCGCGCCCAGTGCGGTTGAGGGGTCGCGCCCGCACGCCCCGCACCCGCCCGTCACCTCCAGGGAGAACGACCCATGCCAGCCAAGCGAGCGGCCCGCAAGGCGGACCGCGTCCATGCGCTCCGCCTGCCCGATCAGCGCAGGAACCCGCCGGAGATCCGCGCCGTCTTCGCGCGCTGCCTGGAGAAGATCGGCTTCGTGCCGAACGTGCTCCGCTCCTACACGCTCCGGCCCCGCAAGTTCGAGCTCTTCCGCCGCTACAACAACGAGCTGATGCTGGGCGAGTCCGGCCTCAGCGCGCTGGAGCGGGAGATGATCGCCGTCGTCGTCTCCTGCGTGAACCACTGCCACTACTGCCTCGTGGCCCACGGCGCGCAGGTCCGCCTGCTTGCGGGCGATGCGGTTCTCGGCGACCAGCTCGTCGCCAACTACCGCGCGGCGGCGCTCCCGGCGCGCCAGCGTGCGATGCTCGATTTCGTCTGGAAGCTCAGCGAGAGCCCCGATTCGGTGGGCAGGGCGGACCGCGCAGCGCTCAGGAAGGCGGGCTTCGGCGACGAGGACATCTTCGACATCGCCGAGGTCGCGGGCTTCTACAACATGACCAACAGGCTGGCGGCGGCCGTCGACATGCGCCCCAACCGCGAATACTACGCCATGGGGCGCTGAGACGCGCTACGCAGGCGGTGACAGTGGAGAAAAATCCGGCCTAGTGCAGCGCTGCCGCTGCTGAGGCGGCCTCCTCCCGCTGGCGGCGGTGGGCGGCGCGCATCGCCTTCTGCAGCTTCTTGAAAGCGCGCTCCTCGATCTGGCGGATGCGCTCGCGCGAGACCCCGTAATGCTGGCTGAGCTGCTCCAGCGTCGTGGGCTCTTCCTTCAGCCGCCGCTCGGCCAGGATGTGCTGCTCGCGATCGGTCAGCACCTCGAGGGAGTCGCTGAAGAGCTGCCGCCGGTGGTCCAGCTCGTTCGCCTCGAGGACGGTGCTCTCCTGGCTCTCGCCCGAGTCCTCCAGCCAGTCCTGCCACTCGCCGCCGCCTTCCTCGCGGACGGGCGCGTTGAGCGACTGGTCCGGCCCGCTCATCCGCCGGTTCATGGAGATCACGTCGTTGTGCGAGACGTTGAGCGCGGTGGCGATGTGCTCCACCTGCTCCGGCGTCAGATCGCCGTCGTCGATCGCCTCGATCTCGCCCTTGAGTTTGCGCAGGTTGAAGAACAGCTTCTTCTGCGCGGCCGTGGTGCCCATCTTCACCAGCGACCAGGAATGCAGGATGTATTCCTGCATCGAGGCGCGGATCCACCACATGGCGTAGGTCGCGAGCCGGAAGCCGCGGTCCGGATCGAAGCGCTTGACCGCCTGCATGAGGCCGATATTGCCTTCGGAGATCAGCTCGCCCACGGGCAGCCCGTAGCCGCGGTAGCCCATCGCGATCTTGGCGACGAGGCGCAGGTGGCTGGTCACCAGCCGGTGCGCGGCCTCGGCATCGTCGTGCTCACGCCAGCGCTTGGCCAGCATGAACTCCTCCTCGGGCGTGAGGAGCGGGAATTGCCTGATCTCGCGGAGATAGCGGGAGACGCTGCTCCCCTCCACGGTTGCCGGTATGGGGACGGTGCGGGCTGTCATCGTTCCATCCCTCCTGCTCGCGAGACCCTCCGTGCCCCCGCAGGCGCCGGTTCCGGCTCTGCGGGTTCGCTCTTAGAATTGGCCCTCAAATGCGGCTCTTTCAAGGCAATTCCTATTATGTCAAGTCTTTGTTACTCTTATGTCAACGGCTCGCAAGGCTTCGATCAGTTCGCGCATGTCCGCCGGCAGGGGGCTCTCGAAGCTGAGCGGCGCGCCGCTCACCGGGTGGACGAAGCCGAGCCCGGCGGCGTGCAGCGCCTGGCGCGGGCAGTGTGCGAGCGCGGCCCGCCCCTGCTCGCCCACGTGCCGCCGCCGGCTCCCGCCATAGAGCGCATCGCCCAGCAACGGATGCCCCGCGTGCGCCAGATGCACCCGAATCTGGTGGGTGCGTCCGGTCTCCAGCCGGCATTCGACGACGCTCCAGAGCGCGCCCGGTGATTGTAGCACACGATAGTGCGTGAGCGCCGGCTTGCCGCCATGCGCGCGCACCGCCATCCGCTTGCGGTTGCGGGGATCGCGCCCGATGGCGCCCTCGATCCGGCCCTCGGCCGGCCGGGGCGTCCCCCAGACCACCGCCCGATAGGTCCGGCTCAGCCGCTTCGAGGCGAACTGCGCCGCGAGCCCCCGGTGCGCGGCATCGTTCTTGGCCGCGACCAGGAGGCCGCTCGTGTCCTTGTCGAGCCGATGGACGATGCCCGGCCGCCGCACCCCGCCGATGCCCGAGAGAGAAGCGCCGCAATGGGCGACCAGCGCGTTGACCAGCGTGCGGTCGGGGTTGCCCGGCGCGGGGTGGACCACCAGGCCGGCGGGCTTGTCGACCACGATCAGATGCTCGTCCTCATGGGCGATGCTGAGCGGAATCGCCTGGGCACGCGGCATCTCGTCGGCCGGTGGCGGGATCACGAGCGTCACCTGCTGGCCCGGTTTGACCCTGTATCCCGGCTCCGTTATCGTCTCGCCGGCGATCGAGACCCGGCCGGTCTCGATCAGCGTCTTGAGCCGCGAGCGGGAAAGCGCCGGCACGAGGTCCGCCAGCAGCCGGTCGAGCCGCGCGCGCGAGTCCGCCCGGGCGACGGTGAAGCGGCGGCGCGTCTCAGTGGCGGTGCTCATATCCGGTACGGGCCATGATCACCTATCTCAAGATCATCGTCATCGTTCTCGGGGTGATGATCGCGGCGGGTCTCGTCGTGATCGGCCTCAAGCTCGTCGAGAAGGGCGAGGAGCTGGCCGAGCTGAGCGGCGACGATGGCGAGGTGGTGGCGGACGATGCCGGCGCGGGGCTTGCGCCCGACGCCGCCCTGCTGCCGCCGCCTGCGCCGGGCGATCTGGGGCTGCCTGCGGGCTCGGAGGTGCGGCAGATGACCACGGCGGGCCACCGCCTCATCCTCGTGGTCGCCGTGCCCGAGGCCGGCGAGCGGATCGTCATCGTCGACCTGCGGAGCGGCGGCGTGGTCGCCGCCATCGGGCTCGAGGGCGGGCCGTGAGCGCCACGCAGGTCCGGCTCACCGCGGCGCAGCTCCGGGCCATCGAGGCCGCGGCCGAGGCGGCCTACCCGGAGGAGGCCTGCGGGCTGCTCGTCGGCCGTCAGGCGCCCGGCGGCGCGGTGCGGGTGAGCCGGGTCGAGGCGAGCGCCAACGTCGCCGAGCCGCCGCGCACGCGGCGCTTCGAGGTCGACCCCAGGCTCCGGCTCAGGCTGGAGCGGGACCTGCGCGACGGCTCGGACTCGGTCGTCGGCCTCTATCACTCCCATCCCGACGGCAGCGCCGAGCCGTCGGAAACCGATCGCACCATGATCTTCGAGCCGGCGATGATCTGGCTCATCACCGCCGTCGCCGGCGGCCACGCCGGCGCCACCACGGGATGGCGGCCGACGGCGGACGGCGCGGCCTTCCTTCCGCTCGGGCTCGAGCTCGGCGGCGGAAAGGCGTGAGCCCGGAGGAGACGGAGCCGACATGGACTTTCGCAGCGACAACGTGGCCTCGGCTGCGCCCGAGATCGTCGAGGCCGTGGCCGAGGCGGCGCGGGCGAGCGCCACGCCCTATGGCGGCGACCCCTGGACCGAGGGGCTGGAGCCGGCGTTCTCCGCCCTCTTCGAGACCGAGGTGAGCGTCTTCCCCGTGGTGACGGGGACCGCGGCGAACGCGCTCGCGGTGGCCGCCCTCACCCCACCCTGGGGCGTGATCTACGCAGCCCGCGACGCCCATGTCGAGAACGACGAGTGCGGCGCGCCCGAGTTCATGACCGGCGGCGCCAAGGTCGCCGGCATCGAGGCGCCCTTCGGCAAGATCGTGCCGCAGGCCCTGGAGGCTGCGCTCGCCGCTGCCGGCGCGGGCGAGGTTCACTGGTCGCAGCCTGCCTGTCTCAGCCTCACCCAGCCGACCGAGATGGGTCAGGTCTACACGCCCGACGAGCTCCGGGCGCTGACCGGGATCGCGCGCCGCCACGGCCTCGCCGTCCACATGGACGGCGCCCGCTTCGGCAATGCGGTGGCGGCCGGCGGCGAGAGTCCGGCGGCGCTCACCTGGCAGGCCGGCGTGGATGCGCTTTCCTTCGGCGCCACCAAGAACGGCGCGCTCGCGGCCGAGGCCATCGTGCTCTTCGACCGCAGCCGCGCGGCCGATCTCGCCTTCCGTCACAAGCGCGCGGGCCAGCTCCTCTCCAAGATGCGCTTCGTCTCGGCCCAGCTCGCGGCCTACGTCCGGGGCGGCCTCTGGCTCGGGCTGGCGGAACGCGCCAACCGCCAGGCACGCCGGCTCGCCGCCGGCCTGGAGGCCGTGCCGGGGGCGTCGCTCGCGGCGCCGGCGGAGGCCAACGAGATCTTCGTCACCCTGCCGGCGGCGGTGATCGACGGGCTGGCCGGGGCCGGCGTCCTCTTCTATCGCTGGCCCGAGACCGATCCTGGGGCGACCACGATCCGCCTCGTCACCCGGCACGACACCGAGGAGGGCGAGGTGGATGCGCTGATCGAGACCGCGCGCCGGCTTGCCGCCGAGGCGGCGTAGGCGGGAGCCTGCCGCGCGCGGGCTGTTGAGTTCGCGGCCTTTCTGGGGTATCTCCGGTGGGCCGCGTCCCCATCGTCTAGTGGCCTAGGACACCGGCCTCTCACGCCGGAAACGGGGGTTCGAGTCCCCCTGGGGACGCCATTCTTTACAGGCGGGCGTCTACGGCCGCTCCCTCAGCGGGAGGAAGGGGCGCTGCGCCGGTCCGGTATAGAGCTGGCGCGGCCTGCCGATCTTCTGTTCGGGATCCCCGATCATCTCGTTCCACTGCGCGACCCAGCCGACGGTGCGCGCCAGCGCGAAGATCACCGTGAAGATGCGGGTCGGGATGCCGAGCGCCTGCAGGATGAGCCCCGAGTAGAAATCGACGTTGGGGTAGAGCTTGCGCTCCACGAAATACTCGTCCTCCAGCGCGATCCGCTCCAGCTCCATGGCGATCCTGAGCAGCTCGTCGCTGATGCCGAGATCGTCGAGGACCTCGTGGCAGGTCTCCCGCAGGACCGTCGCGCGGGGGTCGTAGTTCTTGTAGACCCGATGGCCGAAGCCCATGAGCCGGAAGGAATCGTCCTTGTCCTTCGCCCGCGCGATGAAGGCCGGGATCTGGTCGACCGTGCCGATCTCCTCGAGCATCTGGAGGACCGCCTCGTTGGCGCCGCCGTGGGCCGGCCCCCACAGCGTCGCGATGCCGGCCGCGATGCAGGCATAGGGATTGGCGCCCGAAGAGCCCGCGAGCCGCACCGTCGACGTCGACGCGTTCTGCTCGTGGTCCGCGTGGAGGATCAGGATGCGGTCCATCGCCCGCGCGTGGATCGGGTTGATCTGATAGTCCTCGCACGGCACCGCGAACATCATGTGCAGGAAGTTCTCGGCGTAGGTGAGGTCGTTGCGCGGATACACGAAGGGCTGGCCGATATTGTACTTGTACGCCATCGCCGCGAAGGTCGGCATCTTCGCGATCAGCCGGTGCGAGGCGATCATGCGCTGCTTGGGATCCTCGATATCGGTGGTGTCGTGATAGAAGGCGGCGAGCGCGCCGACCACGCCGATCATCACCGCCATCGGGTGGGAATCGCGGCGGAAGCCGCGATAGAGATAGTTGATCTGCTCGTGCACCATCGTGTGGTGGGTGATGGTGTCGACGAAGCCGTTCTTCTCGCCCGCGTTGGGCAGCTCGCCGTGGAGCAGCAGGTAGGCGACCTCGAGGAAGTCGCTGTAGGCCGCCAGCTCGTCGATGGGATAGCCGCGGTGCAGCAGCACGCCCTGCTCGCCGTCGATATAGGTGATGTTGGACTTGCACGAGCCGGTCGAGGTGTAGCCGGGGTCGTAGGAGAACTTGCCCGTGCCGGCGTAGAGCGAGCGGATGTCGATCACCGCCGGCCCCATCGTGCCTTCGAGGACCGGCAGATCGACCGTGCCTCCCGTCTCCCGGTCGGTCAGCTCGGCGCTCGCCGGCTCGTCCTCCCGCTGCGTGAGACCCGTCTGGTGTGCCTGGGACACCCTGGCTCCCTCCCTGTTCGCTCCGCGCCGGCGCGCGGCAGCGGTCACGGATGATACGTCCGGGGCGCCGATTTATCAATTTGCGGCCGCCCGGCGGCGGCCCCGGATGCTGGCTCAGTGGCGCGTCCGCTCGCGCTCGACGCTGCTCACCGATGTCACCGCCCGCAAGGCTGCTACAATATTTCCGAGGTGACGAACGTCCTTGACCTCGACATCGACCAGCATCTCGAAAAAATCGAGAGACCGGTTGGTTATTTTCAGATTGCTTATGTTTCCATTGTTCTTGGCAATTGCTGTCGTTAGCTTACTCAAGCTGCCGGTCTCGTTGGCGACAACAAGGTTGAGACGGCCGACATGCACGCCCTTCTCTTCCGCGTCGGCCTCCCAGGCGAGATCGAGCCAGCGCTCGGGCGTGTCGCCGAAGCTCTCCAGCGTGTCGCAGTCGATGGTGTGGATCGTCGCCCCCTTGCCGGTGGTGACGATGCCGACGATCCGCTCGCCGGGCAGCGGGTTGCAGCACTCGGCGAGATGCACCGCCATGCCCGGGATCAGGCCGCGCACCGGAATGCCGCTGTCGCCCGCCTTGGCGCCGCGCCGGCCGCGCGCCACCGAGAGCGCGCGTCGCGCGATGCCCTGGAGCCTGCGGGCGGGAAAGAGAATATCGGCGACCTCGCCGCTGGTCAGGTCGCCGCGTCCGAGCGCGGCCAGCAGGTCGCCCGTGCTGCGCTGCTTGAGCGGCTTGAGCGCGCTCTCCAGCAGCGCCTCGGAATAGTCGGCGCCGGCCTCGCGAAAGAGCTTTTCCGCAACCGCCCGGCCGAGGGTCACGAACTGCTCGCGCTCCTTCAGCCGGGTGAAGCGGCGGATGCAGGCGCGCGCCTTGCCGGTCACGACGAAGCTCTCCCAGGCCGGTTGCGGCTGCGGCACGCTGGAGCGCAGGATCTCCACCTGATCGCCGTTCTCGAGCTGGGTCCAGAGCGGCACCAGGCGCCCATTGACCTTGGCGCCGACGGTGGTGTCGCCCACGTCGGTGTGCACCGCGTAGGCGAAATCGACCGGGGTGGCGCCGCGCGGCAGCGTGATCAGGGCGCCGCGCGGGGAAAAGCAGAACACCTCGTCCTGGAACATCTCCAGCTTGGTGTGCTCCAGCAGCTCCTCGGGCCCGGCGGCCTTGTCGAGGATCTCGAGCAGGGGGCGCAGCCAGCGCTGCTGGCGGTCGTCGCGCCCCTCGTCCGCCTGCTTGAACAGCCAGTGGGCGGCGACGCCGTACTCCGCCTCCTCGTGCATGTCCCGCGTGCGGATCTGGATCTCGATGCGCCGCTGCTCGGGCCCGATGACGGTGGTGTGGAGCGAGCGGTAGCCGTTGGGCTTGGGCGTCGAGATGTAGTCCTTGAAGCGCCCCGGTACCATCGGATAGGCGCGGTGGACGATACCGAGCGCCCGGTAGCAGTCCTCCTCGGCATCGGTGACGACGCGGAAGCCCACGATGTCGGTGAGCTGCTCGAAGGCGAGCTTCTTGCGCTGCATCTTCTGCCAGATCGAGTAGGGCCGCTTCTCGCGTCCGGAGACGGAGGCGCGGAGACGCTGGCTCCTGAGCGTCGCCGTGAGCGATTCGGTGACCCTCTCCACCATGCCGCCGGCCTGGTCGCGCAGCGATTCCAGCCGCGCCTCCATCGAGCTGAAGCCGACCGGGTTGAGCTCCTTGAAGGCGAGGTCCTCCAGCTCCGCCTTGAAGGGCTGCAGGCCGATCCGCTCCGCCAGCGGCGCGTAGATCTCCATCGTCTCCATGGCGATGCGGCGGCGCTTGTCATCGTCGGGCACGTGGTGGAGCGTGCGCATGTTGTGCAGCCGGTCGGCCAGCTTGACGAGGAGGACGCGGATATCCTCCGACATGGCGAGCAGGAACTTGCGCAGGTTCTCGGCCTGCCGCGCCTGGTCCGACTGCAGCTCCAGCTGGCCCAGCTTGGTCACGCCGTCGACGAGGCGCGCGGTCTCCTCGCCGAAGAGCTTGCTGATGTCGTCGATGGTAGCGCCGGTGTCCTCGACGGTGTCGTGGAGCAGCGCGGTGGCGATGGAGGTGCTGTCGAGCTTGAGCTCGGTCAGGATGCCGGCGACCTCGATGGGATGGGCGAAGTAGGGGTCGCCGCTGGCGCGGGTCTGCTTGCCGTGCGCCTTTATGGAGAAGACGTAGGCGCGGTTGAGCAGAGCCTCGTCCGCCGTGGGCTCGTAGCTCTTGACGCGCTCGACGAGTTCGTATTGCCGGATCACGGCCGCTGAAGCGCTCGCCCGGCGCGGGCGAGGGCCGGCCGCACGCGGGCGGGCTGCGGCCCTGCGACCCCCGATGCGCCGCCGACCGGCGCTACTCCTCCGCTTCCGCCTCGGTCTCCGGCTCTTCGGATGGGACGTCCTCGCCGTCGTTCTCGTCGGCGTCGTCCGGGGCCGCCGACTGGCCGGTCACGCCGGCCCAGGCGGCCTCGGCCGCCAGCACCGCCATGGCATCCTCGTCCGGCTCGTCGATATCGGCGTCGACTTCCCGTCCGTGCTCCAGCTCGTGGCGGAGCGTCTCGAGGTCGATCGCCTCCTCGGCGATCTCGCGGAGCGCGATGACGGCGTTCTTGTCGTTGTCCTTCTCGACCGCCAGTTCGGCGCCCGAACGGATGTCGCGGGCGCGCTGAGACGCGAGCAGCACGAGCTCGAACCGGTTGGGGACCATCCGGACGCAATCCTCGACCGTCACGCGTGCCATGCGCCTCACTCCTCTCGTGAGCCGGCGGTTGCCCGCCCGCCGGCGCGCGCCACCCTATCCGCGGCCCCCGGCGGATGCAAGCGCCGCTGCCGCTCGCTGGGCGCCCTGCCTTGCGCCGGCGGCCCGTCACGATACCCTGCACGGCCCATGAAGGACGCCGCTGTCACCGCCTTCTTCGAACGGCTCGCCGCGCGTATCGACGCGCCGACCACCGAGCTCGACTACCGCAACCCCTACACCCTGCTCGTCGCCGTGGTGCTGTCCGCCCAGGCGACCGACAAGGGGGTGAACAAGGCGACCAGGGCGCTCTTCGCCGAGGTCGAGACGCCGGCCGCCATGCTCGCTCTCGGCGAGGAGCGGCTGAAGGAGCACATCAAGACTATCGGCCTCTTCAATACCAAGGCGAAGAACGTAATCGCGCTCAGCCGGGCGCTGGTCGAGGAGCACGGCGGCCGCGTCCCCGCCGATCGCGCCGCGCTGGAGGCCTTGCCAGGGGTCGGCCGCAAGACCGCCAACGTGGTGCTCAACACGGTCTTCGGCGAGCCCACCATCGCGGTCGATACCCACATCTTCCGGCTCGCGAACCGGAGCGGGCTCGCGCCGGGAAAGACGCCGCGCGCGGTCGAGGACGGCCTCAACGCCGTCGTGCCCGAGCGCTTCAAGCAGCATGCGCATCACTGGCTGATCCTGCACGGCCGCTATGTCTGCAAGGCGCGCACGCCGGATTGCGCGGCCTGCTGCGTGCACGATCTCTGCGGTTATCCGGCCAAGACGACAGCGGACGGCACGCCGCCGGCGCAAGCGGACGACAAGCCGGTGCGGAAGGCGGGCGGGAAAGGCCGGGCCCGACCCGGCCGGCGCAAGCGCTGAGCCCGGCTCAGTCTCCCTGCGGTGCGGCGGTGCCGTCGGCTGCCTGCGGCAGGGCCACCGGCTGCAGGTCGGCCTCGCGGTCCGCCGGGTCGTACTCGATGCTGCCCTCGATGCGCCCGCCCCGCTCGACCTCGAACTGGCCGTAGCGGATGGTCCCCGAGACCCGGCCGGACGCCCGGATGAAGAGCCGCTTCTTGACCTTGAGCTCGCCCTCGAACGTGCCGGCGATGTCGGCGTTGTCGACCGTCGCGCTGCCCTTGAAGGAGCCGCCCTTCACGATCTCCAGCACCCGGCCCTCCGGCACCGTGGCGTCGACGACGCCTTCCACCGTCAGGCGGTCGCAATCCACGATGGTACCGCCGGAGATGGTGGTTTCCCGGCCCACGGTCAGCCGCTTGGGGTCGCTCTCCACCCGCTTCGGCGGATCCGCCGGCACGATGTCGGGGACGCCTGCGCGCGGCACGTCCGGGTGAAACATGACGGTCTTGCTCGGCACCCCACGCTCCTGCGGGGCCTCGAACGCGCCGCCGGGCTCGCGGTTCTCGTCGGCTTCTTGGCCGCGGAGCTCCTCGTCCTGATCGCTGCCCTTGCGCCGGAACATCTCTCCCTCCGCGTCGTCAGCCCGGCCCCGGAGCCGGCACGTGCTTCGCCCAAGACGCACCGCGTCGACCGGCTGCCAGCGCCGCTCGGGCGACGATGCCATCCGCTTCCGGGCCGGACGGAAACAGTAGAGCGAGACCCGGACCTGCGCAAACGTTTTGCGCCGCTCACGCCGGGCGCCGCCCGCTGGATCGCGTACGCGCCCCGTGCCACCATGCCCGGCCCGCCGGCGCTGTCCGGGAGCGGGAGAACGCCCGCCTTCTCACGTCGGGGTCGGAGCATGGTGAGAAATGCGGGCTAAGCGTCCGCGATCCAGAGCGAGCCCCTCCGGCGAGCGCATCGCCAAGCGGATCGCCCGGGCCGGGCTCTGCTCGCGCCGCGACGCCGAGCGGCTGATCGCCGCAGGCCGCGTCGCGCTGGGCGGCACCGTGGTCTCCGATCCGGCCATCAACGTCGACGATGCGAGCCCGATCACCGTGGACGGCGCCCCGCTGCCCGCGCCTGCACCGGCCCGGCTCTGGCGCTACCACAAGCCGCCGGGCCTCATTACCAGCCACCGCGACCCGCAGGGCCGGCCGACCGTGTTCGAGAAGGTCGCGGATCGCCTCGGCCACGTCCTCTCGGTGGGGCGGCTCGATTTCAACTCCGAAGGGCTGCTGCTGCTCACCAACGACGGCGCGCTCGCGCGAACTCTCGAGCATCCCGCGAAGGGCTGGCGGCGGCGCTACCGGGTGCGCGTGCGGGGCGAGCCCGGGCAGGATGCGCTGGAGGCGCTCGCCAGGGGCATCACCGCAGGCGGCGTCCGCTATCGCCCCATCGAGGCGCAGCTCGACCGGCAGAACCGGCGCAACGCCTGGCTCACCCTCACGCTCACCGAGGGCCGCTACCGCGAGATCCGCACTGTGCTCGGTCATCTCGACCTGCCGGTGAGCCGCCTGATCCGCACGGCCTACGGGCCCTTCCAGCTCGGCGGCCTGCCGCGCGGCGAGATCGCCGAAATACCCGCGCGGGTGCTGCGCGACCAGCTCGGCGGCAAGAGGCGCGGGCCCGGTGCGGATCGTCGGCGGTAGCCTGCGCGGCCGCCGGCTGCGGGCGCCGGCCGGCGCGCGGGTGCGGCCCACGGCCGAGCGGGTGCGGGAGGCGCTCTTCGACATCCTCGTCCACGGCGGGATGGCGGGACCGCTGGAGGGCACGCGGGTGGTCGATCTCTTCGCGGGCACCGGCGCGCTGGGGCTGGAGGCTCTCTCGCGCGGCGCCGCGGCGCTCACCGCCGTCGAAGGCGAGGCGGACGTGCGCGGCGTGCTTCGCGCCAATATCGAGGCGCTGGGCTGCGGCGATCGCGCGTCCGTTCTCGCCTGTGATGCGACCCGCCTGCCGCCGGCCATGCAGGCGTGCGACCTGGCGCTGCTCGACCCGCCCTGGCGCAGCAACCTCGCGGTGCCCGCGCTGGCTGCCCTGGTGGGCGGCGGCTGGCTCGCTCGGGACGCCACGGTCGTCGTGGAGCACGGGGTGGACGACCCCTTCGAGCCGCCGGCAACGCTCGCCCCACACGACCACCGCCGCTACGGCAGGACCGCGCTCACCTTTCTTCGTCCCTCCGGCGAGCCCCGGCCAGGCTAGAGCGTATCCGTCTTTGGCGGATACGCGACAGGCCGCGACTGCGGCCCGCCGCTTATGCGGCGCGCCCGCGCAGGCGCCGGCCGCACGCCGGCTGCCGTGAGCGATAAAGAGGCGGGAGCGTCTCCGTGCAAACCGGACACACTCTAATCTCCCGCCGGCGCGCCGTTGCCGTAGCCGAGCGGGCGGATGGCATCGGCGATCTCGCCCAGGATCGCCGGGTCGTCGATGGTAGCCGGGGTCTTGACCGTCTCGCCGTCGGCGATCTTCGCCATGGTGCTGCGCAGGATCTTGCCCGAGCGGGTCTTGGGCAGGCGGTCGACCACCGCCGCCTGCTTGAAGGCGGCGACCGGGCCGATGCTCTCGCGCACCATGCGCACGAGCTCGGCCACGATCTCGTCCGGCGGTCGGTTGACTCCGGCCTTCAGCACCACGAAGCCGAGCGGGAGCTGCCCCTTCAGCGCGTCGGCGACGCCGACGACGGCGCACTCGGCCACGTCCTGGTGCGCCGCCAGCACCTCCTCCATCGCGCCGGTAGACAGGCGATGGCCGGCGACGTTGATGATGTCGTCGGTGCGGCTCATGATCCAGAGATAGCCGTCCTCGTCGAGGACGCCGGCATCGCCCGTCACGTAGTAGCCGGGGTAGCGGGTGAAGTAGACCTCCTCGAAGCGCGCATCGTTGTTCCAGAGCGTCGGCGTGAAGCCCGGCGGCAGCGGCTGCTTGACCACGATCGCGCCGATCTCGCCCCGCGGCACCTGCTCGCCCGCCTCGTCCACCACCTCGATGCGATAGCCCGGCACCGGCTTGGTCGGCGAGCCGGGCTTGACCGGCAGCGCGCCGAGGCCGGCGCAGTTGGCGCCCATGGGCCAGCCGGATTCGGTCTGCCACCAGTGGTCGTAGACCGGGCGCTCCAGGTGCCGCTCGGCCCAGGCGAGGGTGTCGGGATCGGTGCGCTCGCCGGCGAGGAAGAGCGTGTCGAAGCAGGAGATGTCGTAGTCGGCGAGACGTGCCGCGTCGGGATCCTCGCGCTTGATCGCGCGGAACGCCGTCGGCGCTGTGAACATGGCGCTCACCCCGTGCTCCGCGATCAGCCGCCAGTAGGCGCCGGCGTCGGGCGTGCCCACGGGCTTGCCCTCGAAGAGGATCGAGGGGCAGCCATAGACCAGCGGCGCGTAGACGATATAGGAGTGGCCGACCACCCAGCCGATGTCCGACGCCGCCCACCACACCTCGCCCGGCGTGCGGTTGTAGACGGCGTGCATGCTCCAGTTGAGGACCACCAGGTGCCCGCCATTGTCGCGCACGATGCCCTTGGGATCGCCGGTGGTGCCGGAGGTGTAGAGGATGTAGAGCGGGTCGGTGGCGGCGACGGGCACGCAGTCGACCGCGTCCGCGCCGGCCATGACGTCGGCCCAGGTCTCGTCGCGGCCGGCGACGAGCGGCGCCTCCTGCTCCGGCCGCTGCACGACGATGCAGGCGTCCGGCTTGTGGCTCGCCCGCTCGATCGCCTCGTCCAGCAGCGGCTTGTAGGGGATGACGCGGTTCACCTCGATGCCGCAGGAGCCGCAGACGATGATCTTCGGCCTGGCGTCGTCGATCCGCGTCGCCAGCTCGTTGGCCGCGAAGCCGCCGAACACCACCGAATGCACGGCGCCGATGCGAGCGCAGGCCAGCATCGCGATGACGGCTTCGGGGATCATCGGCATGTAGAGGACCACGCGATCGCCCGCACGTACGCCCCGGCTCCTGAGCGCGCCGGCGAAGCGGGCGGCGAGGTCCTGGAGCTCGGCGTAGCTGAAGCTCCGCACGGTGCCGGTGACCGGGCTGTCGTAGATCAGCGCCGTCTGCGCGCCGCGCCCGGCCGCCACGTGGCGGTCGAGCGCGTTGTGGCAGGTGTTGACACGGGCGCCCGGGAACCAGCGGTTGAACGGCTGGCGCGAGCCGTCGAAGACGCGATCCCACCGCTTCTCCCAGTCGATGGCCTCGGCCGCCTCGGCCCAAAACCCCTCCGGGTCCCTGAGCGAGCGGGCATAGGTCTCGTCGTAGCGGCTGGTCATGGGGCGGATCCCGGTCGGTGTCGGTCGGGCCGATAGTGGCGCGCGCCTGCGGGCCGGGCAAGCGGCTGTGCCGGATGCCGGGCGTCCTTGCGTGCGGCGTGGTGACGGCCGCCGATCACCGCGATCGCAGGCGGTAGGCGTCGCGGCGATGGGCGGCGCGCAGGACGAGAACGACCAGATCGCGCTCCCGCACTTCGTAGAGCACCCGGTAGCCGCCGACCCGGATGCGCCGCAGACCCCGCAGCTCGCCCTTCAGCGCACTGCCCGCAAACGGGTTCTCGGCCAATCGGTCGATGGCCGCGACCAGGCGCTCGCGGTCGGGCCTCTCGATGCGCTGCAACTCCCGTGCCGCGCTCGCCTTAATCCGTATCGCGTAGCGCATGCCGAACCCGATCCCAGTCCAGCACCCGATCGCTGGGATCGCGAAGGCGCTCGACGGCGACCGAGAGGTCGTCGAAGTCCTCGAGGTAGCGTTCGACCGCCTGACGGATGACCTCGGCCCGGCTGCGCCGCAGCTTGGCTGCCGCCTCGTCCAGCGCGGTGACGAGAGCGTCCGGCAGGCGCGCTGTGATCTGGCTCATGCTCCACTCCAATGTCGTTAACACCAAAGTAATGTCATACGAAGTCACCCGCAACGGCGTAGCGGCCGGCACAGGCGAGGGGTGGGGCATCAGGAGGGCCGAGCCGCAGGCCCGGCGCCCGAGGGGCATGATCGAGAGTCGGGCTGCTTGTCTTGGGCCGGCAATCCTGTACCGTGCGGCCGCCCTTCGCGACGACGCCGGAACAGAGCGGTCATGGCCGACCCGTCCGCGCTTGCCAGCCATATCGAGGCGCTCGGCATGAGCCGCGTCGCTTGCGTCGGCGACGTGATGCTGGACCGCTTCGTCTACGGGCGGGTCGAGCGCACCTCGCCCGAGGCGCCGGTGCCGATCCTGCGCACCGACCGCGACGTCTACATGCTGGGCGGCGCCGGCAACGTGGTGCGCAATCTCGTCTCCCTCGGCGCCCATGCGACGCTGCTCTCGGTGATCGGCGACGACGAGGTGGGGCGCCGGCTCACGGGCATGGTCGGGCGCGAGGAGAGGGTCGAGCCGCACCTGCTGGTGGAGCGCGGGCGCATCTCCACCGAGAAGACCCGTTTCGTCGCGGGCTCCCAGCAGCTCCTGCGGGCCGATTCGGAGACCACCGAGGCGATCCGGCCGCGCTCGGCCGAGAGCCTGATCGGCCTTGCCGGCGACGCGTTCGCGGCCTGCGACGTGGTCGCGCTCTCCGATTATGCCAAGGGGGTGCTGACCGCCGACCTCGCGCAGCGCCTGATCGAGGCCGCGCACAGCGCCGGCAGGCCGGTGGTGGTCGATCCCAAGGGCCGCGACTACGCGCGCTACGCCGGTGCTGCCGTGCTCACGCCCAACCGCGCCGAGCTCGCCCAAGCGGCCGGCGAGAGCCTCGAGAGCGACGAGGCCATCGTTGCCGCCTGCACGCGCCTCATCGCCCGCCATCGCCTCGGCGCGATCCTGGTGACGCGCAGCCGCGACGGCATGACGCTGGTCTCCGCAGACGGCCCGGTCGCCCACCTCGCGGCCGAAGCGCGGGAGGTGTTCGACGTTTCCGGCGCGGGCGACACGGTGGTGGCGACGCTGGCCGCTGCGCTTGGCCAGGGCATCGAGCTCAGGGCATGCGCCGAGCTCGCGAACGCGGCCGCCGGCGTTGCGGTCGCCAAGGCGGGCACGGCGACGGTCGGTGCCGCCGACCTGCTGCACGCGGTGCGCGCCGGCGACCTCTCCGCCTCCGAGGCGAAGATCATGCCGCTCGCGGCCGCGCTCGAGACCGTCGCCGGCTGGCGGGCCGACGGGCAGCGCGTCGGCTTCACCAACGGCTGCTTCGACCTGCTGCATCCGGGCCACATCTCGCTGCTGCGCCAGGCGCGGCAGGCGGCGGACCGCCTCGTCGTCGGCCTCAACAGCGACGCCTCGGTGCGCCGGCTGAAGGGCGAGGGCCGCCCGGTCCAGGGCGAGGCGGCGCGGGCGCAGGTGCTGGCCTCGCTGGAGACGGTCGATCTGGTCGTGATCTTCGCGGACGACACGCCGGTCCGCCTGATCGAGGCGCTGCGGCCGGACTGCCTGGTCAAGGGCTCCGACTACACGGTGGCGGAGGTGGTGGGCGCCGACATCGTGCAGGGCTACGGCGGCAGCGTGCTGATCGCCGAGAACGAGCCCGGCTACAGCACCACCGGCACCATCGAGCGCCTGCGGGGCTGAGCATTTCCGTTTCACACGGAAATGCTCAGCACTTTTTCGCTCACGGCAGCCGGCCTGCGGCCGGCGCCTCCGCGAGGGCGCCGCAGGCGCGGCGGGCCGCGGTCGCGGCCTGTCGCGTGCCCGACAAATTCGGACACGCTCCAAGCGGCGTTCACACGCTCTCGGCGGGCTGAACGAAGCGGTCGATGATCTTCTTGGTGCCGGCCTTCTCGAAGGCGATCTCGAGCTTGTCGCCCTCCACCGAGGTGATCCGCCCGTAGCCGAACTTCTGGTGGAAGATGCGCTCGCCGGCGGCAAAGCCGCCTGCGCCGCCCCCGTCGCCTGCCGGCACCGCCGTCGCCTCGATGGTGACGGGCTCTCCCCGCCCGCGATAGCCCGCATGCGGCGAGCGCAGCCGCCGCGCAGCGCCGCGTTCGCCATGACCGCCGCGGCCGAGATAGAGCCCGCCCGGCGCCGGCGGACGCATTCCGGTTTCGTCCGCGAGCGTCACGCTCTCCGGCGCGAGCTCGTCCACGAAGCGCGAGGGGATGGCGCTCACCCACTGGTTGTGGCGGAAGCGGTTGGCGGCGAAGAGCACGTGCGCGCGATACCTGGCGCGCGTCAGGCCGACATAGGCGAGGCGGCGCTCCTCCTCCAGCCCGGCGTGGCCGGCCTCGTCCAGCGCGAGCTGGTGGGGGAAGAGCCCTTCCTCCCACCCCGGCAGGAACACGGTGTCGAACTCCAGCCCCTTGGCGCCGTGCAGCGTCATGATGTTGACCATTTCCTCGGTGCCGTCGCCCTCGCGGTCCATGACCAGGCTCACATGGTCGAGGAAGGACGGCAGATCCTCGAACTCGGCGAGCGCGCCCACCAGCTCCCGCAGGTTCTCGAGCCGGCCCGGCGCCTGTGGCGAGCGGTCCTTCTGCCACATGTCGGTGTAGCCGCATTCGTCCAGCATCGTCGCCACCACCTCGGGGTGCGGCGTCTGGTTCAGCGCGGCGCGCCAGGCGCGGAGCCGCTCGATCAGCCGGCCGAGCGCGGTGCGGGCGCTGGGCCTGAGCTCGTCGGTCTCGATCAGCCGCTCCGCCGCCCGGTAGAGCGAGAGCCCGCCGCTCCGCGCGAGCTCGTGGATGGGGCGGAGCGAGACCTCGCCCAGGCCCCGCTTCGGCAGGTTCACGATCCGCTCGAAGGCGAGATCGTCGTCGGGGCGGACGACGATGCGGATGTAGGCGACGGCGTCCCGGATCTCCAGGCGCTCGTAGAAGCGCTGCCCGCCGATCACGCGATAGGGCAGGGCGATGGTGAGGAAGCGCTCCTCGAAGGCGCGGGTCTGGAAGCCGGCGCGGACGAGGATGGCGATCTCGTCGAGCCCGTCGCCTGCGCGCTGCAGCGCCTCGATCGCCTCGCCGACGGCGCGTGCTTCCTCCTCGCCGTCCCAGCACTCGGTGAGGCGGACCTTCTCGCCCGAGTCCCCCTCGGTCCAGAGCGTCTTGCCGAGCCGTCCTTCGTTGCGGGCGATGAGGCCGGAGGCGGCGGCGAGGATATGCCCGGTGGAGCGGTAGTTGCGCTCCAGCCGCACCACCCGGGCGCCGGGAAAGTCCTGCTCGAAGCGGAGGATGTTGCCGACCTCGGCGCCGCGCCAGCCGTAGATCGACTGGTCGTCGTCGCCGACGCAGCAGATGCCGTGATGGGCCTGGGCCAACAGCCTGAGCCAGAGATACTGCGCGACGTTGGTATCCTGATACTCGTCCACCAGCAGGTAGCGGAAGCGCCCCTGGTAGTCGGCCAGCACGTCCTGATGGCGGGTGAAGAGGGTCAGGTTGTGCAGCAGCAGGTCGCCGAAGTCGACGGCGTTCACGGCGCCGAGCCGCGCCTGATAGGCCGCGTAGAGGGCCGGCGCGCGGCCGTTCGCAAAGTCCGCGCCGTCGGCGCCCGTCACCTTGTCGACCGTGAGTCCTCGGTCCTTCCAGCGCTGGATGATGATGGAGAGCGTGCGCGCCGGCCAGCGCTTCTCGTCGATGTCGGCCGCCCGCACGAGCTGCTTCAGCAGGCGCACCTGGTCGTCGGTATCGAGGATGGTGAAGTCCGGCTTGAGGCCCACGAGCTCGGCATGGCGGCGCAGGATGCGGGCGGCGACGGCGTGGAAGGTGCCGAGCCAGAGGCCGGCGGCGGAGCGCCCGATCAGCCGCTCCACCCGCCCGATCATCTCGCGCGCCGCCTTGTTGGTGAAGGTCACCGCCAGCACCTGCCCCGGCCGCGCGCGGCCGGTGGCGAGGATGTGGGCGAGGCGCGTGGTGAGCACGCGGGTCTTGCCGGTGCCGGCGCCGGCGAGCACCAGCAGCGGCCCGTCGAGGGCCTCGACCGCCTGGCGTTGCTCCGGGTTCAGGCCGTCGAGATAGGCGTGCGCCGCAGCCGGCGGCGCCGGCGGCGTCGGGTCGGGCTCGGCAAACGGGCTGAGCGGGGGATCGACGGAATCGTTCATGGACCGGGGCGCCGGACGAGTCGCTCATTGTAGCACGGAGACCCGGCTCGAACTCCCGGCCGAGATCGCTTATATGCCCTGTGGCAACGCGCGTCCCCGCGCCGCAGACGGCGCGCCGGCAGGCATGGCTGGAGACCGATGACCGATTTCCCCGTCTCGCTCCTCGACGGCTACCGCTCGTTCAGGGACGGCCGCTACGCTCGCGAGCGCGAGCGCTACCGCGCACTCGCAGAGCGCGGGCAGAGGCCTCGGGTCATGGTCATCGGCTGCAGCGATTCCCGCGTGGCGCCGGAGACCATCTTCAGCGCCCCACCGGGGGAGCTCTTCGTGGTCCGCAACGTCGCCAACCTGGTGCCGCCCTACCGGCCGGAGGGATGTTTTCACGGCACCTGGGCCGCGCTCGAGTTCGCCGTGCAAGGTCTCGGGGTCGAGCACATCGTGGTGCTCGGCCACGGCCGCTGCGGCGGCATCCGGGTGGCTCTGGAGCCGCCGGCGGCGCCGCTCTCGCCCGACGATTTCGTCGGCAAGTGGATGACGCTGCTCGGGCCCGCCATCGACGAGGTCGAACAGGCCGGCGGCTCTCCCGGCGGCGACCGGCAGACCGCGCTCGAACGCGCGTCGGTCCGCCACTCGGTCGCGAACCTGCGGACCTTCCCGTACGTCTCGACCCTGGTGGAGAGCGGCCAACTCTTCCTGCACGGCGCCTGGTTCGACATCGCGGATGGCGTGCTCTGGACCATGGACCCGGCTACCGGGGACTTTTTCCCGGCGGGGTGAGGGATATGACGCTGTACTCACAGGTTTTCGTGGACAACCGCGCGGCGCCGTGAGATCAGGCGGACGCGATGCAGTGCGAGAGCGTGAGCTTCTACAGCGAGGGCACCCGCCTCGCGGGCGACCTCTACCGGCCCGACGATGCGGGCGCGGGCGAGGCGCGGGCCGGCATCCTGCTCTGCCACGGCTATACCGGGGTGAAGAGCCTCTATCTGCCGGACAACGCTCGGGTGCTGACCGACGCCGGCTACGTGGTGCTCGCCTTCGACTACAAGGGCTGGGGGCAGAGCGAGGGCCCCCCGGCGCGCCTCGCGCCCTTCGGCCGTGTCGCCGATACGCTCGCGGCGCTCACCTTCCTCGAGACCCGGCCGGGGGTCGATCGCGCCCGCCTCGGCCTCTACGGCACGAGCTACGGCGGGGCGACGGCGATCTGGGCGGCGGCGCTCGATACGAGGGTGCGCTGCGTGGTCAGCGTCGTGGGCGTCGGCGACGGGCGGCGCTGGATGCGGAGCGTGCGCCGGCCGGACGAATGGCACGACCTGCTGGAGCGCGCCCGCGAGGATCGGGAGCAGGCGGTGGTAGGCGGCGAGTCCGCGCTCGCCGAGCGCGACGAGATCCTGCTGCAGGACCGGGCCTCGGCGGCGCTCTCGGCGGCGGCGCGGGCCGCGAACCCCGACGCGATCTCGACGGTGCCGCTCTCCTTCATCGACGAGACCCTCTCCTTCCACGCCGACTGGGTGGTGGGCAGGATCGCCCCGCGTCCCCTGCTCCTCGTCACCACCGAGGACGACCGCCTGGTGCCGCCGGAGGAATCGCGGTCTCTCTACGCCCATGCCGGCGAGCCGAAGAAGCTCGTCGTGCTCGAGGGCTACGGCCATTACGACGTCTATGCCGAGCCTGCCTTCGGCGAGGTCATGGCGGCGACGCTGGACTGGTACCGGGCGCACCTGCCGGCGCGGACGCCGTAGCGCCGTGACCGGGCCCGCCACCATCACGATCCAGCCGTCGGGCGAGAGCTTCGCCTGCGGCCCCGGCGAGACCATCCTGCGCGCAGGGCTGGCCGCCGGCATGGCCATGCCCTACGAGTGCGCGAGCGGGAGCTGCAGCTCGTGCAAGGGCACGCTCCTGGACGGCGCGGTGGACCCGCTCTGGCCCGAGGCGACGGGGCTCAACGAGCGAGACCGGCGCAAGGGCGACCGCATCCTCTGCTGTCAGGCGCGGCCGGTGGGCGACTGCACGGTGCAGGTGCGCCCGGCTCACGTGGAAGGGGGGCGCGACGAGCCCGTGCCCGCTCCCTTCGCCGCCGGCGTCGAGGCGCTGGAGCGGCTGGTGCCGGGCGTTATCTTCATCCGCTGCCGGCCCGAGCGGCCGGTGCCCTTCCTGCCCGGCCAGTTCGTGCTGCTGCAGGTGCCGGGCGGTCAGCGGCGTGCGTATTCGATGGCGAACACGGACGCCGAGACGCTCGACTTCATCGTCAAGGAGAAGCCGGGCGGCCACGCCTCGCGCTACCTGTTCGACGCGCTCTCGCCTGGCGACGGGCTGAGCCTGGAGGGGCCCTATGGCCGGGCCTATCTGCGCACGCCGCCCGAGCGCGAGATGGTCTGCCTCGCCGGCGGCTCCGGGCTCGCGCCCATCCTCTCGGTCGTGCGAGGGGCGCTGGCCCGGCCCGACGCGCCGGCCATCCGGCTCTTCTTCGGCGTGAACAGCGCCGACGAGCTCTTCATGGCGGACGAGATGGGGGCGCTCGCCGCCGAGCACGACGCGCTCACGCTCACGCTCGTGGTGCGCGACGGCGCGCCCGGCGCCGTGACCGGGCTGGTCGGCGACGTCGCGCTCGCGGCGCTGGAGGAGGTCGCCGAGTGCGATTTCTACATGGCCGGGCCGCCGGGGCTGATCGACGCCGTGCTCAGGCCCGTCATGCGGAGCGGCAAGGTCGCCCCCGGCCGCATCTTCTTCGACCGCTTCTACTGATCCGCGTAACCTCCCGCGAATCTCTTGCACCGCATCGAGGGATGGGGTCGGATCCTAGCGCTCAATAGATGCCGATCGTGCAGAGGAGATCAGGACAAACGCGATGGCAGAGAGACGGTTCAAGATCGACGCGGAAAGCCTGCCGGACTTGCCGGGGATGATGCTGGTTACGGTAGAGGCACTTAAGGCTTTGGGCGGATCGGCCACTATTCACGAACTCGACGAAAAAGTGATCGAGATCGAAGGAGTGACCGAAGCGGAACAGGCCCTGGAAATGCCACAGGGCCAAAACCGGTCTCGGGTGAGTTACTATCTTGCCTGGGCGCGCACCTACTTGAAGCGCGGCAATGCACTGGTGAACTCTTCGCGCGGGGTCTGGGCGCTGACCGAGAGCGGTGCGGCAATCATAGGGCTCGAGCAAACCCGTGCGATCCACGAGCAGGTTACGCTGGAAGAGCGTGAGCGGGCAAAGGCCAAGAGACAAGCTGCCAAGGCGACGGCAACGGATATCGTTGAGCCTGCGGACGATGGCCCAGAGGAAAGCGAAGACTGGAAATCGTCTCTCTTGGCCGTGTTGGGCGCGATGTCGCCGGGTGCGTTTGAGCGACTGTCACAGCGCCTCTTGCGCGAAGCTGGGTTCACCAAAGTCGAAGTGCGTGGAAAATCCGGTGACGGTGGAATCGATGGCGTGGGCGTGCTGCGCGTGAACCTCGTATCGTTTCAAATCTACTTCCAGTGCAAGCGTTGGAAGGGCAGCGTGGGGTCCAAAGAAATCCGAGACTTTCGTGGGGCTTTGCAGGGCCGTGCAGACAAAGGCCTGTTCATCACTACGGGCCATTTCACCAGTCAGGCGTCGGACGAGGCCACCCGTGACGGTGCGATCGCGATTGACCTGATTGACGGGGATCGCCTCTGCGAGCTGCTTAAGGAGAATCGCCTTGGCGTAGCGACTGAAATGATCGAAAGGGTGCAGGTCCAGTCGGATTGGTTCGAGGGAATGTAGGCTGGGCATTGCGGGCCATGGGCAAGATCCTCGTCACCGGCGCGCTCGGCCAGATCGGCGTCGAGCTGGTGCCGGCGCTGCGCGAGCGCCACGGCGCCGACAACGTCATCGCCTCCGGCTGGCGGCGGCGGAACGTGCCGGCGGTCATGGACGGCGGACCCTTCGAGATCGTCGACTGCACCAGGGAAGGCGATATCGAGGTGGTCGTCGCCAAGTACGGGATCGGCACCATCTACCACATGCCGGCGTTTCTCTCGGTGCTCGGCGAGGAGAAGCCGGAGGCCGCCTGGGCGCTCAATCTCGGCGGCTACGCCAACGCGCTGGAGGTGGCGCGGCGCCACGGCTGCGCGGTGTTCTTCCCCAGCTCCATCGGCGCCTTCGGGCCGGGCACGCCGCTCCAGCACACGCCGCAGGACACGATCCAGCGGCCGAACACCATCTACGGCGTCTCCAAGGTCGCGGGCGAACTGCTCGGCGACTACTACCACGCGCGCTTCGGGCTCGACACGCGAGGGCTCAGGCTGCCGGGCCTGATCTCGCACGTGGCGCTGCCCGGCGGCGGCACCACCGACTACGCGGTCCACATCTTCTACGAGGCGCTGAACAAGGGGCGCTTCACCTGCTTCCTGCGCCCGGATTCGCGGCTCGACATGATGTACATGCCGGATGCCGTCGCCGCGATCCTCGACCTGATGGCGGCCGATCCGGCGCGGCTCCGCCACCGCAACGCCTTCAACGTGACGGCCATGAGCTTCACGCCGGACGAGCTTGCCGCCGAGATTCGCCGCCACGTGCCCGGCTTCGAGATCGACTACGAGGTCGACCCGCTGCGCCAGGCGATCGCGGACTCGTGGCCGGATTCGATGGACGACAGCGCCGCCCGCGAAGAGTGGGGCTGGCAGCCGCGCTACGACCTAGCCGCCATGACGGCGGAGATGATCGGGACGCTCCGGCGGAAGCAGCACCTCACCTGAGGCCGCCGCGCCGGGCCGATCGGGCCGTCGGGGCGGCAGCGCCACGTCGCCCGAGGCCTGCGGGCGGGGCGGGGCCCGCTCGCCGAAGACCCAGCTCCGCACCGGTCCCACGTCGAGGTGGACGAAGTCGGAGCTGCGATAGAGGCCGGCGCCGCCCATTCTCAGCGCGACCGCACGGCGCCAGACGGCCTCCGACGCGATGCCGGGCACCCTGATGTCCGCCGCCATGCCGATGGTGTGCAGCGAGTTGCGCGCGACGCCTTCCGTGGTGGCGCGGAGGTAGGCGTTGGTGCGGCTCGAGCGGTAGCCGGAGACGAGGTCGATGCGGCCGGGCCGCTCCAGCGCCTTCCAGAGGAAGAAGAGCTGGTCGAGCAGGCCGTAGAAGACCGGCGCGACCTCGCCGTTCCGCCGATCGCGCAGCAGGTAGCTGTAGGCCTCGAGCGCGTGCCGGTCGTAGTCGCCGTCGCGCCAGTAGACCAGGTCGCGGCTCTCGCCCGACCACAGGTCGCGGATCGGCACGCGCCGGCTCTTGTCCTCCCGATAGGTTGCGGCCGCGGCTGGGCCTGCGGCGAGGCCGAGAAGCGCCGCCGCGCCGGCCGCACAGAAGGCCCGGCGGTCCGGGCACCCGCACCGCGCCGCTCCTCGTTCGTCCATGCCGCACCTTAGCCCGCATTTCTCACCATGGTCACGGCCTGCGTCGCGCACCAGGCGTTCGATCCGCCAGGAGCGGGCCGAAAAGCGTATCGGGGAATACGGTTGAGGCCCGCGACGCCGCGGGCGGGCGCCTGGGCGCGACCCGAAGGGCGACGCCGTCCGGCCTACAGAGTGCGTCAAGCCCCTCGCCCGATGCCCCACATCGCGCTTCGCGGCTTTCCTGCTCTGTAGGCCGGACAGCGTCGCGCAGACTATGACCCTGGTGAGAAATGCGGGCTAGCCCGGAACGCGTGCCGGGGTCACGGCGGCGGCCGGTGGCGGGCTCCCGGCGGGGCGCGCCTTGCCGGCCCGGCGCCCCATCGGCGATACTGGCCCGCGCCGGCAGGCGAGCCCGCCTGGCGCGCGCCGCACGCATATCCGCGCACATCCGCACACGATGGGAGACCGCACCATGTCCACCGCTGCTGCCGAGATCGTGAAGGGCGTCTTCCTCCAGGATTCGTCGCTGTTCCGCCAGCAATGCTATGTCGACGGCCGCTGGCTCGACGCGAAGTCGGGCCGCACCACGGACGTGGTCAACCCGGCGGACGGCCAGGTGATCGGCACGGTGCCGGCGCTGTCTGCCGCCGAGACCCGCGCCGCGATCGAGGCGGCGAACCGGGCCTTCCCCGCCTGGCGCGCGAAGACCGCCAAGGAGCGCGCGGCCATCCTGCGCAAGTGGTACGACCTGATGATGGCGAACCAGGAGGACCTCGCCATCATCATGACCGCCGAGCAGGGCAAGCCGATGGCGGAATCGCGGGGCGAGATCGGCTATGGCGGCTCCTTCATCGAGTGGTTCGCCGAGGAAGGCAAGCGCGCCTACGGCGACGTGATCCCGCAGCACCTGAGCGACCGCCGCATCGTGGTGACGAAGGAGCCGGTGGGCGTCGTCGGCATGATCACACCCTGGAACTTTCCCAACGCCATGATCACGCGCAAGGCGGGTCCGGCGCTCGCCGCCGGCTGCACGGTGATCGCGCGGCCGGCGACGGCGACGCCCTTCTCCGCGCTCGCGCTCTGCGAGCTGGGCGAGCGGGCGGGCATCCCGGCCGGCGTCTTCAACGTGATCACGGGGCCCTCCGGCGACGTCGGCGGCGAGATGACCGCCAACCCCATCGTGCGCAAGCTCTCCTTCACCGGCTCGACCGAGGTCGGCAAGGTGCTGCTCGAGCAGTGCGCGCACACGGTCAAGAAGGTCTCGATGGAGCTCGGCGGCAACGCGCCCTTCATCGTCTTCGACGACGCCGACATGGACTCCGCCATCAGCGGCGCGATCCAGTCGAAGTACCGCAACACCGGCCAGACCTGCGTCTGCGCCAACCGCTTCCTGGTGCAGGGCGGCGTCTACGACACCTTCGCCGAGAGGCTGGCCGAGGCCTCGTCGAAGCTGGTCGTCGGCCCCGGCCTGGAGGGCGAGACCCAGCAGGGGCCGCTGATCGACGCGGACGCCGTCGCCAAGGTCGAGGAGCATATCCAGGACGCCGTCGACAAGGGCGCCGAGGTGATCCAGGGGGGCAAGCGCCACCCTCTCGGCGGCAACTTCTTCGAGCCCACCGTGATCGCCAACGTGAACACCCAGATGAAGGTCGCCCGCGAGGAGACCTTCGGCCCGCTCGCGCCGATCTTCCGCTTCGAGACCGACGAGGAGGCGGTGCAGCTCGCCAACGACACCGAGTTCGGCCTCGCGGCCTACTTCTACAGCCGCGACATCGGGCGCATCTGGCGGGTGGCGGAGCAGCTCGAATACGGCATCGTCGGCATCAACACCGGGATCATCTCCACCGAGGTGGCGCCCTTCGGCGGCATGAAGGAATCCGGCATCGGCCGCGAGGGCTCGCACTACGGCCTCGAGGAGTTCCTTGAGGTCAAGTACATGTGCATGGGCGACATCGACAAGTAGCCGAGTCCTGCGTATCCCTCAGGCGCCGGGCGCTCGCATCGCGCGCTCGCGAGTATCCGCGCGCGCTCGAACTGCGACTTCCGAAATGGCCTTGCCGTCGGCGCTCAACTAACATTCGCAGAGGCCGGCCCCGCAAGGGCCGGTCGGACTCGATATCGTCCGTGCCCTGCAGCCTGAGAACGCAAGCAACGCGCGATAAGAGCATGTGTGACCCGATTAGCGACCGGTAGGAGGAGAAAACGACCATGGCGCGTGAGGCTGCCGGCCTCGAAGCTCAAGACCTGACCGCTCTGGTAAGGAAGTTGGGGGACGACTCCTGCAACGTCGCCCACGTCGGCATATTCGACTTGAATGCCACCTTCCGCGAGCGCCGCGTCGGGGTCGCCGACCTCGCGGAGCTGTTCGGACCGGGCGGAACATTCGTCAATGTCGTGTACGAATGGGACACCGGGGAGCGGGTCTTCGGTGCCGGTCCGTTCGTCGGCGAGCCGATCGCGATCGATCCTGCGTCGCTCCGCCCGTATCCCTTCGAGCCCAACGCCTGCGCCCTCGTCGCCGACTACATCGGCCCCTCCGCCGAAATCTCGCCGAGGCGGCTGTTACAGCGATTGGTAGCGAAGGCCCGCGACCGGGGTCTGGGCGTGCGGGCCGCATTCGAGTTCGAGTTCCTGGTGCTCGACGACGATGCCGACACCCTGAGAGACTCGGGATTTCAGGCCCTCGACATGTTCGCCAAGGACAACCGCTGCTGGGCCGGGGAAAGTGCTGCGACCTACGCGGATTTCGTGGCGAGCCTGGAGCGGGTTCTCGTCGAGGGCGACATCGACGTGCTGGCGCTCGGCCTCGAGCTCGGGCCGGGATGCTTCGAGGCCACTCTCGGTCACGGCGACCCGCTGCGCGCCGCCGACAACGCAGCGTTCTTCAAGCTCCTGACGAAGGCGTATTGCCGGCGGCAGGGCAAGACGGCGTCGTTCATGGCGCAGCTCGGCGGCGAGTCTCCGGGCTTGTCGGGCCACATCCACCTGTCGCTGACCGACCGTGAAACGGGCGAAGACCTGTTCCCCGATCCGGCCGACGAGAAAGGCATGAGCCGCACCTTCCGGTCTTTCGTGGCGGGGCTGGTCGCGCTCGCGCCCGAAGCGATGCCGCTGACCCACCACACCGCCAACGCCTACCGCCGTCACGCACCGCAGAACTGGGCGCCGAAGACGGCGTCCTGGGCCGTGCAGAACTATGCCGCCGCGGTCCGCGTGGTGCCCGAGCCGGCGGAGCGATGCCGGCTCGAGTACCGGTTGCCCGGCTCCGACATCAATCCCTTCATGGCCCTTGCGTTCGTGCTGGGCGCGGGGCTTTGGGGCCTCGAGTCCGACGCCGAGCTCCCACCCGAATTGACCGGCGGGGGGCCGGGTCTTACGGTCGCCGGGGGCGCTGCGCTGCCCCACGACCTCTTCGAAGCCACGGACCGACTCGCCCGCTCCGAACGCGCGGGCGCAATCTGGGGGGAGACGTTCGTGCAGCATCTCGTCGAAGCGTGCCGCCAGGAGGAGGCCGCGCTGCGCCGTGAGACCAGCGCCGCCGAGCGCGCCAGATACCTCGAAGTCGTCTAGGGCTCGCAACGACGATGAGCGACCTGCAGGACTACTTGAACGATCCGGCCCGCGCCGTGCTGGTTGCGGAGGTTCGCAAGAAGATCGACGCGCTCGGGATCGACGCCATCTACTACCAGTATATTTCGATTACCGGCCGCATCATGGGCAAGATGATCCCGGCCAAGCACTGGGAGCGTGCGGCCCGGGAGGGGATGCAGACCTGGATCGGCGGCATCACCAACGTCGTCGCCGACAGGGACGGCGAGCTGATCGGGTTTCCCGCCAACGCGTCCGAGCTTCTCGCCCTCCCGGACCCCGAGACCTTCTGCCAGCTTCCCTGGAACAAGCGCGTCGCCAGGGTCTTCTGCACGGTGTTTTTCAGCCGGGAGGATCCGGAGCGTCCCGAGGAGTATCTCGACTCGGATTCACGGGGAAACCTGCGGCGCGTCCACGACGCGTTCCGGCAGGATCATGACGGCCTGCACATGCGTGTCGGCTGCGAGCCCGAGATGCTGTGGCTGAAGCCGGGCGACGGCGAGAAGCCCTATCTCGAGACGACCAAGCCCTACGCCTACCACATCGATCAGTTCGAGCAGCTCCAGGAGGTCTGGCTGAAGCTCTACGAGTACGGGACGGCGATGGGCCTCGACATGATCCAGGCGGATCACGAGGACGCCCCCGGCATGGTCGAGATGAATTTTCAGTACGACGACGCGTTGCGCACCAGCGACCGCCTGACCAGCTACCGCCAGCTCTGCGCGCAGGTGGCGCGCGAGTGCGGGCTCATCGCGGTGTTCATGTCCAAGCCCTACATGAGCCTGTCGGGCAACGGTTGCCACCACAACCTCTCGCTCTGGCGGGGCGGCGAGGACACGGTGGAGGCGATCGGCCGCCACGGCCAGCCGGCGATGGACGGCGTCTTCACCTACCGCAGAGGCGGCACCAACGAGATCGAGAACCCGGACCATGCCTGGATGCCGTCGGAGCTCGGGCGTCACGCGCTGGGCGGCATGCTCGCGCACCTCGACGCGCTGGTGGCCATCGGCTCGTCCACGGTGAACTCCTATCGGCGTCTGAACGACACCGGCCTGTGGGCGCCGGTCGGCGCAGGCTGGGGCCTGCAGAACAGGTCCTGCGCCATTCGCGTCTCGAGCCCGGACCGGCTGGAGTTCCGCTGCGTGGACAGCATGGTCAATCCCTACCTGATGCAGGCGGCGCTGCTGAAGGCCATCGACGACGGCATCAGGAACCGGATCGATCCGGGGGAGCCCGAGGACCGCAACTTCGTCGACCTGCTCAACGCAGGCGAAGCCATCGAGCGGATTCCCACCACCCTGCGCGACGCGCTCGACGCGCTGGCCGACGACGCGGTGATCAGGTCCGCCCTCCCCGGCGACCTCTACCGGGTCTACGACGTCTACAAGCGCGACGAGTGGAACAAGTTCATCTGGCAAGTCTCCGACTGGGATGTGAACATGTATCTGGACTGCCTGCCCTGACGGGGCGCAGGAGGCGCGCAGATGGCATTCGAGCTCACGCCCGCACAGATCGACCGGTTCAACGAAGACGGCTTTCTGGTCGTCGACAGGTTGATCGACGACGAGACGGTCGAGGCGGTGAGCGCGCGCTACGAGAGGCTCTTTCGCGGCGAATTCGAAACCGGAGTCCTGCCGGACGAGGTCAACTGGCAGGAAGGCGAGAGCGATCCATCGCTCACCCGGCAGATCTGCAACGCATGGAAGGCCGATCGGACGATCGCGTCGGTGGTCATGCGAGCCGACCTGGGCAGGGCGATCGCCACGCTCGGCGGCTGGCCGGGCGCGCGACTGATGGTGGACAACGTGCTGTGGAAGCCGCCCGGCACACGGCCGCTCGCACTCCACCAGGACAACGCCTACCTGCACTGGTTCCAGCCGACCGAGCTGCTGAGCTGCTGGATGGCGCTCGACGACACCAGGGCCGATGCAGGCACGCTCGAATTCGTGCGCGGCTCGCACCGCTGGCGCCACTCGCTCCCCGAAGGCGAGTTCCACGGCCCCAAGGACTACCGCAAGTACATGGAGCTGGCCGCGGCCAGGGAGGGGGTCGAGCCGGAAATCGTCCACGTGGAGGTTCCCAGGGGCGGGGGCTCCTTCCACCACGGATGGACCTGGCACGGCTCGGGCGACAACACCGCGGCGGTCCCCCGTCGCTCTCTCGTGCTGCACGCCATGCGAAGCGACACGCGCTACGTTCCCGACCGCCTGGGTCAGGGTGTCGGCTCGATCTACAGCCGCTACAAGCGCCTCGGCGACAACACCATCGACGAGAACTACTTTCCAGTGCTGTGGACCCGCGACGGCTATCGCACCCCCGATATCGACACGTTCCTGAATGGCGCGCACGCCTGAACGACGATTTGCGGCCGGGAACCCGGAGAGGCCGCGCTTGTGCGGCAACGGCCGTTGCGCGACAACAGAAGGGACCGGTTATCTCGCATGACCACAACACGTGCTGGAGAAGAGTGACATGTCGGCAGCGGACAAGTTGGGTGGATATGCCGGCGGCTTCAGTGGCCTGGACGCTGCAGAAATCGCCGCAAACGTGACTGACGACTACAGGCTTCTGGACAAGGACGGCGCCGTCTACGGAAAGAACGACCTGCCGGGCTATATCGCCGAGTTGAGAAAGATCGGCGACAGGATGGACATCACCGATGTGGTGGTCGAGGGCGGCACCGCATGGTGCAAGTGGCAGGTCGGAGACGTCGTCGGCGCCGGCTTGATCAGTTTCGGGGAAGAGGGCGTCACGCAGGAGCAGCTTTTCTACTTCTGACGGACGGCGGCCCCTGCGCCGCGTGCGGCGGCGGAGCGCGAACGGGCCGTCGCATCGCGTGGCGCCGCGTTGGCCCATGCTTGCCTGCCGATTCGAAGCCACCTAAGCTGCTGAGTTGCCGAGCAGGACGCATGCCTTGGTCCGGTTAGTGTAGGGAGTGCACGCATGGCGCGAGACCCCAAGTACGACATCCTCTTCGAGCCCATCCGGTTCGGCCCGAAGACCATGAAGAACCGCTTCTACCAGGTGCCGCACTGCAACGGCGCGGGTTCGGAGCGGCCGGGTACGCAAGCCGCGTTTCGGGGCATGAAGGCCGAGGGCGGCTGGGGCGGCGTCTGCACGGAGGCGTGCTCGATCGACCATGAGGCCGACACCTCGCCGGGCGTGCTGGCCTGTCTCTGGGACGACGGCGACATCATCAATCTGCGGCACATGTGCGACAGCCTGCACAAGTGGGATGCGCTCGCCGGCGTCGAGCTCTGGCACATGGGGTCCGCGTCGGCGAACCTGGAGACGCGGGCCGCGCCGTCGTCGCCCACGCAATCGACCTCGGACTGGTCGATCGGCACCTACTCGCACGAGCCCGACGAGGACGAGATCGTCGAGCTTCAGGACATGTACGTCGAATCCGCGAAGCGGGCCGTGCAGGCCGGCTTCGACATCGTGTACGTCTACGGCTCGCACGGCGTCCTGCCGGTGCAGTTCCTCTCGCGCTTCTACAACAAGCGGACCGACAAGTACGGCGGGTCCTTCGAGAACCGCGCGCGCTTCTGGCTGGAGACCATCGAGAAGGTGAAGGGAGCTGTCGGCCACGAATGCGCGATCGCCGTGCGCATCTCGATCGACCAGATCATGGGGCCGGACGGCGTGCAGGCGGAAGACGACGGCATCGGCTTCATCGAGCTCGCCACCCGGCGCGGCCTGGTAGATCTCTGGGACGTGAACGTCTCGACGTTCAGCGAATGGGGCGAGGACGCCGGCCCGTCGCGCTTCTACAAGGTAAACCACCAGGCGCCGTTCACCAGGCACGTGAAGAGCGTCGCCAAGGTGCCGGTGATCAACGTCGGGCGCTTCACCAGCCCGGACGACATGGTGCAGGTGATCAGCTCCGGTCAGGCGGACATCATCGGCGGCGCCCGCCCCTCGATTGCGGATCCCTTCCTGCCCCAGAAGATCGAGGAAGGACGGCTCGAGGACATCCGCGAGTGCATCGGCTGCAACATCTGCATCTCGCGATGGGAGCGGGGCACGGCGCTGGTCTGCACGCAGAACCCGGTGGCCAACGAGGAGTATCGCCGCGGCTGGCACCCGGAGAAGTTCGATCACGTCGAGGACGCGGGATCGGTCCTCGTCGTCGGCGCGGGCCCTGCCGGGACCGAGTGCGCCCGTGTCCTGGGAGGCCGGGGCTACGACGTGCATGTCTGCGAGGCGGACTCCGAGATCGGCGGGCACGTCCGCGACGTCATGCGCTATCCCGGCATGGCGGAATGGGGCCGCATCACCAGCTACCGGCAGGCGCAGCTCGACAAGCTCAGGAACGTCGAGGTGCACACGAACGCCCGCCTCGGATCGGACGACGTGCTGACCTACGGTGCCGACAAGGTGGTGCTCTGCACGGGCTCCCGCTGGGCGGCGGACGGCTTCAGCCACATCACGATGGCGCCGGTTCCGGGGATCGATGCGACCGCACCCCACTTCGCGACGCCCGAACAGGTCATGGCGGGCAAGGACGTCGGCGAGCGCGTCGTCATCCTCGATGCCGACGGCTACTTCACCGGCGTCAGCATGGCGGAGATGCTGGCCGACCGGGGCAAGCAGGTGTCGATCGTCACCCAGTTCTCCGAAGCCGCGCCGCTGATGGAGTACACCCTGGAGGCGCCCAACCTGCATCGCATGCTGCACGAGAAGGGCATCGCCCAGTACGGCGGCACGTGGGTGGAGGAGTGCGATCCGGGCAACGTGGTGAAGGTGAAGCTCTTCAGCCTCTCACGCGACGGCTACAGGCGCACCGTCGAGCCCCGGCCCGGCGAGCACGTGCGCAAGATGGGCGAGGAGACCCAGACCATCGACGCCGACACCGTGATCCTGGTCACGGCGCGGCTCGCGAACAGCGAGCTCTACAAGTCGCTCTGGGAGCGTCGCGACAGGTGGGAGGACGAAGGGATCGCGGGCATCTACCAGGCCGGCGACTGCTACGCGCCGCGGCTGACCGGCGACGCCATCTTCGACGCGCACCGCCTCGCCCGGGAGTTCGAATCGGAGAATCCGCGGCGGCCGCAGCCCTTCCTCCGCGAGCGCATGATCTGGGGACGGGAGAACGCGTCCATGACCGCGAACTAGCCGGGGTCGGTGTTTCGAGACAGGGTCGATCCGCGCACATGCCCTCGAACGCCACGCACCTCGGCGGCCATGAAGGTCAGGGGCCGGGCGCCGCCCGGCCGGCTACGACCCCGAGCGCGACGTGCGGGGTATTCTGCGGCCGCGCGAGCGGCCCGCATCGCTGTGCACCGTGGCAAACACCAGCAATCACAGGAGGCCTAGCTCCATGAAAGCGAACATCACACGGCGTAAGTTTATGGCGGCAACGGGGGGCGTTGCCGCAGGGCTGACCGCCTTCGGCGCGACGCCGTCCAGGGTCTTCGCCGGAGAGAAGACCGTCAAGATCGGCTTCCTTGCGGCGCTCACCGGCGATGCCGCGGGCTGGGGTCTTCCCGGACTCTACGGGGTCGAGATTTGGGCGGAGCAGATCAACGCCGCCGGCGGCCTCGACATGGGCGGCGAGAAGTACATGGTCGAGATCATCTCCTATGACGACGAGTTCGACGCCGTCAAGGCGACGGTCGGCGCCAAGAAGCTGCTCTTCGAGGACGAGGTCTCGATCGTGCTGATGCTCGGCATCACGCCGGTGCAGGCGGTGAAGGACTTCATGACCCGCAACAAGATGCTGACCACGACGCTGGTGCCGACCGACATCAGCGAGGACGCGCCCTATCTCTTCGCGCCCGTCGAGGTCCATCCCTTCTACAACGTGACCGCCGTGGACTACATCGCGCGCAACATGCCGCACATCAAGACCGCGGCCATCGCGACGCAGAACGACGAGCTGGGCCTGAGCTCGCTCGCGACCTACCGGGCCGCGTTCGAGGTCGCCGGCATCGAGATCGTCGAAGAGAACCTGTTCGGCTTCGAGGTGACGGACTTCGCGCCGGTGGTGTCGAAACTGATCGCCGCCAATCCCGACGTGATCACCTGGGACACGGCCTATCCCGATTACGTCAACCTCCTGACCGAGCAGGCCTACCTGCAGGGCTACAAGGGTCAGTTCGTGAACTGCACGCTCGACCAGTACGAGCACATCCTGAGCAAGACCAGCAAGGAGTTCCTGGAGGGATTCCTCTGGCAGTTCCCGGATCTCGACGACCCGATCATGCAGGGCGGCGGCACCCACTTCGACAACGCGGCCGCGTTCTACAAGACCTACGCCGAGCGCTATCCCGGCGCCTGGACGGCGGTCTCGTGGGAATATGCCGCAGCGCTCGAGATGTGGCGCGCAGCCGCGGCCAATGCCGGCACCTTCGATCCACCGGCGGTAGCTGACGCGCTCCGCGCGCTGAGCCCGGTGCCGCACGCGTTCGGCGACGCCGAATGGTGGGGCGAGGACTTTTTCGGCGTGAACAGCGCGGCGCTCGGCAAGTGGCCCGTCGTGCAGATGCAGAACGGCAAGGCCGTCATCGTCGAGATGGGCGATGTCAGGGCCTGGTGCGACCAGCATCTGGACGTTCTGAAGAAGCACTTCATCGAGCTCGGCGTTCCGCTCGCCGGCTAGGCGAACCTCAGGCGGTGTGCCCCGCTCCGGCGGGGCACATCCCTTCCTCTCACTTGCACTGACGATCGGCCGGAACGGGCCCTAGCGAGCCATGACGGATCTGGAACTCATTCTTCAGACCATCATGAACTCGCTGATCGCCAGCAGCTTCACCGCGATCTTCGCGGTCGGCCTGGTGCTGATCTTCGGCATCATGCAGATCGTCAACTTCGCCCACGGCGCCCTCTACATGGTGGGCGCCTACGCGACCTGGTACCTCTACGCCGAGCTCGGCATCCCCTTCTTCGCCTCGATCGTGATCGCGACGCTCCTGACGGTGGCGATCGGCCTCCTGATGGAACGCGCGCTGTTTCGCCCGATGCGCGGCAACCTGTTCGGCGGCCTCATCGTCTCCGTCGGCATGATGTTCGTCCTCGAGGTTCTCGTCGTCTATCTGTTCGGCCAGGGGCTCATGAAGAACATGACGCCCTATTTCAGGGAATCGTGGCACGCCTTCGGGATCGAGAGCGTCACGATCTCCCACTCGCGGCTGTTCGTCTTCGCGATCGCGGCATTCATGCTGGTTGCCTTCTGGCTCTTCATGAGCCGCACCAGGATCGGCTGGGCCATGCGCGCCTGCGCCCAGAATCCGGAAGCGGCGGCGCTGCAGGGCATCGGCATCGGCAAGATTTCCATGCTGGCGATGGTGATCAGCGCCGCGATGGCCGGCATGGGCGGCGCGGTCATGTCGCCGCTCGTGCGCATCACGCCGCAGATGGGCCATCCGGTGCTCGTCACCGCCTTCATCGTCATGATCGTCGGCGGCATGGGCAGCATCGAAGGCGCCCTGATCGCCGCCGTCGTCTACAGCTTCTTCCACACCTTCGTCACCACCTACATCGGCGGCGAGATCGCGACCATCCTGGGTCTGGCGTTGATGCTGCTGGTGCTGATCGTCAAGCCGACCGGGATCATGGGAGCGCGCGAGAGTGTTTAGCCGGACGCACCGCAATATCGCGGGGATCGCCGTCGTCCTGGCGGTCGTCTGCGTCCTGCCGCTCGTCCTGCGGCCCTATCAGCTCGATTTCCTCATATTCATGTTCATCAACATCATCCTGGTGGTGAGCTATCGATTCATCGCCATCACCGGCGAGTTCTCGCTGGCTCATGCCGTGATCATGGGCGTGGGCGCCTATGCGAGCGCGCTGCTCGCGGCGCTTCCCATCTCGCCGTGGATATCCATGCCGCTCGGCGGCCTGGCGGCGGCCGCCATCGCCTACATTCTGAGCTTCCCGCTGTTCCGCATGAAGGGGTTCTACTTCCTCATCGGCTCCTTCGCCGCCGCCGAGGCGATCCGGCTCTGCTGGGTTCAGTTCATCGATCCGTTCGGCGGGTTTCGCGGCCTGCGGCGCATCCCGGTGCTGGAAATCGATCTGGGGGAGTTCCTCTACATCGATCTCGGTGCTCCGGTGCCCTACTACTTCTTCGCGATGATCGTGGGGCTGATCTGCCTCTTCGTCATGTACCGGATCGAGCATTCCCGCTACGGCTTCGTCTTCCACGCGGTGCACCACAAGGACACGCTGGCGCAATCGGTGGGCGTCGACGTGCGCCGCTTCCGCACCGTCGCCTTCGTCACGGGCGGGTTCTTCGCGGGCATCGCGGGCGCCATGATCGCGCACTACGTCACCGCGATTAATCCGGGCCTGTTCGGCCTGAAGCAGATGCTCTTCGTCCTGGTCTGGGTGCTGGTGGGCGGCATGGGCCACTTCGCGGGGCCGATCATCGGCGTCGCAGTGCTGTCGATCATCGACGAATCCCTGCGCGGCCTGGACGAGCTGCGGCCCGGCTTCTACGGCCTGGTGCTGATCGCGACCGTGCTGTTCCTGCCCGACGGCCTGGTCAGCCTCCCCAGGAAAGTCGTGCAGTGGGCAACCTGGCTGTGGAACCGCGGAGGCGGCGGTCTCGTCAAGCGGGAGTAGGGGCCTCTAGAGCGTATCCGTCTTTGACGGATACGCGACAGGCCGCGACTGCGGCCCGCCGCTCATGCGGCGCGCCCGCGCAGGCGCCGGCTGCAGGCCGGCTGCCGTGAGCGATAAAGAGTCTGGAGCGTTTCCGTGTAAAGCGGACACGCTCTAAGTTGCGACCCGGCGGCAGGGCGGCGCGAGGTAGACCGCCGCCGTCAGCTTTCGGGTATCGGTCATTTTCTTCCAGGGCTGCTTGCGGAAGTAGTCGATTCCGGCGTGGAACGGCTCGGCGTCGATCTCGCGTGCCCGGGCCCGCGGCTCCTTCGCCTCGCCCTGCCGCCCGGCGTCTTCCAGAAGGTCCGCCAGATTGTCGCAAATGATCGCCACCCCGGCCTCACGGTGGCTGAGGGACTTCTCCCGCATTTCGCGCGCACGGCGGTAAAGCGGCTCCGCTTCGTCGCCTCGTTCCGTCGTGTGCAGCAGCTCGGCGAGGTCGTTCAGAGCCGCGGCGAGGCCGCCCCTGGCAAGGGCGGCATTGATGCTGCGCTTGAGGGCGCGCAGTTCCTCCGTCCGCTTCATCTCGAGGCGGATGTGCATCGAGGCGCTGCGGGCGGTGAACTCGACGGCCATCAGCGCGACCCATTCGGGCACCCGCTCCCAGGCGGCGATGGCGTCGCGATAGCGCGCCTCGGCGTCCGTCATGTCGCCGGCCTCTCGGGCGATCGCGGCCAGGCAATGAAGGCTCGCCGCGCGGCGGGGGTCCGGCTCGTCGAATGCCTGGGTGAGCGTGGCGCCGGTTCGCCACAGTGCCGCGACCTCGCCGCCGGTCCCCGAGCCATCGGCAGCCGCCTCGGCGAACTGCTCCCACAGGAAATCGACGAGCAAACAGGGCCGCATGGCGTCGAGGTCTGTCTAAGGTCGGCGCGGACGCTCAGGCCCCGAGATAGGCATGGCGAACGTGATCGTTCTCGTGCAGATCGTTCGCTTCGCCTTCGAGCGCGATGCGGCCGGTTTCCAGCACGTAGCCGTAGCTCGCGAGAGTGAGCGCCAGCTCGGCATTCTGCTCGACCAGGATCACCGGAACGCCCCGCGCGTTGATGTCGCGGATGATTCGCGCGACCTCCTGCACCATCACCGGCGAGAGCCCGAGCGACGGCTCGTCCATCAGGATCAGACGCGGGCCGGACATGAGCGCGCGGCCGATCGCGACCATCTGCTGCTCGCCGCCGCTGAGCGTCTTGGCTCGCTGATTGCGCCGCTCCTTGAGCACCGGAAAACGCTCGTGAACGTCTTCGAGGTCGCGCGCAATGCCCTGTCTGTCCTTGCGCAAATAGGCGCCGGTGTGAAGGTTCTGATTGACGCTCAGGTCGGGGAATACCTGCCGCCCCTCCGGCACGTGGGCGATGCCCATGCGGACGATCTTCTCCGGCGCCAGGCGGTCGATGCGCTGGCCGTCGAACCAGACGCTGCCCGTCGTCGCGCGCTTCAGCCCGGATATCGTGCGGAGGGTGGTGCTCTTGCCGGCGCCATTGGCGCCGATCAGGGTGATGATCTGGCCTTCGTCGATCGCGATCGAGATGTCCGAGACCGCCTGGACACTCCCGTAGTGGACGGTGACGTCCTTCACCTCAAGCAGCATTGAGGCCGGTTCCCAGATAGGCTTCGATGACGTCCTTGTTGTCCTTGATCTCGTCCGGCGCGCCTTCCATCAGCAGCTGACCGAAGTTGACCACAGTAATTCGCTCGCAGAGGCCCATCACCGCCTGCATGTCGTGCTCGACCAGCAAGATGGTGATGCCGCTCTCGCGCACCTTCTGGATCAACGCCATCATGTTGCGTGTCTCTTCCGGGTTCATTCCGGCGAAGGGCTCGTCCAGCAGCAGCAGCTTGGGCTCCGTCGTCAGAGCCACCGCGATGCCGAGCGCACGCTGCAGGCCATGCGGCAGGTTGGAGGCGAGCTCGTCCCTGCGATCGGCCAGGCCAAGAAATTCCAGCACCTCGAGGGTCTTCGCATCGCTGGCCCGCTCGCTCGCGCGCTGGGTGCCGAACAGCGCCGAGACCATGTTGCTCCGGGTGTGGAGATAGCACCCCATCAGGGCGTTCTCGAAGGTGGTGAACTCCCGGAAGAGCGTCGTCTCCTGGAAGGTGCGGACCAGTCCCTTGGCGGCCACCTGATGCGGCTGCAGGCCGCCGATGGATTCGCCCTGATAGAAGACCTTCCCCGCGGTCGGCTTGTAGAAGCCGGTGATCACGTTGAAGACGGTGGTCTTTCCCGCCCCGTTCGGGCCGATGAGGCCGTGGATGGCTCCTTCCTTCAGCTCGAAGCTGAGCCCGTCGATGGCGGCCAGGCCACCGAACCTCTTTTGCAGGTTCTCGACCCTGAAAAACGCCTGATCGCTCATCGGAATTGGCCTGGCGTGGAGCGCGTGTCGTGCACCGAGGAGCCTCGCTGGATCTTGATGTCGGGTGGTCTCTACGCCGGTCAGCCACGTGTTCGTCAACGCTCACCCTGTATAGTAACGTGCGGTCTCGAACACAATCATCCGACCGCCGGTCTCGTCGTCGGCCACACGCAGATGAGGATCGTAACCGCGTCCGCACGGCCGGCGCGCGCGCACCATGTCGAGGGGCTCGACGCGGCCACCGGCAACAGAGAGACGACAAGATGGGAAAGAAGATCGCGGTGTTCCCCGAGCCCGGCGCGATCGGCCCGGTGATGAATCTGGTCGGCATCTGCCAGGGCCTGCGCGACATGGGTCACGAGCCCGTCTTCGTGCTCGAGCCCGGCCTCAAGGGCAGCGTCGAGAGCTATGGCTTCGAGGAGCGCTACGTGTCCTGCATGGAGCCGATGAGTCCCGAGGAGCAGGCGACCTACTGGGACGACTTCATGATCCGCTACATGCCGACCTTCAGGACCTCGGCCTACGACCAGATCGCCACCTACGTGAAGGGCTGCTGGGAGGCGATCATCTACACCTCCGAATGGTCGGTGAAGAACGGGCTCGACAGGGTCTTCGCCGAGATCGAACCCGACCTGATCGTCAACGACAACGTCGCGCTCTACCCCGCCACGCAGCAGGCGGGCTGCCCGTGGGCACGCATGATTTCGTGCTCCGAGAACGAGATCATCGATCCCGACATCCCGCCCCATCTATCGGGTTGCGGCGAGAACGACACGGCGTGTTTCGCGGCCTACCGGGCGGAGTTCGAGAAGGAGCTGAAGCCTGTCCATGACGGGTTCAACGACTTTCTCGAAGCCCAGGGATGCGACCGTCTGCCCTTCCCGGAGTTCGTGCTGCCCTCGCCCTATCTCAACCTGCTGCTCTATCCCGAGCCGCTGCGCTTCAAGCGGCGGAACCCTCTCGATCCCCATAAGTTCGTCTATCTCGACGGCTGCGTGCGCGAGGAGAGCGAGGCGTACGAGGTGCCGACCTTCAAGGCGAACGACGACAAGCCCCTGATCTATTTCAGCTACGGCAGCCTCGGCGTCGCCGACGTCGATCTCATCAAGCGCATCGTCGGCGTGCTCGCCGACGCGCCCTATCGGGTGCTGGTCAATGTCGGGGACTATCTGGCGCAGTACGAGACGCCGCCGGACAATGTGCAGATCGCGTCCTGGTACCGGCAGACCGCGGTGCTGCCCCATGTCGACGTCTTCATCCAGCATGGCGGCAACAACAGCTTCAACGAGAGCCTCTATTTCGGCATTCCGCCCATCGTGATGCCCTTCGTCTGGGACGGTCACGACAATGCCCGGCGGGTCAACGACACCAGGCACGGCATCGGGATGCACCGCTACGACTGGACCGACGCGGAGCTTCTGACGAACATCGAGAGGACGCTGACCGACCGGGAGATGCGCGCCAACGTCGCGGCGACGAGCAAGCACATGCAGGCGCAAAACGGCCGCATGCGCGCCGCCAACGCCATCAACGAACTGCTGGAGCGCCTCTAGCGATGCCCGCACTTGTTCTGGAAAACGCCGCGGCGCTCGATCCCGCGACCTTCACCGACTGGGGAGAGGTCGCCGCGCCGATCGGCGAGCCGGTCTCCCGAACGAGCGGCCTGCTCCTGTTCCGGAACGAGGACCGGTCGTCGGAGATGGGGCTCTGGCAATGCACGCCCGGGCGGTGGCGCTGCGAGGTCGAGAGCGACGAGTTCTTCCACGTGCTCGCCGGGCGCGCGGTCTACACGGAAGACGACGGCACGGTGATCGACATTGCCGCCGGCATGACCTGCGCCTTCCCCGCCGGCTGGAAGGGCGCGTGCGAGGTCGTCGAGACCGTGCGCAAGGTCTACATGGTGCGCTAGCGCCCGGTCCACGCTGGCGGAAGACTACGCGCGAGTCGCGAGGTCGATCAGGATGTCGGCCGCCTTCGCGCGGCCATCCTGCTGTTGCATATGGGCGCTGAGCGTCGCGAGGCGCCGCTGCATGGCCTCGTCGCTCAACAGCCGCGCGACGGTGCCGGCGAACGCCTCGTCGGTCCAGTCGTAGCGATGCAGTTGCGCTCCGTAGCCGGTGTCCTCGATCCGCTGGGCGTTGTCATGGCCGTCCCAGACGAACGGCATGATGATCGCGGGTTTGCCGAAATAGAGGCCTTCGTTGAAGGAGTTGTTGCCGCCGTGGTGAATGACGAGGTCGACCTGCGGAATCACCGACGGCTGCGGGAACCAGGGCGCGACCTGCACGTTGCCCGGCAGATCCGGGTACGCGGCCACTCGCTCGCCGACGCTGAGGAGCGCCCGATAGGGCAGTGTGCCGATCACCTCGATCAGGCGCTTGTTCAGCGCGACATCGGCCTCGTTCAAGCTGCCGGAGCCGATGTAGATGAGCGGCTTGTCGGCGTTCTTCGAGAACGTGGGCAGCGTGAAGGGCTCGTCCTCGCGCACGCAGCCCTCGAGATACTGAAACCGGGCGGGATCGAGGGGAGTGCGGCGCTTGAACTGAAGCTGCCTGGGGTACAGCAGGAAGTTCATGGTCGGCGAGGTCTCGAGAAACTGGCCGAGCGGGTAGGGCGCCTCGCCACACGATTCGAGGAAGGCGTTGAAGCGGTCGTGCACCGGCTTGATGACCTCCGAGAACCGCGTCCGGAACGCCTCGAAGCACGCCTTGTCGTTCTCGCCGCAGCCTGACAGATGGGGCGGAATGTCCGGATCGACAATCTCGTTCTCGGAGCAGGAGACGATGCGAACCCACGGGCAGCCCGCCCGCTTGATCGCGGGAAAGAGGATCACGTTGTCGAGGCAGACGAGGTCGGGCTCGATCTCGCCCAGCGCGAGCGCCAGTTCGTCCTCCACGTAGACCGCCGTGTCGACGATGGCGCTCCAGCATTCGAGGACGTAGTTGGGAATCTGCTCGATCGGCGACAGCCGGAAGTTGGGCAGGTGGGACGCGATGAAGTCGAGCCAGTACTGGCTGGCGGCGGCCTCGTCCATCGGCTCCGACATGGCGACCAGGCGCTCGGGAAATCCGAAGCGATCGAAGACGCCCTTGAACGAGCTGTCCACGACGAAGACCGCATTGTGGCCGCGTTCGCGCAGCCGCTGAGCGATGCCAACGCAATTCATGGAGGGCCCGAAGGCCGCCTCCGGAAAGAACACTATGGTCTTCGCGTCCATCGCCGCGCCCCTCTGTCGTCGCAGGAACCGCCGGCGATCTTAGCCCGCATTTCTCACCATGGTCATGGTCTGCGCGTCGCCGCAGACCGTGCGGCGACGCGGATCGGCGTTCGCTTTCTTCAGCCAGCGGTGAACGGGGCGGGGCGCTCTCTCGACTCCCGGCTCGGCGTGCCGCCCTCGAGGATGCGGGCGATGTCGACCGCCTCCAGCGTGCCGTGTGCCAGAAGAGCGGCGGCGAGGCGGTGAAGCTGGCCCTCGCGGCTCTCGAGAATGGCGCGGGCGCGGCGTTTCGCCTCGTCCATCGAACGGCGCACGCCGGCGTCGGCTTCCGCGACCGTGAGGCCGGCGGCGGGGCCGCCCAGCAGCTCGAATGCGATCCTCTCCGCCGCCTTGATGTCGGACGTCATCGCATCCGTCATCTCTCCGTCGCCGCGGGCGATCGCCTCGGCGATCAGGCCGCCCAGCGCGATGACGAGTTCCGCTTCCTTGCGCGCGCGCAACGCATCGTCGCCCATGTCGCCGTCCGCCGCAGCGCGGGTCATGCTGCCGAGCACGCCCCAGCGGGAGACGATAGTCACGTTCAGGATGTCCCCGCCGGCCGGGAGGTGGGCGGCGAGCAGGGCATGACCGGCCTCGTGATAGGCGGTGATCCGCCGGTCTTCGTCGGTAATCTCCGGAACGCGGTTCTCGGAGGGCGGGTCGAGGGTGGCGGCGGCAACCAGCCCGGCCAGCAGCGTCAGCACCGCGACGCCGCTGATGTTGAGCTGGGCAATGTCGAACCGGCGCGGCACTCTCGTCTCCGGCTTGGCTCGACCGGCGCAGGCAACGCCTCGCGTCGGCGTCGATCCGCAGCACAGCATACCACCTTCATCCGAGCCAGAGCATCGGCACGTGCCTGATCGCGCCGGCGGGAACTTCCGCTAGAATGCTGCGCTGTTGTCGCATCGCGCCTTACCACGAACAGGGGGTCCACCGTGACGAAGATGTGGGGCGGCGAGCCCTATTTCGGCCTGTCCTATGAGTTCGATCCGCAATGGTATCTGACCGACGAGCAACGGGAGATACAGGCCCGCCTGATCGAGCTCTGCCACTCGACGATCGCGCCGCACGCCATCGAGTGCGACCGCGACAGCATCTTTCCGCGCAAGAGCATGGAGGCGCTCGCCTCCCAGGATCTGCTTGCCCTTCACGTGCCGAAGAAATACGGCGGCATGGGGCAGAACCACGTCTGCGTGACCATGGTGCTGGAGACCATCGCCCGCTACGGCTGCGCCAGCACCGCGCTGGTCTACACCATGCACCTGCTCGCGGTCAGCGCTCTCCTGCTCCGCGCGGGCGGCAATCCCGAGATCCAGAAGACCCTGCGGCGCCTGAACCGCGACGTCTTCGTCGGCACCGCGTCCTACTCGGACCCCGAGACCGGCTCGCACTTCTGGTATCCGATGGCGTCGAAGGCCGAGAGGGTCGACGGCGGCTGGCGGGTCAACAAGAAGTCCTCGTGGACCACGTCGGGCGGGTTCGCGGACTTCTACGTGGCGCAGACCACCAGCCCGGACTTCGACGGTGATTTCTCCGACCTCTCCGTGTTCCTGATCTACGCGGACGAGATCGTCGCGCACCCGGCGAGCTGGGACGCGATGGGCATGCGCGGTAATCAGTCCGGGCCGATCGAGATCACGGACGTGGTGGTGCCGACCGATCGCATGGTGGGCCCGCCCGGCGACGGCGCCCGCTCCAACGACGAGGGGCTGGACCCCATCGGCCTCCTGATGCTCGCCGCGTCGTACAACGGCCTCGGCATGGCCGCGATCGACCTCGCCAAGCGGCAGGCGACACGCAAGACCCATGCGGACGTCGGCATGCGCGTCTGCGACTATCCGAGCATTCAGGACTATTTCGGCGATGCCATCATGGATACCCAGGCGTCGCGCGTCTACGCTTTCGCCGTCGCCCAGCAGATGGACGCGGTCACCAACAACTGCGACTGGACGATCCACGAGGACGATCTCGACCTGCTGCCCCGCTCGGAGTTCCTGACCTGGAGCTGGAAGGCCAAGTACATCGCGAGCAAGTGCGTTTACACGGTCGCCGATCGCATGCTGAACGCGTGCGGCGGCACCGGCTACAAGAAGAGCCTCGTCATCGAGCGCGTGGTCCGGGACGCCAAGGCCGGCTGGATCATGGGGCCGACCAACGAGGTGCTGCGCCAGTTCGTCGGCAAGTGGGCGCTGCTCGGCTTCGAGGCGCTGGACTACTGGAACCAGTCGGTCAACGAGCGCGCCATGAACAACGAGCTGAAGAAGCTCGACGACGACGCCAAGCGCGCCCTGATCGAGAGGCTCAGCGCCGAACTTGCCGAGGCGGACGCAGCCGAATAGCGGGGTGGGACGCCCCGAGGGCTGTTAGCGGTGAACGTCCTCGCTCTCGCCGAGCGCGCGAAAGCCGCCGCGGATGAACACCAGGAGCGTGGCACCGTCTTCCGAGACGGAGACGTGCTTCGAGCCGGGCTTCAGCGAGACGAAGTCGTCGCGCCGGTAGACCGTGCCGTCGCAATCGGTCAGCGACCCGTGGAGCACCAGGAACTCCTCGTGGCCGATATGCTCGTGGGGCGTCGAGCCGGCCCCGGGCGCAAAGCGGACCAGGTAGCAGCCTTCGCCCGCGTCCGCGTCGTAGCTGATGTTGCAGTAGGTGGCGGTAGGGCAGACTGGCTGCTCCGCGTCCGCCGCGCGTTTCATGCGATGGGGCGGCTCGGCCCCGAAGGCCGCGGTCTCGACGTTCACGATCGTGCGATAGGACGCGAGCGACGCGTCCCTCCGGGCCGTCTCCTGCACGGCTAACGCTCAGCCATCGACCGGCTCGTCCTGTTCCAGCGTGCGGAAGCCGCCGCGGATGAAGACCGCGACCGTGCAGCCGGTGTGCGAGACCGAGAAGTGCTTGGAGCCGGGCTTGAGGGACACGAGGTCGTTCTTCCTGTAAATCGCGCCGTCGCAGTCCTCGATCTCGCCGTCGAGAACCAGGAACTCCTCGTAGCCGACATGCTCGTGAGGGATCGAGGTTCCGCCGGGCTTGAAGCGAATCAGGAAGCAGCCGCCGCCCTCCGCCTCGTCGTAGCTGACATTGCACCAGGTCAGGTCGGACTGCTCCGAGCCTTGCAACCCGTACGGAACGAACTCCGCCGTGTCGAGGTTGACCATGCGCCGTTGTGATTCGAGCGTTGTCGACATTGTCTCGCCTTCCCGTAATCGGCCCACGCACGGAAGCAGGGCGCGCCGTCACTCGCCGCGATCAGCTTACGCCGGCGCCGGACTCAGCGGCAAGACTCCGCCGTCCCTTGCGCCCGGATGCACGCTTGCGTCAGTGCTTGCTCGGCTCGCCGAGCGTCGCCGTCTTGAAGACGTAGGTATCGTCGACATACTCGCCGCCTTCGGACGCAGCCGGCATGACGTCGCTGTAGCGATCCTCCAGCACGACATGAGGGCTGTGCCCCTCGACCCATCCCAGGAAGAAGTCGTGCAGGTGATAGCCGATCAAGTGCTGCACGTCCTCGCGCAGGGTCTTCGCGACGGCCGGCGGGACCGCCAGATACTGGTTCTCCTCCTGGCGCAGCCATCCCAGGCTGTAGCCGGTGATCGCGCCGGTGCGCCACTCGTCCTCGGTATTGTTCCGGCCCCCGCCGTGATAGACCGAGCCCAGGTAGATCAGGCACGAGCCGCGCGGCATGACGGCGTAGGCCCGAGGCGTATCGTCGTCGGGGTAGGTGTCGTCGTCCCAGACGTGGCTGCCGAGAACCACGTTGGTGGCGCCGTTCTCGTAGGTGAAGTCGGTGAGCGCCCACATCGTGTTGCAGAGGCACTGCGGCCCGGGGTGGCGGAAGGGCATCAGGGCGTCGTCCCGGTGGATGATCTGCAGTCCCTGGCCGGGGGCGATCCGCACCGCCTGGGTGACGTGAAGGTGATAGCGCTCGCAGCGCGGCAGCAGCAGGCGATCCATCACGCCGAGGATCTGCGGGCACGCGGCGAGCTCCTCGCCGTAGGTCCTCGACTTCGCGACCAGGGAACTGACCCGCTTCGTCTTGTCGCCCCAGAACTCCCCCTCGCCGAAGTAGGCGCGCGACATGAAGGGCTCGAGCTCCGCGTTGACCCGGTCGACCACCTCGTCGTCGACGACCTGGCGGTAGATGACGGCACCGTCCTCCTCGAGGATCGCCATCGCTTCGTCGACCGACGCATGACGGTCGATTGAACGCACCGTGTCCATGTGCTCCTCCCGCTCTCCGGACGCGCGACCTTACCCCGGATGCTTCGCCGCGGTCACGGCCGGCGATCAGGCGATGGCGCGCTCCAGTTGCACGTACTCCACCTTGTAGGGCACGTCGGCGACGGCGCCCGCGTCGAGCTCGCGGGCGAAGCGATGGCCCTCGTAGACCGCATGCTGGATCGTGCCGGCGGCGACGCAGTCGCCGATGCGCGCGAGCGTCGCGATGCCGGCCTGCTCCAGCTTCTCCGGCTCCGCCGCAAGCTCCCGGTAGAGCGCGTCGTTCGGCAGGCGCGAGGTGGCGAGCACGAGCGACTGATAGCCGAGATGCCGCCGCTTCTCCTCGTGATAGACGTTGTAGACCTCGATGCTGTTGTCGCCGATGTGGGCGATGTTGTGGTCGGTAATCAGCTCGATCCCCATGGAGAGGACCCGGCTCATGATCTTCTCCATCTCGAGGGTATATTCCGACCAGCGCGAGAGCTCCATCAGCGGCGTGACGATGGTCACCTCGTGACCCGCGGCCCGGAGCTTCTCGGCGATGACGCCGCCCATGTAGTAGTGATCGTCGTCGAACACCACGACCGGGCCTTCGAGCGCCTTCCCGTCCATCACGTCGTCCGGGGTGAAGACCTTCGTGCCGTCGCTCCCGGGGATGGCGTGGGCGTTGGTGTAGGCGACGCCGTCGCCGCGCCAGTGCGAGCCCGTCGCGATCACCACGGTCTCGGCGCCGTAGTCGAGCACGTCCTGCGCCGAGAGGCGCGCGCCCGTGTGCATCTCGCCGTTCTTCATCTTGGCAAGCTGGCCGACGCGGTAATCGCGCACGCGCCCCCACGCGGCGAGGCCCGGCAGCGCGCTCTCGCGTGACACGCGGCCGCCGACGTCCGCCTCCGCCTCGACGAGGTGAACCGTGTAGCCCCGCTGCCCGAGCGCCCGCGCGCACTCCAGACCCGCCGGGCCGGCGCCGACGACGAGCACGCCGCTCTCCGATCCCTTCGCCTCGATCGTCTCCGGGTGCCAGCCGCGCCGCCACTCCTCGCCCGCGGTCGGGTTCTGCGTGCAGCGGAACAGGCTCACCGTGTTCTCCGAGGCCACGCACATGTTGCAGCCGATGCATTCGCGGATGTCGTCGTTCCGTCCCTCTTCGATCTTCCTGGGCAGGAAGGGATCGGCGATCGAGGGCCGCGCCGCGCCGATGAAGTCGGTGATGCCGCGATCGATCTGGGAGATCATCGTGTCCGGCGAGGTGTAGCGCCCCACCGTCACGACCGGCCTGTCGGTCTTCTGCTTGACGAAGGCGACGTAGGGCTCCTGGAAGGCCTCGTCGGTGAATCGCGACGTGGCGGAATCGTAGGCCCAGTCGCTGATGTTCACGTCCCAGAGGTCGGGCAGGTCGGAGAACATCTCGACCACCGCCTGGCCTTCCTCCTGCCAGGTGATGCCGTGCTCGCCCCGGTTCTCGTCGACCGCGAGCCTGAGCGCCACCGCAGCCCGGTCGCCGACCGCCTCCTTGGTGTCCTCCAGGAGCTCGCCGATCAGGCGGGCGCGGTTCTCGACGCTGCCGCCATACTCGTCGGTGCGGTGATTGGTGTGGGGGGAGAGGAAGTGCTGCGGCAGGGCGATGTCGTGTGCGGCATAGACGTAGACGATGTCGTAGCCCACGTTGACAGCGCGCTTCGCCGCCTCGACCTGCCAGCGCCGGAACTCGCGGATGTCGGCCTTGTCCATCTCGCGGCCCATGATCGGGTCCCAGTTGTAGTGCACCATGTTGGGCGAAGGCCCGAGCGGAAACTCCTTCGTCTTGCGGTTGGAGAAACCGAGCCCGTTGTGCACCAGCTCGACGGCCGCAAGGGCACCGTATTCGTGCATGGTGTCCACCCAGCCGCGTAGCTGCTCCGCGTACTCGTCGTTCCACAGCCGGCGCTCGCCGTAGGGCGCGGCGCAGGAGCTCGGGTGGATGCTGCATTGCTCGGTGCAGATGACGGCCCAGCCGCCTTCGGCCTTCATGCGCCGATGCGCGACGTCGCCGTGGTGCTCGCCGTAGCCCATCGCGTTGCAGTGGGGCACCTGATAGAAGCGATTCTTGGCGATCTTCGGGCCGATCTTGATCGGCGTGAACAGGGTATCGTAACGGGGATCGCGGGCCATCGTTGCCTCCCTGCACCTAATGACCTAATGCGGGCAGCGCCGCGGAGGCGCGCCCCGTTGCATCCACCGAATGACCGTGCGTCGGCAGGCGCGCCATGCGCGTGAACGCGTGGCGCGGCGCCACATGGGTTTGGAGGCCCCCGCCTAGGCGGCGAGCTGCTCGGCGTCGGGATCGTGAATGAAGAACACCTTGCGGACGGTCTCCTCGATCACCCAGGTCACCGTCTCGCCCTTGTTCGTGTAGAAGATGTCGCCGGCGGTGTAGGTGTGGGTGGTGCCGTCCTGCTCGGTCACGTGGATCCTGCCCTGAAGCAGGGTGCAGATCTCGTCACCCGGATAGGTGTACTCGAACTTGCCCGGCGTGCACTGCCACACGCCTGCCATCGTGCGCATGCCGAAGCCGCCGAGATCGAAACGCCCCTCGTGCACCGGGTTGCCGTCGAGCACGTTCACGAACGGCAGCTCCTCCAGCGGCGGCCACGGCTCCAGGCCGCCCTCGTCCTTCAACGTCACATAATCGAGCATGCTCTCTCTCCTCTCCTTCGTCGGCTCGTAAGCCGAGCCATCGTCGGCATCGCGGAAGACGCGTCTGCGCGATACTAGGACATTCCCGGGCGCTCAGGCGACCCGCTTGGGAAACGTCTCGTGTCCCCAGACCTGGCGCTCGCGGATCCACGGCAGCGGCTGCTGCGGGTCCGCCGATTCGAACTCGCGCGCGAGCCGGTGGCCGTCGAAGATGGCGTTGGCGACGATGCGCGGGGCGTGGCAGTCGCCGACCCGGTAGACTGCCTGGATGCCCTGCCCGGCCCATTCTGCGCTGCGCGCCTTGACCTCGCGGAACACCCCGTCGTTGCTGAGCCGTGCCGTGCACAGGACGACACTGTCGCACTCGAGCTCGGTTACCTCGGTGCCGGCCCGGCGCGAATACTCGCCCTTCATCGGCGTCAACGTACGAACGTAGCCGTCCCGATAAAGGTAGAAGATCGTAAGCTTAACTGCATTGCCGATCTCAAGTTTGTCCGCCCAGTGCAGCGTATGTTGCTTGATGTTCTTCTCGTGCAACATGCGGCGAATATCGTGAATCTCCTCGGTATAGATGCAGTGTGACGCGACATTGTCGAAGCTGGTCACGATGGTGACGTCCTTGCCTTGATCGGCGAGCAGCTCCGCCATGCTCACCCCGGTGTAATAGCCCTCGTAGTCGAGCACGACGACCCGCTCGCCGGTCTCCTTGCCGGCCATGATCTGCTCAGGCGTGCTGATCTCCGGCAGCGCCGCGTCGGCACCGTCGAGCGGGGCCATGGTCACGCCGCCGAGGCCGTTCGTCGACCACCGTGCACCGGTGGCGAAGACCACCTTGTCGGCGCCGTACTCCAGAACGCTGGCGGCGCTCATCTCGCCGACGCCCGTGTGCACCTCGACGTTCTTGAGCTTGTCCAGCTGGCCCTGCCTGTAGCTGATGACGCGGCCCCATTCGGCCAGATGGGGGTAGCGCATGATGTCGCGCATGCAGCCGCCGATCTCGTCCGTCGCCTCGCGCAGATGGACGTCGTAGCCCCGCTCCCCCAGCACGCGCGCGCACTCCATGCCGGCAGGCCCGGCGCCGACCACGAGGACCGAGCAGGGATCCTCCGCCGGCTCGAACTTCTCCGGGTGCCAGCCGCGCCGGTACTCCTCCATCGACGTGGCGTTCTGCGTGCAGATGAGGGGCGTCGTCTGCCACCACTTGGAGAGGCAGATGTTGCAGCCGATGCACTCGCGGATGTCGTCGGTCCGCCCCTCGTCGATCTTGTTGGGCAGGAAGGGGTCGGCGATGGAGGGCCGCGCCGCGCCGATGAGGTCGGCCTGCCCGGACTTGACGATCTGCACCATCTCGTCGGGGCTGGTGACGCGGCCGGCGCTGACCACGGGCACGCTGCATGCCTTCTTGGCTTCCCTGATCCACGGCGCCATGTAGTTGGAGGCCGTGGAGCGCGATGCCGCGATTTCCAGCGCGAGCTCCGAGTAGCGGCCGACCTTCATGTCCCAGACGTCGCACAGGCCCTCCCTCTCGTGCAGCTCGATGAAGCCGATGCCGTCTTCCCAGACCTCGAGGCCGTCCGCCCCGTCCATGGTGTCGACCGAGTAGCGATAGCCCACCGCGCAGTCGTCGCCGACGGCCTTCTTGGTCGCTTCCGCGATTTCCAGTGCAAAACGCGCGCGGTTTTCGAGCGAGCCGCCGTACTTGTCCGTCCTCTTGTTGTAGTAGGGCTGGAGGAACTGATTCACGATCATCGAATCCGAAACCAGGTTCTCGATGATGTCGAAGCCCGCATCGCGTGCCCTGATCGCGGCGTCGACGTGCATCCGGATGACGGTCCGGATGTCGTCCTCGTCCATCTCGCTGGTGCTCGCCAGGGGAATCGCCTCCGACGGCATCTGGCTCGGTGCGCGGCTGATCGCGCGGGACTCGCCGCTCTGAGAGTGCAGGCCGGCGTAATAGAGCTCGACGCCGGCGAGCGCGCCGTGCGCGTGGATGCTGTCGGTGAAGTGCCGCAGGCTGATGACGTCGCCCTCGTCCCAGAGACGCGCGGACCAGTGCGGTGAATCGTCCGATTCCGGGTGGATCGCGGTGTACTCGATGAAGACGGTGCCCCAGCCGCCTTCGGCCTTCATGCCGCGAAAGGCGGCCTGGGTGCCGGGACGGTCCGAGCCTGCGCTGTTGCAATGGGGCGTCTGCCAGAACCGGTTCTTCGTTGTCTTTGGGCCGACCTTGACCGACTCAAACAGAATGTCGTGTTCCGGGTTTCGCGCCATTGTTTAGTTCCCCCTGTCTGCACAAACGCACCCAAAGTACGACGTCCCAATGTCCCATATTTGAGTATAGACCACAGAGGCTTCAGTGCAAGATTCGTCTCCGGCAGGGCAACTGTCGACCGCTCATTTCGACACCGTCGTGCGGTCCACTTTGTCAGACGCGGCCGGAGGTGGAGCACGTGCCCCGGCGCATCTGCCGGTTGCAAGCTGAGCACGCGACACCGGTGGAAGGAAGGACAGGCGATGGCGAACGCAGCATACGACGCGGTCATCGTCGGCGCGGGCCACAACGGGCTCGTCGCCGCCTTCTATCTCGCGCGTGCCGGGCGCTGGGTGCTGCTTTGCGAGCGCCGGCCCTGCGTCGGCGGCGCCGCATGAGCGGCGGGCCGCGGTCGCGGCCTGTCGCGCATCCGTCGATACGAACGCGCTCGAAACCCCCGCCCCGCTTCGTGATCCAGGCGCGTCGCTGGTACACTCGCGCCCGCCAGGCGCAGAGGCGGAGGTCCGGCAGCCGATGACCCAGGGGTTTCCCGACCAGGCGCGCGTCGTGATCATCGGCGGCGGGGCGATCGGCTGTGCCACCGCGTACCATCTGGCCAAGCACGGCCGCGAGGATGTCGTCCTGGTGGAAAAGGCCAAGCTCACGTCGGGCTCGACCTGGCACGCCGCCGGCGCCTTCGCGCAGTTCCGCACCGACCCCAACGCAGGCCGGCTCATGGCCTACGGCGCGGACCTCTACGCCTCGCTGGAGGAGGAGACCGGCCAGGCCACCGGCTGGCACCGGACGGGCGGCATGCGGGTCGCCTCCAATCCCGACCGCCGGCGCGAGTACGAGCGGGCGATCACGACGGCGCGCTCCTTCGGCGTCGAGATGGAGCTGATATCGGCGAAGGAAGCGCAGGCGCTCTTCCCCTTCATGACCATCGATCACGTGGATTGCGCGCTCTACATCCCCACCGACGGCGCCTTGAGCCCGTCGGACACGTGCATGGCCTTGGCCAAGGGGGCGCGCCAGTACGGCGCCCGGCTCTTCGAGGACACGGTGGTCACCGGCTTCGAGATCAAGAGGGGCCGTATTGCCGCCGTCGAGACGGAGCGGGGCACGATCCGCTGCGAGATCGCGGTGATCTGCTGCGGCATCTGGTCGCGCGAGATCGGGCGGCTCGCGGGCGTGAACGTCCCGATCCAGCCCTCGCATCACTGCTACTTCATCACCGAGCCGATCGAGGGCGTGACCCGCGATCTGCCGACGACGCGGGACCCGGACCTCTGGCACTACATCCGCGAGGAGGTGGGCGGGCTTCTCGTCGGCCAGTACGACCCCGATCCGATCCCGTTCACCGAGCCGATCCCCAAGGATCACGAATTCAAGCTCATGCCCGAGAACCTCGACCACTTCATGCCGCGGCTCGAGGGATTGCTCGACTGGATTCCCGTGCTCAAGACCGCTGGCATCAAGAGCTGGTTCAACGGCCTGGAATCCTTCACCGAGGATCAGAACCCGGTGATGGGCGAGGCGCCGGAGGTACGGGGCATCTTCGTGAGCGCGGGCTTCAATGCCTACGGGCTCACGGGCTGCGGCGGCGCCGGCATGGCGCTCGGCGAGTGGATTCTGAACGGCGAGCCGCCCTACGACATCTGGAGCTTCGATATCCGCCGCTTCGGCGGCTACCACCGCGCCGACAGCCAGGTCCTGGCTCGCTCGCTGGAGGGGCAGGGCCACCACTACACCATCGTCTGGCCCCGCGAGGAGATGACGGCGGGCCGGCCGCTCCGGCGCAGCGCGATCTACGACCGCCTCAGGGACAATCGCGCCTGCTTCGGCGCCAAGTTCGGCTGGGAGCGCCCCAACTGGTTCGCGCCGGACGGCGTCGAGCCGGTGGAGATCGAGAGCTTCACGCGCCCCAACTGGCACGCGCACGTCGCCGTCGAGCACGCGGCCTGCCGTGACGCGGCCGCGCTCTTCGACCAGTCCTCCTTCGCCAAGTTCGCGCTGGTCGGGCGCGATGCGGAGGCCTGCCTGCAGCGCATCTGTGCCGCCGACGTGGGCAGGCCGCCGGGGCGGGTCACCTACACCCAGATGCTCAACCGCCACGGCGGGATCGAATGCGACCTGACCGTCGCGCGGATCGCCGAGGACTCCTTCTACATCGTCACCGGCACGGGCTTCGCGACCCACGACTTCGACCATATCGGCCGAAACATCGACGCGGACGCCCACGCCGCGCTGATCGACGTCACCTCGGCCTACGGCGTGCTCGCGCTGATGGGACCGCGCGCCCGGGAGATCCTCGCGTCCGTGACGGAAGGCGAGCTGGGCGCGGAGGCCTTCCCCTTCGGCGCGGTGCGGGAAATCCATGTGGCGGGCGCGCCGGCGCGCGCCATGCGCATCACCTTCGTGGGCGAGCTCGGCTGGGAGCTCCACGTCGCCACCGAGTACATGCTCACGGTCTACGACGCGCTGAAGGCGGCGGGCGCCGCCTGCGGCCTGCGCGACGCGGGCTACCGGGCGATCGACAGCCTGCGGCTGGAGAAGGGCTATCGCGTCTGGGCGGCGGATATCGGCCCCGACTTCAATCCCCTGGAGGCGGGCCTCGGCTTCGCGGTCGCGTTCGACAAGCCCACCCCCTTCATCGGCCAGGACGCCGTGCGAAAGCAGCGGGAGCAGCCGCTGACCCGCCGCCTGGCGACGTTCACCATCGCGGACGACCCGGCGGTGCAGCTCTGGGGCCGCGAGACGATCTTGCGCAACGGCGAGCGCGTCGGCTGGCTCGCCTCCGGCGGCTTCGGCCACACCGTCGGCCGGAGCATCGGCATGGGTTACGTGCGGAACCCGGCGGGCGTCGGCGACGACTACCTCGACTCCGGCACTTACTCGCTGGAAGTCGCGACACGGGAGGTGCCGGCCGAGCTTCACCTGCGGCCGCTCTACGACCCCGGCAACGACCGGGTCAGGGCATGACGAAGACTCCCACCTCGGACGACGAGGTCTACGATCTGATCGGCGGCGCCCGCGGCATGGAGGCCCGCAGCGGAGCGGCGATCGAGCGCGCCCGCGCGCTGCCGATCTGGAGCGGCGCGGTCGAGCCCGCCCTGCTGAGCGGGGGCCTGAGCAACATCAACCTCACCGCCGACGACGCCGGCCAGCGCTACGTGATCCGCGTCGGCGAGGACGAGCCCTTCTTCGGCGTCTCCCGCGAGCACGAGCTCCAGGCCTTTCGCGCGGCCCACGCGGCGGGCGTCTCGCCGGAGGTGGTCTACGCCGAGCCCGGCCTGATGGTGATCCGCTTCATCGAAGGCCGCTCGCTGCTGCCGGCCGACGTGCACGAGCCCGAGCGGCTTGCCAAGGTTGCCCGCCTCTTCCGCCGGCTGCATCGCGAGGCCCACAAGCACCTGGACTCGACGGGCTTCATGTTCTGGCCGTTCCAACATCACCGCTCGTACATCCGGCTGCTGCAGGAGCGCTCGGACCGACTCTACGAGCGCTGGCGTGCGATGCTGCCGGGGCTCGCCGCCGCGAACGAGGCGCTGGAGCGCGCGATGGGGCCGGCGACCATCGTCTTCGGTCACAACGACCTCAACCCGCAGAACATCATGGACGACGGTGAGCGGGTCTGGTTCGTCGACTGGGAGTTCGGCGGGTTCACGGTGGACCTGTTCGACCTCGGGGTGCTGGCCATGAACATCGAGATCGGGCCGGACGAGATCGACCCCTACCTCGAGATCTACTTCGAGACGCCGGCCACCGACGAGCTGCGCCACCGCTTCGCGGCCGCGACGGTCGTCGCCGCCATCCGCGAGACGACCTGGAGCTTCGTCTCCGAGGTGATGGACAAGCCCATCGACTTCGACTTTCGCGTCTACTCCACGATGAATGCGGAGCGCTACGAGCGCATGTATGCCGAGTATCGCGGCACCTACGGCGCCTCCAGGTAACGGGGAACGATCGATGAGCGAAGAAAGACAGCCTGACGAGACCTGCCGCGTCGCCGTCGACGGCGGCGAGGTGGCGGTCTACAGCTTCGGTGAGGGCGAACGGGTCCTGCTCGTCCTTCATGGCGGCCCCGGCCTGCCCTGCGACTACGTGCGGGACAGCCACTCCGTGATGGCGGATCACGGCTGGCGGGTGGTGGCCTACGACCAGCTCGGCTGCGGCGAATCCGACAAGCCCGACGACACCTCGCTCTTCAACGTGCCCCGCTATGTCGACGAGGTCGAAGCGGTGCGGACTGCCCTCGGGCTCGGCCGCGTCCACCTGCTCGGGCAATCCTGGGGAACCTGGCTGGGAACCGATTACTGCCTGAAGTACCAGGAGAACGTCGCGTCCTACGTGATCGCCAACGGCTCGGGCTGCGTGCCGCACACGGTCGCGGAGATGAAGCGCCTTCGCGCCGCCCTGGGGTCCGAGACGGTGGCCATGATGCAGCGTCACGAGGCCCAGGGAACCACCGACCACCCCACCTACGAGGCCGCCATCACGATCCTCTACCACAGGCACCTGTGCCGACTGGACACGTGGCCCGCGCCGCTGCAACGCTCGCTCGACGGCATCAACATGGCGGTCTACGGCACGATGTGGGGCCCCAACGAGTTCTGCTGCGTCGGCACGCTCGAGGACTGGGACCGGCTCTCCGAGATGGGGCGCATCGCCGTGCCCTGCCTGATCGTGAGCGGCCTCCACGACGAGCTCACGCCCGAAGGCGCCATGCTCATGCAGGACGTGCTGCCGAATGCGGAGAGCGTGGTCTTTCCCAACAGCTCGCACACGCCCTTCTTCGAGGAGCCGGACGCCTATTTCGCGGCGCTGCGCGGCTTCCTCGATCGACAGCCAGGCTGACTCGCGTCGTCCCTCAGTAGACCGCCAGGCCGGCGCAGACGTTGATCGCCTGGCCGGTCACGTAGCGCCCGGGATCGCCGGCGAGGTAGACGGCCATCCCGGCGATCGCGGTCGGCGGGATCAGGGCGCTCAGCATGTTGGTGCGCATGCTCTCGTCGTAGACCTTCTCGTAGGGCTGGCCCAGATCCTGCGCCATGCTCTCGTGCAGCTCCACCGCCATCTTGGTCTCGATCCAGCCGGGACAGATGGCGTTGACCCGGATGTCGTGCTCGCCCACCTCGGCGGCGAGGCAGCGCACGAAGCCCACCAGCCCGTGCTTGGTGGTGTTGTAGGCGGTCCACTCCGCGTCGGCGGTCTTGGCGTTGGTGGACGCATTGAAGAGCTGCACCCCGCCGGCGCCCTGCTCGATCATCGCCGGCAGCGTGTGCTTGGAGACCAGGTACGGCGCCTTCAGGTTGACGGCCATGATCCAGTCCCACATGGCCTCGTCCATGTCGACGACCTTCGCGTAGTCGGCGACCCCGGCGTTGTTCACGACCACGTCGATGCCGCCGAGTCTCTCGATGGCGGCCTTGCACATCGCCTCGATGGCCGCGGGCTCGGTCAGATCGGCCGGTGCGGCGAAGGCCGTGCCGCCGGCGTTGGCGATAGATTCGAGGGTCTCCGCCGCCCGTTCCTCGCTGCGCGCGTGGACCGCGACCGTCGCTCCTTCTCGCGCGTAGGCCTCCGCGATCGCGCGGCCGATGCCGCTCGCGGCTCCCGTTACCAGTGTTCGCTTGCCTTCCAGACCGACTCTCATGGCTCTCTCCCCAGCGCTGTCGGCATCGCCGCCGGCGTGTCTCAGGCGACGCCGAGATAAGTGTGCTGCACCTTGTCGTTCTCGCGCAGATCGGACGCCGGGCCCTCGAGAACGATCCGTCCTGTTTCCATCACGAAGCCCCTCTGAGCAAGCGCGAGGGCGAGGCGGGCGTTCTGCTCGACCAGCACGATGGTGCGCTTCTCAGTATGCCGCGCGCGGACGATGCGCGCAGGGGCGCGCGATGCGACCGCCCGCCGATTGAGGGAAAGGAATAGTCGCCGGCGCCGGCCGCGCCTACTCCGCCGCCTCTGCGTCCTGCGGCTCCGCGCTGGCGCCGGGCAGGCAGCCACCGCAGACGGTGAGCTCCTGCGCCGTAATGTGGCGGCCGCGCTCGCTCGCGAGGAAGACCGCCATGTCGGCGATACTGTCCGTGGTCACCAGCGCGCCCAGCATGTTGGCGCGCATGTTGTTCGCGTAGTGGGTCTCGTAGTCGAGGCCGATCTCCGCCGCGAGCCCGCGGTGGGCCTCCTGCGCCATCCTCGTCTCGACCCAGCCGGGGCAGATCGAGTTGACCCGCACGCCGGCGCCGCCGAGCTCGTCCGCGAGGCAGTGCATGAAGGCGTTGAGGCCGTTCTTGGTCATGGCGTAAGTGCCCCAGCCGGCGGAATAGGCGCCGGCGGCGATGGAGGAGACGAAGATTACCGAGGCGCCGGCACCGGAGGCGCGGATCGCCGGCATCGCCGCCTGGGTCGCGAGGTAGGAGGCGGTGAGGTTGGTCTCGACCATGGCGTCCCAGCTCTCGAGGTCCATCTCCGCCACGCCCTTGCGGATGAAGACGCCGGCATTGTTGACCAGGATGTCGAGGCCGCCCAGCTGCTCGACGGCGGCCCGGCACATCGGCGCGATGGCGGCGCGGTCGCGCAGGTCTGCAGGCGCGGCGAAGGCCCGGCCGCCCGCCGCCTCGATGGCGTCGACGACGGGACGAGCGCGCTCGGCGCTCCGCGCATGCACCGCCACATGCGCGCCCTCGCGCGCGAACGCCTCGGCGATGGCGGCGCCGATGCCGCTTCCCGCTCCGGTAACCAGGGCGCGGCGGCCGTGAAGAGATGTCTCCATATTCGTCTCCCTGCGATGCTGATTGCGGATGGGGTATGGCCAGGCGAAATGCGCTATAGGCTCGCCGTCATGTGTAAACGGTTGGCGCTATCATGCCAAAGATGAGGGGCGACGGGGGACCCGCAATGGCCAAAGCAACACCGTTTCAAGTGAGAGAAGGCATGCACGCGCCGGCGGTGCGCCGGGCCTCGCGCGAAGACGTGCCCATCGTCGATTTCGGCGCGCTCTATTCGCCGGGCCTGGCCGAGCGCAGGGCGCTCGCGCGCGCGATCCGCACGGCGTGCACCGGCCCCGGCTTCTTCTACATCGTCAACCACCAGTTCCCGCAGGCGGTGATCGCGCGGGCCCGGGCCGCGATGCAGCGCTTCTTCGCGCTGCCCGTCGAGCAGAAGATGCGCAACCACTATCTCGACTGGCCCAACCACCGGGGCTACGTGCCGGCGGGCGGCATCACCGCCGACCACAGCCTCGAAGGCTCCTCCGACATGTCGGAGGCCATCGAGATGGCGCACGACCTGCCGGCGGACGATCCCGACCACGTGCGGGGCATCCGCTTCTACGGTCCCAACAACTGGCCCGCGGAGCCCGCCGACTTCCGCTGGGCACTCGGCACCTATTTCGACTGCCAGCTCGAGCTCGGCCGCCAGATCTTCCGCGCCTTCGAGTACGCGCTCGACCTGGAGGAAGGGTACTTCACCTCGAAGTACAGCAAGCCGCTCGCCCGGCTCCGCGTCTGCTACTACGAGCCCCAGCCCGAGCCCCTCGACATCGCCCATATCGGGCTGGGTGCGCATACGGACTACGAGTGCTTCACCACCGTCTGGCAGGACCGGGAGGGCCTGCAGATGCTGAGCCGGGACGGCGAGTGGCTCATCCTGCCGCCGGTGGAGGGCAGCTTCGCCGTCAATCTCGGCGATCTCATGCAGCAGTGGACCAACGACCTGTTCGTCTCGACCATGCACCGGGTCATCAACACCTCGGGCGCCAGGCGCTACTCGCTCGTGCAGTTCTTCGGCGTCGACTACGAGGTGGAGGTGGAGGCGATCCCCGGCTGCGTCGGGCCGGACAACCCTTGGCGCTACGAGAGAATCAAGGCGGGCGACCACTCGGAGAGAATGGTCGCCCGCACCTACCACTACGACGAGTAGGGAGCCTCCGCCCCCATACTCCTACTCGGATTCGATCAGCGAGATCTCGGCCCGCCGGTTGCGGCCGTCGCGCACGTTGTCGGCGGTCTTCGCGATCGGCTGCGATTCGCCGAGGCCGTCGACGTCGATCACGAAGCGACCGGCGCCCTGCTCGATCAGGTAGCCCGCCACCGAGAGCGCGCGACGCTCGGAGAGACCGGCATTGTACCGCTCCGGACCGGCACGGTCGGTGTGGCCCCGGATCGCGATCTTGTAGGGCCGCATCTCGAGCGCCGTGGCCGTAACCTCGTCCAGCGTCACCCGCGCGGCGTCCGTGAGCTCAGAGCTGTCGAACTCGAAGAACACCACGTGATAGGTGACGAAGCTCGGCTCGGGCTCCGGCTCGGGCTCGACGACCGGCTCAGGCTCAGGCTCCGGCTCGACGACCGGTTCGGGCTCGGGCCGCATCGCCACTTCGGCGGCCACCACCGCGCCGTAGAACGCGTTGCGGCACTCGGCGATGTCGTGTGGCTCGTGGCCCTCTTCCTGCTCCTCCATCCAGCAATCGAAGCTGATCTGGGCGAGGGCGGCGCTCACGGGCGCCTTGTCCCTGCCGCTCCCGTCCAGCATGGCGATGAGCCTTGCGCGCGCCTTTCCGAGCTCCTCCTGCTTGTCCTCGGCGATCTCGCGATCCTGGAACGAGCTCGGCGGCACGTTGTTGCCCGCCGCGGCCGCGCCGGCCTTCAGCGCGAACGTGTCGGAATCCCAGTAATCGTGTTCGGCAAGCTCCATCGCCGACCGATGGAGATAAACGGCGTAGAGCTCGGCGTGGAATTCCGAACCCCGGGGCTCGAGGTCCCGGACGTCTTCGATCGCGACACCGCCGCAGGCGCCGAGCGATGCCGCCAGTCCCACGATGGCCACGAGGCGGAGACCGGTCGAAGGCAGCTTGAATCGCCCGAAAAGCTTCATTTCACGCCTCCTGTTCCATCGAGGGGCTGCAATTTATGACCCTACCATACTCCCTTCCAGCATAGCGCCAAAGCAGCGTCGATCGGAAACGTGCCGCTCCCGCCGCGCCGCATCCGGACTGTCGCTCGACAATCTCGTCGATTCCGGGCTAGACCACGGACGACCGAGGCGACGCGACCAGACCGGAGGCGTTCCATGCTGCGCAGGCAACTCGCCACTCTCCTTCTCGCCGGTGCGTTGGCTGCCCCGGCCGTTGCGGCCGATGACGGCTCGCGTTATTCCGAATGGCGCCCGGACGATGCCGGGGCCTCCGGTGCGGCGGCGCTCGAGGCGCTCGCGCGCGAGCTCGAGGCGCTGATCGACGAGGCCGATCGCGCACGGGCGGCGGACCCCCGCTTCCTCCAGGACTTGCGCGACAGGATCGCGGCCCACGTGGCCGACGCCCGGCCGCGCGAGGCCCTGATCCGCGACGATTTCACCGACGGCGACTACACAGACGATCCGCGCTGGACTGTGGGGAGCGGCGACTTCTCGGTCGACCCCGTTCTCGGCCTGCGCACCATGGTCGCGCTGCCCGAGGCGGGCTGGTCGCTGTCGGAGGACGCCATCGACACCATCATCGAGACCGGCGACGCGCTGCTCGAATCGGGCGACGAGCTCCTCGAGAGCAGCGACGAGCTTCTGGAGAGCGGCAAGGACGCGATCGACGATCTCCTGAGCGGCGAGACCAAGCTCGGCGATCTCTTCGAGAGCGACGACGACGAGGTCGTGACCGAGGATACCGGCGCGGACGGGCCGGAACCCGCCGAGATAACCCTGGAGGCGGCCATCCCCAACGCCTTCCTCCTCGAGATGGAGATGACATCGCGGGTCGCCGGCAAGGGCGCGCAGCTCGAGATCGACCTGTTCCAGGGCAGGGGCGGCTCCGCCGGCTACCGCCTCTCCTACCTGCCGGGCGCGAGGCCCGCGCTCGTGCTGTCGCGCTTCAACCGTCGCGGCGTGACGGTGATCGGCGAGCACGGCGGCAGGCTGGGTCTCGAGGACGGCGGGAGCCACGCGATTGCGCTCTCGCGCGAGAGCGACGGGACCATGACGGCGTCCGTCGACGGCACCCCGCTCGTCCGGGTGAAGAGCAGCGCCCTGGACGATCCCTTCGACGGCGTGTCCCTGGTCAACGGCGGCGGCGACTACGCCGTCCGCAGCATCGCGGTCTATGGCGACGAGTAGGCTGGCGCGGCCGAGGCGGGCCGCTCGGGGCACCGGCGCATGAGCGAGCCTGAGACCGGCAGGCCGGAGCCAGGTGCCGCCCGGGCGGCGGTCGAGCGCTGCCTCGCGCAGATCGAGCGGCTCGATCCCTCGCTCAAGGCCATGGCGACGACCACGGCCGCGGGCGCGCGCGAACAGGCGGATGCCTGCGACCGGGCGGCTGCGGAGGGGCGCTGGCTCGGCCTCCTGCACGGGATGCCCATCGCGCTCAAGGACAATATCGAGACCGCGGGCGTGCGCACCACCAGCGGCGCCGCCTACCTCGCCGATCACATCCCCAACAGCGATGCGCCGGTGGTCGGCCGCCTCAAGGCGCAGGGCGCGGTGCTGATCGGCAAGGCCAACATGCAGGAGCTGGCCTGGGGCGTGGTCTCCACCAACCCGGTGTTCGGCCAGTGCCGGAACCCGTGGAATCCGGAGCGCATTCCGGGAGGCTCCAGCGGCGGTTCCGGCGCGGCGATCGCGGCCGGGATGGCGCAGGCCACGCTCGGCACCGATACCGGCGGCTCGGTGCGCATTCCGGCCTCGATGACCGGCACCGCCGGCCTGCGCCCCACCCACGGGCGCATCTCGATCCGCGGCATCACGCCGGTGAGCGTCGCGCACGATACTGTCGGCCCCATGGCGCAGAGCGTGGCGGACGTGGCCCGCCTCTTCGCCGCGCTCGCCGCCTACGACCCGCTCGACCCGGTCTCCCGCGATCTGCCGCTCGAGAACTTCCTGCCCCGGCTTGAGGACGGCATCGAGGGCGTGCGCATAGGGCTCGCCCGCAACTTCTTCTTCGAGGACGTGGCAGGCGAGGTCGAGGCCGCGGTGCGCGCCGCCGCCGGCGTGCTGGAATCGCTGGGCGCGCGCCTGGTCGACGTCACGCTCGCGGGCGCCGAGACTGCCCAGCGCTGGACCACGATCATGGCCTACGCCGATGCCTGCGCCTATCACAGGGAGCGGCTCGACGCCGGCCCCGGCGCGCTCTCGGAGGCGGTCTACGAGCGCATGATCATGGGCCGCACGTTCAGCGCGGTGGACTATGCCGAGGCCATGCGCGGCCGCGAGGCCTGGCGCCGCGCGCTGGCGGGCGTCTTCGAGAGCGTGGACGTGCTGCTCTCGCCGACCACGCCCCGGCCAGCGCCGCCGATCGCCGACGACCGCAGCCTCCACCGCGCCACCCAGGATGCGACGCGCTTCACCTACGGCGGGGCGCTCGCCTCGATCCCGGGCCTCTCGGTGCCCTGCGGCTTCTCCTCCGACGGGCTCCCCATCGGCATGATGCTGGAGGGCGCCTGGGGGGCGGAGCCGCTGCTGCTCCGGGTCGGCCACGCCTATCAGCAGGCGACGGAATGGCACCTGCGCCGCGCGCCCTGTCTTGAAGAAGACGGGGCGGGCGCCACATAGCCCACCACGACCGAGATGTCCGCCCGTCCGACCGCGCTGACCGACGCGTTGCACGACTACCTCCAGGCCCACGGCGTGCGCGAGAGCGAGGTGCAGCGCCGGCTGCGCGAGGAGACCGCCGGCCACGAGTGGGCGTTGATGCAGATCTCGCCCGAGCAGGGCGCCCTGATGGCGCTTCTCGCGGAGCTGATCGGGGCCCGCCGCGCGCTGGAGGTCGGAGTCTTCACCGGCTACAGCGCGCTCGCGGTGGCCCAGGCGATGGGCGCGGACGGCCGGCTCACCGCGCTCGACATCAACGCCGACTACACCGAGACGGCACGCCGCTACTGGGCCGAGGCGGGGCTCGCGGAGCGGATCGAGCTTCGCCTCGGCGATGCGCGCGAGAGCCTGGCTGCGCTCCGCGCGGAAGGCCGGGAGGGCGCCTACGACATCGCCTTCATCGACGCCGACAAGTCGGGCTACGACATCTACTACGAGCACTGCCTCGCCCTGGTGCGCCCCGGCGGGCTGATCCTCATCGACAACACCTTCCACATGGGCCAGATTGCCGAGCCCGTGCGCTGGGGCGAGAACGCGCCCGTCGTCGATGCGCTCAACAGGAAGATCCGGGACGACGAGCGGGTGACGATCGCCATGCTGCCGCTGGGCGACGGGCTCACCATCTGCCGCAAGCGGGGTTGATTTTTCTTATCCCTCAGGCGCCGGGCGCTCGCTCCGCTCGATCGTGCGCTCCGCGCGCGTGGACGCGCGACGCTACGCGCCCATGGCGCATCGTGCGCTTGCGCACGTGGACGTGCGACGCGCAGTCGCGCCGTCCGGGCCTGCGGCCCGGCGCTTCAAGTGTCCGCACCTCGGTCCTGCCGGCGTTCCCTTTGCTACCGCCGCCCGCTGCTCTACGGTGCGGGGCGGGAGGGATGCGATGGAGGCACGCGCGGAGGCGCTTGCGGCGGCGGCCGCAGTGGACGAGGCGAGGCTCTGGTCGCGCCAGATGGCGATGGCCGAGATCGGCGCGACCGCGGCGGGCGGCGTCAACCGCGCCGCGCTCTCGGACGAGGACCGGCGCGCCCGCGCACTGATGCTGGAGTGGGCCTTCGCGCTCGGCTTCGAGGTCGCGACCGACGCCATCGCCAACCTCTACATCCGCCGCCCCGGCCGGCGAGCGGACGCGGCGCCTGTGGTGACGGGCAGCCACCTCGACAGCCAGCCGCGCGGCGGCAAGTTCGACGGCGCCTACGGCGTCGTCGGCGGCTTCGAGGCGCTGGAGGCCATCCAGCGTGCCGGCGTCGAGACCGAGCGGCCCATCGACGTGGTCGCCTGGACCAACGAGGAGGGCGGGCGCTTCCAGCCCGGCGCCATGGGCTCCGCCGTCTTCGCCGGCGTCCTCAGCCTCGAAGATCAGCTCGGGCTCGCGGACACGGACGGGGTGACACTCGCGGATGCGCTGACGGAGACGCTCGCCTCCACGCCGGGGCTGCCGCAGCGCCCCTTCGGCCATCCCTTCGCGGCCTATGTCGAGGCGCATATCGAGCAGGGGCCGCGGCTCGAGAACGAGGGGCTGACCATCGGCGCCGTGACCGGGATCCAGGGCCTCTACTGGTACGCCGTGGAGGTGACGGGCGCGGAGGCGCATGCCGGCACGACGCCGCTCAGGACGCGGAGGGACGCGCTCAAGGCGGCGGTCGCCATGGTGAGCGCTCTCGAGGAGCTGATGGCCGACGAGAGCGACACGGTGCGCTTCACCGTGGGCCGCTTCGAGTGCCACCCCGGCTCGCCCGCCACGGTGCCGGGCCGCGCGTTCTTCACCGTCGACTTCCGCCATCCCGACCCGGCGGTGATCGAGCGCATCCGCTCGCGGATCGCGCCCACCTGCGAGGCGCACGCGCGGGGCTGCGGGGTCACGGTCCGGCCGCTCATGGCGCATGCGCCGCTCACCTTCGATGCGGACGTGATCGCCATGGTGGAGGGCTACGCCGAGACCCTCGGCCACCCGGTCGTGCGGCTGCCGTCCGGCGCCGGCCACGACGCCGGCCACATCAATCATCTCTGCCCCACCGGCATGATCTTCGTGCCCTGCGAGCGGGGCGTCAGCCACAACGAGGCGGAGAACGCCACGCCCGCCGACCTCGCCGCCGGCGCAGGCACCCTGGCCGCCTGCCTCGTCGACCTCGCCAATCGGGAGCAGCCATGACGAAGCCGGAAGGGGAGTACGCGCGCTTCGACCCGGAGGCGATCGACGCCCTGCGCCCGGTCGTCCGCGCCCGCAAGCACGCCATCGTCGCCGGCCACTATCTGGCGGCGCAGGCCGGCTTCGCCATCCTCGAGGCGGGTGGCAACGCCATCGATGCGGGCGTCGCCGCCGGCATCGCGCTCGGCGTCGTGCACAGCGATCTGGTGAACGTCGCGGGCGTCGCGCCCATCATCCTCTACAGCGCGAAGACGGGCCGGGTGGAGACCATCAGTGGCCTCGGCACCTGGCCTGCCGCGGTCACCCCCGATCTCTTCCAGCGGGAGCATGACGGGCACATCCCGCCGGGCCTGCTGCGCACCGTCGTGCCGAGCGCGCCGGACGCCTGGATCACCGCGCTCGAGCGCCACGGCACCATGACATTCGGCGAGGTGGCGCAGGCGGCGATCGCGCTCGCCCGCGACGGCTTCGTCATGTATCCGCTGATGGCGCGCGTGATCGCGAACAAGGTGGAGGCCTACAGCCGCTGGCCGTCCAACGCGGCGATCTACCTGCCGGGTGGGCGCCCGCCGGCGGTGGGTGATCTTTTCGTGCAGGCCGACCTCGGACGCTCGCTCCAGTACATGGCCGACGAGGAGCGCGCCGCAGGGGCGAATCGCGCCGCTGGGCTCGCCGCCGCCCGCGCCGCCTTCTACCGGGGCGACATCGCCGCCGCCATCGCCCGCTTCCACCGGGAGAACGGCGGCCTGCTCACGGAAGGTGACCTCGCCTCCTTCCGCGTCGCCGTCGAGCCGCCGGAGCGGGTGTCCTTCGCCGGCACCGACGTCTACGCCTGCGGGGCCTGGTGCCAGGGGCCGGCGCTGCTGCAGGCGCTCCGCCTGCTCGACGCGGATGCGCTGGCCGCGCACGGCCACAACAGCGCGGATGCGCTCCACACGATGACGGAGGCGCTGAAGCTCGCCTTCGCGGACCGCGAGCGCTGGTACGGCGACCCGCGCTTCGTCGACGTGCCTCTCGAGGCCCTCCTCTCCGACGACTACAGCGCGCGGCGCCGCGCCCTCATCAGGCCGGGCGAGGCCTGGCCCGGCATGCCGCCGGCGGGCGATCCGCGCCGGGGCCTCGCGGCGGAGGGGGAGAGCCTGGCCGAGGCCGCTTCGGGCGCGCCCGAGGCCGCGCACGATACCTCCTACGTCTGCGTCATCGATGCGGACGGCAACGTCTTCTCGGCGACGCCGAGCGACATCTCCTTCGATTCCCCGGTGATCCCCGGCACCGGGCTCTGCGCGTCTTCGCGCGGCGCGCAGTCCTGGGCGGACCCGGCGCACGCGTCGTCCGTCGCGCCCGGCAAGCGCCCCAGGCTCACGCCCAGCCCGGCGCTCGCCATTCGCGAGGGCGCGTTCGTCATGCCCTTGGGCACGCCGGGCGGGGACGTTCAGATCCAGGCCATGCTCCAGGCCTTCGTCAACATCACGGTCCACGGCATGAACCCGCAGGCCGCGGTCGAGGCGCCGCGCTTCGCCACCATGAGCTTCCCCAACTCCTTCGAGCCGCACGAGTACCACCCGGGAAGGCTGATGCTGGAGGCGCGGATACCCGAGGCCACGGGCGAGACGCTGGCGGCCTGGGGGCACGGGGTCGAGTGGTGGCCCGAGTGGGCCTGGCCCGCCGGCGCCATGTGCGTGCTCGTCCAGGATGTCGCCCGCGGCGTCCTGTCCGCCGGCGCCGACCCGCGCCGGCCGGCCTACGCGCTCGGCTGGTAGGCGGCGGGCGGAGCCGGAGGACGGGCGCGATGACGATCCTCTTCGAGGGCTGCAGGCTGTTCGACGGCGTCTCGGCCGAGCCGTGCGAGAACGTGACGGTGGTGGTGGAGGCGGGCCGCATCGTCGACGTCGCCGACGGCGCGGTCTCCGCGCCGGCCGATGCCGTGCGCATCTCCTGCGGCGGCCGCACGCTGATGCCGGGCCTGATCGACGCCCACTTCCACGCCCTCCTCGTCGACCTCAACGTGCCCTCCCTCGACGACATGCCGGCGTCGCTCCTCTATCAGCACGCGCGGCACAATCTCGAGGGCGCGCTCGGGCGGGGCTTCACCACGGTGCGCGACGCCGGCGGCGCCGACCTCGGCCTGGCGCTGGCCGTCGAGCGCGGCCTGATCGCGGGCCCCCGGGTGCTGTTCGCGGGCCGCGGGCTGAGCCAGACCGGTGGGCACGGCGACATGCGCAGCCAGACCCGCTTCGAGCCCTGCGGCTGCTCCGGCTACCACGGCCCGATCACCCGCGTCGCCGACGGCACGGACGCGGTACGCCAGGCGGCGCGGGAGGAGCTCCGCAAGGGCGCCCACCAGATCAAGATGATGGTCTCGGGCGGCGTGCTCTCGCCGGCCGACCCCATCTGGATGGACCAGTATTCCGACGAGGAGATCCGGGCCGGCGTGGAGGAGGCCGAAACCCGGCGCACCTACGTGATGGCGCACGCGCACACCGCGAGCGCGGTGCGCCGCTGCGCCGCCCTCGGCGTGCGCTCGATCGAGCACGGCACCCTGATCGACGCCGAGGCGGCCGCGGCCGCGGCAGGCGCCGGCGCCTTCGTGGTGCCGACGCTGGTGACGATCTTCGCCATGATCGAGGCCGGCGCCGAGTTCGGGCTGCCCAAGATGTTCGCCGACAAGCTCCAGGGACTCGGCGAGGAGGGGCTGCGCTCGCTCGAGATCTGCCGGGCCGCCGGCGTGCCCACGGGCTTCGGCACCGACCTGCTCGGACCGCTACAGGATAGGCAGAGCCAGGAGTTCCTGATTCGCGGCCAGGTGCTGCCGCCGGTCGACGTGCTGCGGTCCGCGACCTCGATCAATGCCGCGCTGGTCCAGCGCTCGGGCGAGCTCGGCACCATCGCGCCGGGCGCCGTGGCGGACATCCTGGTGGTGGACGGCGACCCGCTCGCCGATCTCGGCCTGCTGCAGGAGCAGGGGCGCTATATCCCCGTCATCATGAAGGAAGGCCGCTTCCACAAGAACCGGCTGTGACGGCCGCGTCCGCAGGCCCGGTCATGCAGGCCGTGCCCATGGTGAAAAATGCGGGCTAGTGCTCCGCGCCGGGGAGCGAGGGCATGGGGTCGCTGAGGAAGGCCGGCACGTGGTCGCCGAGGCCGGTGACCGGCTCTTCGCCCTTGGCCTTCGCAGCCTTTGCGGCTGGTGCCGCCTGCTTGGCCGGCTGGCGCCGCCGGCGGTCGCCCTCGGCGGCGGCGGGAGCCGGCGCCCCTGCCCGCGCGGGTCTCTTGTCTGCGCTTCCGCCGCCGCGCGTCCGCGTCCGTTCCCGCGCCGGCTTCGCCTCGGCGGTCTCGGCGCTGCGGGACCGCGCCGGCGCCCGCGCGGGCCTGCTCTCGCCCCGGCTCTCGCTCTTGCCCTCGGCCTTGCCCTCAACCTTGCGGGGCGCCGGCGTGCGCCTGCGGCCGCGGCGTGCGCGCTCGCGCGGGACGTCCTCAAGCGTGGCGTGCTCGCCGTCGGGCGTGGTGAGCGGGATCGCACTGCCCACCAGCGCCGCGATCGCGTCCACTGCCTCCGCCTCTTCCGGCGTGACCAGCGTGATCGCCCGGCCCTCGCGCCCGGCCCGGCCGGTGCGGCCGATGCGGTGGACGTAGTCCTCCGGGTTGTGCGGCACGTCGAAGTTGATGACGTGGGAGACGGCCTCGATGTCGAGGCCGCGGCCCGCCACGTCGCTGCAGACGAGGAGACTGACCTCGCCCTCCTTGAAGGCGGCCAGCGTCTCGGTGCGGCGGTGCTGCACCATGTCGCCGTGCAGCGCGCGGACGTCGAGGCCGTGGCGCCCGAGCGAGGCGCTCACGATATCGACGTCCTTCTTGCGGTTGCAGAAGATCAGCGCGCTCTGCACCGCCTCGTCGCGCAGCACGTCGCGCAGCACGGCGCGCTTCTCCGCCGCATCGACCAGGAACATCGCATGGCGCACGGTGCCCGCCACCGTGGCCGGCGGGGCGACGCTCACCTCCTTGGGGTTGATGAGAAACTCCTTGCCGAGGCGCTTGATCTCCGGCCCCAGCGTCGCGGAGAACATCAGCGTCTGGCGGATGCGCGGCAGGGTCTGGACGATGCGCTCGACATCCGGGATGAAGCCCATGTCGAGCATGCGGTCGGCCTCGTCGATCACCAGGATCTTGACGCCGCCCAGCATGATCCGGCCGCGCTCGAACATGTCGATCAGGCGACCCGGCGTGGCGATCAGGATGTCCGGGTCCTTGCCGAGCGCGGCCTCCTGCAGCGAGAACCCCTCGCCGCCGATGAGCAGCGCCTGGCGCAGGCCGTGGTTGGCGCCGTAGGTCGCGAAGTTGTCGGCGATCTGCTGCGCCAGCTCCCGCGTCGGCGCCAGGATCAGGCAGCGCGGCATGCGCGGCTTGCCGATGCCCGAGCTCAGGATGTCGATGATGGGCAATGCGTAGGCGGCCGTCTTGCCCGTGCCGGTCTGGGCGCAGCCCAGCAGGTCGACGCCGCGCAGGACGAGCGGGATGCCCTTTTCCTGGATCGGCGTCGGCGCCTCGTAACCCGCCGCGGCGACTGCCGCGAGCAGTGGTTCGCTCAACCCGAAGTCGGCGAACCCCTCATTCGATTCCACTACGTTTACTCCATTGAGGTATCGGGGAAGCACCCTGCGCAGGTGCGTGCGGCCGGGCAGCGGATGCACGAAGGCTCCGCCGCGCCGCGCCATGCGGGCAGCCGACCGTCACGAGCACGAAAGATGACGCAGGGTTGTGCTCCTTCACAGGCGGGATGGCCTCAGGGAGGCTCACGGAAAGTCCCGCCTTCGGACCCGAAGGCGGTCGCGCATGTCGCGTCACGTCCTTCGTCCGCGCCCCTCCTACCCTTGCCGCAGGCCAGCGTCAATCGCCATCTGCGGCGGGGGAGGTATGCGCGCGTCGCGGGTCCGTTTCGGGTGGGGCAGATGTCAGCGGGATTGCGCCTTGTGCGGGCGTGCCGATCGCGTACTATCGCCGCGCGCGGGGGCACGGTGCAGGCGGGCGTAGCTCAGGGGTAGAGCACAACCTTGCCAAGGTTGGGGTCGTGGGTTCGAATCCCATCGCCCGCTCCAGTGCCCGGTCCGCCGCAACAGGCCGGGGAGATCGCCAAGATGCCCGCGCCATCCCTCGAACCTCAGTCCCGGCCGTCCGCCCGGCACCCGTGAGCGCGCTCGTCACCCATCGCGGCGGCTGCCATTGCGGCGCGGTGCGCTTCGCCTGCGAGGCCCCGGCCGAGATCGAGGTCCACGAGTGCAACTGCTCGATCTGCCGCATGAGCGGCTACCGCCATCTGGTGGTGCCGAAGGCGCGCTTCACCCTGCTGAGCGGCGCGGAGTCGCTCGGCCGCTATCGCTTCGGCAGCGGCGTGGCGGAACATCTCTTCTGTGCGGTCTGCGGCGTGAAGTCGTTCTACGTGCCGCGCTCTGCGCCCGATTGCTACAGTGTCAACGTGCTCTGCCTCGATCCCGGCAGCGTGACCGGTGAGCGGGTGATCGCGGTGGACGGCGCGCGCTGGCGCATCGACGACAGCGGGCCCGTGCCGCGCATGCCGTGAGCGGGGAGGGGCACCGGCCGGGGCGCGGGCTCAGGATCGCGCGAGCCGGGCCTCGATCGCGTCCCACACCAGCGCCTCGAGGCGAACGCCGTCGAGGCGGTCGATCTCGCGGATGCCGGTGGGCGAGGTGACGTTGATCTCGGTGAGATAGCCGCCGATCACGTCGATGCCGGTGAAGATCAGGCCGCGCTCCCTGAGCGCCGGCCCGATGGCCGCGCAGATCTCGCGATCGCGCGCGGTCAGCGCCGTCTTCGTGGGGCGGGCGCCGACATGCATGTTCGCGCGCGCCTCGCCCTCGGGCGGCACCCGGTTGACCGCTCCGACTGGCTCGCCGTCCACCAGGATGATGCGCTTGTCGCCGTCGCGGACTGCCGGCAGGTAGGCCTGCGCGATGATCGGCTCGCGAAAGAAGGTGCCGAACATCTCGATGAGCGCGTTCAGGTTCTCGTCCTCCGGCCGCAGGTGAAAGACGCCGGCGCCGCCGTTGCCGAAGAGGGGCTTCAGGATGATGTCGCCGTGGCGGGCGCGGAAGTCGACGATCAGGTCGCGCTCGGCGGTGATCAGCGTCGGCGGCATCAGCTCGGGGAAGCGGGTGACGAAGAGCTTTTCGGGCGCGTTCCGCACATGCGCCGGATCGTTCACCACCAGCGTTTCGGGCTGGACGTGCTCCAGTATGTGGGTGGCGGTGATGTAGGCCATGTCGAACGGCGGGTCCTGGCGCATCAGGACGACGTCCATCGCCCCAAGATCGACCGCCTCGGGCGGGCCGAGGGTGAAGTGGTCGCCGGCCCTGTCGCGCACCTCGAGGGCGCGCGCGATCGCCTCCGCGCCCTGCGCGGTCAGCGAAAGCTGCCGGGGCAGGTAGTGATGCAGCCGATGGCCCCGGGCCTGGGCTTCGAGCGCGAGCGCGAACGTGCTGTCCGCCTCGATGTCGATGGCCTCCATCGGGTCCATCTGGATGGCCACGGCGAGACTCATGTCATGGCCCCCTCGGCGGCGTTCCGCGCCTCAGTGCAGGCTGGTCGCGAGCTGCTCGAGCGTGGCCTCGACGCGCGACCGGGCGGCGTCCGGGAGCGTGCAGTCCAGGCTCCGCTCCAGCGCCTCGACCGCGCCCTTGACGGTGCCGAGCCTGCCGCGCAGGACGCCGAGCTCGTACCAGAGGCCGCCCGCGTCCGGCGCGATCAGCAGCATGCGCTCGAGGACCGCCACGGCGCGCGCGCCGTCGCCTCCCTGGAGCGCGCGGCTCTTGATGTTGTTCTGCAGCCTGAGCAGGATCGACCGGTTGCCGACCGGCGCGTAGTGGGCCGGAGCGAGCTCCGCATCGGCGCCCTCGAACTGCTTGAGCAGGCCGCGCAGGTGGCCGGCCTCCAGCGCCTGGCCCCGGTGGAAGGGATCGACGATCACGCGGCGGTCGCCCTCGTCCATGCGCACGAGGAAGTGGCCGGGGAAGGCCAGCCCGTCCACCGCCCAGCCCTGGGTGCGGGCGGTGTGGATATAGAGGATGCCGAGGCTGACCGGCAGGCCCGCGCGGCGGTCGATGACCTGCAGCAGGTTGGCGTTCTCCGGCGCGTCGTAGCTCTCGACGTCGCCGGCATAGCCGTGGCCGTCGAAGAGCACGGCATTGAGGTGGCGGCGGCGGCGCTCCAGCGTGTCGTCGGCGCCTGCGAGCGCCGCCACGTCGGCGCGGAGCTGGTCGACGTGGGAGCGATAGCGGGCGAGCGGCGCCTCCGGCAGGTCGAGCGCGCCGAGCAGCAGCGCCGCGTCCGCAAGGTCGATCGCGTCGTCCGCGAGGGCGCCCACCGCGCGGAGCCCGCGCTCGATCGCGGCGTCCGCCATCAAGGTGTTGCCTGGCGGCGCGGGTCGTCCTTCGCGATCACGTGGTTCACCACGCGCTGCACATCGTCGATGCCGCGGGCATGTGCCAGCACGCGCTCGAGCTCGGCCTGGTCCTGCGCGATTCCCAAGAGGTAGACCGTGCCGTTCACGGTCTCGATGCTGTAGTTGATCGAGAGCACATCGGTGTCCAGGAGGAGCGCGCCCTTGAGCTGTGCCGAGATCCACGTGTCCCGCGCATAGTCCAGGATCCCGCTCTGGTCGGTCACCTGCACCTCGTTGATCACCTCGCGAACGCCGTTCGCCTGCCAGGCGACGCGGAGCGCGTTGATGCGGTCCTCCGGCGTCGACACGCTGCCCTTCAGCAGGACGCGGCCCTCGATGACGCTGAACGACACGTTCTGATAGAGGTCGACGTTCTCCTGGAAGAACAGATGGTTGAGCTCGCCCCGAATGGTCAGGTCGTCGACCACGTCGCCCAGCGAGCGCTCCTCGGCGACGATGAGGCCGGTCGTCGCAGCCGCGCCGAGGAGAGCCTCCGCACAGCCGGAGAGGGCGAACGGGCCGGCCAGCAGCAGCGCCAGGGCGGCGGCCGGTCCGGCCCGCCGGCGCAGGTGCCGGCGCTCGCCACCCGCGCAAAGGGCGCGCGCGGCCTGTACCGTCACGGAATCGCCTGCGTCCGATCCGGGCGCCATGCGTCCGGCAGGTGGCTCGGCCATCGCCATGGAACCACGACCATCACATCGAATCTGAGCGAGAGCTTGCGCCAATTCGGATGACGCGACAAGAAAATGCTGGCGGCGTTCTCGATGCGCTGCCTCTGGCGCGCGGTGATCGTCTCGAGGGCGCCGCTCCGCTCCCTGCGGTGCTTCACCTCGATAAAGGCGATCAACCGGCCGCGCCTGGCGACGATGTCGAGCTCGCCTGCGGCGGTCGCGTAGCGCCGGGCGAGGATGCGCCAGCCGCAGAGCCTGAGGCGAAGCGCGCACAGCCGCTCGGCGGCGAGACCCCTCCCGTGGGCGGCGCGCCGTGCCGCGCGCGAGCGTCCGCTCATGCGTCTCCGGCCCGCGCCCGCGCGAGCGCCCGGGCATAGAGCTCGCGGCGGGGCAGGCCGGTCTCGGCGCTGAGCGCCGCCGCGGCGTCGCGCACGGAGCCGGCGGCGAGCAGGGTGTCGAGGCGGGCGTCGATCTCGGCATCCGAGAGTGCGGGCTGCGCGTCGCCGCCGCGCGCGCCGTCGACGACGACCACGACCTCGCCCCTGGGCGCGCCCGCAGAGGCGTAGTGGCCGGCGAGCCGGTCGAGCGTTCCGCGCCGCACCTCCTCGTGCCGCTTGGTGAGCTCCCGTGCCACCGCCGCCGGGCGCGGGCCGAGCGTCGCCGCCATGTCCGAGAGCGCGCCCGCCAGCCGGCGCGGCGATTCGAGGAAGACGAGGGTCGCGTCGAGGAGCCTGAGCGCGGCGAGCGCCCGGCGGCGCGGCCCCTGTCGGGGCGGCAGAAAACCGCCGACGTAGAAGCGGTCGGTCGGCAGGCCGGAGAGGATGAGCGCCAGCAGCGGCGCGCTCGGCCCGGGGCAGCCGGTGACGCGCAACCCGGCGTCCAGCGCCGCGCGGACCAGCCTGTAGCCGGGATCGGAGATGAGCGGCGTGCCCGCATCCGCGACGAGCGCCACCGAGCCGCCGCCCGCGAGCGTGCGGATCAAGCCAGGGCGGACACGCGCCGCGTTGTGCTCGTGATAGGAGACGAGGCGGCCGGCGATGCCGTACCGGGCGAGGAGGCGCCCGGTGTGGCGGGTGTCCTCGCAGGCGATGCGATCGACCGAGGCGAGCACCGCGAGCGCCCGGCCCGAGACGTCGTCCAGGTTGCCGATCGGCGTCGCCACCAGCCAGAGCCCCGGCTCTGCGCCCGCGCGCGGTTTACTCGCATCGGCGCGGTCCTTAGTGTGGTCGCCGCCCGCGGCCGTCGCGGGAGTTTTTTCGGGCATGGATCGACCTCGCACCCTCTCCCCGGCCGGTTGGAGCCGGCGCACCGGGCCGGCAGGCGCCTTCCTCTTGCTGGTCCTGCTCGCGGGCGCCTGCTCCGCGCCGAGCGTAGCGCCGCCGCCGGCGGAGGACCAGCCGCCGCCACCTCAGGAGATCGAGGCGCCCCTAGACAGTGCGGCGGAGCCAGAGGAGCCGCCATTGCCTCCGCCGGCAAAGCCCGTCGCGGAGGCGAAAGAGGTGCCGCCGGCTGACGGCGAAAGCGGAACGGCGATTGCCGAGGACGCGCCGCCCTCCGCCCGGATCGGCCTGCTCCTGCCTCTCTCGGGCCGCTACGCGCCGGAGGGGGAGACCCTGCTGCGCGCGGCGCAGCTCGCCCTCTTCGATACCGCCGACGAGCGCTTCACGCTGCTGCCGCGCGATACGGGCGGCACGGGACCGGGCGCGGAGAGGGCCGCGCTGGCGCTCCTCGGCGCCGGCGTCGACCTGCTCCTCGGCCCCCTGTTCGCGGACGGGGTGAAGGCCGTCGCCGCCCATGCGCGGGCGCAGGGCGTCGGCGTGGTGGCCTTCTCCACCGACCGGGAGGCGGCAAGCGAGGGCGTCTATCTGCTCGGCCACACGCCGCGCGCGCAGATCAGGCGGGTCTTCGCCCATGCCGCGGCGAACGGCCTCCGTCGGATCGCGGTGCTCGCGCCGGAGACGCGCTACGGCGCGGCGGTGGCGGACGAGGCTCAGGCGGCGGCGGCGCTCTCCGGTCTCACGCTGACGCGGGTCCGCACCTACGCCGCGGATGCGTCCGACGCCGCCGACGTGGTGCGGGAGCTTGCCGAGTACGACCGGCGCGTCCAGGCGCTGAAGGACGAGCGCCAGGCGCTCGCCCGCCAGAACGATGCCGCCGCGCGCCGCCGGCTGGAGCGGCTCTCGACGCTCGACACGCTGGGTGCGCTGCCCTTCGATGCGCTGCTGTTGGCCGACGGCGGCGCCCGGCTCAGGCAGGTGGCGCCGTTGCTGCCCTACTACGACATCGACCCCGCCGCGACGCGCCTCCTGGGAACGGGGCTCTGGGAGGACCCGGCCTCGCTCGGAGAGCCGGCGCTGGCCGGCGGCTGGTTTGCCGGCCCCGACCCGGCGGCGCGGCGGGATTTCGAGGAACGCTACCGGCGGGCCTTCGGCACGCCGCCGGGCGCGATCGCGAGCCTCGCCTACGATGCGACCGCGCTGGCCGCCGCTCTGGCGCGCAACGGCGTCTCCTTCGGCCCGCAGGCGATCGGTGGGCGCGGCGGCTTCCTCGGCGCCGACGGCCTCTTCCGCTTCGACGAGGACGGGATTGCGGAACGGGGCCTCGCCGTCTTCGAGGTCGGCCGCGGCGGCAGGGTCGCCGTGGTCAGCCCGGCGCCCGCGCGCTTCGATGCGGTCGCAAAGGGTGCGGACGGAGGCTGAGCCCGGATCTAGAGAATCTGGCTCAGGAAGAGCTTGGTGCGGTCCGACTGCGGGTTGTTGAAGAACTCCTGCGGCGTGTTCTGCTCGACGATCTGGCCCTCGTCCATGAAGATCACGCGGTTCGCGACCTGGGCGGCGAAGCCCATCTCGTGGGTGACGACGAGCATGGTCATGCCGCTCTCGGCGAGATCGACCATCACCTCGAGGACCTCCTTGATCATCTCGGGGTCGAGCGCCGACGTCGGCTCGTCGAAGAGCATGATGGTGGGCTGCATACAGAGCGAGCGGGCAATGGCGACGCGCTGCTGCTGGCCGCCCGAGAGCTGGCCGGGGTACTTCAGGGCCTGCTCCGGGATCTTGACCCGCTCGAGATACTGCATGGCGAGCTCCTGCGCCTCGGCCTTCGGCATCTTGCGGACCCAGATGGGCGCCAGCGTGCAGTTCTCCAGAACCGTCAGGTGCGGGAAGAGGTTGAACTGCTGGAACACCATGCCGACCTCGCGGCGGATGGTGTCGATGTTCTTCAGGTTGTGGGTGAGTTCGACGCCATCGACCACGACCGTGCCCTGCTGATGCTCCTCCAGCCGGTTGATGCAGCGGATCAACGTCGACTTGCCCGAGCCCGACGGCCCGCAGATGACGATGCGCTCGCGCCGCTCCACCATGAGGTCGATGTCGCGCAGCACGTGGAACTGGCCGAACCACTTGTTGAGGCCGGTGATCTCGATGATCGGGTCCTCGGCGCCGCCCGGCGCGGTTTCCGGCTCCGCCATGGTTTCCCCCCTAGCGCCTCGTGGTGTCGAGGCGCTTCTCGAGATTGAGCGAGTAGCGCGACATGCTGAAGCAGATCACGAAGAAGAAGAGCGCCGCCAGCAGGAAGGTCTCGTAGTCGACCTTGCCCAGCCAGTCCGGGTTGGTCTGGAGCAGGCGCGCCTGGCCGAGAATGTCGAACAGGCCGATGATGATGACCAGCGTGGTGTCCTTGAAGAGCCCGATGAAGGTGTTGACGATGCCGGGGATCGAGATCTTCAGCGCCTGCGGCAGGATGATGAGGCGCATGGACTGCCAGTAGCCGAGCCCCATCGCCTGGCCGGCCTCGTACTGCCCCTGCGGGATTGCCTGCAGCCCGCCGCGGATCACCTCCGCCATGTAGGCGGACGCGAACACCGTGATGATGATCATTACGCGGATGAGCTGGTCGAGCGTGACCTCCGGCGGCAGGAAGAGCGGCAGCAGGATGATCGCGACGAAGAGCAGCGTGATCAGCGGCACCCCGCGGATGAACTCGATGAACGCGACCGAGACCAGGCGGACCATCGGCATGCGCGAGCGGCGGCCGAGCGCCAGCACGATGCCGATGGGAAGCGAGAGCACGATGCCGACGAGGCCGGCGATCAGGTTGAGCATGAAGCCGCCGAACTGGTCGGTGCGGACGACATCGAGGCCGAGGCCGCCGACCAGCAGGAAGGCCGCGATCACGGGATAGGCGAGCGAGAACCAGCGCCCGTAGCGGGAATAGGGCAGCCTGTCGAACAACATGTAGGCGATCGCCGGCACCAGCAGGGCGATGCAGACGTTCACCCGCCAGTAGGCCTCGACGGGATAGAAGCCATAGAAGAACTGGGTGATGCGCTGGTCGAGCCAGGCCCAGCACGCCCCCTCGCTGGGGCAGTCCTTGCCGATCTCGCCGGTCAGCGTCGCATCGATGAAGGCCCACTCGATCAGGCCGGGCACGATCAGCGCGAGCACCGCGATCGAGGCCAGCGTGAGCGACGTGCTCAGCCAGCTCGAGAAGAGGTTCGCCCGCATCCAGCCGATGATGCCCCTGCTGGTGAGCGGCGCCGGCCGCTCCGGCAGCATCTCCGCCCGGCTGCGATGGAAGGCGTGCTTGCTCATCGTTCCACGAGCGCGATGCGTTTGTTGTACCAGTTCATGAAGGCCGACGTGAGCAGGCTCAGCACCAGGTAGAACGCCATGTAGAGCGAGATCACCTCGAGCGCCTGGCCGCTCTGGTTGAGGATGGTGTCGCCGATCGAGACGATGTCCTGATAGCCGATGGCGACGGCGAGCGAGGAGTTCTTGGTCAGGTTGAGGTACTGGCTCGTCATCGGCGGAATGATCACCCGGAGCGCCTGCGGCAGGATGATCTTGCGCATGGTCAGCCCGCGCCGGAGCCCGAGCGCGCCGGACGCCTCGGTCTGCCCCTTGGAGACCGAGAGAATCCCGCCGCGCACGATCTCGGAGATGAAGGCGCCGGTATAGGTGGAGAGTGCCAGCCACAGCGCTATCAGCTCAGGCGTGATGTTGAAGCCGCCCTTCAGGTTGAACTTCTTCTTCTCCGGAAGGTCGAAGTCGAGCGGCTGACCGACGGCGAAGTAGACGATCACGGGGATGCCCACGATCAGCCCCAGCCCGATCCAGCCGACCGGGAAGGTGCGGCCGGTCGCGTCCTGGCGCTTCCTCGCCCAGCGCCTGACCAGGACGGTGGCGGCTATGCCCACCGCGATCATCGCCAGCACGATCGCCGAGCCGTCCTCGAAGATAGGCGAAGGCAGGAAAATGCCGCGATTGTTGAGAAAGGCGGCATCGCCGATCGAAATGCTGTCGCGCACCCGGGGCAGCGCCAGCATGATCAGCCACCAGAAGATGATCTGCAGCAGCACCGGGACGTTGCGGGTGAACTCGACCCAGACCCCCACGATGCGGCTGATCAGGAAGTTGTTGGAGAGCCTGAGCACGCCCGTGACGAAGCCGATGACCGTGGCCATGGCGATGCCCATCACGGCGACGAGGATGGTGTTGAGCGCACCGACGACGAACGCCTGCCCGTAGGTCGAGGTGGAGGCGTAGTCGAGGAGGCGCTGGTTGATGTCGAAGTTGGCGGTATCGAAGAGGAAGCCGTAGCCGGACGAGAGGCCGGCTTCCCTGAGGTTCGTGATCGTGTTCGAGACGATGAAGGCGGCGAGCCCTGCCAGCCCGAGCACGATGATGATCTGGAAGATGACGCCGCGGGCGCGCTCGTCGGTCCAGGCGCGACTTATGTCGAAGCCGCCGCCACCTGAGGGCGCTTTATCGGTCACGGTGGCGCCGCCCTCCTCGCGTTAACTGAGCGACATCTCTGTCGCTGAGGAGCCCTCGCCGGGAAAAACACCGTCCCGCCCGACCGTGTGGGCGGGACGGTGCATCGTCGAACTTAACGGAACGGAGGCGAATAGAGGATGCCGCCGTCGGTGTAGAGGGCGTTGAGACCGCGGCCCAGGGCCAGCGGACTGTCGGCGCCGATGTAGCGGTCGAAGATCTCGGCGTAGTTGCCTTCCGCCGCGATCGCACGGACCGCCCACTGCGCGTCAAGGCCCAGCATCTCGCCCAGAGAGCCTTCCGAGCCGAGCATCCGGTTGATCTCCGGATGATCCGTCCCGTTCGCCATCTCCGCCACGTTCGCCTGGGTCACGCCAAGCTCCTCGGCCGTGATCAGCGCGTTCAGCGTCCAGCGCGCGATGTCCGCCCACTGGTCGTCGCCCTGGCGCACCAGCGGCCCGAGCGGCTCCTTCGAGACGATCTCCGGGAACACCATGTGATCGCCGGGGTTCTCGAAGGTGGTCCGCGTCGCCGCGAGGCCCGATGCATCGGTCGTGTAGACGTCGCACCGCTCCGCCTCGTAGGCCGCGCGGGCCTCGGCGTTGGTCTCGATCGGCACCGGCTCGTAGGTGATGCCGTTGACGCGGAAGAAGTCCGCCAGGTTGAGCTCGGTGGTGGTGCCGGTCTGGATGCAGACCGAGGCGCCGTCGAGCTCGGTGGCGCTGCCGATGCCGAGCGCCGTGCGGCCGATGAAGCCCTGGCCGTCATAGTAGCTGACGCCGATGAAGGTGAAGCCGAGGTCGACATCGCGCGAGAAGGTCCAGGTGGTGTTGCGCGAGAGCACGTCGATCTCGCCGGACGCCAGCGCCGGGAAGCGCGTCTTGCCGGTCAGGTTGACGAAGGAAATCGCGCTGGCGTCGCCGAGAACGGCGGCCGCCATCGCCCGGCAGTACGCCACGTCGAAGCCGGTCCAGTTGCCCGCGTCATCGGTGTAGGCAAAGCCCGGCAGGCCGGTGTTGATGCCGCACTTGAGGGTGCCGGCGGCCTTCACGTCGTCGAGTGTTGCTGCCTGGCCCGGGATCGCGCCCGCTGCCACCAGCGCGCCGGCCACCGCGACGGCGCTTGCAATTTTCTTGAAGTTCATCCCCGTCCTCCAGTGTCAGATGCAGATGTTACGCACGCCAGCCATCAGCGGCTTGTCGGCGCCCGGGAGGACTGGAGCTCGCCGCCCGGCCACCTCGGCGCACGTGAGGAGGTCAGTCTAGGCACCGCAGCCGCGGCGAAGCAAGTGTCAGATCGGTTAAACACCATGCCGATTGCATCATTTAGACATGCCGCAACCGCCCGATTAGAAATGCAAATCCCCGGTGGCGCGACACTCGTGACTGTCGCCTAGCTGCCACCTAACTGCCGCCGATCGGCCGCCCTTGAGGCCGGCCGGCCGGGGCGGGATGATGCGCGCGGCGCGACGACGGGAAGATTCGCGGCCGCTCGGGGCCGGGAAGAGCGGGGCGGGGGCGGTCGTGACGAAGTCAGCGGAAGCGGCGGCCGGCCGGATCGGGAGCCCCCGCCGGGCCCGCCGTGGAAGCGGGCGGGGTGAGGCCCTGCGAGGCAGGCCAAACCCCTCGCCCACACGGCCCCGCCGGTGACGGGCACGGTCTCCCCGCCCGGCGGCTCAGAGCCGCTGCCGCGCCGGGGCTTCCTCCTGCTCGCGGCGCTGACGCTGCTCTGGGGCGTCAACTGGCCGATGCTCAAGCTCGCGCTCAGCGAGCTCCCGGTGCTGACCTTTCGCGGGCTCTGCCTCCTCTGCGCGGGCCTGATCATCCTCGCCCTCCATCGGGCACTGGGCCGCTCGCTCCGCGTGCCGCGCCGGCAATGGCGCCCGCTGCTGGTCTCGGGCTTCTTCAACATCACCCTCTGGCATCTGGCGACCGGGTTCGGGCTGCTCTACACGACCTCGGGCCGGGGCGCGATCATCGCCTACACGATGCCGCTTTGGACCGTGCCGATCGGCTATGTCGTCCTCGGCGACCGTCCCGGCTGGCGGCGGCTCAGCGCGCTGGCGCTCGGCACCGCCGGTCTCGGCGTGCTGATCGCGAGCGACGCCCATGCCCTCGGCGCCGCGCCCCTCGGGCCTCTCCTGGTCCTAACCGGCGCGGTCGGCTGGGCCTGCGGCACGGTCGCGCTCAAGCGCGTCGACTGGCAGGTCTCCATGTGGGTGCTGGTGGGCTGGCAATGCCTGGTCTGCGGCGTGCCGATCTTCATCGCCGCCGCCGTGGTCGACGCGGACTCGCTGCAGTTCCCGTCGCTCTGGCCGCTCGTCTCGGTGATCTACAACATCCTCGCCCCGTTCGTGATCTGCTACTACCTGTACTATGAGATCGTGCGGCTGTTCCCGACCGGCGTGGCGACCATCGGCACGCTCGGCATTCCCATGATCGGCCTGTTCAGCGGGGCGCTGATCCTGGGCGAGCCGCTCGGCTGGACCGAGTTCACGGCGCTTGGCCTGGTCGTCGCCGCGCTCGCGGTGCCGGTGGTGACGCGGCCCGAGAGCTTCTCGCGCGGTGGGTGAGGGACGGGCGGGGGACGCGATGCGGCGCTGCTGGGTGCTGACCTCTGGCATCGCCGGCACCGAGAACCAGTGCCTGGGCCTCGCCGAGGCGATGGGCGAGGAGCCGGTGGTGAAGCGCAGCACCCCGGCGTCGCCCTGGCGCCATCTGCCGGCGGTGCCCTTCATGCCAAAGCTGGGGGCGCTCGCGGCCGGCAGCGATCCGCTGGAGCCGCCCTGGCCGTCGCTCCTGATCGCAAGCGGGCGCAGGGCCGTGGGGCTCGCGCTCGGGCTGAGGCGCGCGGCCGGCTGCTTCACGGTCTTCGTTCAGGACCCGCGGGTGGCGCCCCGGCGCTTCGACCTGGTCATCGCCCCGCGCCATGACGGAGTGCGCGGCCCCAACGTGGTCGAGACCCGCACCGCGCTGCACCGGGTGACGCCGGCGCGCCTCGCCGAGGCCGGGCGCCGCTTCGCGCCCGACCTCGAGGCCCTGCCCCGGCCCCTGGTGGCGGTGCTGGTGGGCGGCGCGAGTCGGCGGCACCGCTTCGAGCCGGCGGACGGCGCAGCGCTCGGCCGGGCGCTCGCGGCGATGGCGCGGGAGGCAGGCGCCGGCCTCGCGATCACCGCGTCGCGGCGCACCGCGCCCGCGAGCATGGAGGCGCTCGTGCGGGCGCTGGAGGACACGCCGGCGCAGCTCTGGCGCGGCGAGGGCGAGAACCCCTATTTCGGCTACCTGGCGCTCGCGGATGCGATCGTCGTCACCGGCGATTCCGTCAGCATGACCTCGGAGGCCTGCGCCAGCGGCAAGCCCGTCTACGTCGCGCCGATGCGGGGGCGCGGCTCGAAGCGGATCGACCGCTTCTTCCAGGGGCTTCGCGAGGACCGGCTGATCGCGCCCTTCACCGGCCCGATCGACGACTGGGCGCCGCGCCCGCCGCTCGACGAGACCGCGCGCGCGGCCGGGATCGTGCGCCGGCACTACGAGCGCTGGCGCGCCGCGCAGGCCGCCCCTTGAACGGGCGGTGGCGCGGCCCCTATCTTTGCGGAGTGCGGAGAGAGCGGCGCCCGCCCCGGCGCCGGCCGTAACGGGAGACGCGCATGGCGACGACCCACCGCAGCAAGGTCGTGATCATCGGCTCCGGCCCCGCCGGCTATTCGGCGGCGATCTACGCCGCGCGCGCCAACCTGGAGCCGATCATGGTGCAGGGCCTCGAGCCCGGCGGCCAGCTCACCATCACCACCGACGTCGAGAACTATCCGGGCTTCGCCGACATCGTCCAGGGGCCGTGGCTGATGGAGCAGATGGCGAGCCAGGCCGGGGCGGTGGGCACGCGGCTGATCCACGACATGGTGGTCGCCGTGGATTTCGGCGAGCGCCCCTTCGTCTGCACCGGCGATTCCGGCGACCTCTACGTGGGCGACACGGTCATCATCTGCACCGGCGCGCAGGCGAAGTGGCTGGGTCTCGAGAGCGAGCAGCGCTTCATGGGCTTCGGCGTCTCGGCCTGCGCGACCTGCGACGGGTTCTTCTTCCGCGGCAAGGACGTGGCGGTGATCGGCGGCGGCAACACGGCCGTCGAGGAGGCGCTCTACCTCACCAACCACGCGCGCACGGTCACCCTCGTCCACCGCCGCGACGCGCTCAGGGCCGAGAAGATCCTCCAGGACCGCCTCTTCCGTAACGAGAAGATCGAGGTCCTGTGGGACCATGTGCTGGCGGAGATCGAGGGCGAGAGCGAGCCGCCGGCGGTGACGGGGACCCGGCTGCGCCACGTCAAGAGCGGCGCGGAGAGGCAGCTTGCGGTGTCGGGCGTGTTCGTCGCCATCGGGCACAGCCCCAACACCGCGCTGTTCGCCGGCCAGCTCGCGATGGACGACGAGGGCTACATCCTGACCGAGGCCGACAGCACGAAGACCAGCGTGCCGGGCGTCTTCGCCGCCGGCGACGTGCAGGACAAGCTGTTCCGCCAGGCCGTGACCGCCGCCGGCACCGGCTGCATGGGCGCGCTGGAGGCCGAGAAGTTTCTTGCAGAGGCCGAGACGCCGGAGGCGGCTGCGGCCGCTTGAGCGCCCGCGCGGCGCCGGACGGGTGCCATGGACTGGAACCGGCTGCGAATCTTTCAGACGGTCGCCGAGAACGGCAGCTTCACCCGCGCCGGCGACATCCTTGAGCTCAGCCAGTCGGCGGTGAGCCGCCAGATCGCGGCCCTGGAGAAGAGCCTCGGCGTGGTTCTGTTCCACCGTCACTCGCGCGGGCTGCTGCTGACGGAGCAGGGGGAGGTGCTCTACCGCGCCACCCGCGAGGTCTCGGCCAAGCTCGCGATGACCGAAGCGCAGATCGTCGATTCGCGGGACCGGCCCTCGGGCCCGCTGACCATCACCACGACGCTCGCCTTCGGCTCGGTGTGGCTCACGCCGCGCATCCGCGCCTTCCACGCCCTCTATCCCGACATCATCGTCACCCTGCTCACCTCGGACAACATGCTCGACCTCGCCATGCGCGAGGCGGACGTGGCGATCCGCATGAAGGAGCCGACCGAGCCCGACCTCATCCGCCGCCACCTGATGACCATCCACTGGCACATCTACGCCGCGCCGGACTATCTCGCGCACTTCGGGCCGATCGAGACGATCGACGACCTCGCCCGCCAGCGCCTGATCATCTACGGCCAGGGGCCGCTCGCCGATATCGCCGATCCCGAGTGGCTGATTGCCCGCTCGGGCGATCCCCGCGCCGAAGGCCGCATCGTGCTGGAATCGAACAACGTCTATTGCCTGCGCCAGGCGGCGGAAAGCGGGCTCGGGATCGCCGCGCTGCCCGACTACGTGGCCTGGGGCAGCCGGCAATTGCAGCGGGTGCTGCCGGAGCTTCAGGGCCCGCCCTTCAACGCCTATTTCACCTATGCCGAGGAGCTGCGCTATTCCAAGCGCATCGGCGTCTTCCGCGACTTCCTGCTGAACGAAGTGGCCAACTGGCGCTTCTGATGCCGGTCAGGCTATGCGTTCCCTGCATGGCTGACCTGCTTCCCATCCCCTAGCGCCGGCGCGCCGCAGGCCATAAATACTGCACCGCAGCATGGCGCATGAGTCATGCCGCGAGGATTTCGCCGGGGCGGCCTATCCCCGGCACACCGTCTTCAGGTGCAAGGCCTGAAGGGGATCTTCGGATCCCACGTCTCCTAGACGTGAAGCCTCCCTGTTAGACTGGCCGGGTCTTCGGACCCGGCCACTTTTTTGCGCGCTGCACACGGCGCGCCCGCAGCGCTCCTGCCATGCGCCCGGCGCGCGCATGCCCCGCAGCGGCCCGTGGGGCCGCCGAGAGGGGCAAATCGAGACGGTGGAGACGATCCGGCGGGCGGAACGGGCGGGAACGGCGGCCGCCCCCGCGGCCGCCTGCACCCCGCCGGGCGGCGCTACATGAAGAGCGGCTCGTTCTCCATGCCGGTGTAGAGCGATGCGACCTGTTCGGCGTAGCCGTTGTAGAGCTGCGTGGGCAGCCGCTCCATCCCGTCCGGGCCGTAGAACTTCTCGTTCGCCTGGCTCCAGCGCGGGTGCGACACCTCGGGGTTGACGTTGGCCCAGAAGCCGTACTCGTTGCCCGCGAGCTCCTCCCAGAAGGAGACCGGCCGGTCTTCGGTGAAGCTGAAGCGGACGATGCCCTTGATGTGCTTGAAGCCGTACTTCCACGGCACGGCGAGGCGGAGCGGGGCGCCGTTCTGCTTCGGGATCGGCTTGCCGTAATAGCCGGTGGCGATGAAGGAAAGCTCGTTCGCGGCTTCCTCCATGGTCAGGCCCTCGATATAGGGCCAGGGATACCAGAACTGCCTCTGGCCCTCCGCCACGTCGTCGTCCTCGAAGGTCTGCATGAGCAGATACCTGGCGTCGCCCAGCGGCCGCGCGAAATCGAGCAGCGCCTTGAGCGGGAAGCCGCTGTAGGGGACGGCGATGGACCAGGCCTCGACGCAGCGGTGGCGGTAGAGCCGCTCCTCGAGCGGCATCTTCGCCAGCAGGTCGTCGATGCCGATCTCCATCGGCTCCTCCACCAGCCCGTCGAACTGGACCGTCCAGGGCCGGATCGGGAGCTTCTGGGCCTGCTGCCAGATCTCCTTGTAGGAGCCGAACTCGTAGTAGTTGTTGTAGGTGGTGGCGAAGTCCTCCGGCGTGAGCGGCCGGTCGAGGGTGTAGGCCGGGTTCTGCTCCACCGGGTAGAGGTGGGCGGTGGGGTCTTCCTGATCGTCCGCGCGCGCAGGCCCCAGCCCGCCCGCGAACGGCAGCGCAGCGCCTGCTGCCAGCAACGGGCCGGTGGCGAGGCCCTTGAGCAGCGTGCGCCGGTTCATGAACACCGATTCCGGGGTTGCGGCGGAATCCGGCAGCTCCCAGCCCCGCTTGATCTTGATCAGCATCGAGGACCCTCCGCTCGTCTCAGTTGCGTCCCGCCCCGGCGCGCGTGCACGGGGCTCTTGCGGAGAGACATGGCACCGCCGCGCGCTCACGGCAACTCAACGCTGCGTGAGCGGTCCGTCAGGCCGCCCTCAGGAGAGCGCGCCCGCCGCCCGCTGGATGCGCGCGCACGCCTCGCTCAGCGCCTCGGTGGAGGTGGCATACGAGATGCGGAAGTGGGGCTCGAGGCCGAACGCCGCGCCGTGCACGACGGCGACGCCCTCCGTCTCGAGGAAGTAGCGGGCGACGTCCTCGTCGCATCCGAGCGTCTCGCCCTCGGGCGTGGTGCGGCCGATCATGCCGGCGCAGCTCGGGTAGACGTAGAAGGCGCCTTCCGGCACAGCGCACTCGATGCCCTTCGCCTGGTTCAGCATGCTCACCACGAGGTCGCGCCGTTCCTGAAACACCGCGCGGCGCTCGGGGATCGACTCCTGCGGCCCGTCGAGCGCTGCGATCGCGGCATGCTGGCTGATGGAGGAGGGATTGGAGGTCGACTGCGACTGGATCTTGGCCATGCCCGCGATCATCTCGCGCGGGCCGCCGGCGAAGCCGATGCGCCAGCCGGTCATCGCATAGGCCTTCGAGACCCCGTTGATGGTGACGGTGCGCTCGTGGAGCCGGGGCTCGACCTCGGCGATCGTGTGGAAGCGGAAGTCGTCGTAGACCAGATGCTCGTAGATGTCGTCGGCGAGCACGCCGACCTGGGGGTGATCGACCAGCACGGCCGCGATGGCGGCGATCTCGTCCCGCGTGTAGGCGGCGCCGGTGGGGTTCGACGGCGAGTTGAACATGAGCCAGCGGGTGCACGGCGTGATCGCGGCGGCCAGCGCGTCGGGCCGGAGCTTGAAGCCCTCGGCCGCGCTGGTCGGCACGATCACCGGCGTACCCTCCGCGAGCACCACCATGTCGGGGTAGGAGACCCAGTAGGGCGCCGGCACGATCACCTCGTCGCCCGGATCGAGGCCCGCCATCAGCGCGTTGAAGAGCACGTGCTTGGCGCCGGAGCCGACGCTGATCTGGTCGGGCCCGTAGTCGAGGTTGTTCTCCCGGGCAAACTTGCGGGCGACCGCCTGCTTCAGCGCCGGCAGGCCGTCGACCCTCGTGTACTTGGTCTCGCCGCTCTCGATGGCCTCGATGCCGGCGGCCTTGACGGTCTCCGGCGTGTCGAAATCGGGCTCGCCAGCGCCGAGGCCGATCACGTCCCGGCCCGCGGCCTTGAGCTCGGCCGCCATGGCGGTGATCGCCATGGTGGGCGAGGGCTTGATGCGCGAGAGGCGGCTTGCCAGATGGACCATGGATTCCCCCTGTCGAGAGGCGGCGGCAGCCTACGCGGAGCCCCCGCCTGCCACAAGCGCCCGCCCGGGCTTGACCCGCGGCGCACCCGCTAGGGCGCAACATGCTAAGCTCGGCCAAGGCCGAGGTCAGCCCGAGGAGCGCGCGCCACGCCATGAACGACGCATCCACCGCTTCAGCGACCGCCCCCCACGCCGAGAGCGAGGAGCGGCTCAGCGCCCTCAATCTCGCGGTCATGGCCAACCGCATGGACGCGATCTGCCGCGAGATGACCAACACCGTGCTGCACAGTGCGCGCTCGGCCGTCATCGGCATCGCGCGGGATTTCTCGTGCGCCATCATCACCGCCGAGCACGAGGTGCTGGCGACGGCGGAAGCCATGCCGATCCACGTCTTCGGCATGAACATCCAGACCACCATCATGAGCGAGAGGCACCCGGATTTCCACGAGGGCGACGCCTTCCTCGACAACGATCCCTACGGCGGCAACAGCCACGCCGCCGACCACACGATCCTGGTGCCGGTGTTCCACGAGGGCGAGCACTTCTTCACCGTGGGCGTGAAGGCCCACCAGGCGGACGTGGGCAACAGCCAGCCCACCACCTATTTCGCCGCCGCGAAGGACGTCTATCACGAAGGCGCGCTGATCTTCCCCTGCGTCCAGGTGCAGCGGGATTTCCGGGACGTGGACGACATCGTGCGCATGTGCCGGCGCCGCATCCGGGTGCCCGACCAGTGGTTCGGCGACTATCTCGCCGCCATCGGCGCGGCCCGGATCGGCGAGCGGCGGCTGAAGGCGTTCATCGACAAGTACGGCGCCCCGGCGGTGCGGGCCTTCATCGGCGAGTGGCTCGACTATTCGGAGCGGCGGGCGCGCGAATCCATCAGGGCGCTGCCGAGCGGCAGGCTCGAGAACGAGGGCTGCCACGATCCGATCCAGCCCTTCCTGCCCGACGGCATCCCGGTCAGGGTGACGATCGACATCGACGGCGAGGCCGGCTTCATCACCGTCGATCTGCGCGACAACCCCGATTGCGTGGACGCCGGCATGAACCTCACCCGCGTCACCTCGACCATGGCGGCGGCCCAGGCGGTCTTCGCCTGCCTCGATCCCGACATCCCGCACAACGCCGGCAGCTTCCGCCGCCTGGAGGTGCTGCTCAGGGAGAACTGCGTGGTCGGGATCCCGCGCTTTCCCCATAGCTGCTCGGTCGCCACCACCAACATGACCGACATGATCATCAACCTGATCCAGTCGGCCTTCGCCGCCCTCGGCGACGGCTTCGGCTTCAGCCAGGGCAATTTCTGCAACGGCGCCGGCACCGGGGTCTGCTCCGGCAAGGACTGGCGGCGCGGCGGCGCGCCCTACGTCAACCAGATGTTCATGTCGGCCGGCGGCATGCCGGCCTCCGCACGGACCGACGGCATGCACGGCCTGGTCAACCCGGTCAGCGTCGGCCTCGTCTACCGCGACAGCATCGAGGTCAACGAGCAGCGCTTCCCCTTCCAGGTCGACAGCGTGCGCGCGCTGGTGGATTCCTGCGGCGCCGGCCGCCGGCGCGGCGGGCCCGCGTCCGAGGTCGTCTTCGGCCCGCGCCACGACCCGATGCTGGTCATCAACATCTGCAACGGGCTCACCATCCTGCCCCAGGGCGTGCGCGGGGGGCTGGCCTCGCATGCGGGCTATCAGGCCAAGATCGCCGCCGACGGCACCCGCGAGGTCTACGAGACCGACGCCTACTGCCATCTCGAGCCGGGCTCCAGGCTGCACGCCATCGACAACGGCGGCGGCGGCTACGGCAACCCGCTGGAGCGCGAGCCGGAGCGGGTGCTCGACGACGTGAACGAGCGCTACGTCTCCCGCGCCAAGGCGGCGGACCTCTACGGCGTCGTGATCACCGGCTCCGAGGCGGACGACGACCTCGCCGTCGACCTCGCGGCGACGGAGGCGCTCCGCCGCGAGCGGCAAGGCGGAGGCCAGCAGGAAGAGGAGGTCGCTGCCTCCTAGTTCCCTCTTTCCATCGTCATGCCCGGACTTGGTCCGGGCATCTCTCTCGGCAAGGCCCACCCGTCGCTGGGCAAACACGTGGATGGCCGGAACCAGTCCGGCCATGACGTGTGTGCGGGGCGAATGCTCGGAAACTTCTCGGCCGGGTCTCTAGGCCACGAGCGCCCGGTGGCGCCGGGTGAGGTAGATCACGATCGCCGCGTTGAGCACGTTGAAGGCGATGGCGTTGACGAAGGAGGCTGTATACGAGCCGGTCGCATCGTAGAGCGCGCCGGCCATCCAGCCGCCGAGCGCCATGCCGGCGAAGGTGAAGAGCATCGCCCAGCCCACCCGCCGGCCCGCCTCGTGCGCGGGAAAGTACGTCCTGATGATGATGGTGTAGGACGGCACGATGCCGCCCTGCGAGAGGCCGAACGCCGCCGAAACGACGTAGAGCAGCGTCAGCGTATCGGCGCCGAGGAAGGCCGCGAGCGCCAGCGCCTGCAGCACCGAGCCGAGCAGCAGCGTGCGCAGGCCCCCGATCCGGTCCGAGATGAAGCCCGACCCGATGCGGCTCACGATTCCCGTGCCCAGCATGAGCGAGAGCATCTCGGCGCCGCGCTGGGCGGCGTAGCCGAGGTCCGAGACGTGGGCGACGATGTGCACCTGCGGCATCGCCATCGCCGTGCAGCAGCCGAGCCCGGCCACGCAGACCAGGCATTGCAGCGTGCCGGGGGCGAGCCCGAGCGGCCGCGTCGCCCCCAGCGCCGCGCGCGCCTGCTGCGCCGCCGTGAGCACCGCCGGCTTGCGACGGAGGACTGCCGCGAGCGGCAGCATCACGCAGGCCATGACGATGGCGATGATGATGAAGGTCTCGCGCCAGCCCCGCGCATCGAGAGAGACCTGGACGATCGGCGGCCACAGCGCGCCGGCGAAGTAGGTCCCCGTCACCACGATGGCGACCGCGAGTCCGCGCCGGCGGGTGAACCAGAGGGAGATGTCGGCGGCCACCGGGGCGAACACGGCGGACGTGCCGAGCATGCCGGAGAGCACGCCGAGCGCCGCGACGAACTGCCAGAACTCCTCGGCGAAGGCCGCGCCGGCCATGCCGGCGGGGAGTCCGACACAGCCGATCAGCACCGGCACCAGCACGCCGAAGCGGTCGGCGAGCCGCCCCATCACCACACCGCCGACGCCGGCCGTGGCCATGAACATCATGTAGGGCAGCGAGGCCACGCCCCGGCTCACGCCGAATTCGAGCGAGGCCGGCTTGAGGGCCACGATCACCGCATACATGGCGGCGCCGCCGACGGTGACCAGCACCAGCGCCGCGACGAGGCGAACCACCGGATAGACGGAGGTCTCCCCAGCCGGCGCCGTGTGGTCGGTCTCGCTCATGTGTCGTCCACGCTGAGGCCGGCCAGGCGCCGGGTGGCGTTCGCGGCGCACGCTAGCACGCACCCGCCGCGGCGCGCGAGGCGGGCGCCATCCTCACGCGGCGCGAGGTCGGCGAACCGGTCGATCCCTGCGTCGACAACCCATGCCTGACAGGCATAGGCGTTGCGCCTAGACTGGCTCACGGGTCGTCACACATGACCCGTGACAGGGAGGAACCGCGATGACGCGATACCGCATCCTTGCCCTGGTCGCTGCGGCGGCGCTCTGCGCAGCGGCGACGGTACCGATTACCGGCCCGGCATCGGCCCAGGATCGCTACGGCTCGATCGTCTTCAGCCAGGAATACGGCGGCGGCTACGCCTGGGGCATGGCCTGGAGTTACGACAGCCGGTCCTCGGCCAGGAACACGGCAATCAACGAATGCCGCAGCCAGGGCGGCAGCAGTTGCGGCGAGATCGCCTGGTTCCGCAACGCCTGCGGCGCCCTGGTCATCGGCGACAACAACGGCTACGGCGTCGGCTGGGCGGAATCCCTGCGCGACGCCGAGATCATCGCGATGAACGAGTGCCGCAGCGTCAACTACAACTGCTATCACGCCGCCTCCAGGTGTTCGTATTGACGTGAGGCCGCGCCCGGCGGCGGGCCGAACGGGCCTCTGCCGAACCCGCCCGCCCCCGGCGTCGGCCGCGCGTCAGCCGATCGAGGTCGGTGCGAGGCGGGAGAGTTTTGTGGTCTCGGCGGTGATGACGTCGACCACTGCCGGCTGCCTCTCGCCGACGGCCCGGATCGCGCGCTCCAGCGCGGGCCTGAGCGCCGCCGCCTCGCTCACCCTCTCGGCATGGCAGCCGAGGCCGCGGGCGATGGCCGCATAGTCGCCCTGCTGGGTGTTGGCCCGGTAGCGCGCCGAGGCCTCGGGGATGTTGCGGTCATAGCCGGAGAAGATGGAATCGTGCTTGACCACGGTGAGGATGGGGATGTCGTTGCGTGACGCGGTCTCCCAGTCCATGCCGGTCATGCCGACGGCGGCGTCGCCCATGACGTTGACCACCAGCTTCTCCGGGTTGGAGAGCTTGGCTCCCATGGCGAGGCCGAGCGAGAAGCCGAGCTGCGAGGACTGGCCCCAGCCGAGGTAGCTGCGCGGCGGGCCGGATTCGTAGAAGACGCTCTGGATGTCCCGCGAGGCGCCGGATTCGTGGGTGAGCATGGTGGTCTCGGGGTCGAGCAGGGACCACAGCTCCCGCATCATGCGGTAGCCGTTGATAGGCGAAGCGTCGTCGGCGAAGAGCGGCTCGTAGTCCGCGCGCCAGTCGCGCTTGAGGCGCGCGATGGTCTCCGCCGTCTCGGCGCGCCGGGCGGTGCGGCCCTCGCCCACCTGGCGTTTGAGCTCGGCGGCGAGCTGCGCGAGGAAGAGCTTCGCGTCGGCGACGATGCCGAGCGCCGCCGGGTACTCCTTGTTGATGTCGATGGGGTCCGCGGTGGCGTGGACGATCGTCTTGCCCTCGGGGATCACCGGCGTGAACGGCGCCCGCGTGAGGCTCGTGCCCACTGCCAGCACGCAATCGCTCGCCTGCAGGTAGTGGGCGGTCATGGCGGTGGTCGACAGCGCGCCGACGCCGGCCGCCAGCGGATGCGCCTCGGGGATCGCGCTCTTTCCCTGCAGCGTCGTCGCCACCGGCGCGCCGAGGAGCGTGGCGACCTCGGCGAGCTCGTCGCTCGCCTCGGCATAGAGCACCCCCTGGCCGGCCCAGATCAGCGGCGTCTCGGCCTGCAGCAGCCGCTCGGCCGCCTCCCGCACCGCGCCCTCGTCGGCGGCGGACCGCATGGGCCGCACCGGCGCATAGGGCACGTCGCCTTCGATCTCGGCGGCGCAGACGTCGCCCGGCAGCTCCAGCATCACCGGCTGCGGCCTGCCCGAGCGGAGCGCGGTGAAGGCCTGGCGCAGCTTGATGGGGAGCTGGTCGGCGGCCAGCACCTTCTGCGCCATCTTCGTCGTCGCCGCGTAGTTGGCGGTGCTGTCGAAGGTCGGCGGCTGGTCGATGTAGGAGGTGCCGGGATGGCCGGGGAGGAAGAGCACCGGCGTCGAATCGGTGTGCGCCTGGGCGACGCCGGCGAACGCGTTCTCGGACCCTGCCAGCGCCTGCACGGTGAAGACGCCGATTTCGCGGCCGTTGGTGGAGCGCGAGACGCCGTCCGCCATGTTGCCGGCGACGCGCTCCTGCCGCGTGGTGATGACCGGCACGTCGGCCCGCGCCATCGCCTCGATGATCGGGCTGTTGGGGAAGCAGAAGCAGCGGCGGATGCCCTCCGCCTTGAGGATCTTCACCAGGAGGTCGGCGCCGGTCATGCTGGTCTCCGTGACGTGCGTCCGTGATGTACGCGCGCACCCGGCCGCGCAGGGCGCAGGGCGTTCCGGTTGCGGCTGACGGGCGCTCAGATGCCGGCGAGCGCCTCGAGGGCGTTCCGGTCCGGCGCCGTGCTGCCTGCGGGATCGAGGGGCTGGATGCAGACGTGGCTCGCGCCCGCGTCGAAGTGCGCCTTGATGCGCGCGCGCACCGCCTCCGCGCTGCCCCAGGCGACCATGGCGTCGAGGAAGCGGTCGCTGCCCCGCTCGCCCAGCTCGTCCTCGGCGAAGCCGAGGCTCAGCCAGTTGTTGCGGTAGTTGGTGAGCGGCATATAGATCGAGAGCGTCTGCGCCGCGACGTTGCGGGCGGTCGAGGCCTCAGGAGTAAGGCACACCTTCTGCTCGACGCAGAGCCAGGCGTCGGGGCCGACGATCTCGCGGGCGCGCGCGGTGTGCTCCGGCGTCACGTTGTAGGGGTGCGCGCCCCTCGTCCGCTCGGCGGCGAGCGCCAGCATGCGGGGGCCGAGGGCGGCGAGCACGACGTTGCGCTCCTGCGCGGGGATTTCCACCTCGGCCGCGTCCATGGCGTCGAGATAGGCACGCATGGTCGCCACCGGCTTCGCGTAAGAGTGGCCGCGAAAGCCCTCCACCAGCGGCACGTGCGAAACGCCGAGCCCGAGCACGAAGCGGTCGCCGTAGAAGTGGTTGAGCGTGTCGTGGCCGGCGATCGCGGCGATGGCGTCGCGCGCATAGATGTTGGCGATGCCGCTCGCGGCGCAGAGCCGGTCCGTCTCCGACAGCACCAGGCCGGCGAAGCTGAGGCTCTCGAAGCCCGTGCCCTCGGGATACCAGAGCGCCGCGTAGCCGAGCGCCTCGGCCTGCTGCGCGAACGAGGCGACATCGCCTGCCGATGGCGCGTCCGGGAAAATCCAGACGCCCTGCCTGCCCAACTCCTTCATGCCTCGCCGCTCCTGCGCTGTGCTCCGCCCGGTCGGCGGCAGGGTAGCACGGAACGCGCCGGCGATGGCCGCCCGGCGGGGCGCGGGCTATCCTCGCCGCTGCGGCGGGCGGCGGTGCGCGCGACGAGGAGGAGGCGAGCCATGGCAGGCGAGACGGCCTTACACGAGGACAGGGACCGGGTTTACCGGGAGCGCTTCGACAGGAGCCTGCGCGCGCACCTCAGGACCCTGATCACGCCGGCGCTCATCGAGGAATACCGCGCGAGCCCGCTGGGCCAGCACTCGGACGACCTGGAGCGCGTGCTCAACTACTTCCGCCGCGCGCCGTTCGAGGGCAAGTACGTGCTGTTCGAGCTGGAGGCCAACCGCGCCTACAAGATCGTGACCACGACGGGCGCAGACGGCGGCCTGCCCGAGGACGTGGACGGCACCGTCTACACCGACAAGAACGAGGCGCTCCATGCGGTCTTCCTCAAGCGCGTGGCCGCGCTGATGGCAGGCGACGGCTAGGGCCGAAGGGGAGGGGGCAGGCGATGGCGACGGTACATCTGGCGGGCTATTGCGACCGCTTCAGCGCGCGGCCGGGCGAGCGGCTGGACATCATGGTGAGCGCGGAGGGCGCGGACGAGGCCGAGCTCCAGCTCGTGCGCCTGATCCACGGCGACGAGAACCCGGAGGGGCCGGGCTTCGTCGAGCGCGAGGTCGACGCGCCGGTCAACGGCACCCATGCCGTCGCCAGGCAGCACACGCAACTGGGGAGCTTCGTGCGCGTCGCCGACCCGGACGCGCGCCTCGCGCCGGCGGGCGCCTTCACCCTCTGGGCCTACATCTGGCCGCGCACGCCCGCGAAGGGCCGGCAGGGCCTGCTCACGCGCTGGTCCATCGCCGACGAAAGCGGCTACGCGCTCGGCATCGGCGAGGACGGCGCGCTGGAGTTCCGCACGGGCGACGGCGCCGGCAACACGGACGTGCTCGCCGCCGATATCCCGCTGGTGGCGCGCCAGTGGTATCTGGTGGCGGCGTCATACGACCCGTCGAGCGGTGAGGCGACGCTCTACCAGGAGCCGATCGAGAACCGCTACAACAACCACCTCTCCAAGATCGTCCCGCTCGCGCTCTCCTGCCACGCGCGCGCACGGCTCGGGGTGACGCCGGCCAGGGCCGACGCTGACTTCCTCTGGGCCGCCGCCTGCGACCGCGCGCCCGGGCGGGGCGCCTTCGCGGCCGAGCTCTACAACGGCAAGATCGACCGTGCCGGCGTCGCCTCGGGCGTGCTCGGCCGGGACGCGCTCGACGGCGCGCGGGCGGCCGGCGGCGGGCCCGCGGGCGAGGCGATCGCCTGCTGGGACACCACCGCCGGCTACGGCGCCTCCGGCATCGGCGATACGGTCGTCGACACCGGCGCCTTGGGGCTCGACGGCGCAGGCGTCAACCGGCCGGTGCGCGGCATGACCGGCTTCAACTGGAGCGGCCACGAGGACTGCTTCCGCCACGCGCCGGAGCAGTTCGGCGGCATCGAGTTCCACGAGGACGCGATCACCGACTGCGGCTGGGAGACCACCGTCTCCATGGAGGTGCCGGAGGTGAAGAGCGGCGTCTACGCCGCGAGGCTCCGCGCGGGCGATGCGGAGGAGCACGTGGTCTTCTTCCTCAGGCCGAGGCGGCCCAGCGCGCCCATCGCCATGCTGATGCCGACCTGCAGCTACCTCGCCTACGCCAACGAGCGCATCGGCCTCGATACCGGGATGGCGCAGGTGCTGAGCAGCCAGGTGACGGTGATCCACGAGTGGGACCTGGCGCTCAGGCAGCGGCCGGAATACGGCCTCTCCTGCTACGACAGCCACCGCGACGGCGCCGGCGTCTGCTACTCCACCCGGCTGCGCCCCATCCTCAACATGCGGCCGAAGCACCGCATGGCGCCGACCGTCGTGCCCTGGCAGTTTCCGGCGGACCTCTCGATCATCTACTGGCTCGAGACCATGGGCTACGACTACGACGTGATCACCGACGAGGACCTGCACCAGGAGGGGCTGGCCTGCCTCGAGCCCTACAACGTCGTCATCAACGCCACCCACGCCGAGTACTACTCGGAGGCCATGATGGACGCGACCGAGGACTACCTCGCGGCCGGCGGCCGGGTGATGTACCTCTCCGGCAACGGCTACTACTGGGTGGTGTCCTTCCGCGCGGGCGACATGGACGTGATGGAGGTGCGCCGCCTCGACATGGGCACGCGTGCCTGGAACGCCGACCCCGGCGAGCACGTCATGGTGAGCAACGGCGAGCGCGGCGGCCTCTGGCGCGGGCGTGGGCGGGCGCCGCAGAAGCTGGTCGGCACCGGGTTCACGTCGGAGGGGATGGACCGCTCCGTGCCCTACCGCAAGATGCCGGATGCCGAGGACCCGGCGGTCTCGTGGATCTTCGACGGCGTGGCGGGCGACATCGTCGGCGAGGAGGGGCTTGCCGTGGGCGGCGCCGCCGGCATCGAGTTCGACCGCTACGACCTGGCGCTCGGCACCCCGCCGCACACGCGGATTCTGGCCTCCTCCGAGGGCCATTCGGACAACTTCCCGCTGGTGGTGGAGGACATCCTCTGCAACTACCCCGGCATGGGCGGCACCCAGGACCACCGCATCCGCGCCGACATGACCTACTTCACGACGCCCAACGACGGCGCGGTGTGGTCGGCAAGCTCCATCGCCTGGGGTCAGGCGCTGCCCATGGGCGGCTGCGACAACAGCGCGTCGAAGGTGACCGCCAACGTGCTGAACGCGTTCATGAAGGACGGGTCTTTGCCGGGGGGTGGGGGCAAGGGGTAGCTCGCTTCCGAAACCAGCATGGCTTGATATTTCTACCCCATTGGGTTATATGTCTATCATGCGGACGGTGGTGGAGACCCCGACGTTCTCCCGCCAGTCCGACAAGCTGTTCAGTGAGGAAGAAAGACGCAAACTGATCGACATCCTCGCGGCCGAACCGTTGGCAGGCGACGAGATTCCGGGAACGGGCGGCGTTCGGAAGTTGCGGGTCGCTGCTTCCGGGCGGGGCAAGCGGGGCGGCGCACGGGTGATCTACTACTATCTGGATGACGCCATGCCGGTCTATGCGCTGTTGGCCTACGCGAAGGCCGCAAAGACCGATCTGACTCCGAAGGAACGGCGCGCGGTCTCGGCCATCGCGGCTCAGCTCAAGGCCGCCTGGAAGGAGATGAGATGAGCACGTTCGGCGACGATCTGATCCAGTCGCTCAAGGAAGCGGTCGCGCACGCCAAGGGCGAAGGTCCCGGTATCGTGCATGAGCCGGTTAGCCCGCGCACGGTGCGCGAAGAGGCGAAGCTCACCCAGGCGCAGATGGCGCCTCTGATGGGCATGAGTCTCTCCGGCTACCGGAAGTGGGAGCAGGGCGCGCGACGGGTCAGCGGCCCGGCGGCAACGCTCCTGCGCGTGATCCAGAGGGAGCCGGAGGCCGTAAGGCGCGCGTTGTCGAACTGACGAGGCAGGGGCGCGGTCAACAACGGATCGGCCGCCACTGCCCCCTCTACCTCATCCCC
>WTGU01000121.1 GCA_011523425.1 Alphaproteobacteria bacterium
CCGCCTCCTGCTCCGGCGTCATCGCGATCGGGTTCTCGTGGGTGTAGCCGTGCAGGCCGATCTCGTGCCCCGCCGCCGCGACCGCCTTCATCTCCTTCGGGAAGGTCTCGATCGAATGGCCGGGGATGAACCAGCTCGTCTGGATGCCCGCCCGGTCGAAGAGCTTGAGCATGCGGGGGGTGCCGACCTCCGAGGCGAACACGCCCCGCGAGATGTCGCTCGGCGAATCGCCGCCGGCGTAGGAGCCGATCTGCCCCGCCACCGAATCCACGTCCACGCCGATTGAGACGAAGATTTCCTTCTTGGCCATCGCGACCTCCTCTCGGCCTGTCTGGCGCGGAGACTAGCCCGGAGTCCCGTCACTGTCATGGCCTGCGCGGTGCGCGGGGGAGGGATCAAAGGAAACGGGCCGGGAGCAGGCGCCGGCCCGACGCCGCTTCGATGCAGGCTACTAGGCCGTGTACTCAAAGACTGTCCGGCACATGGTTTGGATGCCGATCAGCGCGCCAAGCATTTGATAGTCGTAGACCCACCGGCTTCAAGACCGAGGTCTACCGTTCCCTATTCGAAGCCGCACTCTTCGGGAGTGGCGCCGAGGGTCGCCCACACGCTGGCGCGATCCCCGAAGCAGCCGTTGCGCCACTCACCCATGTACTCCACACCGGACTCGTAATGTGCAATTCCGTATCCGTGCGCCTGACGGCCTCGAAATTCGCCTTCGTAGCGGCCGCTGGGCCAGGTCAGGACCCCGTAGCCGTAGAACGCGCCCGCCTTCATGCCGCCTTCGTAGGTCAGGTCCGTGCTGCCATCAGACGTTCGCCAGACCAGCCGCCCTTCGCCTTCGGCCTTGCCATCAACGCACCCTCCCGACCACGTGACCGTCTCTCCCGGCTCAGGATAAGGGTTGTGAACTTGACAAGATTGGTTCTCGACCACGATCCAGTCGGGGCCGAACGGCTTCATCAGGTCGTCTGCGGATGCTTGGGTCAAGAACATGACACTGATGGCGGCTGCGATCACAGGCATGAGCATCGTTCGGTTCCGGAATGTCGTTGCACGACTTCGGTTCGAGACCACTGACGCGGCATCCTGAATCGTGATCCACATCAATCGGGTTCCTCCTTATGAGTCCACGGCCTAGTGCAAGGGCTCCATGGCGGCGGCCGTCTTGGCCAGGCGGACGAGGCCGAGGAACTCGGCGCGGTAGCCGAACGGGTCCTCGCCGCGCGCTGCCTGGGCGGCGGCGATGACGTCATCGTAGCCGTATTGGCCGGTGTAGCGCCCGCCCCGCAGGAGCTGACCGAAGCCGGCCACGGCCGCGGCGAAGCGGACCTCCTGCGACGCGCTCGCCGCGCTCTCGACGGAATCGGCCTCGGTCACGTGCCGCACGATCTCCGTGCTGGTTTCGGCGTCCGGCAGCTTGTAGCGGATCGAGACCGTGGCGAGCTCGTCGCCGAAGCCGGCGAGCCGCTCCACGCCCCGGTGCCGGTAGCGGAGTGGCGCGATGCGCTCAGCGCCCGAGCCCACCGGCGTCACCTCGTAGAGCGCGGTGACCGTGTGGCCGGCGCCGATCTCGCCGGCGTCCACCTTGTCGTTCCGAAAGTCCTCGCGCTCCAGCATCCGCGTCTCGTAGCCGATCAGCCGATACTCGCTCACGTTGGCCGGGTTGAACTCCACCTGGATCTTCACGTCCTTGGCGATGGGGAAGAGGGTCGACGTCGCCTCGTCCACCAGCACCTTGCGGGCTTCCGAGAGGGTATCGATATAGGCGGCGTTGCCGTTGCCGTTCTGCGCGAGCCGCTGCATCAGCGCATCGTTGTAGTTGCCCATGCCGAACCCCAGAACCGAGAGGTAGACGCCGCTCTCGCGCTTGCGCGCGATGTAGCCCTCCAGCGCGTCCGGATCGGTGATGCCCACGTTGAAGTCCCCGTCGGTGGCGAGGATCACCCGGTTGATGCCGCCCTCCACGAAGCTCCGCTCGGCCAGCAGATAGGCCTGGCGGATGCCCTCGCCGCCGGCGGTCGAGCCGCCCGCCCGGAGGCGCATGAGGGCGTCCATGATCCTGCCCGGCTCGGAGACGGGCGTCGGCTCCAGCACCGTGCCGGCCGTGCCCGCATAGGTGACGATGGCCACGCGGTCCTCCGGCGCCAGCGTGTCCAGCAGCAGCCTGAGCGAGTTGATCAGCAGCGGCAGCTTGTTGGGCTCGTCCATCGAGCCGGAGGAATCGACGAGAAACACCAGGTTCGCCGGCGGGCGGGCCTCGGGCACGAACGTGTAGCCCTTGATGCCGATGTGCATCAGCCGGGTCGCGTTGTTCCAGGGCGTCGGCATCAGCGCGACATGGGCGGCGAAGGGGGTCTCTCTGCTCTCCGGCGGCGCGTAGTCGTAGGCGAAATAGTTGACGAGCTCCTCGACCCGCACCGCGTCCGGCGGCGGCAGCACGCCCCGGTTGAGCGAGGCGCGCATGAAGGCGTAGGAGGCGGTGTCGACATCGATCGAGAAGGTCGAGACCGGTTCCTCGGCGGCCACCTTCGCCGGGTTCGGATCGACGGGCGTGAACCGGTCGCGGCCCTGCTCGCGGTGGCCGAAGCCGGATACCTGCTCCCTCCCCAAGGAATGCCCGGACTTGAGCTCCAGCTTTGGAAACGCGCTTACCAGTCCGGTGCTCAATCCGGACATGAGCGCGGACAGCTCGAGCATCGCCTCGTCGAACGCGGAGTCGGCCTCGGGGCTCGTTGGCGGCGCGCTCGCCGATTTGGCCATCCTCGCAGGTCGCTCCTCCACGGACGCAGCGACCGGCTTCGGTTGCGGGGCGGGCTCGCTCATGGTGTCCGTGCCCGCGATGTCGGCCTCGACGGCGACCAGCGGGGCGGGCGAAGGCGGCGCGGGCTGGCGCTGCGAGAGGATCTGGTAGGAGACGACGCCGGCCACGAGCAGCACGGCGGCGACACCGGCGATCGCCGGATAGGGACGGGAGAGCGGCATGACAAGCCTCCTCAGCCAGGACGTGGCGTCTTGCGCCACACGTCCCGTCCGACGCGCCTGCTCTCCGGAACCTTGGTGATGGGCGTCGAAGGCGGCCAGCGCCGCGGCGCCCGCCCGCGCCTGCGCTCCGGGGGGCGGATGCGGCGCGTTGGCGTGAAGGCTCGACGCCAGTCTTGCGAGTTCGTCGGTCACGGCGCCCTCTCTTCCTCCGCAGCGGCGGCGCGCACGTGCCTGCGCACCTCGTGCATCCGCCACGACACCGTCGATTCGGCCACCCCGAGGACGCTGGCGGCTTCCGCATGCCGCAACCCCTCCTCGAGCACGAGAGAGACGGTGAGCCGCAGATCGTCCCCGAGCCCGGCCAGCACCTGCCGCAACCACGTGGCCTCGTCGTCGAGCGCGGCCTGTCCCGCCCGCGTCATCGCATCGACCTCCGCATAGTCCCGCTCGTGTCTCCGCTGGGTGCCGGTGCGCCGCATCCTGTCGCGTGCGGCGTTGATCACGACGCGGTAGAGCCAGGTGGTGAACCGGCTTTCTCCCCGATAGGACGAGAGCCCGGCCACGAGGCCGACGCAGACGTCCTGCGCCAGATCCGCCGCTTCCTCGTCGTTGCCGAGCGCGCGGGTGCCGACGCGGAAGATCAGCCCGTAGTGGCGTTCGACGAGCGCGGCGAACGCCTCCCGGTCTCCCGCGGCGGCCCGGCGGGCCAGCGCACCGTCCGAGTCTTCCCTCATGCGGACGTGATGGTCCGACGTACCGTCATGGTGGAGAGTATGACGCGCGTCGCGCCGGAATCCTTGGGCGGCGGCGGCCCGGCCCGATCGGCGGCATCGCCCGGGCCGTGTCGTCCGGGGAGGGGGCTCGCTAGAGCGGCTCCGTCTTTGACGGATACGCGACAGGCCGCGACTGCGGCCCGCCGCTCATGCGGCGCGCCCGCATCGTGCACTCCGCGCGCGTGGACGCGAGACGGCGCCGGCCGTCGCGCCGGCAGGTGCGCGGAATCGAATGGCGGCCGGCAGGCGCGCGCAATCGCTGGACTGCCGGCTGCCGTGAGCGAATAAGTGCGAGAGCGTTTCCGCCTAGAGCGGACACGCTCTACACGTCGAGGCCCGGCGGGGTGCGCCGATGCCAGTCGGTGGCCTGCTCGTAGGCCCAGCCGATGCGGAGCGCGGTCGCCTCGTCATGGCTGCGGCAGACGATATGCAGCGCCGTCGGCAGCCCGTTCGCCGTGGCGCCGTTGGGCACCACGAGCGCGCACCATTCCAGCCAGTTGGCGAGCCGCGTGAAGTGCGCCGGCGTCTTGCCCTGGTCGATCGCGTCCACCGCCGGCGCCGGCGTCAGCGTGCCGGGCGTGAGCAGGGCGTCGAAGCCTTCCATCGCCGCGAGCGCGGCCCGCTTGTCGTCCCGGCGCTTGTCGAGCAGCGCGAGGTAGTCGGCAGCCGAAACGCCGCGGCCGAGCCAGATGCGCGGGCGCACGTCTTCGTCGATGGGGAGCGATTCGTCGTCCACCAGCCGGCCTACGTGGAAGTAGCCCTCGGTGCCGATGAGCTTGCCCACGTCGGCGCCGTACTCGGCGGCCGAGCGCGGCAGCGCCAGCGTCTCGCAGAGCGCGCCCGATTCCGTCAGCACGTCGACGGCCGCGTCGTAGGCGGCGAGCACCTCGGCATCGACGCCGCGCCGCTCGGCCTCGGCCATCACACCCAGGCGAAGCCCGGCGACGCCGCGCCGCAGATGGGGCAGGGGATCGTCGGGCGCATGGCGGAGCGTGGCCGGATCGGCGGGGTCGGGGCCCTGCAGGACGCCGTAGAGCCGGGCCGCGTCCTCCACCGAGCGGGTCATCGGGCCGGGCGTGTCCAGCGTGTGGGAAAGCGGCAGCACGCCCGCCGTGCTGATCCGCCCGATCGTCACCTTGAGGCCGGCGAGCCCGCACCAGGCCGACGGTATCCGCACCGAGCCGCCGGTATCGGTGCCGATCGCCCAGGGCACCAGGCGGGCGGCGACGGAGACGCCGGAGCCGCTGCTCGAGCCGCCCGGCGCGCGGTGGACCGCCCGGTCCCAGGGATTGCGCGGCGTCCCCATGTGCTGGTTGGTGCCCCAGCCGCCCATGGCGAATTCCACGGTGTTGGCCTTGCCGATGACGATCATCCCGGCCTCGATCAGCCGGCGCGCGAGCGTCGCGGTCGTGGGCGAGACCCGGTCTTTCCAGTGCTTGCTGCCGATCGTGGTGATGCGGCCCTCGATGTCGATGATGTCCTTCAGCGCGATCGGCACCCCGTGCCAGGGGCCGATGCCGTGGCCCGCGCGGATCGCCTTGTGCGCCGCCTCGGCCGCGGCCCGTGCCTCATCACGGTAGACCGCGGCGAAGGCGTGCAGCCGTTCCTCGTGCGCGTCGATCCGCTCGATCAGCGCGTCCACCAGCTCGACCGGGCTGAGCCGCGCGGCCTGGATCGCCTCCGACGCTTCGCAGGCGGTAAGGAATGCCGGATTGGATGACGACATGGGGGACTCCCTGAAGAACGAGAACGGGTGTGGTCAGGCGGTGGCTGCGGGCGCTCCGGTCTCGGGCCCGAGGTCTTCGCCGTAGCGGGTGATGGCGCCGGTGGTGTGGAAGGTCTCCCACGCCACGCCTTCGGGATCGAACACCCAGGTCTTGTCGCCGCGCGCGTAGCAGCAGTGCGCGTCCGCCTGATCCACGTGGCGCTCGCCCGCAGCCTTGAGCCGCCCGGCAAGCGTGCCGAGCTCGTCGGCGGTCTCGGTCTGGATGCCGAGATGGTCGACGCCGGGGTTGCCGCAGCCCGTCGAGATCGAGAGGTTCACGCGCGGATCGTCCAGCATCCACTTCGCGTAGTCCGCCTTCAGCACCGTCGGCCCGGTGCCGAAGAGGGTGGTGTAGAACCCGACCGAGCGCTCGATGTCGGTCACCGTGAGGGCGATGTGGACGCGCTTCATGGTCTCTTCTCCGCCGCCTGCAGCCCGTGCCCGCAGTGATACTCCGAACCGCCGGCCCGTGCTACCGGGGCCTACGCCGTCCGCGCCTTGTGTGTCGCGGCACTTCACACGGTTGTTTGGGGAAGCATCACCTTGACAGGCGTATCCCGGGCGGCCTCGACGAAGTGGCGGTCGAAGGTCAGCATCCCCTCGCACTGCGCGGCGGCGCCGAGATGCAGCGCGTCCGCGAAATCCATGCCAGACTCGGCACGATCGAGCGCTTCCGCGAGAAGAATGGGGCTATCCACCGAAACATTCGGCAGCCCCGCGAAGCCGCGCAAGGCCGCCGCGGCCTCCCCTCGGGCAAAGCCGTAGACGCTGCGCAGCACCCACTCGCATTCCAGAAAGACCGTCGTGCAGACGAAGACGCGGCCCCCGTCGATCACGGCTCTGGCCGCTGCGGCTTGCGTCGGATCGTCGCGGGTCAAGTAGCGGACGACGATATTGGTGTCAATCGCCAGCATGGCGCCGCTTCGCCTCCGCCAGAACGCCTGCTTCCATCTGCGCCAGAGACTTGGGCGCCCCATCGCTCTCGAGGCAACCGAACACGTCTTCTGGCCGGGTTTCGGCAAAGGCCCGCACGGGTTTCAACAAGACGCCGTCTTGCGTGCTCTCCACGAGCAGGCGCGTTCCCGCCTCCCAGTGCAGGGCCTGCCGGATCGCCTTGGGCAAGATTACCTGCCCCTTCGTCGAAACGGTGGTAGTAAGCCGTTCGGGCATCGCCATCGCTTTGGCTCCGAAAAGTCGCGGGTAAGTCAAAAGTAAGATAAGTGCTGGAGAGCCCCAATCCAAGGGCCGATCTCGAAGCGGGAGGCCGGCTTACCCCGCCCGCCCGTGGCCCAGGAACCTGGCGGCGAAGCGGGGGTAGACGTCTGCGACCGCCACGCCCACGGGGCCGCGGATCAGCGCCATGGTCTCCGCGCTCGGGGCCGGGGTGACGGGCGGCTCGTCCGCGGCGTCGAAGTCGAAGCCGGTGGCGGCGCGCACCTCGTCCAGGCCGTGGCCGGGGTGCAGGGAGGCGAGGCGGAAGCGCCCGCGCGCCGTCTCGAAGCGAAAGACGCAGCGCCCCGTCACCAGCGCGTAGGGGCCGCCCGGCCGATAGACCTCGGGCGGGCTCGTGCCCGGCGCGCTCACGAAATCCACCTTCTCCACCAGCGTGCGGGGCGTGTGCTCGAGGCGGAAGAGGATCACGCGGGGCACCACGAAGTAGAGATAGGCGGAGCCGTAGCAGCCGGGGAAGCGCCTGTCCGCCGCGGGATGCGGGCCGGTGCCGATCAGGTTGATGTTGGCGCCGCCGTCGATCTGCACGCCGCCCAGGAAGAAGGCGTCGATGCGGCCCTGGCCGGCGCGGTCGAACAGCTCCCGCCCGCCGTCGGTCATGTCGCTGTGCGACCCGCTGCCGAGCACGCTCACTTGCGGCCGGCCACCGCCGCGCTCGCGCGCAAGCATGGCGGCCGCAGCAGGAA
>WTGU01000026.1 GCA_011523425.1 Alphaproteobacteria bacterium
GACCTTGCCGCACTGGCTCAGCATCATGTAGGCGTCCCACTGGTCGTAGCCGTAGTCCTTGACCATCCAGCGCACCAGCTCGCGGTAGGCGATCCGGGTCGCGTCCTCCAGGGGCCGGGCGCTGCCGATGGTCATGATGAAGTCGTCCGCTTCGAGCCGCGGCCAGTCGATGGTCCAGTCCTTGATCAGGTCGACGGTGATCGTGGTGGTGGTGGGGTACTCGACCGCCACGCCGCAGACCTCGCCGTCGCCCTGGCAGGCGTGGGCATCGCCGATGTAGAGCAGCGCGCCCGGCGCGCGCACCGGCAGGTAGGTGACGGTGCCGGGCCCCATGTCCGGCAGGTCCATGTTGCCGCCGTGGTCGTCCGGCGTCAGCGAGTTGATGGAATCGATTTGCGGCGAGCAGCTCAGCGTGCCGATGTGCGGCTTGTAGGGCAGCGTCACCCGCTCGCTCCAGTAGACGTTCTCCTCGTCGACGTCCACCTTGCGCACCTTCTCGGGCAGCGGCTCGTTGAGCGTCGCGGTGTAGTAGGTGCTGGTGAGCCCGCCGAACTCCTTGATCATGCAGCAGGTGCCGCGGGGCTGGGGGCCGCGCGGCGCCATGCTCTCGATGTGGACCGCGAGCACGTCGCCCTTCTCGGCGCCCGCCATGAAGATCGGGCCGCACTGCGGGTTGAGGAAGGGCACCTCCAGCAGCTCGGAGGGCACGTCGCTCTCGCTCGTGATCTTGCCCTCGAAGGCGTCGCGGGTCTCGACGATCACCCGGTCGCCCGGCTCGATGGAGAGCACCGGGTCGGCGTAGGGGCCGATGGTGTAGAGGTAGGTGCCCTGCTTCTCCTCGGTCAGCTCGTGCGTGACCCCCGACGAGCCGCCGCCGATGCCCTTGCGGTGCATGATGGACTCGGCGACCCAGTCGTTCGGGTAGCTGCGCATGACCATTTCCATCGCCCGTATCCTCTCGCCGTCGTGTCCGGGCCGCCCGGCCCTCAGATCTTCCGCTCGTGGCCCGCCCAGAAGCGCTCGCGCACCTTGCGCTTGAGCACCTTGCCGACCCCGCTGCGGGGAAGCTCCTCCCAGAACTCTACCGTCTTCGGCGCCTTGTAGGCGGAGAGCTCCCGCTTGCAGAGCCCGATGAGCGCGTCCGCGCTCACGTCCCCGCCCGGCTTGAGCTCGACCACCGCCTTCACCGCCTCGCCCCACTTCTCGTCCGGCACGCCGATCACGGCGCAGTCCTGCACCGCCGGGTGGCTCCAGATCACCCGCTCGATCTCGATCGGGAAGACGTTGAGCCCGCCCGAGATGATCATGTCCTTCTTGCGGTCGACGATATAGACGAAGCCGTCCTCGTCCTTGTAGCCGATGTCGCCGGTGTGGTGCCAACCGTGCGCGCGGATCTCCGCCGTGGCCTCCGGGTCGGCGAAATAGCCGAGGGAGACGAAGGTGCCGCGCACCACGATCTCGCCCCATTCGCCCGCCGGCAGCAGGGTGCCGTCGTCCGCCATCATCTCCACCTCGACGAAGACCGGCGGGCGGCCGCAGCTCAAGAGCCGGTGGCGCTTGGCGGCATCGGCGAGCGCGTCCAGATGGTCGGCGGGCGTGAGGATGCCGATGGTGCAGGGGCATTCCGCCTGGCCGTAGATCTGGGTCATGCAGGGGCCGAAGAGGTCGATGGCTTCCGCCACCTTGTCCGCCGACATCGGCGCGCCGCCATAGATGAAGTAGTCGAGCGTCGAATAGTCGAACTCCCGCGCCCTCTCGTGCGCCAGCATCATGTAGATCACCGTCGGCGGCATGAAGGTGTGGGTCACGCCGTAGCGGTCGATCGCCTCCATGACGGCCAGCGGCTCGGCCTTCTGGATGCAGACCGTGGTGCCGCCGAAGGCCATGGCGGGCCAGGCGAAGACGCCGGCGCCATGGGCCATCGAGGTCGCCACCAGGTGCACCGGCGGCTTCTTCACCGGGAGATGCGCGTAGACGTTGGCGCACCAGGCCTCCCAGATGAGGTTGGACCACATGGCGCCCTTGGGCCGGCCGGTGGTGCCGCCCGAGGTGAAGTGGCTGATCACCGCATCGCGCTCGTCCGCGAGCTCAGGCGCCACGTCGCCGTGGCCGGCGATGAAGTCCTCGAACGAAGGCGCGTCCGCGCTCTCGCCGTCGAGGCAGACGAGGTGGCGGAGCGCCGGGCAGGCGGTGCGGAAATGCGCGACGGCCGGCGCGAAGCTCTTCTCGTAGAAGAGCCACCCGGCCCCGCGCTGGTCGATGACGTAGGCGTTCTCCTCTGGCGATGCCAGCGCGGCGAGCCCCACCCAGACGCCGCCGGCACGCGCCGCGCCGATCCAGGCCTCGAAGGCGCGGCTGCTGTTGGCGCTCAGGATCGCGACCCGGTCGCCCGGCACGAGGCCCCCCGCGATCAGCGCGTTCGCCGTGCGGTGGCTGCGGCGCGCGACCTCGCGGTAGCTCAGCGTGCCCGCCGCATCGACGAGGCAGGCGCGGTCCGGATGGTAGCGATGCCCGCGCTCGAAATAATCGATCAGCCTCATTCGGCTCCTCCGCCTCGCCGCTGCGCCGCGCCTTCCCTCTGCCGTGGGGCCGCCACGCTCTACGCGGAATTGACTCGGATTTCAAACAAGTGTTTGCTCAACGCCGCGCGGACCCGCCGCCATCCGAGGCCGCCGCCACCCGAGAGAGTGACGCCATGCTTTCACTGCCGAAGCAGGAGTTGAAGGGGCACTTCACCATGCTGCCGATGGACGAGGTCCATTTCGGCTCCGGCAGCCTCGACGCGCTCTCGGCCGAGCTCGACAAGCAGGGCGTGAGTCGCGCGGTCGTCATCACCGGCAACTCGCTGGCGCAGAAGACCGATCTGGTGGAGAAGGTGGTGGCCGCTGCGGGCAACAAGTGCGCCGGCGTGTTCCACGAGACATCGCAGCACGTGCCGCGGCGCACCGTGATCGCCGCCGCAGACTACGCGCGCGCCCGCAACGCCGATGCCCTCATCAGCTTCGGCGGCGGCACGCCGAACGATACCGCGAAGGCCGTCACCATCTGCCTCGCCGAGGGGATCACCGAGCCCGCCGGTCTCGATCGGTACATGATCAAGTTCACCTACCCGGACAAGGTGGAGATTCCCTCGCTCACGAACGACCCGATCCCCATGTTCGCGATCCCGACGACGCTGTCCGCAGGCGAGTTCACCTATTTCGTCGGCATCACCGACGAGGAGCGCAAGGTCAAGGACCTCTACGTCGACCGGCGCATCACGGCGAAGGCGGTGATCCTCGATCCCGAGCTCACCATGGAGACGCCGGAGCGGCTCTGGCTCGGCACCGGCATGCGCGCCGTCGATCACTGCATCGAGGCGATGTGCTCCACCACCGCCCAGCCCTTCATCGACGCGCTCGCCTACCGGGCGCTGAACATGCTGGTCCGCTACCTGCGCGAGACGAGAGCCGACCCGGGCGATGCGGCGGCGCGCGGGCAGTGCATGGTGGCGGCCTGGATGTCGGTGTGCGGGCTCGCCAACGTGACGCTGGGGCTCAGCCACGGCATCGGCCACCAGCTCGGCGCCCGCTGCAACGTTCCCCACGGCGAGACCTCGGCGGTGATGATGCCCCACGTCATGGCCTTCAACCGCGAACAGACCGCGACCCGGCAGGCCTGGACGGCGGAAGCCATGGGGGTCGACATCGCCGGCATGAGCGAGGAAGAGGCCGCGGCCGCGGCGGCCGACGAGGTGGCGCGGCTGGTGCGCGACGACATGGGCCTGCCCTGGCGGCTCAGGGATGTCGGCGTCGCGCACGACGATTTCCCCGGCATCGCCAAGGACGCGCTGGAGGACATCATTGTCGCCAGCAACCCGCGCCAGGTGACGTCCACGGACGAGGTCATCCAACTCCTGCACCGGGCTTGGTAGCAGAGGCTTACGGGAGAGTCCCATGGGCTATCGCATCGCCGTCGATACCGGCGGCACGTTCACCGACGTGGTCGTGGCCGACGAGGCGGGCCAGCTTACCGTCGGCAAGGCGCTGACCACGCCCGACCGCACCTTCGAGGGTTTCAGCAACGCGCTCGCCAATGCCGGCGACATCGCCGGCATCGCCCACGACCGGCTGCTGGCCGAGACCGAGATGCTGATCTACGGCACCACGCGGTCCACCAACTCGATCATCGAGGGCAAGGTGGCGAAGACGGCGCTGCTTGCCACCGAGGGCTTCCCCGACACGCTGCTCTACCGCCACGGCGGCAAGCGCGAGCCGCTCAACCTCGCGATGGAGTTCCCGCCGCCCTACATCCCGAGGCGGCTGACCTTCGAGATCCCGGAGCGGATCAACGCCGAGGGCGGCGTCGAGCGGGCGCTGGACGAGGACGCAGCCAGGGCGGTGATCGAGGGCCTGCCGCGCAAGCGGATCGAGGCGGTGGCGGTGGCGCTGCTCTGGTCGATCGTCAATCCCGACCACGAGCTCAGGGTCGGCGAGATGATCGCCGAGATCATGCCCGGCGTGCCGTACACGCTCTCGCACCAGCTCAACCCGATCATCCGCGAGTTCCCGCGCACCTCGTCCACCGCCATCGACGCCTCGCTCAAGCCGCTGATGCAGAGCCACCTCGCCGAGTTCGAGAGCGACCTCAGGGCGGCCGGCTGCGAGGGCGAGGTCCTGATCTCCACGTCCTCCGGCGGCGTGATGCACGTTGGCGACGTGGTGGCGAAGCCGATTTACACGGTGAAGTCGGGGCCGGCGATGGGGCCGCTCGCCGGCATCGCCTACGCCGGCGCCGAGGACCAGGGAGACGACGTGATCATCGTCGATACTGGCGGCACCACCTTCGACGTGAGCCTCGTGCGCAGCGGCCAGGTCAAGTACACCCGCGACACTTGGCTTCTGGGCGAGTGGATCGGCCACAATCTGGGCCTCTCGTCGGTCGATGTCAGGAGCGTCGGCGCCGGCGGCGGCTCCATCGCCTGGATCGATGCCGGCGGCCTGCTGCGCGTCGGTCCGCAGAGCGCGGGCGCGCGCCCCGGCCCCGCCTGCTACGGCCAGGGCGGCGAGGAGCCCACGGTCACCGACGCCGCCGTCGTCCTCGGCTACATCGACCCGGACTATTTCCTGGGCGGGCGCATGAGCCTCGACGTCGCCGCGGCGGCACGAGTGATCGAGAAGGTCGCGGCCCCGCTGAAGCTCTCGGCCGAAGAGGCCGCCTCTGCGGTGCTCACGCTGGCCGGCGAGCAGATGATCAAGGCGATCCAGGAGATCACGGTCCAGGACGGGGTGAACCCGGGCGAGAGCATCATCGTCGCCGGCGGGGGTGCTGCCGGGCTCAACATCATCCCCATCGCCCAGGCGCTCGGCTGCCGCCGGGTGCTGCTGCCGCGCACGGCGGGCGCGCTCAGCGCCTGCGGCGCGCAGTTCTCCAACATCGTCACCGAGTTCAGCGCGAGCCGCTATGCCCACTCGAACGGCTTCGACTTCGACGGCGTCAGCGCGACGCTCTCCGGCATCGCCCGGCGCATGGACGCCTTCGAGGAGGAGCTGCGCGGCCGCGGCATCGCCCGCTTCGAGCGCGAGTATTTCGTGGAGGCCCGCTACATCAACCAGCAGTGGGAGATGGAGATTCCCATGCCCATGGACCGCTTCGAGGGCCAGGCGGACGTGGAGCGGCTGGTGCAGACCTTCCACGACGTCCACTTCCGCCGCTACGCGGTGAAGGAGGAAGGCGGCGCCATCGAGTGCATCAACTGGAAGGGGCGCATCACGGCCTATCTCGACAAGCCGTCGTTCCCGACGGAGGCCGCGACGGACGCCGCCCCGCCCGCACCGCGCCGCGCCATGCGCGCCTATTTCGGCGAGGCCGGCGCCTTGGACACGCCCTTCCATCTGGGCGATGATCTGCTGCCCGGCATGGTGGTGGCGGGCCCGGCGATCATCGAGGAGCCCACCACGACGATCGTCGTCTATCCGGGGTCGTCGGCGACCGTGACCCAGGGGCGCAACTACCTGCTCGAAACCGGCGCCGCCGGCGCCTGAGGGAGGGAGCGATGGCACAGGCACTGGCGGAGGCCCAGCGCGAGAACCGCATCAACCCGGTTCTGCTGCCGGTGATGGCGAACCGCATGGACGCGGTCTGCCGCGAGATGACCAACACCATGCTGCTGGCGGCGCGGTCTTCCGTGATCGGCATGGCGCGGGACTTCTCCTGCGCGGTCATCACGTCCGACAACCAGGTGCTGGCGGTGGCGGAAGGCTTCCCCATCCACGTCTGGGGCACCAACATTCAGACCAAGTCGATGCAGGACCTGCATCCCGACTACGCCGAGGGCGACGCCTACCTCCACAACGACCCCTATCTCGGCAACACGCACCCCGCCGACCACACCATCCTGGTGCCGGTGTTCCACGAGGGGGAGCACTTCTTCACGGTCGCCGTGAAGGCCCACCAGGCCGATGTCGGCAACAGCCTGCCCACCACCTACATGGCGCAGGCCGCGGACGTCTACCAGGAAGGCGCGCTGATCTTCCCCTGCGTCCAGGTGCAACGAGATTTTAGGGACATCGACGACATCATCCGCATGTGCGAGCGCCGCATCCGCGTGCCCGAGCAGTGGTACGGCGACTATCTCGCCGCCGTGGGCGCGGCCCGCATCGGCGAGCGCTCGCTCAAGGCCTTCATCGCCAAGTACGGTGCCCATACGGTGCGGCACTTCACCGAGGAGTGGTTCGACTATTCCGAGCGCCGCTGCATCGAGGCCATCCGCGCGCTGCCCAAGGGCACGCTCAAGGGCTCGCAGGCGCACGATCCGGTCGAGCCGTGGGTGCCGGAGGGGATTCCGATCAACGTCTCCATCGACATCGACCCGGACGCGGCGAAGGTGACGGTGGATCTCCGCGACAACATCGATTGCATCGACGCCGGCCTCAACCTGACCGAGACCACCTCCACCATGGCGGCGGTGCAGGGCGTGCTCACCTGCCTCGGCGAGGACCTGCCGCCCAACTCGGGCACCATGCGCCGCATCGAGGTGCTGCTGCGCGAGAACTGCGCGGTCGGCATCCCGCGCTTCCCCCATAGCTGCTCGGTGGCGACCACGAACCTGACCGACGTGATCGTGAACGTGACCCAGTCCGCCTTCGCCGAGCTCGGCGACGGCCAGGGCTTCGCCCACGGCAACTACTGCAACTCGGCTGCCGCGGGCGTCGCCTCCGGGACCGACTGGCGCCGGGACGGCGAGGCCTACATCAACCAGATGTTCATGATGGGCGGCGGCGGCGGCGCGTCCGCCGAGAACGACGGCATGCACTACCTCTTCGTGCCGGTGGCAGCGGGGCTGCTCTACCGCGACAGCATCGAGATCAACGAGCAGCGCTTCCCCGTGCT
>WTGU01000077.1 GCA_011523425.1 Alphaproteobacteria bacterium
GCGCCTGCGGCAAGAACCGGGTGAGCGACCTCGACCCCAACGACCTCCGCGCGCTGACTCACGACGTGGCCATGATGACCGGCGTCGACATGGTGGGCCTCGGCGGCCGCACCCCCTGGTGGAAGAAGTTCTAGCGTCCTCGATTAGGACTCGCATCCCAAGAGAGTCCGCACAATGTGAGCTTGGCGGGCCTATCCGCCGATCCGACCACATTCCCCCAATACGACTATAGAGTTGATGCACGAAGGCGTGTTGGCATTATGGGGGGATGCGGAAGCATCTTCTCACTGTCTTTGGTATGGCCGTCGACGGACTGATCGCCGCGCTTTTCGGCGTGGAGGCGTTTTATATAGCTACAGCCGCGCTAGGCTTGGTATGCGCGTACGCATATCGTATCGAACTGCAGTCGACTTATCGGTTTGTCTTGGGCAAATCCGGCCCGCCTTGGGGCGGCAAACATGCTGCGCTCCAAAACCCAGGCGGCGGGATCCATATCGCGAAACTTCTCTCCAGAACAAAATCTCGCTCGGAGGCAGAAGACATTTTGGACATATTCATCGACGCCCCGATCAAAGTAAACGAAGGGGCGGTCTATGCGGCATACGCGGCCGCGCTGGTTCGTTTCGGCGACTTGGTGAATGCGGGAGAAGTGTTAATCGCGGCCGATCGCAAAGAAGGTATGTCGAAAGAGGAACTCGATGCTTTCATGGATCGCTTCTACTATCCGAAGGAGCGGGGCGAGAAAGAACAAGATGGTTGATTTAGCGGGAGCGGAGGCATGAAGGCGGTCCGTGTGCAGTCTCCGTATTCGCGTTCCCCAATGTCGTCATGCCCGGCCATGACGTGAGGGGAGTCCCCTGACGATGGTGCGGTGCACGGCGTGGGGCGCGGGTGCAACGATCGCGTCATGCAGTGCGTGAGAGAGCGGGCCGGGGCAAACCGGCGAGACGCGCGGCGCCGTGCCGCGCTCGCCGGCATCGTCGAGGAATCCCGCCGATATCCCAACGGAATCCCTTGCCATCCCGGCGAATCCCGCCTCGGGGGTGTCGGCCGCCGGTATCCCAGGAAATCCCACCCTACGTCTCCGCGGAATCCCTCGCTATCCCGGTGAATCCCGCATAGGGGGCTTGGGCCGGAATCCCGGAGAGTTCCGACGAAGCCCGCGTCGCTTCCCCTCTCGCCGCGTCGCCGCCCCTAGACGGCCGGATCGGGATCGAGCCAGGCAGCGAACGCCGCGCGGATCGCGGCATCGTCGGCGCCCGCCATCAGCAGCAGCGTGAGCAACAGGCGCGCCTTCAGGCCGTCGAGCCAGCCGGCGCCGATCAGCCCGCGCGCCAGCAGGTCGGTCTCCGAGCCCCTGAAATCGTAGGTCCGGCGCAGCATCTCGCCGGCGCCGGTGCGCGACGCCATCACCACCGGCACGCGGCCGGCGGCCTCGGCCAGCCGGTCGGCGACCCAGCCGGCGGCATGGCCGCCGCCGGTGCACTCTGCGACGATCCCCCGGTAGCCGGCGTCGAGCGCCCGCTCGATCAGCCTGCCGTCGTCGCCGAGGGTCACGGTCAGCAGCGCCACCGGCACCGGCTCTGCATCGCGGGCCACGGCGAGCGCATGGCGGGAGCCGGGGCGGTATGCGATGCGCACCGCGCCCTCCGCGAACCACCCGAGCGGGCCCGGCGGGAACGAGCGGAAGGCGGCGGGGTTCGAGGTCTCCCCCTTCTGCACGAAGCGCGCCGCGTGGATCTCGTCGTTCATGACCACCGTGACGCCGAGGCCCCGCGCCGGCTCGTGCACGGCAAGCCGCACCGCGTTCAGCAGGTTGGCGGGCCCGTCCGGCCCGGCCATGGTCGGGTTGCGCATCGCGCCCGTCAGCACCACCGGCGCGTCGACGGCCAGGATGCGGTCGAGCACGAAGGCCGATTCCTCCATCGTGTCGGTGCCGTGGGTGATGACCGCGCCCGCCGCGCCGGCCGCCACCGCCGCCTCGATGGCGTCCGCCAGCGCGAAGAGATCGGGGATCGTGACTTCCGGGCTCGGCAGCAGGCGGAAGGTCCGGGCCTCGATGCTGGCGACGTCTGCGAGCTGCGGCACCGCGTCGATCAGCGCGCCGGCGTCGAGCGAAGGCTTGACGCCGTGCTCGCCGCGCCCGGCCATGGCGATGGTGCCGCCCATGGCGAAGACTGCGACGGAGGGAAGCGGCATGGTCCGCGCCTCAGCCGCGCAGCCAGGTCTCGGACCAGGCGAGGCAGCAGGAGGACGCCGGGCGCCCGAACATGACGTTCTCGTAAGCCCCGCCCTGGGCGCGCGTTCCCGCCACCTCGAGCGTCGCGGTCCGGCACGGCGTGAGGCAGCTATAGACGGCCCACGGGCCGGTGTCGTCGTTGTCGGGCGGCAGCGTGAGCATGAAGGGCTCGCCCATGTCCGACCAGCTCAGCTCGATACGGCCGTCGGCGGAATCCACGATCTCGCGATAGCTGGAGCGGAAGGCGCCCTCGCGCGAGAACGCGGCCTCGGCGACGGGCATGGACGTGTCGGCGAAGGGCGGGTTGAGGATCGCCTCCAGCTCGCTCTGGAGCCAGCGCGCCAGGCTCTCGTTGTCGGCGTAGAGCCTGACCTCGCCGCCGGTGGCGTCCGAGCGGATGAAGAGGCAGGTGCCGGGGCCGCCCGGCGAGATCAGCGCGCGCCAGTGGGCGCAGACGGTGGTCTCCGGCCCGTCGGCCTCGGTCTTGAGCCGCAGGAAGGAGTTCTCCCCGGTGAAGTGAACCTGGTTCGGATCGATGGCGGGCATGTCGGCTCTCCCTCTGTGGTGCGATGCCCGGACGGGCGTTGCAGGCAGCTTACAGCGTCAGGCGCCGGAGCGGCGCCTGAGCCTCTCGGCCCCGGCCCGCAGCCGGGCCTGCGCCTCGTCGCCGTGCCAGATGTCGACCTGGCGGGCGATGCGGGAGGGCATCTGCTCCCGCAGGTCGGCGCAGAACTTCCCGAGCCGCATGCGCTTCGATTCCGCGAACGCATCCGGGGCGAGGTCGCGCAGGAACAGCAGGCGTTCCCACGCCATCCGCTCGATCTCCGCCTTCGGCCCCACCTCGTGCACGAGGTTGAGGGCGCACCCCTCCTCGGCGCGGACGAGCCTGCCGGTGTAGATCAGGTCGGAGGCGACGTGGTCGCCGGCGACGAAGCGCAGGAGCTGGTCGCCGTAATAGGGGTTGGGCACGCCGAGCAGGACCTCCGGCTTGCCGATGAGCACGCGGCCGCTCGCGGCGTAGCGATAATCGCACGCGAGGAGGATCGCCATGCCGCCGCCGATGGCGTGGCCCCTGATGGCGGCGACGACCGGGAGCGGCGATTCCAGCAGGGCCAGGACGAGGTGCGCCAGCTCGTGAAACATCTCCCCGATCTCGGCGCGGGAGCAGGCCAGCGCCCAGTCGAGATCGAGGCCGTTGCAGAAGAACTTCTCGCCGCCGCAGAGCATCATGCCCCGGCTCTCGCGCCCGGCGTCGGCCACGGCGGTCGCGAGGTCGCGGATGATGGCGGTGGTGAGCGCGTTGGTGGCGTCGCCGCAGGCGATGCGGATGCGCACGCAGCCGTCCTCCTGCTCGCACCGGGTGTTGGTCACGCCGTCCTCCCCTCCAGGGTCGCGCGCGATGCGCGAACGCCGGTCGTTTCGGTCCTCGCCTCTTTGTGCGATACCCGGAGCTTATGACCGCAGGCGCCCGCCGGGAAAGGCCGCGGGCGTCGATGCAGGGGAGGGCGGCATGACGGGCAATCACGTCGATCTGAGGAGCGACACGGTGACTCGGCCGACGCCGGCCATGCGCCAGGCCATGGCCGAGGCCAAGGTCGGCGACGAGCAGCGCGGCGAGGACCCCACCGTGAACGCGCTCCAGGCCCGGGTCGCGGCGCTGCTGGGCAAGGAGGCGGCGGTCTTCCTCCCCTCCGGCACCATGTGCAACGAGATCGCGCTGCTGGTCCATTGCCGCCCCGGCGACGAGGTGATCTGCGACCGCACGGCGCACATCATCACCGCCGAGGGCGGCGGCCCGGCGGCGCTCGCCGGCGCCATGGTGCGCGCGCTCGACGGCGAGGGCGGGGTCTATACGCCGGAGCAGCTCGCCGATGCGGTCCGCGCCGCGAGCCGATACGCGCCGCGCTCCAGGCTCGCGGTCGTGGAGCAGACGTCGAACCAGGGCGGCGGCACGATCTGGCCCGCAGACGCCATCGAGGCGGTGGGCGAGGCGGCGAAGGCGCACGGGCTCCTGCTCCACATGGACGGCGCCCGGCTGATGAACGCCGTCGTCGAGACGGGCGTGGACGCCACCCGCTACGCTGCCCCCTTCGAGTCACTCTGGATCGATTTCAGCAAGGGGCTGGGCTGCCCGGTCGGCGCCGTCCTCGCCGGCTCGGCCGCGTTCATCGAGGCCGCGTGGCAGTGGAAGCAGCGCCTCGGCGGCGCCATGCGCCAGTCGGGCATCCTCGCGGCCGCCGCGCTGCATGCGCTCGACCACCACGTCGACCGCCTCGCCGAGGACCACGCCAACGCCCGCCGCCTCGCCGACGCGGTGGGCGCCCTGCCGCAGCTTGTGCTCGATCAGCCGCGCGTCGACAGCAACCTGGTCTTCTTCGACTGCGCCGGCACCGGCCTCAGCGCCGCGGCTCTTTCCGAGGCGCTCCGGGCGAAGGGGGTGCTGATCGGCGCCATGGGCGCCCACCGCCTGCGTGCGGTGACGCACCTGGATGTGGATGCCGCCGCTGTCGATACCGCGGGCGAGGCGCTCGGCGCGGTGGTCGGCGGGTAGGGGAGGGCCGGGGCCGAGTTGCGCGCCTCAGCGCAGGTAGAGGCGGAGGTACTGGCGGATCGCCGCGTCCTGGCTGGCGTTGTAGTCGCGAATCAGGTCGTCGACGATCTCGGCATACTGCCGTTCCCGCTCGGTGAGCGAGATGCCCTCGGGCAGCGTGCGGGAGCGCCGCGCGTCGGCGATGGCGCTGCCGCGCACCTGGCCTGTACCGTCGATCGCCTCGATGGTGACGCGCAGCCGCACGTCCACCCGCTCGTTCTGCTCCCGGGTGAACAGGTCTTCGATGTCGGTGTTGGTCGCGAGCGGCGTGGCCCTGGCGCTGGCCTCGTCGATGGTGACGCGCAGTAGGCCGTCGATGCCGTCGGCCCGCAGCCGCTCCTCCGCCCAGAGCCTCACGGCGACCGCAGGCGACGTGGGGAAGAGATGGCCCACGTCGGTCGCGTGCGGCGCGGTGGAGGGAGCGACGATGTCGATCCGGCCGAGGTCGAACACCAGGGGCGGCAGATGGGCGAATGACGGCGGCGCGCGCTCGGGAGTCTTCGGCAGCGTGATCTCGCAGCCGGCGGCGGCGATCGCCACGACGACCAGCAGGGTGCCGGCGAGAGCCGCCCGGATCGCCCCGCCGCGCACCATCGAAAGCCGTTCCCGCACCGCCGTGCCGTTCATGCCGAGCCTCCGTGATCACAGCATCCCGTCCCGCGCGCGACTGCGTCATCGGCGAATCGGGCCTTCATCAAAGGTGCGCGCAGGCCCCTCGCGATTCAAGGGGCGGGGATTGGCCCGGCGGCCGTCCGCTGCGCTACACTCGCAGGGCCGGTGAGGGGGGCAGCCCATGATGCCGACGCAAGCCGAGATCGACGCCTACCGCAGCGACGGCGTGGTCTGCCTGCGGGGCGTGATCGACCGCGACTGGATCGAGCGCCTGCGGGAGGGCGTCGCCGCCGACATGGCCGCGCCCGGCCCCCATGTCGAGATCTACACGACGGAAGCGGACCCCGGCCTCTTCTTCAACGACTTCGACCTCTGGCGCCACGTGCCGCAGATGAGGGACTTCGCGCTCGAGGGGCCCCTCGCCGCGCTCGCCGCCGCGCTCTCGGGCTCGTCGCGGATCACCTTCTTCTACGACCAGGTGTTCGTGAAGGAGCCGGGCACCGAAGGCCTCACCCGCTGGCACCAGGATCAGCCCTACATGGCGGTGGACGGAGACCAGCTCTGCTCCAACTGGATTCCGCTGGACCCGATCACGCCGGAAACGACGCTCGAGTTCGTGCGCGGCTCGCATCGCTGGGGGCGCTGGTTCGCGCCTTTCGACAGCATGCTGGACGGCAGCCGCCATCCGAGCGCCACGTTCGAGCGCTGCCCGGACATCGAGGCCGCGCGCGGCGACTACGACATCGTCTCGTGGGAGCTGGAGCCGGGAGACTGCATCTTCTTCCAGGGGCTGGTGGTGCATCAGGGCCGCAACAACCCCACGCAGGATTTGCGCCGCCGCACGCTGACGCACCGCTGGCTCGGCGACGACGTGCGCTTCATCCTGCGCGATCCGCCCGCCGAGTTCCCCAAGCACCCGACGGCGCTCGCGACCGGCGAGCCCTTCCACGCGGACCCGCAGTTCCCGGTCGTCTGGCGGGCGTGAGCGCGGCCGTGCTTTTCCGCCGCCGCCTCATCTGCTAGGGACGGCCGACGGTTCGGGTCGGGCGAGGGAGCGGGCGATGAGCGGCGAGAACGGCGGCGAGCTGGTCCTGGTGCATACGGTGGCGGCGCTCGCCGATCTCTTCGACGAATTGCGCGACGAGATCGACCCGGGCGTGCCCGTCCGTCACGTCGTCGAGGCAGCATTGCTCACGGACGCGATCGAGGCGGGCGGGCTCACCGACGAGATCAGGGCGCGCACCCGCGCGGCGCTGCTGGAGGCCGCCGCTGGCGCGCGCCTCGTGCTCTGCACCTGCTCGACCGTGGGCCCCGGCGCCGACGATGCCGCGGCGCAGGCGCGCGTGCCCGTCCTCCGCGTCGACAGGCCCATGGCCGAGGCGGCGGTGGCGGCGGGCCGGCGCATCACCGTGGTTGCGACGCTGGCGACCACCATCGGGCCCACCGCCGATCTGGTGGCGGATGCCGCGCGGCGCGCCGACAGGCAGGTGGACATCTCTTCGGTCGTCTTCGCCGAGGCCCGCGCCCGGCTGGTGGCGGGCGACGCGGAGGGGCATCACCGGATCATCGCCGACGGCCTGCACGACGCGGCGGCCGGCGCCGACGCCATCGTGCTCGCCCAGGCCTCCATGACGCCTGCGCTCGCCCACTGCGGCGATATCCGGGTGCCGCTGCTGACCAGCCCGCGCTCCGGCCTCGAGGCCGCCATCGCGCGCTGGCGCTCGGCCGCATAGCGGCGCGGGAGAGGGGCGCGCTACCGGTGGCCAAGACGCTCTACCTGGCGAACCCCTACGGTTTCTCCGCCCAGCAGAACGCTGGCCCGCTGCAGGCGCTGGTCGCAGCACTGGAGGCACTCGGCGCCGAGGTGTGGGAGCCCTTCGCCCGCAACAACCAGATCGACAAGGCGACGGCCGGCTGGGCCTACCAGATCGGCCAGGCGGACCTCCGCGACGTGCGCGATGCCGACGGCATCTTCGCGGTGGTGAACGGCTGCCCGCCGGACGAGGGCGTGATGGTGGAGCTCGGCATGGCGATCGCCTGGAAGAAGCCGGTGTTCCTGTTCCGCGACGACTTTCGCCGCTGCACCGACAGCGAGGCCTATCCGCTCAACCTGATGGTCTTCACCGGCCTGCCGGAGTCGGGCTGGGAGGTCTACTGGTACGCCTCGGTGGACGAGCTCGCCGATCCCGAGAAGGCGCTCGTCCGCTGGCTCAAGGACACTGAGCCAGCCTGAACGTTCGACCGCCTACTCCACGCGCGTCCAGGTCTCGGTCTTGCAGATGAAGAAGACGCAGCCGCTCACCTCCACGGTGTTCGCGTCGATGACCTCAACTTCGCCGCTGTAGGTCTCGCCGTCCCTGGCATTGTAGATATCGCCGTCGTCCCACTCGCCGTCGCCCTGGTCCTCCAGATCCCACAGCACCTGGATGCCGAGGAGCGGCCGGTCGCGAAGCGACTCGTCGTCGTTGTGGACGTCGCGCCGCGGCTTGCCGTCGTCGCCGAGGGCTCTCTTGAGCCAGACGATCTCGCCGCACAGCTCCCCGTCGTCGCAGGGATAGAGCTTCACGTGCGCATCCTGCCGCCCGTTGAGCCAGACGCCCCAGGGCTCTGCCGCCAGCGCCCCACCTGCCGAGCCCGCAACCATCAGGGCGGCGACCGCAGCGCCGCATATCGCATTCCGTGTCTTCATGAGTGCCAGCCTCCCCGTCGCCCGCGCCGGCCGCCTGCGGTGCTCCCGATAGCCGGGCCGGCGGGTTCGATGCGACGCTGGCACCCTCCCGCCTAGCCTGTCAAGACGGGCCGGCCTGCCGCGCGCCCGCTCGGGGGCCGGCGCCCTGCCACGGAGGGCGGGGTGCCCGCCCCGCCGGCGACGCCACGGCCCGAGCCGTGGCAGGGAGAGGTGGGGGAAGGGGCGCCGAGCCGGCAGGCCCGGCCCGCTGGCCATGGGCTTGATCGATTGAGCGGCTTCCCATACACGTAAATTATATATCTTATGTACTATCATAATTGAATTGATTTTTCTTATGATCCTATGCCATTCTGTGCATGAGCGGCTGAGGGGAGGCATACCGATGGCGGGGAAGGGGTATCCGAGAGGCGACCGCACCACCCGCCGAGCCGTCTTGCGACCGGGTATCTGGGGAGACTGGCTTCAAGTATCTTCTCCAAGATGCCACCAGGAAGGCGTCTTGGACGAAGCATTGAGAAAATGCGTATCAACTTCAACTTTCGAATAGTTCGGAAGGAGAGGCTCATGCCATCCAAGATGCTTCGGATCTTCGTTGTCGTGGCAATAGTTGCGGTCCTTGCCGCGTGTGGCAACGGCAACGGCAATGGAGAGACCCCTCCTAAACCAGAAGTGGAACGTCTCAAGGTGATTGTGGAGCGATCCAACGCGGTTCTCAGCACCGGTCGCTACGTCAGCTATTCTTTCATGAATTTCCTTGGGCAACGGGATGCCGACGAATACTGGGACAAAGATAACTGTTTAGGTTCACGTTGTAATTCGGCCAGAGGGCACGTGACAACTGTTTCATCCGTAGTTGATCCTTCTGCCGTGGAGAGTAGGGGAGAACTCGACAAGCGCGACGGTCTCGACACGGTGTTTTATTGGAGACCATTTGAGGCTACTTTGAGCCTTCCGTACTCCTTCGCGGCGCTCCCGAGAGTGAGAAGCTATGGAATGTGGGGTGATCACGGCTATGCATCCATAGATATCATGAAAACCGAGATATCGATCCTCGACAGATTTGGCATTCCCTATAGCGGCCCTCTCAATGTCGCCGCAGCCTATGCAATTGGCGTCGCCTCGGAAACGAATCCCAGTGGTATCGGTGGTGCGACCTGGAGAGGGATCGCTGAAGCGGCTTCAACTCGTAGCTTCGAGCGCCGCCAAGGTACATCGACCATTACTATCCCTAATTTGTCACGACCTCGCGTTAACGTCACAATAGCCATATCTGGTGTCGACATCAGCTTGCCGAGCTGGAAGAATATGTTACCGAGCCAGGGTCACTACTATTCAGAGACACCAGCCGGCTATATTTCTGGCGATTTCTATGGACCAAATCACGAGGAAACCTTCGGTGTTTTCGAAACCGGAACCTATGTGGGCGCGTTCGGTGCGAAGCTGCAATAGCTGCTAATACTAAGGGCTGCTATAGGGACGCTGTCTAGTCGAAGGTCGATGCGATTGTAGGACTGCAATGCCAATTGTTCCCGATCTCGGATGCTGTTTCCGACAAGATCGGCAGGACACGTCAAGGTCGGTGACCGCGCTTGTAACGCCTCGCCGGCATCCGCCCGACAGTAGCCGCTTGCCATAAGGGGACGGCTCAGACCGCCCTTTGTCTTGTTGGCCCTTATGGCGGACGTGGTTTGGGAAGGCATCAGTCGAAGACGCCGTCGGGCATGTCGCTCTCGATGACGCCGTCTTGGTGGAGACGCTCGACGAAGCTGCGTGGCGGCCTGCACACCGCTGTGGCGCGTCTCCCCGGAACGTGTAGCCCCCGACCTTGCCCCGGCATAGCCTCGCGCGCTCGGGCCGCGGTACCGTGGCGTGGACCGAAGCCGGGAGCGTGCCATGGCGGACGACGTGCTGACGGCGGATTTCAAGGCTACCCCCTATTGGTGGGACCGCGCGCCAAGGCCCGAGATCGGCGACGAGACGCCGCCGGCGGAGGCGGAGGTGGCGATCGTGGGCGCCGGCAATGTCGGCCTCTCGGCGGCGCTGACGCTCGCCCGCCGGGGCACCGACGTGGTGGTCCTCGATGCCGAGGCCGCCGGCCACGGCGCCAGCACCCGCAACGCCGGCTATCTCGGCCGCCAGGTCTGGCACAAGTACGGCGACATGGTGCCGAAGCTCGGGCGCGAGCGGGCGGCAGAGGTCTGCCGCGCGGCGGTCGCCGCCCACGACTACGCCGCCTCGCTGATCGAGAAGGAGCAGATCGCCTGCTTCTACCGCAACTCGGGGCGCTTCATTGCCGCGCCCTCGAAGCGCGTGTTCGACGGGCTCGCGCGCGACCTCACCATGATGCAGGAGGACGGCGTCCCCGTGGATGCCGAGATGGTCGAGCCGGCGGCAGCGCCGCCCGCCTACCGCGACGGGTACTATCACGGCGGCCAGATCCTGCGCGGCAACGGCACGATCCACGCCGGGCTCTATCACGCCGGGCTGCTGGAGCGCGCCTCCCGCGACGGCGCGCGCGTCATCGGCCACTGCCCGGTGCAGGCCATCGAGCGGACGGGCGGCGGCTTCCGCGTGGCGACGCCGCGCGGCACGGTGCGGGCGGGCCACGTGATCGTCGCCACCAACGGCTACACGCCGAAGGCCGCGCAGTGGCTGCGGCGGCGCGTGGTGCCGGTCGATGCCTTCATGATCGCGACCGAGCCGCTGCCCCCGGAGCGGATCGAGCACATCGCGCCGGCCGGCCGGCCCATGGTCGAGCACCGTTACTCGCCCTGCTGGATCAGGCCCAACGAGGACGGCACGCGCATCCTCTTCGGCGGGCTCAGCGCCGAGCCGCCCGCCGATCTCGAGCGCAAGGCCCGCAGCCTGCGCGATACCATGGTGCGGATCGTGCCGGCGCTCGACGGCGTGAAGATCAGCCATTGCTGGACCGGGAAGACCGCCTTCACCTTCGACATGATGCCCCATACCGGGAGCCACGACGGCGTCGAGTACGCCATGGGCTGGTGCGGCTCCGGCGTACCGATGGGGACCTTCCTCGGCCACAAGACCGCGCTCCGGGTGCTCGGCGACCCGGATGCCGCATCCGCCTTCGACGGGCGGCCCTTCCCGAGCATGCCGTTCTACACCGGCCGCCCCTGGTTCCTGCCGCTCGCGGTGGCCTGGAACAAGCGCAAGGACCGCAGGCTGTTTAAGGGGTAGACTCCGGGTCCCCTCATCCGCGCGCGGCGGCCGCACCGCCGGGACAGCCCACGTACATCCACCATGAGCGACGATACAGCCACGCCCGCGGCGAGAGGGAAGCGCCGTCTCGTCCGTCGCGTCTACGACTGGGCGCTGGAGAGCGCGGGCACGCGCCGCGCCGTCTGGGTGCTGGCGGGGCTCTGCTACCTGCAGAGCCTCTTCCTGCCGGTGCCGCCGGACCTGCTGCTCATCCCGATGGTGCTGGCGAAGCGGGCGAAGGCGTGGCTCTTCGCCGGCATCGCCACCGTGTCGTCGGTCGGCGGCGGCGTCACCGGCTGGATGATCGGCTACTTCCTCTACGACTGGCTGGGCGAGCCCCTCCTCGCTATCTCCGGCCATTCCGGCGACCTCACGGCGTTCTACGAATACAGGGACAGGTGGGGTGCCTGGATCGTCGCCGCCGGCGCGCTGACGCCCTTTCCCTACAAGCTGGTCGCCATCGCCAGCGGCGCTGCCCACCTCGACATCGGCGCCTTCATCCTGGCGTCGCTCGCCGCCAGAGGCATGCGCTTCTATGTGGAGGCGGGACTGCTCTGGTATCTGGGACCCAAGGCGCGGCGGCTGATCGAGCACCGCTACGGCGCGGCGCTGGTGATCGGCGTGGCCGCCGCCACCCTTGCGGTCCTGGTGCTCATCCCGTTCGTCATCTGAGCGGGCGGGACCGCCGCTTCCCCGCTTCCGCCCCGGACTATTCCGCCGAGGCCCCGAGCAGCGCCTTGACCACCGCCGCGGCGTTGCCGGCGGCGAGGCCGAGGAAGGCCTCCATCTGGTTCGCCCCCTCGCCGCCGCCGGCGAGGTCGGCGAGGCTGCGGACGGCGATGAACGGCACGTCGTTGGCGAAGGCGACGTGGGCGACGGCGGCGCTCTCCATGTCCAGCACCCGGGCGCCGAAGGTCTCGAAGGCCCAGGTGCGGAAGGCCGCGTTATCGACGAAGGCGCCGCCAGAGACGCCGGGGCCGCCGACGACGATCCTGGGCGTCTGCTCGAGGCAGCGACCGTCTGCCGAGCACCGCGCCAGCGTCACGTCGGCCGTTGCCCTGCGCGCGCCTGCCATCAGTGCTTCCTCCACCGGGAACCAGAACCGGGTCTCCGGCGCGTCGGCGCCGGCGCGCAGCACGGTGACCGAGCGCGGAAACATCATGCCGAAGTTCGCGTAGGGGTATTCGAAGAAGGGCATCGTTGCCCAGCCGCCGTCGACCTCCCGGGCGAAGAGCATTTCCAGGTACTGCCCCCAGCGGTCGGCGATCACGACATCGCCGATGTTCAGCGCCGGGTCCACGCCGCCCGCGATGCCCGAGAAGACGATGCGCTCGATGGCGAAGTGGTCCAGCGCGAGCTGCACGGTCATCGCCGCGTTGACGACGCTGATCCCGCTCAGGAAGAGCACGACCCCCTGTCCCTCCAGGGTGCCGACGGCGAACTCGACGCCGTTGACCCTTTGCACGGACGAATCCTCCAGCTCCTGCTTGAGGATCGCCATCTCCGGGGCGAAGGCGGAGACCACGGCGATGCGGGGGATCGCGTCGCGCTGGTCGTGCGCCTCCGCCGGGGCCGGTGCGGCGAGGGCCAGCAGCAGCGCGGCGGCGAGGGCTACCGCCAGTTTCCGGAGGAAGACGCTGCGTGGGCTCGGGCCAGGGTGCGTCATCATGGTGTCCTCCGCGTCAGGGCGATGTCGTTCGGGCAGCGTGACGATGCGCCGCGCCGCTGTCACCCTGTCGCTGCCAGCACGAGCGCCCGAGGCCGGAATGCCCCTCTTCCACACCCACGTCGTCGTCGACTGGTCGGCGCGGTCGAGGCCGAGTCCCGAGACGCCCACGAGGGACGCGATCTGGTGGGCTGTCGCCCGGGTTACCCGGCGCGGTATCAGGGTGAGGAAGCCGGAATACGCCCGAACCCGCCACGAGGCGCTCGACCGTCTCGCGGACCTGATCGCGGGCGAACTCGACGCCGGCAGACGGGTGCTGGCGGGATTCGACTTCCCCTTCGGCTATCCGGCAGGCGTCGCGAAGCACCTGACGGGCCGGGCGTCGGCCTTGGCGCTCTGGGCGTGGCTTGCGGCCCGCATCGAGGACGCGCCCGACAACGCCAACAACCGCTACGACGTGGCGGCGGCGATCAACGCCGCCTATCCGGGCCTCGGCCCGTTCTGGGGCCGCCCGGGCACATGGGACTACCGGACGATCCCGGTGCGCGCCTCGGCGCGTACGCGGCAGGGGGCGCACCCGCCCGAGCGCCGCATCGCTGACCACCGCGCCACGGGTGCCCAGACGGTGTGGCAGCTCGCTTATGCCGGATCCGTCGGCTCCCAGATTCTGCTGGGCCTGCCGGCGCTGAAGCGCCTCACGGAAGACCCGCGCATCGCCGGCCGCGCCAAGGTCTGGCCCTTCGAGACCGGCCTGCAACCGCCCGCCGCATCGGCCGTGATCGCCGAGGTCTACCCCTCGCTCCTCAGGGCGGAGGTCGGCGCGCGCAGGCGAGAGGACGAGATCCTCGATCGCGCCCAGGTGCGGGTGAACGCCGAGGCCTTCGCCCGTCTGGATGCCGGCGGCGGGCTCGCGCCCCTCTTCGCTGGCGCGCCCGGCCTTACGCTCGAAGAGCGCCGCCTCGTCGAGACCGAGGAAGCCTGGATCCTCGGCCTCGGCCACGAGGAGGCGCTCACGCGCGCGCTCCCGCCGCTCTGACCGGCGCGGCTCAGGCCGGTTGCGACGCCTCTCCCGCGCTGCAAGCGGCGAGCTGGGCGCGGCGTTCGGCGGTGCCGGCCTCGTCCACCGCAAGCGTGCCGTCCTCCGCGCGTCCCGTCAGCACCACGCCGTAGACCGCGTGCGCGTGGTCGGCAGTCACGTAGCCCTCCACCACGTCTTCCAGCACCCGCGCGGGCTCGCGGGTGAGGGGGTCGCCGTAGCCGCTGCCGCCGTTGTCGACCGAGCGCACGAACTCGCCCGGCCCGAGCGCCAGCATCACGCCGTTCGGCACCGAGTCGTCCGCGCCGTCCGCGTGCAGGTGCCCGTGATAGGCGTGGTTGGCGTCGCTGCCGCCGCGCACGCCCTTCGGCGGGTTGATCGTGCCGCCGCCCATAATGCTCACGGTCATCGGGTCGCGGCGCGGGCCGAAGATCACCTCGGTCGCGGGCCCGCCGCGCCTGCGCCCGGCGCCGCCCGAATCGGGCAGTAGGCGCTGGGAGCGGATCAGCATGGGGAAGCGCTGCTCGTCGAACTCGATGCTGTCCCGGTGCAGCAGCCCGCAGCCGCCCGGCGTCAGCAGGTAGATCATGCCGTCATGCTCGGGCAGCGCCGGCCCGCCGCCACCCATCAGGTAGACCTGGTTGATGTACTCGGCCCCGCCGCGGCGCCAGTCCTTGCCGGAGACCACGCCCATGCCGGCCGAGAAGCAGAGATTGCCCTGCGCAAGCCCGTGGCCGTCGCCGAGCTGGGTGAAGGCCGACTGCACCAGGTTCACCACCACGTCCGCCATGTTGGTGGTCGCGAGCGAGCAGGAGTGGGGGAAGCGCGGGATGCCGACGACGCAGCCCTCGCGCAGCTTCACCTCGAGGCAGCGGAAGCTGCCGGCGTTGGGCGGAATGTCGGCCTCCAGGTTCTCGAATACGCCCTGGATGCAGTTGGCGGTGGCGCAGGCCTCGGTGAGATTGAGGCCGGCGTCGATGCAGTCCGGGTTGTCGCGGAGGTCCACGGTGATGCGGCCCTGCTCGGGATCGATCGCGACCTTGACCGTGATCTCCAGGCTCTCCGGCAGGAAGGGCTGCACCGGGTCGTGCATGCCGCTGTTGACCAGGGTGCCCGCGGGCAGCCGGCCGATGGCGTGGCGTGCGCGGCGCTCGGCATAGTCAAACCAGGCGTCGATGAAGCGCCGGACCCGGGCGACGCCGTGCTTCGCCGCGAAGGCCTTGAGCCGGCGCTCGCCGATCCGCGCCGCGCCGAGCTGCGAGAGGTAGTCGCCATACCACTGCTCCGGCACCCTGATGCGGCGGCGGCACATGCGCACGATGTCCTCGTTGTCGCGGAAATCCCGCTGCACCCGCACGCAGGGGAAGATCAGCGCGCCTTCCTCGTACACGTCGCGGGCGCGCGGCGTGTAGGTAGTCGGAATGCTGTCGCCGCAATCCGCCTGATGGCCCTTCACGGTGACGTTGAAGAGGTGCTCGCCCTCGCAGAAGACCGGCACGATGATGGACCAGTCGGCGGCGTGGCTGTTGCCGTCGTAGGGGTCGTTGTGGAGGTAGGCGTCGCCTTCGCGGAAATCCGGATGCACGCGGCACATGGTCCTAGTCTGCAGGTGGGCGCCGTAGATATGGGCGGGGATGCCCTCGGCGGCCGCCAGCAGCTCGTTCGAGGCGGTGACGATGGCGCAGGAGAAGTCGCGCGACTGGCCGATCACCGCCGAGCGCGCGGTGCGCATCACGACGCCGGTCATCTCGCGCAGGATCGCGTCGATGCGGTTCCCCATGATCGCCACCTGCACTGGGTCGAGCGTCTCGTCGTCGTCGCTCCCTGCCGCCCGCGCCTGCGCCTCCTCGTCCGCCGCTTCGAGGATGTAGTTGGCGCCGGGCGAGACCCGCGCCCGCATCAGGGGATAGACGACCACGGTGGTGGTCGGCTCCTCGATGATGGCGGGGCCTGCGATCGTGTCGCCCACGCCGAGGCTCGCGCCTTCGTAGACCGGCGTCTCCAGGAACCCGGCATCGCCGAAATAGGCGCGCGTGACACGCCGCGGTGCGCGCGCGCGGCGCCCTCTCGTGCCGTCGGCGGCTGTGGCGGGCCTGGGCCGGTCGAGGAAGGCCGTGAGCCGGCCCTTCCAGTTCAGGCACTCGAGCAGCCCGTCCTCCTCCTTCACGCCGTAGAGCCGCTCGTGCACCTCGTGGAAGTGTCCGACCAGCGCGTCGACGGCATCGCGGCCGGCAAAGCGGGCGGCGGGCATCGCGATCTCGGTCTCCCACTGCTGGTTGAGGTAGCGCGCGTCGACGAAATAGTCCGTGCGGAAGCGGGCGATCCCGCGCGCCCGGAGGCAGCCGGAAAAATCCTCCATGCGCCCGTCGATCGCTGCCAGGGTCTCGTTGACCGCCGCCTCGTCCCAGTGATCGGTGCGGACGTAGTGGCTCGCGCTGAACTCGGCGACGATGTCCGAGTACTGCGCGCCGCAGGCGCTAAGCGCGCCCGCCGTCTTGGGCAGCAGCACCCGGTTGCAGCCGAGGGCAGCGGCGATCGGCAGGATGTTGAGGCCGGCGGCGCCCCCGCCCGCCACCAGCACGCTCTCGCGCGGGTTGACCCCCTCGTTGACCGTGATCTCCTCGATCGCCTTGATCATGGTCTCGCTGGCGAGCGTGAGGATGGCCGCGGCCGTCTCCTCGACTGCCTTGCCGAGGGCTGTGGCCAGCGAGGCGACGGCGCGCCGGGCGGCGTCCACGTCCAGCGCCATGCGCCCGCCAAGAAAGGCGTCCGGGTCGATATAGCCGAGCACCACGGCGGCGTCGGTCACGGTGGCCGCATCCCCGCCGCGGCCGTAGCAGGCAGGCCCCGGGTCGGCGCCTGCGCTCTCCGGGCCTACGCGCAGGAGCCCGCCCGGATCGATCCAGGCGATGGACCCGCCGCCCGCGCCGACGCTCCTCACGTCGACCGAGGAGAGCCCCAGATTGTGGCCGGAGAAGAGCCCGCCGAGCCAGGTCTCGCGCGTGTACTTGACCGCCCCGTCGCGCACCATGCTCACGTCGAAGGTGGTGCCGCCGGCGTCGACCACCAGCACGTCCCGGCCGAGTCCCTCGGCCTCGGCGTAGGCGATGCCGGCGAGTGGCGCCATCGCCGGGCCGGACTTGACCATGAAGATCGGCCGGTCGGCGACGTCTTCCACGTGCATCAGGCCGCCGGAGACGGTACTGACCAGCAGTTCGCCGGCAAACCCGGCGGCGGCGAGGTCGTCGCTGAGCGCCCGCAGGTGGCGCTGCATGAGTGGTTTCAGCGAGGCGTCGATCGCGGCCGAGGATGCGCGCGGATATTCACGCAGGATCGGGTTGAGCCGGTGCGACAGCGTGTAGGGAACGCCCGGCATCGCCTCCTCGATCAGGGCGCCCAGCCGCTCCTCGTGCGCCGGGTTCCTGATCGACCAGAGCAGGCAGACGGCGACGGCCTCCACGCCCTGGCGCGCAAGCCGGGCGAGCGCCGCGCGCGCCGCATCCTCGTCGAGCGCGCGCTCCACCTCGCCTTCCGCCGTCACGCGCTCGGGAATCTCGGCCGTGAGGCGGCGCGGCACGTAGGGCTTGAGCGGGTCGATATGGAGCTCGAAGGGATGCAGCTTGCCGCCCTGGCGGTAGACCAGGATGTCGGGAAAGCCCTCGGTCACGAGCAGCGCCGTCTTCGCGGTCGTGCCGGTGACGATGGCGTTGGTCGCCCAGGTCGTGCCGTAGATCAGCACGTCCGTCTCGCCGATCAGCGACTCGAAGGGAATTCCCAGGTTGCGGGCCGCGTCGGCCAGCCCCGCCTTCACGCCATCGGCGCTGCGCGCCGGGGTGGACGGCGCCTTGCCGACCGTGAGCGCGCCGCCGGGCGCTGCGACGACGACATCGGTGAAGGTGCCGCCGGTATCGACGGCGATTCGGTAGGGCATGGCGGGGCTCCGCGGCGCGAACGAGGCGCCCATTCTACAGACTCCGGCGGTTGAGCGAGCGCCCGGCGCCCGAGGGATATGAACGGGGCCGTCAGGCCCCAACGGCGCGACTGCGCCGCGCGCCGAAGGCGCGTAGCCAAGCGAGTGGAACGAGCGCCCGGCGACTGAGGGATATGAACAAATGTGGACGCCCTCTCGGCCCCGCGATAGTGTCGCGCCGCCAGCGAGAGAGGGGGGCCTTTATGCGTCCATCCGGCCGCAGACCGGAAGAAATGCGCCAGGTCAGACTGGAGCCCGGCGTGAGCAAGCATGCCGAGGGCTCCTGCCTGGTGTGCTTCGGCGACACGCAGGTGCTGTGCACGGCGAGCGTCGAGGAGCGCGTGCCGCCCTTCCTCCGCAACACGGGGCGGGGCTGGGTCACCGGCGAGTATGGCATGCTGCCGCGCTCCACCGGCTCGCGATCGGCCCGTGAGGCGGCGCGCGGCCGCCAGGGCGGGCGCACTCAGGAGATCCAGCGCTTGATCGGGCGCTCGCTCCGCGCCGTGACCGAGCTCGAGGCCCTCGGCGAGCGCCAGATCACGCTGGACTGCGACGTCATCCAGGCCGATGGCGGCACCCGCACCGCAGCGATCACCGGCGCCTACGTGGCGCTGCATGCGGCGCTCGAGGGCCTGGTGGCATGCGGGGCGATCGAGCGGCCGCCGCTCGCGGACCAGGTTGCCGCCGTGAGCTGCGGCGTCGTCGGCGGCGAGGCGGTGCTCGATCTCGACTACGACGAGGACAGCAACGCGGACGCGGACGCGAACTTCGTGCTCACCGCGGCGGGCGGGATCGTCGAGGTTCAGGCGACGGCGGAGGGCGATCCCTTCAGCGAGGCGCAGCTCCTCGCCATGCTGGCGCTCGCCCGCTCGGGCGCCGAGCGGCTCTTCGCCCTGCAGCGGGACGCGCTGGCCGGGGGAGGATAGGCGCTCTCATGGCCCGACGGCTCGCGGCCTCGCGCCTGATCGTGGCGAGCCACAACGCAGGCAAGGTGCGCGAGATCGAGGCGCTGCTCGGCCCCCTCGGCATCGAGACGGTGGGCGCGGCGGCGCTCGGCCTCGCGGAGCCGGAGGAGACCGGCGAGACCTTCGTCGCCAACGCGGCGCTCAAGGCCCGCGCGGCGGCGCTGGCAAGCGGGGAGCCTGCGCTTGCGGACGATTCCGGCCTCGTCGTGCCGGCCCTCGACGGCGCGCCCGGCATCTATTCTGCCCGCTGGGCCGGACCGGGGAAGGACTTTCGCGTGGCGATGGACCGTATCGAGCGGGAGCTCGCGGCCCGCGGGGTCGCGATCGGCGGCACGGCGGCCTACTTCGTCTGCGCTCTCTCCCTCGGCTGGCCGGACGGCCAGTGCGAGACGGTGGAGGGGCGGGCGGACGGCACGCTGACCTGGCCGCCGCGCGGCCCCCACGGCTTCGGCTACGACCCGATCTTCGTCCCCGCGGGCCATGCGCGCACCTTCGGCGAGATGCCGCCCGAGGAGAAGCAGCCGCTGACCCACCGGGCGCGGGCCTTCGAGCGCCTGGTCGCGTCGTGCCTGGCGCCCCCGCCGTGAACGCCGCTGCCGATCCGTCGCCCGGAGCCGCGCCGGCGGCGCGCGCCCTCTACGTACACTGGCCCTTCTGCCTCTCCAAGTGCCCCTACTGCGACTTCAACAGCCACGTCCGCGAGAGCGTCGATGAGGCCCGCTGGCAGCGGGCGCTGCTCGCCGAGCTCGATCACTTCGCGGACATGCTGCCCGGCGCGACCGTCGCCAGCGTCTTCTTCGGCGGGGGCACGCCCTCGCTGATGCCGCCCGGCACCGCGGCCTGCATCATCGAGCGGGCGGCGGAGTGCTGGACCCTCGCGGCGGACGCCGAGATCACCCTCGAAGCCAACCCGACCTCGACCGAGGCGGCCCGACTCGAGGATTTTCGCGCGGCCGGCGTGAACCGCGTCTCGCTCGGTGTGCAGGCGCTGGACGACGGCGCGCTCGGCTTCCTCGGGCGCGGGCACGACGCGGCCGAGGCGCGCGCTGCGGTCGCGCTGGCGCAGCGCATCATGCCGCGCAGCTCCTTCGACCTCATCTACGCCCGGCCCGGTCAGACCGCCGAGGCCTGGCGCGCCGAGCTGAAGGAGGCGCTGGCGCTGGCCGGCGATCACCTGTCGCTCTATCAGCTCACCATCGAGAAGGGCACGCCCTTCTTCCGGCTGGAGCGGGAGGGCGCGTTCGCCCTGCCCGACGACGACCACAGCCGCGCCCTCTTCGATCTGACGCAGGAGGCGACGGCGGCGGTCGGCTTCGCGGCCTACGAGATCTCCAACCACGGGCGCGGCGGCGACGTCTGCCGGCACAATCTCGCCTATTGGCGCTATGACGACTATGTGGGCATCGGGCCCGGCGCCCACGGCCGCATCCGGCCCGCAGGGGGCGGGCGGCAGGCGCTGCGCCAGCACGCCGGGCCGGAGGGGTGGCTTGCCGCCGTCGAGCGCGACGGCTTCGGTACCGCCGAGACCCGCCACTTGAGCGTGGACGAGCAGGCGCGCGAGATGCTGATGATGGGCCTTCGTCTGGCGGAGGGGGTGTCGGAATCGCACCTGGTCGAGCGCACCGGCTGCGATCCCGACCGGGTGATCGACCGCGCCGGCCTCGACCGCCTCTGCCGGGCGGACTACCTGGAGCGGCGGGGCGGGCGCCTCCGCGCCACCGCCGCCGGCCGGCCGCTCCTCAACAGCCTGCTGGTCACCCTGCTCGCCTGAGCGGCCGGTGCCGCTCCGCGGGCTAGGGCCGGTCCGTCCCTGCGCGCGTTTGCATCGGGTCGGCGGCGGCGCGGGCGGCCTCGCGCAGGCGCCGCAGCAGTCCCAGCTCGGGCGGGCGGAAGCGGGCGAGGCGCGCGCGCACGGTCTGGACGCGCATCACGTCGGCGATACGGCGGTCGAGGAAGGCCCAGCTCGCCTGCGATCCCTCCGAGCTGTCGTTCAGCCAGTAGAGGAGCGTGGAGAGATAGACGCCCGCGAGCAGGGCGCGCTTGGTGTAAAAGCCGAAATCGGTGGTCCGGTCGCCCGTCGCGAACCAGATCGTGTCCACGGTGCGGTAGAGCGAGATCAGCGCATGCGGGCCGTTGGCCGGTTGCGCCAGGATCGGCAGCGCGGCGCGAATCGCCTCCCGGTGCGCCGCGTTCTGCCCGAGCCTGAGCCGCACGGCGTGCGCGATCCGCTCCCGCACCTTGAGCTCCGCCAGGTCGGTCTCCTTGAGCGCTTCCTCCAGGCGGCGGTCGGCGTAGGCCGCGTGGTAGATGACGAGAGCGACCGGGCCGCCGGGGAAGGCGTTGCGCGCCGCCTCGGGCTCCAGCTCGAGCTCGGCCGCCGCCGTTGTGAGCGCAGTATCGGACCAGCCGTCGAACGGCACATGGGGCAGCGCCGCGAGCAGCAGGCGGTCGCGGGTCTCGTCCGCCGGAAGCGCCCGCCACACGGCTCAGGCCTCCTCCACCGGCCCCTCCCGGCCGAGCTCGCTGGTGAAGGCGAGGGTCGAGAGGTCGTTCATCCGCATGGGGTAGAGGATGCCGTCCAGGTGGTCGCACTCGTGCTGCACCACCCGCGCATGGAAGCCGTGCGCCTCGCGCTCGCGAGCGCGGCCCTCGGTATCGGTCCAGCGATAGCGGATGCGGTCGTGGCGCGGCACCAGGCCGGCGAGGCCGGGGAGCGAGAGGCACGCCTCTAGGTCCTCCACCATGTGCTCGCCGATGGGCTCGATCACCGGATTGATCAGGACCGTGGGCGATTCGAGCGCGGCCGGGTCCGCCCAGTCGCCGTCGTCCCCATCCGCGCCATCCGCCGTCTCGCGGCCGGGGGGCACGCGGAAGAGCACGAGGCGCAGCGGCACGTGCACCTGGGGCGCCGCGAGACCGGCGCCGTTCGCATCCGCGAGCGTCTCCATCATGTCCCCGATCAGGCGCGCGATCTCGGGCGCGGCCGGATCGGCGACCGGTGCGGCCGCGCCGCCGAGCACGGGATGGCCCATGCGCGCGATCTTGAGGATTGCCATGCCCCCTATATGGACCGCGCCGGGCCCGCCGTAAACCGCCGCACGGCGGCGAAGCGGCCGCCGCAGTAGCGTCCGGCCCCGTTTTCGCCCGTCCGGCCCGCGCGGACCGGGGGCAGCAGAGGGACTGGCGACAACATCTCAATTTCGGTATGCTCCGCCCCCGCTGCGGAACAATATCTGGAAGCCATGACCGTACCCGTCACCGCGCGGCTGCTCTTCCTCGTCCCGGCGCTCGTGGGCGTCGCCCTTCTCTGCGGCATCCAGGGCGCGGACGCGCAGCCGAAGCCCGAGCCCCTGGCGTCGAACGCGAACTGGGCGGCGCACAGCTTCGTCACGGACGGGAACAAGGTCTGCTACATGTACGCCAAGCCGGCCGGCTCCAAGGGCAACTACAAGCGGCGCGGCGAGCCCAACGTCATGGTGACCCGGCGCCAGGGAAGCAGGACGACCGAGGAGGTGAGCGTGACCTCGGGCTATCCCTATCCGGCGAAGAAGCCCGTGAGGGTGACCATCGACGGCCGGCGCTTCAGTTTCGACGTGACCCAGGACGAGCATGCCTGGGTGAGCGAAGAGTCGCTGGATGCGACGGTCGTCAAGGCCATGATTCGCGGCCGCGAGCTGACGGTGCGCGGCACCTCCCTCAAGGGCACCTATTCCGAAGACACGTACTCCCTCATCGGCTTCACCAAGATCCGCGACGCCATCGTCAGGGCGTGCCCCTAGACCGGGGGCCGGGCGTGCAGCGCCTGCCCGCCGCCGGCGACGAAGCCTCCATCCGAGCGAACACCGTGGCCGACGAGCGCGAGAGCGTGATCGGGCTCACGCGCGACGAGCTGGCCGACCGCCTGCGCGCTCTCGACGTGCCGGCGAAGCGCGTGCCCATGCGGGTCAAGCAGCTCTGGCACTGGATCTACCACCGCGGCGCCACAGAATTCGACGCCATGACCACGATCGGCGGCGCGCTCCGCGCCGCGCTGGAGGAACACCACACCCTGGCGCGCCCCGGGCTGGCGGCGGAGCAGCGCTCGGCGGACGGCACGCGGAAGTGGCTGCTGCGCTTCGCCGACGGCCGGGAGGTCGAGACCGTCTACATCCCCGAGGAGGACCGCGGCGCGCTCTGCCTCTCCTCCCAAGTCGGCTGCACGCTCTCCTGCACCTTCTGCCATACGGGAACCCAGCGCCTGGTGCGCAACCTGACGGCGGGCGAGATCGTCGCGCAGGTCCTCGTGGCCCGCGATTCCTACGGCGAGTGGCCGTCCCCGCGCGGGCCGCGCATGCTGTCCAACATCGTGATGATGGGCATGGGCGAGCCTCTCTTCAATTTCGACAATGTCGCGAGCGCGCTCCGTACCGTCATGGATCCGGAGGGCATCGCGCTCTCGCGCCGGCGGATCACGTTGTCCACCGCCGGCGTCGTGCCGATGATCGAGCGCTGCGGCGCCGAGCTCGGCGTGGGCCTCGCGGTCTCGCTCCACGCGGTGCGCGACGGGCTTCGCGACGAGCTCGTGCCCATCAACCGCAAATACCCGATCGCGGCCCTGCTCGACGCCTGCCGCCGCTACCCCGGTGCCAGCAATGCGCGTCGCATCACCTTCGAGTACGTGATGCTGCGGGGCGTGAACGATACCGAGTCCGACGCCCGCGAGCTGGTGCGGCTGATCGCCGGGATTCCGGCCAAGCTCAACCTGATTCCTTTCAATCCCTGGCCGGGTGCGCCCTACGAATGCTCGTCGGCGGACGCGATCGAGAGGTTCGCGGCGATCGTCAACCGGGCGGGCTATGCGGCGCCGGTGCGCACCCCGCGCGGCCGCGACATCCTGGCGGCGTGCGGCCAGCTCAAGTCGGCGAGCGCGCCACGCCCGCGCCGTCGCAGCGTCGCGGCGCAGCAGGCGGGGGCGCCGGCCGGCTGAGCCGAGACTTGCCCTCCTCACCCCGGCTCTCTCCTCCCCCGGGCGGAGAGGGAGAGCATGCCGGTGCCGTCTGCGTCCCCTCTCCGCCCTTCGAGGGGGGAGAGGGACAGGGAGAGGTGGGTGACGTTCGTGCCGCCGCAATCCGGAAAGGTCGGAAGCTGCTCTAACCACCCCGCGCCGCCCGGTCGAGATCGGCGAAGCCCTTGCCGTCCGCCGCGAGCCGGTTCAGCAGCGGCGCCGGCTCCCAGTAGTCCTCGCTCTCGTCGAGGCGCGCGACGGTCTCGTGGATGGCGGCGAGGCCGACCCCGTCGGCCCAGTGCATGACGCCGCCCCGCCAGCGCGGGAAGCCGTATCCGTTGATCCAAACGAGATCGACGTCGCTCGCGCGGAGCGCGATGCCCTCGTCCAGGAGCCGGGCGCCCTCGTTCACCAGCGGGTAGAGGAGGCGCTCGACGATCTCGTCCGCGCCGATGGAGCGACGGGCGATGCCGCTCTCCGCCGCGACCTCGGCGATGAGCGCGTCCACCTCCGGGTCCGGGATGGGCGTACGGCTGCCGGGCTCGTAGCGGTAGTATCCGGCGCCGGTCTTCTGGCCGAAGCGGCCCCGCTCGCACAGCCGGTCCGCCACCGCCGAGTAGCGCTTGGACGGGTCGCGCAGGTGCGCGTCGGCCTTGCGCTTGCGCCAGCTCACGTCGAGGCCGGCGAGATCGGCGACGGCACACGGCCCCATCGCCATGCCGAAGCCGGTCATCGCGGCGTCGACGTCGACCGGCGATGCGCCTTCCTCCAACAGGAAGCGCACCTGCCGCGTGTAGCCCTCGAGCATGCGGTTGCCGATGAAGCCGTGGCAGACTCCCGCCACGACCGCGAGCTTGCCGAGCCGCTGCGCGAGCGCGAGCACGGTCGCCAGTGTCTCGGGCGAGGCCGAATCGGTGCGCACCACCTCCAGCAGCCGCATCACCTGCGCCGGGCTGAAGAAGTGCATGCCGAGCACGCATCCCGCGTCCCGCCGCCGGGGCACGGTATCGGCCAGGTGGTTGACGTCGAGATAGGAGGTGTTGGACGCGATGATCGCGCCCTCGTCGCATGCCGCATCGAGGGTCCTGAACACCTCCTCCTTGAGGGGCATCTCCTCGAACACGGCTTCGATGACGAGGTCGGCGCCGGCGACCCCCTCCATGGTCTCGACGGGCTCGATCAGCGCCATGCGGGCCTCGGCGTCGGCCGTGCCGATGCGCCCGCGCGCGACGCGGCTCTCGTAACCGCTCCGGATCGCCGCGAGCGCGCGCTCCAGGGCGCCGCCGTCGGAATCCGTCAGCCGCACCGGGATGCCGGCGTTGGCGAAGCAGGTGGCGATGCCGGTGCCCATGGTGCCGGCGCCGACGATCGCCGCCCGCTCCACCGGCCGTGCCGGCGTCTCCTTGCCGATGCCCGGCACCCTGCGGGCCTGCCGCTCGGCGAAGAACACGTGGCGGAGCGCCTTCGATTCCGCGGACGCCATGCAGGCCTCGAAGACCTCCCGCTCGCGCCGGATCCCTTCGTCGAAGGGCAGCGACAGCGCCATCTCGACGCATTCGAGGCAGGCGAGCGGCGCCCGCTGGCCGCGCGCCCTGCGCGCCAGACGCTCGCGGGTGGCCTCGAAGATCCCCGGATCGTCCAGCACCGGCGTGCGGTCGCGCGCGAGCGGATGCGGCGGGCCGCCCGCGGCCCGCTCCTCCGCGAAGGCGACGGCGCCCTGCAGCAGGTCGCCCTCGATCACCCGATCGAGAATGCCGTGCTCGGCGGCCTTCTCGGCGGGGACGCGGGTGCCGTCGACGATCATGGCGAGCGCTGTCGAGACGTTCGCGATGCGGGGCAGGCGCTGGGTGCCGCCGGCGCCGGGCGGGAAGCCCAAGAGAACCTCCGGCTGGCCGACGCCGGTCTCCCGGCTCGCGACGCGATAGTGGCAGGAGAGCGCCATCTCGAGCCCGCCGCCGAGGCAGTAGCCGGCGAGCGCGGCGATGACCGGCTTGGTCGAGCGCTCGATGGCCGGGATGACATGGCGGAGCGTCGGCTCGTCCTCGGGCCAGGGCTTGCCGAACATGGCGATGTCGGCGCCGGCCAGCGCGCCCCTGCCGCCACCGCGCAGCACGATCGCCTCGATCGCATCGTCCGCCCCGGCCTCCTCCAGCCGGCTGAGGATGGCGCCGGGCACGCCCACGCTCATGGCGTTCACCGGCGGGTTGTCGATGGTGATGACGCCGATCGCGCCGTGGCGTTCCAGACTCGCGCCGCCCATGTCTCGCGTTCCTCCGTCGTCCTGGGAAATACCTGTGGAATACTTGTGGAAAGCCTGTTGATAGCCGGTGGAGAATGCCGCCGGCGCCCTCAGGCGGCGCACACCTCGTCGAGCAGGCGACGCATGAAGGCCTCACAGGCGCGCACCTGGCTCACCTCGATGTACTCGTTGGGCTGATGCGCCTGCAGGATGCTGCCGGGCCCGCAGATCACGGTCGGGATTCCGACCTCCTGGAAGAGACCCGCCTCGGTGCCGTAGGCGACCACCTCGGTATGGTTGGTGCGCGCAAGCGCCATCACGATCGCCTCGGCCGGCGAACCGTCCTCGGGCACCAGGCCTGGCACCTGGGCGCGGGATTCGGTGGTGATCGCGGTGCCGGGGTCGACGGCCTGCATGCGGGGCAGCACGGTCTCCGTGGCAAATTCCTCGAAACGGGCGCGAATCTCGTCGGGATCCGCCCCCGGCATCAGCCGGTACTCCCAAGTGAAGCCGCAGTCCAGCGGCACGATGTTCTGGGCCGTGCCGCCACGGATCGTGCCCACGTGAACGGTCGTGTAGGGCGGATCGAAGCCGCTCTCCGGCTCGGCGCGGCCGACCATTTCGTCGGCCAGCTCGGTCAGGAAGTGGACCAGCGTCGCCGCATGCTGCACCGCATTCACCCCGAGATGGGTGGCGCTGGAATGGACCTCCCGGCCGCGCACCCGGGTCTCGAAGCTGTAGACGCCCTTGTGGGCGTTCACGACGGCCATGTTCGTGGGCTCGCCCACGATCACGATGTGCGGCTTGACGCCGAGCGTGGTGCCCAGCCGGTCGATCATCAGCGGCGCGCCGAGGCAGCCGACCTCCTCGTCGAAGGAGAGCGCGAAATGGATCGGGGTCTTGAGCGGCCGCGCGACGAATTCCGGGACCAGCGCCAGCGCGATCGCGCTGAAGCTCTTCATGTCCGAGGTGCCGCGCCCGTAGAGGCGGCCGTCCTTCTCCACGACGCGGAAGGGATCGGTATCCCAGGGCTGACCGTCCACCGGCACCACGTCGGTATGGCCCGAGAGCGCGATGCCGGGCACGTCGTCCGGCCCCACCGTCGCGTAAAGATTCGCCTTGTTTTCGTTCTCGTCGTGAATAAGTGTAGAATCAATGCCGTGTGAGGCGAGATAGTCTCGTACGAAGTGAATGAGCGCGAGGTTAGACTCGCGACTAGTCGTGTCAAAAGACACGAGCCGCTCAATCAACTCGATGGAATCGTAATGGGTGCCGGACATTTGCATCACCGTTCGTTCGTCGGGCCGGGATTGTCACCGCGCCGCGGCAGCGGCACAAGGCCGCCCACGATCGGTCGCCGCCCGGCATATACCCAGGATTCCTGAGCGCCCGCCTCGGGCTGCCGACTGCCGGGGAGGGGGAAAGCGCCGTTGGCTCGCCGCCGCTACCGCTTTCTGAAGATCGCGCTGCCGCTGCTCACGGTCGTGTGCGCGGTGCTGGCGGTCGGCTATCTGCGGGCGACGAAGCCGGAGATCGAGCGCACCGGGCCGGCGGAGCGGGAGCGGCCGATCGCCGCGGCGACGGTGAAAATTGCCGACATTCAGCCCTTCATCGAGGCCTTCGGCGAGGTGGTCGCGCAGCGCGACGTGGAGCTGCGGGCGCTGGTGGCCGGGCCCGTGGTCGCGGTCGGCGAGAACTTCGTCAACGGCGGTACGGTGCGGGCGGGCGAGCTCCTGGTGGAGATCGACCCGTTCGAGTACCGGGCCCGGGTGACGGAGGCGGAGGCCGCGCTGGCCGAGGCGCGGGCGCTTCTGGCGGAGACGGCGGCGGAGCTCGGCGCGGAGGAGGCGGGGCTCGTCGAGGCGCGGACGCAGCTCTCGCTGGCCGAGCGCGAGCTGGCGCGCCGCGAGGATCTCCTCGCGAAGGGGACGGCCGCGCAGAAGACGGTCGACGACGCGCTGGTGCGACGGAGCGAGCGGACGCGCGCGGCGACGGCGACGGCGCAGCGTGCGGCGGGCCTCCGCGCCCGCATCGCCCGGCAGGAGGCGGTGATCGCGCGCAGCGAGGTGGCGCTGGAGCGGGCCGGGCGCGACCTCGCGAGCACGCGGCTGGTGGCGCCCTTCGACGGCTACCTGACCGGGGTCACCGCGGCGCTCGGCAAGCGTCTCGGCGTGAACGACCGGGTGGTGCGCCTGCTGGACCAGGCGCGCCTCGACATCCGGATCCACCTGAGCGATGCGGACTATGGCCGGCTGGTGTCGTCGGCGGCCGGTCTTCGCGGGCGTCCGGTGGAGGTGACCTGGCGTGCGGGCGAGCGAAACTTCCCCTTCCGCGCGGAGATCCAGCGGGCGGACGGCGAGGCGGATGCGGCGAGCGGGGGTATCCGGGTCTATGCGCGGATCAGCCAGGGCGCGGCCGAGGTGCCGTTGCGTCCCGGCGCGTTCGTGGAGGTGCGCATTCCCGACCGGGTGTACCGCTCTGCCGCGCGGCTGCCGGAGACCGCGCTCGTGAACGGCGACACGGTCTATGCCGTCGTCCAGGGCCGGCTGGAGCCCCGTCGGGTCACCCTGCTGGCGCGCGTGGGCAACGATGTGGTGGTCTCGGGCGCCATCGCCGACGGTGAGCCCATCGCCACCACCCGCTTTCCCGAGATCGGACCGGGCGTCAGGGTCGAGGTGCGATGACCCCGACCGGCGGCGGTGTGATCGCGCTGTTCACGCGCCACCGCACGGCCGCCAACCTCGTGATGGTGCTGATGATCCTGTTCGGCGTGCTCGGGCTCGCGCGCATGAACACCCAGTTCTTCCCCACCTTCGACGTCGAATGGGTCTCTGTCAGCGTGACCTGGCCCGGCGCCAGCGCCGAGGACGTGGATACCAACATCGTCGCGGCGATCGAGCCGGAGGTCCGCTTCCTCGACGGGGTCAAGCGCGTCTTCTCGCAATCCGTGGAGGGTGTCGGCTCGGTCGTCGTCGAGTTCGAGCCGGGGACGAACCTCGATACGGCGCTGGCCAATGTCGAGAACGCCGTGGACAGGGTCGAGACGCTGCCGGAGAACGCCGAGAAGCCGGTCGTCAACCGCCTCTACTTCTACGAGAGCATAGGCAATATCGTCGTCTCGGGCCCGTTCTCCGAGGCGGCTCTGCGTGCCCACGCCAAGGACATCCGCGAGCGCCTTCTTGCCGCTGGCGTCGACAAGGTCGACCTCTTCGGCAGCCGGCGCGAGGAGATCTGGGTCGAGGTCGGCGAAGGTCGCCTGCGCCAGCTCGACCTCACGCTCGGCGATATCGCGGCGCGGATCGGCACGAGCTCGACCGACCTGCCTTCCGGCATCGTCCCTGCCGGCACCAACAAGCAGATCAGAAGCCTGGGCCTCGCCAGGTCGGCCGAGGAGATCGGCCAGGTCGAGATCGTCGCGCGCGAGGACGGCGCCAAGGTGCACCTCCGCGACATAGCCTCAGTCAGCGAACAGTTCAACGAGCGGGACGCGATCGCCTTCAGGGCCGGCTACCCAGCGATCGAGCTGCAGGTGCGGCGGGCGAGCACGTCCGATTCGCTGGAGCAGGCGGGCATACTCGACAGCTTCCTCGAGGAGCTGCGGCCGACGCTGCCGCCGACCCTGGTGGTCGAGCACTACGACGATGCGGCGGAGCTGATCGACGACCGCATCGACATGCTGCTCCGCAACGGCGCGAGCGGGCTGGCCCTGGTGGTGCTCGTGCTGTTCATCTTCCTCAGCACGCGGGTCGCCTTCTGGGTCACGGTCGGCATCCCCGTCTCGCTGCTCGCCACCCTCGGTGTGATGATGCTGACCGGGCAGACCATCAACATGGTGAGCCTGTTCGCGCTCATCATGGCGATCGGCATCATCGTGGACGACGCCATCGTGGTCGGCGAGCACGCGGTGACCCAGCGTGCCGCGGGCGCCGGACCGGCCGACGCGGCGGAACTCGGCGCGCGGCGCATGTTTGCGCCGGTGATGGCGGCGACGCTCACCAGCGTCGCCGCCTTCCTGCCGCTCTTCATGGTCTCGGGCCAGATCGGCGAGATCATCGGCGCCATACCGCTCGTGATCGTGGCCGTCCTCGTCGCGAGCCTGATCGAGTGCTTCCTCGTGCTGCCCGGCCATCTGCGTATCGGTCTCAAGGCCAATCCGCGCGGGGAGAACCGATTCGCGCGATGGTTCAACCCGCGCTTCGAGGCCTTCCGCGACGGGCTGTTCGCCCGCATCGTGCGGGCCTGCGTGGCCTGGCGGTACCTCACGGTGTGCGTCGCGATCGGTCTGCTGCTGGTGTTCATCGGCCTGGTCGCGGGCGGGCGCATCTCGTTCATATTCTTTCCCTCGCCGGAATCGGATTCCGTGCTCGCCAACGTCACCTTCGTCGAGGGCACCAAGCGGGAGACCACGATCGCCATGGTGGACGAGCTCGGGCGGGCGCTGGACGAGGCCGAGCTCGCGCTCACCGACGGCGCCGGCGGCCTCGTGGCGATGAGCCTCGGCCAGGTGGGCAAGCCGGCATCCCGCCCCAACTCCTTCTTCCTCGGCACCGGCGATCACGTGGGTGCCATGCGGGTCGAGCTGCAGCCCTCGGACCGGCGCACCATTCGCACCCAGGCGCTGGTCGAGGAATGGCGCAGCCGAATACGACCGATGCCGGGGCTGGAGACCATGACGATCCTCGAGCGCCAGGCCGGGCCGCCCGGTCGTGAGATCGACATTCGCATCGCGGGCGACGACGTGCAGGCGCTCAAGGCGGCGGCGGGCGAGGTGCGCACGTTGCTCGCCCGCTTCCCCGGCGTGAGCGACATCGAGGACAACACCCCCTACGGCAAGCAGGAGGCGATCCTGACCGTGAACGCGCGCGGCCGTGCCCTCGGCTTCACCACCGAGAGCGCCGCGGGCCAGGTGCGGGCCGCCTTCGAGGGCGTGATCGCGCGGCGCTTCGCACGGGGCGACGAGGAGGTCGCGATCCGCGTCCGCCTGCCGCAGGACGAACTCACCGAAGGCGATCTCAGACGCTTCTACCTGCGCAGCCCCGGCGGAGTCGAAGTGCCGCTCTCCGAAGTGGTCGACTTCGACGAGGCGATCGGATTCGCGAGTATCCGCCGCGAGGACGGCCAGCGCACGATCGCCGTCACGGCGGAGATCGACGAATCGGTCACCAACACCGACGAGGTGATCGGCGCGCTCCAGGCCGAGGGTCTGCCGGAGATCGCGCAGAAGCACGGTGTCGGCGTCCTGCTGCGCGGCAAGGCCGAGGAGCAGGCGACGACCATGGGCGACATGATGACCGGCGCCACGGTTGCCCTGGTTGCGATCTATCTCATCCTGGCCTGGGTGTTCTCCAGCTACACCCGCCCGCTCTTCGTCATGGCGGTGATCCCCTTCGGCGCGGTCGGTGCCGTCTTCGGCCACTACGTGCTCGGCTACGACCTCACCGTGCTGAGCATGATGGCGCTGCTCGGGCTGAGCGGCATCGTGGTCAACGATTCGATCATCCTGGTGCGCGCGATCCAGGATCGCCTCAATGCCGGCGAGGCGCCGATGGAGGCCCTGGTGGGCGGGGCGCGGGATCGCCTGCGCGCGGTCATCCTGACCTCGGTGACCACGATCTTCGGCCTCACGCCTCTGCTCTTCGAGACCAGCCTTCAGGCGCAGTTCCTGAAGCCCATGGCGGTGACCATCGTCTTCGGCCTGCTCGGCGTGACCCTGATCGTGCTGATCCTGGTGCCTAGCCTGCTCGCCATCCAGGACGATCTCGCCGCCCTCTTCGGCCGCAGGACCGCCGCAGGCGAGGGCAGCGCCGCGGACGACGGCCCGCCCCGCCTGCAGCCGAGCGCGGGCGACGGTTGATCGCCGCCCCGATCGCGACTACACAGCGCGCGCACCGTCGGCGGGTCATCCGGCCGGAGGGGGCGAGAGGAACGGGGAGGAGCGGGCGTGAACGGTATCCTCAAGGGCTTGCGTGTGGTCGAGGGCTCGGCCTTCGTCGCGGCCCCGCTCGGCGGCATGACGCTGGCCCAGATGGGGGCGGACGTGATCCGCTTCGATCCGCTCGGCGGCGGCCTCGACTACCGACGCTGGCCGGTCACGCCCGAGAACGAGAGCATCTACTGGGCCGGCATGAACAAGGGCAAGCGCTCCTTCGCGGTCAATCTGCGCGAGGCCGAGGGGCGCGAGCTGGTCGCGGCCCTCATCGCGGCGCCGGGGCCTGAGGCCGGCATTTTCCTCACCAACCTCCAGGTCGGCGACTGGCTCTCCTACGAGACGCTCCGCGCCAGGCGCGCCGATCTCATCATGCTCCGCATCATCGGCAACCCCGACGGCACGGTGGCGGTCGACTACACCGTGAACGCGCGCATGGGCTGGCCCTTCGTGACCGGGCCGGCGGAGCTCGACGAGCCGGTCAACAACGTCCTGCCGGGCTGGGACCTGACCTGCGGGCTCACCGCCGCCATCGGTCTGCTCGCCGCCGAGCGCCACCGCAGCCGCACCGGCGAGGGGCAGGACATCAGGCTCAGCCTCGCCGATGTCGCCTACCACATCACCGGCTCGCTCGGTTACATCGGCGACGTCGAGATCAACGGCGCCGAGCGGCCGCGCATCGGCAACGACATGTACGGCACCTTCGGCGGCGACTTCGCCACGCGGGACGGCCGCCGGGTCATGCTGGTGGTGGTGACGCCGCGCCACGTCAGGGCGCTGGGGCAGGCGAGCGGGCTAACGGAGACCTTCGCCGCCATCGAGGCGGAGCACGGCGTCGATCTCGCCGACGAGGCCGACCGCTGGACCGTGCGCAGCGAGCTCCGCGCGGCGCTGGAGCCCTGGTTCGCCTCGCTCGACCTGGACGAGATCGGCACCCGCCTCACCGAGGCGGGCGTGCTCTGGGGGCCGTTCCGCAGCCACAGCCAGATGGTGGCGGAGGACCCCTTCTGCACGACCGCGAACCCCCTGTTCCAGAGGATCGATCAGCCGGGAATCGGGCCTTTGCTCACGCCGGGCTCGCCGCTGGATTTCGCCGCCGCGCCGCGCAGGGCGGTCAAGCCGGGGCCCCGGCTCGGCGAGCATACCGACGAGATCCTGGCGGACGTGCTGGGTCTCGGTGACGGCGCCATCGGCGCGCTGCACGAGCGCGGCATCGTCGCCGGGCCGGCCTAAGCGCGGGTCAGACGCCCTCGACGAGCACCGCCTCGATCGGGGCCAGCCCGATGACCTGCGCCCGCGCCCTCCGGGAGTCGTCCGACCGGATCCACGCCCGCGCTTTCGCGGCGCTGTCGAACTCCAGAACCGACACGCTTTCGCCGGGCCAGCCTCCCTCCCTGATCTCGAGCGTTCCCCCGGCGACGAGGACCCGCCCTCCGTCGGCTGCGGCTACGACGAGCTCGAGGTCGACTGCCGCATGGCAGACGACCAGATAGACGCTGCGCTCGCCCCTCGCGTCGCCGTCGCCATCAAGCAGGACGACGTTCCCGGTGGATGCCTGGTGGCGGATGGCGCGCGCTTCCACGTAGGCGGGCGACTCGTACCAGGCTGCGGCCCGCGCTGGGCTGTCGAACTGGAGCAGCACCAGACGCCCCGGCGTCCACGGGCCCTCGATCACCTCGTGCTCGCCGCCGCGCACGAGAAAGCGCCCGTCGAAGGCCGCGATGGTGTCCGGCGTCAGCGCCCGGTAGCCGGCATAGGTCTCCGGATCGGTGACGGTGACGTCGGCGATCACATAGCCTGGCACGGCGGGCACCCTCAGATGGGTTCCGGGTCGGCGAAGCGGCGGAGCACGTTGGTCGTGAGCTTCGCGATGTTGTTGTCGTAGCCGTTCCACGGAAGGCTCGCGGGATAGCAGATGGAGCCCACGGAGAAGACCGCGCCGCCGTTCGGCGTCTCGTAGAAGACCATGTCGGCCCGCACCTTCTCGTGCTCGGTGCCGCCCATGCCGGAATGGTTCACCAGCATCTCCTCGTTCACCACCAGGTAGAGATCGGTGTGGTTCTCCGAGCGCGCGAGGACCAGCGCGTGCGGCGGCGTGCCGAGCCGGGGGTCGGCAGCATCGAGCTCGTTGCCGGCGGCGCCCTCGCCGTGGAAACCGAAATCGCCGATCAGCTCGTCGTCGATCCCCTCGAAGACGAAGCGCGCTCGCGGATCGTGGCTCTCCGGCGTGCGTCGGTAGTAGGAGGACTTGTCGAAGCCCTCGGCGACGAAGCCGACGCCCGAGAGCCGCTGCGGCGCGGTATCGCCCTGGTGGCGCCAGAGCCCGCCATACTCGCCGGTGAAGCTGTGATAGTACTCGCCGGGGTCGGCCTCCCAGGTGCGGATCGCGGCCTCGCAGCGGCGCACCTCGATCACGCCCGGCAGCTCGCGGTGCATCGCCACCCGCCAGTAGAAGCCGTTGCCGCCGAGATACATGAGCCGCCCGCCCTGCTGGGTGAAGCCGTGGACGGCATCGCGCATGGCCTTGGAGTAGTATTCCGGGTGGCCGCCTGTGATCAGCACGTCGTAGGATCCGAGCAGGTCGATGCCCTCGCGGTGGACGTCCTCGTCGGTGATGACGTCGTGCTCGAAGCCGAAGTGGGTGAGCCAGTCCACCACGTACATGTCGAGGATGAACTCGCGCGCGTTCGTGGCGTCCTCGCCGGCGCAGGCCCAGGGGGTCTCCACCTTCGGCCGCATGTTGAGGATCGGCCGCAGCCTCGACGAATAGCAGATGCCGCTGCCGTCCGAATGGGTGTCGTAGAGCGAGGCGCCGTACTCGCGACGCTGGTTGAGGAAGAGCTGGTTGGGATTGAGCGTCGGCAGCTGGCCGGTGAGAAGCTCGGCGAGCGCGCCGTCGAATGCCATGTGCTCGTTGGCATAGGCCATGTACTCGACCGTCGGCAGCAGGAAGGCGATGCGCGCCTCCTTGCCGGGCGCCGGCAGCACCACGAAGGGCACGTATTCCTCCGCGTCCCTGGCCCTGAGCCGTGCGGCGTAGACCCCGCTCGCGGCGCGGGCCGGCACCGTCCATTCGAAATCGACCTCCCAGCCGGCGTCGTAGAGGTCGTCGTCGTGGAAGTGGATGGCGCCGTACTCGTGGCGGGCGTGACGCCAGCACATCTCCTCGCCGGAGAAATTCCAGCCGGTCATGCCGCGTGCCGGCAGGTTGACGATCTCGCCGTGGCAGTGGTGGGAGGAACGGTCCGAGATCTTCACCGACGTGATGTCGCGCGAGAAATCCCAGGCGCAAAGGATGTCCGGGGCCAGCGCCGCGGGCACCGCCTCGTTCCGCACGCGCTCGATGTCGAGCCGCCCCAGCGCGCGGCCGACCAGGCGGGGCGAATCGATCTTGCCGTTGTAGAGGCCGTCGACCAGCACGCGCCCCTTCTGTCGCCGCCTGAAGGTGGCGGCCATGACGACGGGCGCGCCGCATCCGGCGGCGGTCGGCCCGACCTTGCGCGACGCCGTGCCGCCGTCGTCCACGCGCGCATAGGGTTGGAGCGGCTCCTGATGCACGGTGATCGTGTTGCTACCTGCGTCGTAGCTGGCGGCCGCGAGATACCAGTGGCGCTCCAGCAGCGGCTTGCCCACCGAGACCGTTTCGACCGTGCCGTCCGCGAGGCCCAGCCTGAGCGCGACCGAGCCATCGTCGTCGATCACCAGCGCGAAGCCCGTGCGGCTGCGCGGATCCCACTTGGTGACGATGCCCTGCTCGCCCTTGCCGGGCGTGGTCGGCCAGATCATCGCCTGCACGGTGAAGCTCTCGAGGGTCTCGAGCAGCGGCCGGGTCTCCACCAGCGCGTAGGAGCCCGCGTGAATGGCCTGCCGGCGCCCCTTGTGGCGCTTGCTCACCGGCGTGGGGATCGCCCGTTCCTTGAAGCCGGGGCCGGAGGGAGAATCGTCGGCGCAGATCAGGCGCACGATGTCCGCCCGGTAGCTCGGGTGCTCGCAGTTGACCATGAACCTGATGGTCTCGCCCGGTCTCGCGCTGAGCCGGTCGGAATAGCCGGTGATCGTCAACATGCCGCGCCTCCGCGCTGCGCCACGCTTGCCTGCCGCGAGCATAGTCAGCGCCCGGCAGGCGAACAACCGAGGGGCCGGGCTGCCGCCCGTGCAAGGCGGGCGCAGGATATGCGAGAGTGGCGGACAGCCGGGCAGGGGAGTCGCTGCCGCGGCCGCAGCCGGAACGAAGAGAGGGAACGATGGCGACGCTGATACTCCACGGGATATCGCTGAGCACCTACGTCCGGACATGCCGCATGGCGTTTCTGGAGAAGGGCGTGCCCTACGAGCTCGATCCGCTCATGCCGCAATCGCCCGAGCAGAAGGAGAAGCAGCCCTGGGGCTCGGTGCCGGCCATGACCCACGGCGACGTGCGCATGTACGAGACGCTGGCGATCTGCGGCTACGTCGACCGCCTGTTCGACGGCCCGCCCGTGCTGCCGGAAGACCCGCTCGCCAACGCCCGCTGCCTGCAGTGGACATCGGTCTTCATCCAGTATCTCTACCGGCCGGCGATCGACATCGTCCTTCAGCGTCTGATCGTGCCCGCACAGGGCGGCGAGCCCGACGAGGCGCTGGTGGCGAGCAGCGTGCCCAAGTCCGACAAGGCGCTCGCCGCGCTCGACGGCGCGCTGGAAGGGCAGGCCTGCTTCGCCGGCGGCGACGCTTCGCTCGCCGATTACATGGTGCTGCCCGTGCTCCACTATCTGAAGATGACGCCGGAGGGCGAGGGCCTGCTCGCGCCGAGGGCCAATCTCGCCCGCTGGCAGGCCGCCATCGACGAGCGCCCGAGCGCGGTGGAGACGCTGCCCGACCTGGGCTGATCCGGCCGCGTCCGCCGGCCCGTGTCGCTACATGGCGAGCTGGGCCAGTCCGGTCGCCTGGGCGCGCATCGAGTCGCGATCCGCATCGGGGAGCGGGATGAGTCCCTTGTCGGCGAGATAGCCATAGGGTCCCCAGGCGTCCTCGTCGGTGAAGGTCGCAATATACTCCTCGATTCCCGGAATCACGCCCACGTGCGCCTTCTTGACGTAGAAGTACATGGAGCGGGAGACCGGATAGCTTCCGTCGGCGATGGTGTCGAAGTCGGGCTCGACGCCGTTGATGAGGCTGCCCTGGACCTTGTCGCGGTTCTGCTCGAGGAAGCTGTAGCCGAAGATCCCGAGCGCGCTGGGGTTGGCTTTCAGCTTCTGCACGATGAGATTGTCGTTCTCACCCGCCTCGACGAAGGCGCCGTCCTCGCGGATCGAGTGGCAGATGGTCTTGTACTGCGCCTTGTCCTGCTTCTTCAGGGCCTTGATGTCGGGGAAGGTCTTGCAGCCCCCCTCCATGGCCAGCTCGACGAAGGCGTCCCGCGTGCCGGATGTCGGCGGCGGCCCGAGCACCTCGATCTTCTCCGCAGGCAGCGACGCATCGATGTCGCTCCAGCTCTGATTGGCGTTCGGCACCATCGCGCCGTCCTGGGGCACATCCTTGGCCAGCGCGAGGAAGAGCTGCTGCAGGGTGATCGAGAACGGGTCGGACGCCTTCGAGTTGGCGAGGACGATTCCGTCGTAACCGATCATGACTTCGGTGATGCCGGTCACGCCGTTCTCGGCGCAGCGCTCGACCTCCGATGACTTGATCCGCCGGGAGGCGTTGGTGACGTCGGGATGAGCGACGCCGACTCCGGCGCAGAACAGCTTGAGCCCACCGCCCGAGCCCGTGCTTTCGACCACCGGAGTCTTGTTGCCCGTGGTCTTGCCGAATTCCTCGGCAACGGCGGTGGCGAAGGGGAAGACCGTCGACGAGCCCACGATCCTGATCTGGTCGCGGGCCTCGGCGGCGTTGGTCAGCGCCACCGACGCGGTCAGCGCGAGAGCTGCCGCTGCGGCGATGGCGAGGGGTGTCTTGGTCACGGCGCTTCCTCCGGGTGGCATCGCATCCCGCCGGCTGCGGCCGCGCCGGTGCGGCCGCCCGGGATGACGTGCGAACGCTAGCCGCCGTGCGACGATGGAAATGAGACGGAAATGTGACAGTTCGTTGACTAAGGGCCCGGCCCCGCGGCCCCGCCCGCCGCGCCGGGACGGCGCGCTACTTCATCTCGACTTCGATGAAGATCACGTCGTCCGTCTCGCTCGGGTTGATCACGTCGTGCTCGACCCCTTCGCCCCGGAAGTAGGGGGAGCCGGTCACGATGTCGATGGTGCGCTCGCCGTCGGGCTCCTTGAGGTGGAGTTGCCCGGTGGTCACCGGCACCACCACGTAGTCGTACTCGTGCCGATGCCAGCCCGTGGCCTCGCCGGGCCTGAAGCGCCACTCGGTGACGCGCACGCGCTCGTTGTCGATCAGCTGGGTTGGCGTCGCTGCGCCCATGACCACCTCCGCCGCAAGGATCGTCCCTTCCCGCAGCGTCCCAGTTTAGAGGGCGCTCCGCAAGCCCGCGCCCGCGCGGGCCTCATGCTGTGCCACGAAGGCCGGCTCAGGGGTCGGCCTGCGCGGCCTGAACCAGGGATGCCGGATCGACCGCAACGCTCTTGATCAGCGCATAGACCTCCGCGCCGGGGGCGAGGCCGAGGCCGTCGGCGGAGCGCGCGGTGATCCGCGCCGTAAGCCGCGTGCCGATGTCCACCGCCACATCCACCGAGGCGCCGCGGCGCGGGCCGATCTCCACCACCCGGCCGCGAAAGACGTTGAGCACGCTCGTCTCGCGTGGCTCGGCGGTGGCCAGCGCCACGTCGCGCGCCCGCACGCGGACCCGGAGCCGCCGTCCGGGATCGAGCCTGAGGCGCGGCACGCGCAGGGTGCCGCCCGGCACCGCCAGCTCCGACAGCCCGTAAGCCGCGTCGTGGCGCTCCACCACCGCGTCCAGCACCGCGCCGGCCGCATCCGCGCCGGCCAGCGGGTCGAGATCGAGCCGCGCCATGATGTCGGCGGCGGGACCCGCAGCGGCGACCCTGCCGTGCGCCATCACCACGATCGTGCCTGCAAGCCGCGCCACCTCGTCCACCGCGTGGCTGACGTAGACGATCGGCACGCCGGTCTCGTCGCGCAGCCGCTCGATGTGGTCCATGACCTGGGCCTTGCGCGGCAGGTCGAGCGCGGCCAGCGGCTCGTCCATGAGGAGCAGCTCCGGCTGCGCCATGAGCGCGCGGCCCAGCGCCACGCGCTGGCGCTCGCCGCCGGAGAGCGTGCCGGGCCGGCGCTGCAGCAGCGCCTCCAGCCCGAGCAGCGCCACGACCCGATCGAGCGTCGCGTGGCGCCGCTCCTTCGGCGCGAAGCGGCGGCCGTAGAGGAGGTTGCGGCGCACGCTGAGGTGCGGGAAGAGCCGCCCGTCCTGGAACACGTAGCCGATGCGACGGCGCTCCGGCCTGAGGTCGATCCCCGCTTCCGAATCGAAGAGGACGCGCTCGCCGAGCGCGATCCGCCCGGAAGCCGGCCGAACCAGGCCGGCGATGGCGTCGACGAGCGTCGTCTTGCCGGCACCGGACGCGCCGAACAGCGCCACGATGCCGTCGGTCTCGGCGGCAAAGGCCGTATCCAGCGCGAAGGCGCCGCGGGCGAGCCGTGCGCTGACCGACAGCATCACCCCTCCAGCCTGCGCTTCAGCATGCGGGCGAGCAGCTCGGAGCCGAGCAGCGCGGCAAAGGCGATGACGATGGCGATCACCATCAGGCGGAACGCGCCGTCCAGCCCGCCCGGCACCTGGGTGTAGGTGTAGAGCGCGAGCGGCAGCGTCCGGGTCTCGCCGGGAATGTTGGAGACGAAGGTGATGGTGGCGCCGAACTCGCCAAGGCAGCGGGCGAAGGCGAGGATGACGCCGGTCAGCACGCCCGGCAGCATCAGCGGCAGGCTGACGGTCGCGAACACCCAGAGCGGCGGGGCGCCGAGGGTGCGGGCAGCGGTCTCCAGCCGGCGGTCCGTGCCTTCGATGGAGAGCCGGATGGCGCGCACCATGAGGGGGAAGGAGACCACGGCCGCGGCCACCGCCGCCCCCTGCCAGGTGAAGGCGAGCGTGATGCCGAACCAGTCGTCGAGCCAGGCGCCGAGCGGTCCCTGCCTGCCGAGCAGCAGCAGCAGCACGAAGCCCACCACCACCGGCGGCAGCAGCAGCGGCAGGTGGACGATGCCGTTGAGCAGCGAATGGCCGGGGAAGCGGTGCCGCGCCAGCAGCCAGGCGACGGCGATTCCGAGCGGCAGGCTCACCAGCACCGCCCAGCCTGCCACCCGCAGGCTGAGCGCGATCGCCTCGACCTCGAGCGGCGTCAGCGTCATCGTCTCAGTCCACGACGAAGCCGGCGCGCGCGAACGCCGCGCGACCCTCCGGCCCGGTGAGGAAGGCGAAGAAGCGCGCGGCCAGCGGCGGGGGGCGTCCGCTCAGCAGGGCGACGGGATAGACGATGGGCTCGTGCAGCGCCGGCGGCACCGTCGCGACGATGCGCACGTCCTCGATCCACCCGACGTCCGTGGCATAGACCATGCCGAGCGGCGCCTCGCCGCGCGCCACCAGCGCGAGCGCGGCGCGCACGTCGGCGGTCGGTGCGAGGCGGTCGCTCACGGCGGGCCAGAGGCCGAGCGCCTCCAGCGCCTGTCTCGCGTAGATCCCGGCCGGGACATGAGCGGGGTCGCCGATGGCGAGCCGCCCGCCGGCGAGCAGCGCCGCGATGTTCAGTCCCGGCGACGGCGTGAACGGCATGATGTCTTCGCGGGCGGTGACGAACACCAGGTGATTGCCGGCGAGCGGCCGCCGGCTGCCGGGCACGATCAGGCCCTGCGCCTCCACGTGGTCCATCCACGCCGCGTTGGCCGCGAGGAAGATGTGGGCCGGCGCGCCGCTCTCGATCTGCCGGGCGAGCGCCGAGGTGCCGGCATAGGAGGCCACGACCCTGCCCTCCGGCCCGGCATCGAAGGCGCCGATGACCGCGTCGACCACGTGCGCCGTGCTCGCCGCCGCGAGCACCACCGTCCGCTCCCCGGCCGCCGCCGGGCCTGCCCACAGGCAGAGAAGAAGCCCGGCGAATACCAGCCAAATTGTCCGAGGAGCGCCGATACGTCCGCCACCCCTCACGTCGTCATGCCCGGACTCGTTCCGGGCATCTCTTCCAACTGACTCCGCCGGAGGGTGGGTGGATTCGTGGATGGCCGGAACAAGTCCGGCCATGACGCGGGGGGAACGCCGTGCCAGTCCATATGCAATTCGCAAACGGGACGCCTGTTGCCACACGTCGCGCGTCGCGACCCCCGCAGGGCTCGCGCCTCCTCCTCGTCCTCTGCTGCTTGAGGCGGATGCCAGACGTGGAACGAGCGCTCCCGCACCTCCACGGCGCCTCGACCGTTCGCCGACGGGGGCCGACCGTTCCGTCGTTCGGGCGGCCGCTCGACCCGGCGGGGCCGCGTCGGCGAGGCGACTGTAGCGCCGGGCCAGGCCGTGCGCAACGCGCGAGCGGGCCGTCAGGCCTGGGGGAAGCCGGTGGGGCGGGTGCCGTGGGCGTCCGCGTCTGCGGCGGTGCCGGGGTTGCTGTAGTAGATGGTCATGTCGCGGATCAGCCCGCCCCGGCAGCGGAAGAAGTTGCAGTTGCGCAGGCGCTGCACGCCGGCATTGCGATAGGCAGACTCGGGCTTCGGCGTCAGGGTGACGAGAAAGGTCGCGGCGCAGCGCTCGTTCGCCTCGTCCACATAGTGGACGAACTCGGTGAACCGGGCCTCGTAGTTCGCGAGCAGATGCTCGAAGAAGCGCGGCAGCGGCGTCTCGCCGGGGCCGGGCGCCGCCTTGAAGACGCGGGGCTCCGCGTCGCCGTGATAGATCGTCACCTGCGCATCGGCGGTGAAGCAGGTCACGACCGCCGGGATGTCGGCGCGGGTGACATTGCCGAAATAGCGCCGCTCCACCAGGTCGACGTAGTCGTCTCTCGTCATCGCGCGCCGCTCCGGCTTGCCGCCACGCTAGAGCAGGATTTCGACGAAGCCGAGGGCGATGAACACGGCGATGATCAAGATCGCGCCGACGATGGCGGTGACGCGCACCACGCGGCGCACCGGATTCTGGGTGTTGGCGAACGGGATGAGGTTGAAGAGCAGCCCCCCGGCCACGACCATGATGCAGCCGGCCGAGAAGAGTGGCCGGTAAACGGGCTGGAAGATGAAGACGAGGGCGAGCAGGCAGAGCGCGATGATCGCGAGCACGATCAGCCGCGCCGTGCGCCGCGACATGTTGGGCCGCGCAGGCTTCTCCGGCGCCGGCGCTTCCTGGGGCTCCACCTGTGCGTCACTCATGACGCGATCCTCACGCCGTCATGGTCGAAGAGGTGCACCTGGCCCGGGATTGGCGCCGCGTGCAGCGTGTCGCCCACCCGGACCGGGTGGCCGCGACTCGTCACCACGCGCAGGTCGTTCTCGCCGATTCGGAGGTGGGTCAGCGTCTCGGCGCCCATGGGCTCGATCAGGTCGACCCGGCCGGAGATCGTAGCCGGGCCCGCCTCGGGCACGGGCGCGAGGCCGCGCGGGCGCACGCCAACGGTGAGCGGGGCGTTGCGCCGTGCGACGACGCCCTGCAGGGAGACCTCCGCGTGCAGCGGCAGCACCACCTCCTGCCCCAGCATGTCCACGGTTGCCGTGTCCTCGTCGGCGTCGATGACGTTCGCCTCGATCAGGTTCATCTGCGGTGTGCCGATGAAGCCCGCGACGAAGACGTTGGCGGGCTTCGCGAAGATGTCGTGCGGGCTGGCCACCTGCTCGATGATGCCGTCGCGCATGACCGCGATGCGATCGGCGATGGTGAGCGCCTCGATCTGGTCGTGGGTCACGATCACGGTGGCCTTGTGCAGCCCGTTCAGGAGCTGCTTGATCTGCCCCCGCATCTCCTGGCGCACCGCGATGTCGAGGCGGCTGAGCGGCTCGTCGAAGAGGAAGCACTGCGGGTCGCGGATGATCGCGCGGCCCACGGCGACCCGCTGCTTCTCGCCTTCGGCCAGCCTGCCGGGAACCCGCCCCAGGGCGTGGGAGAGGTCGAGGAGGCCGGCGATCTCGCGCACCCGGCGGTCGATCTCGTCCTTGGTGATGCGCTCGGCATGGAGTGGGAAGGCCAGGTTATCGGCCACCGTCAGGCTCGGATAGAGCGCGTAGAACTGGAACACCATGGCGATGTCGCGCTCGGCGGGCGCGAGGTCGTTGACCCGCGTGCCGGCGATGTGGATGTCGCCCGCCGTCACGTCCTCGAGGCCCGCGATCATACGCAGCGTCGTGGTCTTGCCGCAGCCGGACGGGCCCAGCAGGCACACCACCTCGCCGCCCTCCACGTCGAGATCGATGTCGTCGACCGCAGCCAGCGAGCCGAAGCGCTTGGTCAGGTTGCGGAGCTCGATATCGGCCATGGGTCCGCTACCGCCTGATCGTGCCGAAGGTGACGCCGCGCAGAAGCTGGTTCTGCAGCAGGAAGGTCACGATCACCACGGGGATCAGGAAGAGCGTCTCGATCGCCGCCAGCAGCCCCCAGCGCACGCCGATGTCGCCGCCGATGGTCTGCGCCATGGCGACCGGCACCGTGCGCGTGTCGCGGCCCGTGAGCAGCAGGGCGAAGAGGAACTCGTTCCAGGTGAGGATGAGGCCGAAGACGGCGGTCGCCGCGATGCCCGCCTTCACCTGCGGCAGGCAGATGCGGAAGAAGATCTTCATCTCCGAGCTGCCGTCCATGCGGGCGGCGTCCTCCACCTCGCGCGGTATCTCGTCGAAGAAGCTCTTCATCATCCAGATGGTGAAGGGCAGGTTGAAGGCGGCATAGAGCAGGATGATGCCGATATAGCTGCCGCTGAGCCCGCTCAGGCGGAACATGATGAAGATCGGGATGATGACGATGATCGGCGGCAGCATCCGGGTCGTGAGGATGATGAAGAGGTAGGTCTCGTTGCCCTTGAGCGGCCAGCGCGAGAAGCCGTAGGCCGCGATCGTGCCGATGATGAGCGCGACCCCGACCGAAGCGCCGGCGATGAAGATGCTGTTGAAGAAGAAGAGGTCGAAGTGGGTGTCCACCGCCGCGCCGCCGCGCTCGTAGGCGCGGGCGAAGACGTTGGCGAAGTTCTCCAGCGTCGGCGTGAAGATGAACTTGGGCGGGGTGGACAGCGCGTCGGTGTGGGACTTGAACGCGGTCAGGATGATCCACAGCACCGGGAAGAAGTAGATGAAGCTGATGACGGTCGAGAACGCGGTCCGCCGCCAGCCTGCCTTGCCGATCTCGCGCCGTTTGCGGGCCATGGCCTACTGCTCCTCCACGTCCCGTCGCCTGACGAAGAAGAGATAGAGGTTGGTCAGCACGATCACCACGAAGAGCAGGATATAGCCGAGAGCCGCCGACTGGCTGGTCTTGAAGTACTGGAAGGCCACCCGATAGACATAGACGGCGATCGTCTCCGTCGAGGTTCCCGGCCCGCCCTCGGTGATCAGGAACACGATGTCGAACAGCTTGAACGCCTCGATGGTACGGAAGAGGATCGCCAGCAACAACAGGCCCCGGATGTAGGGGAAGGTGATCGTCCAGAAGCGCCGCCACCAGGAGGCGCGGTCGATCTCGGCGGCCTCGTAGAGGTGCTTCGGCACGCTGACGAGGCCCGCGAGCACCAGCAGCATCACGAAGGGCGACCACATCCAGACGTCGGCGAAGATGATGCCGGCGAGCGCGCCCACCTCGGAGCCCAGCAGGATGAAGGGCTCGCCGGTGACCGCCTTCACCGCCTGGCTGAGGAGGCCGAAGGTCGGCTCGTAGTAGTAGCGGAAGAAGGCGCCGACCGCGACGAAGCTCAGCATCATCGGCGTCAGCACCAGCATCAGCAGCACGCGGCGGCCGGGGAACGTCTTCTCGAAGAGGAGTGCCAGCAGGAAGCCCACCACGAGCTGCAGCAGCACGTCGACCGTCACCACGATGGCCGTGGTCTGGAAGCGCTCCCAGACCACCGGGTCCGTGAGCACCTTCTCGTAGTTCTTGAACCAGACGAACTCCGGTTCCTTCACGCGGTTCGCCCGGTAGCGATAGAAGCTCAGGCCGAACGACCAGAGCAGAGGAAAGATGTTCATGATGACGAGCACGGCGAGCGCGGGCGAGACCAGGAGCGGCCCGCGGTTGCGCTCGAAAAAGCGCTCCAGCAGCGTGCCGTGCTCAGCGTGATAGGTGGCGGCCATGCTTCAGGGGCCGGTCAAGCTCTGTGTCCGGGGAACCGGCGGGACGGAAAGGGGGCGGCGCCGGCGCGGCGCCGCCCCCGATACCGCCTCGATCGCTACTCGATGCGTCCTACGTCGCGCAGGAGCTCATCCTGGAAGACGGCGATGCTGTCGAGCGCCTCCTTGGCGGAGATCTGCCCGGTAATCGCCTTGTCGAACTCCTCCTGCTGCTGCACCAGCAGCTCGAAGAACTCGGGGATGTGCCAGACGTCCCTCTGCCAGTCGAGGCTCGGGCCGAAGGCGTGGTTCCACGGCCGGTACTCCATGTACTCGGGCGTCGAATAAACGCTCTTCAGGCCGCTCTGGCCGCCGCGCGAGGCGAACTCGTGCTGCACCGGAGTCGACAGCCACCACTTGCAGAAGTCCAGCGCCTCCTGGACGACCGTGTCGCTGTTCCAGGTGGTCAGCACGAAGGGCTGCCCGCCGATGTTGGACCAGCGCACGATCTCGTCACCCACCAGCAGGCCCGGCATCTTCGCGAAGTTGACCTTGTCATGGACCTTCGAGAATTCCGGCGAGATCGCCGATTCGCCGAAGCCGATCCACTGGATGATCCAGGCGACCTTGCCCTCGCGGAACAGCTCGTCGACCTTGAAGATGTCCATGGTGCCGGTCTGGACCACCGGCGGCATGTGCTCGGTCAGCGAGAGATAGTGCTCGAACGCCTCGACGGCGACGTCGGAGTTCACGACGCCAAGCGCCTGGCCCTCGGGCTCCATGGTCTCGTCCCAGATGCTGCCGCCGTGCTGCCAGATGAAGCCGTTGATCTGCATGCTGGAGAAGTCGTAGCCCTTGCCGGCCTGGTAGGCGATTCCGTAGAAGTCGTCGTTCAGGGTCTCGCCGCCCAGCGAGTCGCCGGAACTGCGGCGGAAGAACTCGCCGAAGTCGGCCACCTGGCCCCAATGGACTTCGTTCTGCGCCTCGGGCGAGCACGGCAGGTCGTAGCCGTACTTCTCCTTGAACGCCGCCATCTCGCCTTCGTGGCAGAACAGATCCTCGCGGTAGTAGACCACCAGCACGTCCGGCATCTGCGGGAAGCCGTAGTAGTTCTCCGTGCGATGCGGATAGGTGGAATAGGACGCGACGAGGTTGGGATGCAGGTCCTCGAAGACCGCCTGCAGGCCCGGGTCGGCATCGATGAAGTCGTTGATCTTCATGTAGTAGCCGCCCTCGATGTTGGCGCCCAGCCACTGGCTGTCGCTGACCGCCATCTGGTACTTCTCCTCGCCCGAGGTCAGCGAGGCCGCGAGCCGCGTGTAGTAGTCCGGCCACGGGATGAAGTCGATCACGAGCTTCACGTTGTTGCCGCTCGGCGCCTTGTAGCTCGCGTTCGCCATGTCCTGCATGATGCGCGTCGGCGGCCAGTCGGGCGCTGCCATGTTGATGGTGATGTCCTCGGCCTGGGCGGGGCCGCCCCACATGGCCGAGCCGACCAGCGCCATCGCACCGGCAAGCAGGGCCGCCTTGCCCTTCGTCATGAGTCTCATGCTCGTCTCCCTTTTCGGTCTCCTCGCGAACCGCGGCGTTGCCTGCCGTCGATCAATCCGGCCGGCTGCTCCGGCGGGCGCGCCGCATCCTACGCCACCATGGTGCCGGAGTCGCTCAAGAATAGTCGTGTGTCGGCGCCGGCGAGCGAGATGTGCACGCTGTCGCCGGCCGTGTAGCGGGCGCCGGTCGCCTCCGCCACTACCATGCGGAGCGGCACGCCGGCCGCCTTCAGGTCGAGAATCGTGATGTCGCCCTGTGGCTCTGTGATCTCGATCGTCGCGGGCACGCCCCCTGCGCCGTCGTCGACGAGCGCGAGGTCGTGCGGCCTGATGCCGACCAGCAGCTCGGTCCCGCTTTCGAGCGCCTGCAGTCCCTCGCGCCAGCGGTCGCCGTCAAGCTCCATGAACGGCAGCTCGATGGCGGGCGCGCCGGCGGAAGACGGCTTCAGCGTGCCTCTGACCAGATTGATGGGCGGATCGCCGATCAGCGACGCGACGTGCCGGTCCACCGGCCGGGCATAGAGCCGGTCCGGCGTGTCGACCTGGGTGATGCGCCCGTGCTGGATTACCGCGACGCGCTCGCCGATGCTGAGCGCCTCGAGCTGGTCGGGCGTCGCGTAGAGCGTGGTCGTGCCGATCTCGCGATGGAGGCGCTTGAACTCCGCCCGCATGTCGTGGCGGAGCTTCGCGTCGAGGTTCGTCAGCGGTTCGTCGAAGAGGAAGAGCCGCGGGCGGCGGATGATGGCGCGCCCGATGGCGAGCCGCTGCTGCTCGCCGCCGCTGAGCGAGGCCGGGCGGCGGTCCAGCGTATGGGTGATGCGCAGGAGCTCGGCGGTCTCGCGCACGCGGCTGTCGATTTCGGCGCGGCGCAGCTTCATCTCGCGCAGCGGGTAGGCGAGGTTCTGAAAGGTGGTGAGGTGGGGGTAGAGCGCGAAGCTCTGGAAGACCATCGCCATGTCGCGGCGCTTGACCGGGACGCCCGAGAGATCGTGCCCGTCCACCGTGAGCGTGCCGCCGTCCGGCTTCTCGAGGCCGGCGATGACGCGGAGCGTCGTCGTCTTTCCGGCCGCGCTCGGCCCGAACAGCACGAAGAATTCGCCGTCCTCCACCTCGAGGTCGATGCCGCGAAGCGCGTGCACCGACCCGTAGCTCTTCGTCAATCCGGAGAGGCGAAGCTGCGCCATTCAACTCGTCCGTTGCGGCCGTCGGGCGGCTGGTCCCGAACGCGATCTCGTCCGGCCGGGCCGCCCTTCTCCCGTCGCCAACATAGCATCCCGGCCGCGCCCGCCAAACGCCGGCGCACGGGCCGGCCTGCCGATCGCGCCCCTATGCCGCGCCCGATACGCACTTCACAATCGGGCCGCGCTGTGCGAAAACCCGGCCCCGGCGGCCGCTTGCGCTCTTCGCGCATCCGGTAATTCCCTTTGTCGCCTTCTGGAGAAACGACGCAGCACCTTCGCCCATGGCCAAAGAAGACCTGCTCGAGTTTTCCGGCACGGTTCGCGAAAAGCTGCCGGACACGATGTTCCGCGTGGCGCTCGACAACGGCCACGAGATCATCGCGCGCCCGGCGGGCAAGATGCGGAAGTTCCGCATCCGCGTGCTGGTGGGCGATCGGGTCGATGTCGAGATGACTCCCTACGACCTTTCGAAGGGTCGGATCATCTTCCGTCACAAGTAGGCCGCAAGCGGAGGGCACGGGCGCGGGCGAGGACGGCGCTGCCGGGCCCGCCGCCGTCTCGCTGTTGCGGCGAGACCGAACCGCCTTGGGGGAGAGCACGGATGGCCCATCCGCGATTCGGCGATATCGGAGCGTGCGTGTTCGACGCCTACGGCACGCTGTTCGACTACAACTCGGCCGCCGCTCGCCATGCCGCTACGCTCGGCGACAAGGCCCCGGCGCTGGCCGAGCTCTGGCGGCTCAAGCAGCTTCAGTACACCTGGCTCAGGAGCCTGATGGGCCGCTATGCGGGGTTCTGGCAGGTCACCGGAGAGGCGCTCGACTACTCGATGGCGGCGCTCGACGTCGAGGACCCGGCGCTTCGTGACGGCCTGATGGATGCCTACCGCACCCTGGATGCGTATCCGGAAGTGCCGGAGATGCTGGCGACTCTTCGGGCGCACGGGCTCAAGTGCGCGATCCTCTCGAACGGCGAGCCCGGGATGCTCGAGTCCGCGGTCGAGGCGGCGGGGATCGCCGGCAGCCTCGATGCCGTTCTCTCGGTCGACGAGGTCGGCATCTTCAAGCCGCACCCGTCGGTCTACCAGCTGGCGGTCGATCGGCTCGGCGCGCCGGCGGCGCGGGTGAGCTTCCAGTCGTCGAACGCCTGGGACGCGAACGGCGCCGCCGCCTTCGGCTTCCGCGTCGCCTGGTGCAACCGCTTCGGCCAGGGGCCGGAGCGCGTGCCCGAGGCGCCCGACGCCGAGATCACCACGCTCGCCGAGCTTCCGGCGCTGCTGGGCATCGGCTGAGGCGGCCCTGTGCGCGCGCTGCGGGCGCTCGGCCTGATCGCGGCACTCGCCGTCGGCGGCGCTCTGGCGGGCGCCGCGCCGGGCGCCGCCCAGGCAGCCTCGCTCGGCGGCATGGTGCTGGTCGCGAACGAGGGCATGCCCGACCCGCGCTTCCAGGAGACGGTGATCTACATGATCGATCACGACGAGGGCGGCGCCTTCGGCCTCGTCGTCAACAAGCCCATCAGCACCGGCCCCATCGCCGCGCTCCTGGACCGGCTGCAGATCGATCCGGGCGAGGAGGGCGGCGACGAGGTGCAGGGCTCCATCACCGTGCACTACGGCGGCCCCGTCGAGCCCGAGCGCGGGCTCATCCTCCACTCGGACGACTATGCGATCGAGGGGACCCAGCCCGTCTCGGCCGGGATCGCGCTGACCGGCCGCACCGACGTGCTGCGCGACATCGCCCACGGCCGGGGTCCGGGCCGCAGCCTGCTCCTCTTCGGCTATTGCGGCTGGGGGCCGGCGCAGCTTGAGGGCGAGATCGCGCGCGGCGACTGGACCATCGTCGATGCCGACCCCGACCTCGTGCTGGGCACCGACCATGAGGACAAGTGGCGCCGCCTGCAGCGCGGCGACGGCATCTTCATCTGAGGCGGTGCGGTCCGCGGCCTCCGGGCACGCGTTCGCCAAGGCGGCCCGGCCACGGAAAGGGGTGGCGAGAGAGGAAGATTCTTCTTTCGTGACAGTCAGCTACGCCGAATTGGGTTCGTCTTGCAAAAACGCTATTCGACGGCCGTCAGCGCGCGCACAGCGCGAACCGCCCCCCGCCCGTGGTCGGCACCACCTGGCAGGAAAATCCATCGCTCCGGCACTCGTTCAACGCGTCCACCTCCGCTGCCGATAGCGAGTTTCCTGTGCCTCCTACGAACAAGCATTGCCCCGCCGAATTCGTACCGTATGCGAGCGCTCCGCAGTCTACTGCGCCCGCATACGCCGAACCGAAAGTCAGGGTCGTCGAGCAGCCTCGGCCTCCGGCACGCCTGCACTCGTTTATTGCGGCCGATGTGGCGGACGCCTCGCTCGAATGATTGGCGACTATGTTGGCGTAACGATCCCCGCACGTAGTACCAGTAGTACCTCCGTGGCTGGTCGCGATCGCGCCGTACTGCCCCGTTTCGAACAGGTCCAGGATACCGTTTCCGCCGCACCCCGCGACGAGGGCCACGAGTGCGCCGGCAAGGGCGAGCTTCAGTGCGCGTTTCATCGTCTTCACTCGCTGTTTTCCGTTGAACGGTAAACGAACGATTTGGCGATCGGCTGCGCGGAAGAGGCCTCCCCGTCCGCTTCGTCGTCCTCGGCTCCGGGGGTCTTGCGCTCGATGACCTCGATCTGTCCGACATGGTCGACGGACTGCCAGATGGTGCCGGCATCGGCCTCGCGGGACGCCGGGTCGCGGCGGCCGAGGCCCTCCCAGCGCAGGTCCGAGCGGTCGAGGACGCCCAGCGGGATCGAGACAGATGCGTGCAGCGCAACCGAATCGTCGCCCGCCCCCACGTCGTCCCAGCCGCCCTGCACCTCGAACCACGGATGCGGCTGCCAGCCGAGGCCGAGACGCGCCCGCTCCGCCCATGCGCCGGAGCCGTCCTGGCTCTCCCAGCGGCCGGCAGCGGCGCGCAGGTGGACGGTCGTGGTCAGGTCCGCGCTGTAGGCAAGCTCCGCCCCCGCGATCGCCCGCTCCTCGTAGCCATAGTGCCCGGGCCGCCAGTCGGTCGTCGGCATGTAGTAGGTGAGCGAGCCCTGGCCCCAGCGATCCAGGTACTCAAGCCCGGTCACCAGCCGCGCATGCCCCCGCTCGACGTTCTCCTGCACGAACATCGAGGCGCCGATGACCCCGTCGCCCGGCTCCTCGAAGAGCGCATGGCGGTGCACCGCGCCGAGGCGGATGTCGCTGCGCTGGAAGCCGCGCGCATCGCGCCACCGCGTCACCCCGTTCTGGACGAAGAAGGAGCGCGTCACCGCATCGCCCTCGACCGAGGAGAGCGCACTCAGGGGCAGGATCACGTCCAGGTCCGCGCTCAGCGTGCCGGTCGACGCGGTGAGGCCGAGCCGGCGGTCGATATGGAAGTGCTCGCCGAACTGCGCCTTGCCGTGGCGCTCGACGAGCTGCAGCGCGCTGTCGGCGAGCCTGGAGAACACCTGCTCGATGGCGCAGTCGGTGGCCGGGGTGACGTCGTCCTGCACGTACTGGAGGGTGCCGACGCAGTTCTCGACCCCGAACATGCCGATACCCCAGTCCCTGGGCACGGCGGCGTGCTCGTCGGCCTGGGCCGGCAGCGACCCGAGCGCGAGCGCCAGCGCCAGTGCGACAGCCAGGATGGGCAGGGGGCGGGGGAGCCGGTCTCGCAAGCGGCGGTTAGGGATCCGATCGCGCATTGCACATCACCCGTGATCAACGGTATGCACTTTCGGCGAGCAGATCAATAAGCTTGTCGAATACCGCTCCTGCCTTACCCCCCTGATTTGGCTGAATTATCCGACTCTTCGATCGGCGGTATCTTGAGAATCGACGCGCAGATCGTCGAATTCGGCGTGGATTACGGCGCGGAGCGCGCCGCGTGATCGGGCTCAGGCGAGCCTGCCGTGGCAGCGCTTGTACTTGCGGCCCGAGCCGCAGGGGCACGGCGCGTTGCGCCCGACCCTGGACCAGGTCTCCGGATTTCCGGGGTCGAAGGCCGCGTGGCGGACGGTGGCGCCGCCGGCGCTCGCCGCCGGCCGCGGCTCGCCCGCCTGGCGCGGCGGGGGCGGAGGGCTGCCGTTGCCGCTACCGGCCGGCAGCGCGGGCGGCTCGTCGACAAGCGCTCCGGCGCCGGCCGGGGCTACCCCGGCGACCATCCCCGCGCCGGTCCCTGCGCCGGCCCCGGCTCCCATTGCGGCGAGCGCCGGGTCGCGGCGGGTCTCCTGCATCTGCTGAGGGCGGCGCTCCGGCACCGGCGAGTCCTGCCCGTCGGGGCCGGCCACCCTGAGCTCGACATGGCTGAGAAGCTGGGTCACCTGCTCGCGGAGGCTGGCGAGCATGTTCTCGAACATGCTGAAGGCTTCGCGCTTGTACTCGTTGAGCGGGTCGCGCTGGCCGTAGGCCCTGAGGCCGATGCCCTGGCGCAGGTGGTCGAGGGTCAGCAGGTGGTCCTTCCAGCTCTGGTCGAGGATCTGCAGCAGCAGGCTCTTCTCCGCCAGTCGCCAGACCTCGGCGCCGTAGTTGCCGAGCTTGGCTGCCGCGTGGACGTCCGCTTCCCGGGCGATGCGGTCGCGGATTTCCTCGTCGGCGATCCCCTCCTCGGCGGCCCAGTCCCTGATCGGCAGGTCGATGCCAAGCAGGCGGCGGCATGATTCGTGCATGCCGTCCAGGTCCCATTGCTCGGGATAGGCCTTCTCCGGGATGTGATCGTCGACGATGGCGTCGACCACCTCGTGGCGCATGTCGGTGACGGTCTCGGAGACGTCGTCGGTGCGCATCAGGTCCTTGCGCTGCTCGTAGACCACCGAGCGCTGGTCGTTCATCACGTCGTCGAACTTCAGAAGGTTCTTGCGGATCTCGTAGTTGCGGGCCTCGACCTTCTGCTGCGCCTTCTCGAGCGCCTTGTTGATCCACGGATGGACGATCGCCTCGCCGTCCTTCAGCCCGAGCTTGGAGAGCATGGTGTCCATGCGCTCGGACCCGAAGATGCGCATCAGGTCGTCCTCGAGCGAGAGGAAGAAGAGCGAGGCGCCGGGGTCGCCCTGCCTGCCCGAGCGGCCGCGCAGCTGGTTGTCGATGCGCCGCGCCTCGTGGCGCTCGCTGCCGACCACGAGCAGGCCGCCGGCGGCGAGCACCTTCTCGCGCTCGGTCGCGACCTCGGTGCGGATTTGCGCCGCGGCCCGCTCCTTCGCGACCTCGTCCTCGTCTTCGCCGATCTCGTCGGCGATGCGGAACTCCACGTTGCCGCCGAGCTGGATGTCGGTGCCGCGCCCGGCCATGTTGGTCGCGATGGTGAGCGCGCCCCGGCGCCCGGCCTGGGCAATGATGTGGGCCTCCTGCTCGTGGTAGCGGGCGTTGAGCACGTTGTGCGGCATCGATTCCTTCTTCAGCCGCTCCGCGAGCAGCTCGGACTTCTCGATGCTGGTGGTGCCGACCAGGACCGGCTGGCCCCGGCTCTGGCAGTCGCCCAGGAGCGCGACGATGGCGTTCCACTTCTCGTCCGAGGTGCGGTAGACCTCGTCGTCGCGGTCCTCGCGGATGCAGGGCTCGTTGGTCGGGATCTGGATCACGTCGAGGCCGTAGATGTCGCCGAGCTCGGCGGCCTCGGTCGCCGCGGTGCCGGTCATGCCGGCGAGCTTCGGATACATGCGGAAGTAGTTCTGGAAGGTGATCGAGGCGAGCGTCTGGTTCTCCTGCTGGACCTTCACGTGCTCCTTGGCCTCGAGCGCCTGGTGCAGCCCCTCGGAGAAGCGACGGCCGGGCATCATCCGCCCGGTGAACTCGTCGATGATGACGACGCGCCCGTCCTTCACGATGTAATCGGTATCCCGCTCGAACATCTTGTGGGCGCGCACCGCCTGGTTCAGGTGGTGCACGACCGAGACGTTCTCGATGTCGTAGAGGTTGGGGCTCTTCAGCAGGTCGTGCCGGGCGAGCAGGGCCTCCACGCGCTCGGCGCCCTCGTCGGTGAGCGTCGCGGCGCGGGCCTTCTCGTCGATCTCGAAGTCGCCCTCTTCGAGCTCGGGGATGACGCGGTCGACCTTCTGGTACATCTCGGAGCTGTCCTCGGAGGGGCCGGAGATGATCAGCGGCGTGCGCGCCTCGTCGATCAGGATGCTGTCGACCTCGTCGACGATGCCGAAGTTGAAGGTGCGCTGGACCATGGTCTCCAGCGTGAACTTCATGTTGTCGCGCAGGTAGTCGAAGCCGAACTCGTTGTTGGTGCCGTAGGTCACGTCGGCGCCGTACTGCTCGCGCCGCTGCTCGTCGTCGAGCCCGTGCACGATGCAGCCGACCTCGAGACCCAGGAACTCGTAGATCTCGCCCATCCAGGCGGCGTCGCGCCGGGCCAGGTAGTCGTTCACCGTGATGACGTGTACGCCCTTGCCCTCGAGCGCGTTCAGGTAGACCGGCAGCGTCGCGACCAGGGTCTTGCCCTCGCCGGTGGCCATCTCCGCGATCTTTCCCTGATGCAGGACGATGCCGCCGACGAGCTGCACGTCGTAGTGGCGCTGACCGAGGGTGCGCTTGGATGCTTCCCGGGTGACGGCGAAGGCCTCGACGAGCAGGTCCTCCAGCGTCTCGCCCGCCTGGACGCGCTCCTTGAATTCCGCGGTCTTGGCGCGGAGCGCGTCGTCGCTCAGCGTTTCCAGCTCGCCTTCGAGGCCGTTGATGGCGTCGATCTGCCCGGCGTGCGCCTTGATGATGCGCTCGTTGACAGTGCCGAACAGCTTCTTGGAAAGGCCCTGAAGCATGGCGAGATCCCGACAGCCACCGTCTGCCGCCGCCTGCTGCGACGCCAATGACCGAGAGATAGGGATGTGCCCCAGCCCTGTCAACGCGGCTTGCGGCCTTCTTCCCGGTCCGGGTGAGCGGTTATGGTGGGCGCCGTCTGCCATCAGGAGAGGTCGATGACCGCCCTATCGCCGCTTGCGCCCGCTCGCTTTCCCGACCTGCCGCCGGTCCCCGGCGTACGCCTCGCCGCCGCCGAGGCGCAGCTCCGCTACCGGGGGCGCCCCGACCTGCTGCTGGCGTCGCTCACCCCGGAGACGGCCGCGGCGGGCGTGCTCACCCGATCCCGCACCGCAGCGCCCCCGGTCGCGTGGTGCCGGGCGTTGCTGGGCGAGGGACGCGGCGCCCGGGCGCTGGTGGTCAATGCCGGCAACGCCAATGCCGCGACCGGGGAGCCGGGCCACGCCGCCGTGCGCCGGACGGCGGAGGCGGCCGCCGCGCTCGCCGGCTGCGAGGCGCGGGAGGTCTACGTCTGCTCGACCGGGGTGATCGGCGAGCAGCTCCCGGCCGAGAAGCTCGCCGCGGCGCTGCCGGCGCTCCACGCCCGCCTCGCGGACGGCGTCTGGGCGGAGGCAGCGGCCGCGATCATGACCACCGACACCTTCCCCAAGGGCGCGAGCGCCCGAGCCGAGATCGACGGCGTGCCGGTCACCATCGCCGGCATCGCCAAGGGCTCCGGCATGATCGCGCCCGACATGGCCACCATGCTGGCCTTCGTCTTCACTGACGCGAACCTGCCGGCGGCCGCGCTCGGGCCCGCGCTCCGGCGCGGCGTCGGCCGCTCCTTCAACGCCATCACGGTGGACGGCGACACCTCCACCAACGACAGCTGCCTCCTCTTCGCTACCGGCGCTGCCCGCCACCGGCGCATCGCGCGGGCGAGCGATGCGCGCTTGCGCGGGTTCCGCGAGGCGCTGGAGGCGGTGCTGACCGATCTCGCGCTGCAGATCGCGCGGGACGGGGAAGGTGCCCAAAAGCTCGTCTCGATCGCCGTGCGTGGTGCGGAGACGGAAGCGGCGGCGCGCCGCCTCGGGCTCACCATCGCCAACTCGCCGCTGGTCAAGACGGCGATCGCCGGCGAGGACCCCAATTGGGGCCGCATCGTCGCGGCGGTTGGCAGGGCCGGGGTCTCCTTCGACCAGGGGAAGCTCGCGATCTGGATCGGCGGCGCGCGCGCGGCGCTGAGCGGCGCGGCCGACCCCGCCTTCGACGAGCCGGCGGCGGCGCGTCACATGAAGGGGCAGGAGGTGGAGATCGCCGTCGAGATCGGCTCAGGGCCCGGCAGCGCCACGGTCTGGACCTGCGACCTCACCCACGCCTATATCGACATCAATGCCGATTACCGCTCCTGAGGGGCATCCGGAGGGGGCGTCCGCCGGCGACCCCGAGGGGAAGACGCCGCTCGTCCTCGTGGCCGCGGCGGCGCTGGTCGATGCGGACGGCCGGGTGCTGCTGGCGCGCCGGCCCGCGGGCAAGACCATGGCCGGGCTCTGGGAGTTCCCCGGCGGCAAGGTCGCGGTGGACGAGACGCCGGAGCGCGCGCTCATCCGCGAGCTCCGCGAGGAGCTCGGCATCGACGTCGAGCAGAGCTGCCTCGCGCCCTTGGCCTTCGCCTCTCACGGCTACGACGACTTCCACCTCCTCATGCCGCTTTACGTCTGCCGGATCTGGCACGGCACAGTCACGCCGAGGGAGGGGCAGGAGCTTCGCTGGGTGCGCCCGGCTCGGCTCGGCGACTATCCCATGCCGCCGGCGGATGCGCCGCTGATCCCGGTGCTGCGGGACCTGCTCTAATCCATGAAGATCGCCGCCATCGACATCACCCGCCACCGCATCGCGCTCGACCCGCCCGTGCCGGTCTCGTGGGACAGCCGGCCGCGCGCGAGCTTCTCCGTCAGCATCGTTCGCGTCCGCACCGACGAGGGGCTGGAGGGCGTGGCCGCCGGCGACACCATGGGGGGCTTCGAAGAGCATGCGGACTTGTTCATCGGTCGGGACCCGCGCGAGATCGAGCGTCACCACGCCGTGCTCGACAATCTCTGCTTCCACCACGGGCGCTGGTGGCCGCTCGACATCGCGCTCTGGGACTTGCGCGGCAAGATCGAGGGCCGGCCGGTGTTCCGCCTGCTCGGCGGCAGCGACAACCGGGTGCGGGCCTACGCCTCGACCGCGCTCAGGCGTGACGAGGCCGCGAGCCGCGCGCTCGCGCAGGCGCTCGTTGCGCGCGGCTTCCGCGCCATCAAGCTGCGGCTCTCCACCGACGACTGGCGCCGGGACCTGGCCCGCGTCGCCGCGGTGCGCGACGCCGTCGGGTCCGACATCGAGCTGATGGTGGACTGCAACCAGGGCTGGCGCATGCCCTGGGACACCGCGCCCTCCTGGGAGCTCGCGACCGCGCGCGAGGTGGCGCTCGGGCTCGCCGAGCTCGACGTCTACTGGATGGAGGAGCCGCTGCATCGCGGCGACTACGCCGGCATGGCGGCGCTGCGCTGGGAGGCGGATATCAGGATCGCCGGCGGCGAGGTGACCCGCGAGGCCCACGAGTTCCGCACCCTGATCGAGCGCCGCTGCCTCGACGTGCTGCAGCCGGACTGCGTCTTCGTCGGCGGCATCACCGGGCTCGCGCGCATTGCTGAGGCGGCGCACCGGGCGGGTCTCATGTTCACGCCGCACACCTGGGGCAGCGGCTTGATCCTGCTGGCCAACGCGCATCTGACGGTGGGCGTCGGCGGCGGGCCCTGGCTTGAGTTCCCGTTCGACCCGCCCGACTGGGTGCCGGCGCGGCGCGACTTCTACTTGGCAGAGCCCATCGAGACCGACGGGGAGGGCTGGCTGGTGCTGCCGGATCGGCCCGGCCTCGGCGCGGTGCTCGACGAGGACGTCCTGCGCGAGACCCTGGTGCGCTGAGCCGGTTGGTCCCCGCCGCCGCCGTCGTGCGCGGCGGGATGACAGACGGGCGCGCGCCGGCCATGATCCGCCACCCCGTACACGACCGCCGAGGAGCCGACGGTGACCGATGATCTCTGCTTCACGCCCGCTACCGAACTGGCGCCGCTGATCCGCAGCAAGGCGCTCTCCCCGGTGGAGCTGATGGATGCCGTGCTCGCCCGTGTCGAGGCCTGCGAGCCCCGCGTCAACGCCTTCGCCACGCTCACCGCCGAGCGGGCGCGGGAGGCCGCCGGCCGCGCGGAGGACGCGCTCATGCGGGGCTGCGCCGAAGGCGCTCTCTTCGGCCTGCCGGTCACCATCAAGGACCTGACCGAGACCGCAGGGATTCCCACCGAGCGCGGCTCGCACTCGCTGAAGGGCCATGTGCCGGAGGTGGACGCGCCCGTCATCGGCCGGTTGGAAGGAGCCGGCGCCATCGTCCTCGGCAAGACCACCACGTCGGAGTTCGGCTGGTCGGGGGTGAGCCACAGCCCGCTCACCGGCATCACGTCGAACCCGTGGAAGGAGGGTTACAGCACGGGCGCCTCCTCGGCCGGCGCCGGCGCGGCCGCCGCAGCCGGCTACGGGCCGCTGCACCAGGGCTCGGACGGTGCCGGCTCGATCCGCATGCCGTCGCACTTCAGCGGCATCTTCGGCCTCAAGCCGACCTACGGGCGGGTGCCGAACTGGCCGGTGCCGAACAACGACCAGGTCTCCCATGTCGGGCCGATGACCCGCACGGTGGGCGATTCCGCGCTGATGCTGCAGGCGATGGCGGGCCCGCATGCATGGGATCACACCAGCCTGGAGGCGCCGCCGGCCGACTATCCGGCGCGGCTGGACGAGGGCATCGCCGGCCTCAGGGTCGCCTACAGCCCCGACCTCGGCCACGCCAGGGTCGACGACGAGGTCGCGGCGCTGGTCAAGGACGCCGCCGAGGCGTTCGAGGGCCTGGGGTGTGCGGTGGAGAGCCCCGCGCTCCCCTTCGGCCCCGAGGGGCCGGAGATCATCCGCCTGCTCTGGCCGATCCACCTCCACGCCTACCGCCCGCTGCTCGCGGAGTTCGAGGACCGCATGGATCCGGGCCTCGTCGCCTGCATCCGTGCGGCCGACGGAATCAGCGGCGCGACGTACCTGGAGACGCGCGCGCGCAAGCTGGCCTACGTGGAGGCGGTGCACCGCTTCTTCGAGGACTGGGACCTGCTGCTCACGCCCGCCGTCTCGGTGCCCGCGTTCCCGGCCGAGCGGCTCCAGCCCGCGCACTGGCCCGCCCATCCCTGGGACTGGATCATGTGGGCCGAGTTCTCCTATCCCTTCAACTTCAGCCAGAATCCCGCCGCTTCCGTGCCCTGCGGCTTCACCGACGCGGGCCTCCCGGTGGGGCTGCAGATCGTCGGCAGGCGCTTCGCCGATCTCACCGTGCTGCAGGCGGCGCGTGCCTTCGAGCAGGCGCGGCCCTGGGCGGACCGTCGCCCGACGCTCTGATCCGGGGAGACGGCGCCGGGGCGCCTATCGGACCTGCGATGCCGCTGCGCCGGCGGCGCGACGATTTCCTGTTGACAGCCGGCGCTGCGTCGGCCACGTTTATCGACTAACAAAAAGAGATTGCGTAAATCGCAAGTCTGATGCCGCGTGCGGCACGCGAGGGGGATGGCTGCGAAGGCCGGCGGGCGGCAGCCTGACACCCGGCATCCGGAGGCAGCGTCATGCCGAAGGGATGGCAGGTCGGGATTGATGTCGGCGGCACGTTCACCGACGTGATCGCCGTGAGCCGAGCGCATGGCGAGGTCCGCGTCGCCAAGGTCCCCTCCCGCAGCGATGACCGCATCGCCGGCCTGATGGCAGCGCTCGCTGCCGTCGATCTCGACTGGTCGGAGGTGGACGATCTGATCCACGGCACGACCATCGTCACCAATGCCATCGTCCAGGGCCAGCACGCCAGGGTCGCGCTGATCGCCACCAAGGGGTTCTCGGACACGCTGGCGATCGGGCGCCAGAACCGGCGCCACCTCTACCGGCTCGACCTGCCGCCCAAGCTCCCGCCCCAGGTCCCCGCCGAGCGCCGCTTCGAGGTGACCGAGCGGCTTGACCATGAGGGCCGGGTGCTGGTCGCGCTGAACCCGGACTCGGTAGACGACGCCGTCGACAGCATCGCGGCGTGCGGCGCCGAGGCCGTCGCCGTCTCGCTCCTCCATGCTTACGCGAACCCCGCGCACGAGGAAGCGCTGGGTGCGCGGCTGCGGGCGCGGGTTCCTTACGTGGCGCTCTCGCACCGGGTGAACCCCGAGGCGCGGGAGTACGAGCGCACGGCGACGACGGCGCTCAGCGCCGGCGTTATGCCGCTGGCCGCGTCCTATCTCGACAAGCTGGAGGAGGCGAAGCCGGCGGGCTCCGGTCTGCATCTCTTCCATTCCGCCGGCGGCATGGCATCGCCCGCAGCGCTCCGCGACCTGCCCTTGGGCCTCGCTGCCTCCGGCCCCGCGGCAGGCGTCGCCGCCGCAGGCCGCATGGCGCGCGCGCTCGGGCTGGAACGCGCCATCAGCTTCGACATGGGTGGAACCACCACCGATGTCTGCCTGATTCTCGACGGCGAGGCGCAGATCGCGAGCGACCGCTCCCTCGGCGGACGGCCCCTGCGCCAGCCCATGGTGGCGGTGGAGTCCATCGGCGCGGGCGGCGGCTCCATCGCCCGGCTCGATCACGGCTCTCTCGCGGTCGGGCCGGAGAGCGCCGGCGCGGATCCGGGGCCGGCCTGCTACGCCAGGGGCGGCGACCGCCCCACGGTGACCGACGCCAATCTGGTGCTCGGCTACATGGACAAGGAGCGCGTTCTCGGCGGCGGCCTCAGCCTCGATGCCGGCGCCGCCCACGACGCGCTGGCGCCGCTTGCCGCGGGCATGGAGATGGCCGTGGAGGGCGCCGCTCTGGGCGTCGTCAGGGTGGCCAACGCGGCCATGCTGCGCGCGCTGCGCCGGGTTACGGTGGAGCGCGGCGTGGACGGCCGCGGCTGCACGCTGCTCGCCTTCGGCGGCGCAGGCCCGATGCATGCGGTGGCGCTGGCGCGCGCCTTCTCCATCGCCGACGTGGTGGTTCCCGCCCACTCCAGCATCTTCTCCGCGCTCGGTTGCGTCGGCGCAGAGATGAGCTACGCGCAGCAGCGCACGCTGCGGATGGCGTCGGACGCCTGGGACGGAACGCGCGTCGACCGGGTGCGGCGGGAGCTGCGCACCGATCTCGCCGCGCCGCTCGCAGCCGCCGGCCATGACGAGGGTCAGCTTTCGGTGGAGGAGGTGGCATCGGTCCGCTACCGCGGCCAGAGCTACGCCATCGAGGTGGCGGATGCGTCCTTCGACGACCCGGCCCGCCTGGGCCGCGCCTTCAGGGAGCGGCATCGGGCGCTCTACGGCTTCGCGACCGAGGAGCCGTGGGAGCTGGAATCGATCCGCATGCGCCTCGCTGCGCCCCGCAACGGCCTCGCCCATCCGCCCGCCGCCGCGGCCAACGAGGCGCCCGAGCCGGTCGAGACGCTGCCGTGCACGTTCGGGCCCGGCGCGCCGCTGCTGACGCCCCGCTACGACCGCGCCGGCCTCGGTCCCGACGTGCCGCTGGCGGGGCCCGTCATCGTCGACGACGCGTGGTCGACCGTCGTGGTGCCGCCGGGCGCCACGCTCACCGCCGATGCCGCCGGCCATCTCCACATCGCCACGGGAGCGGGCCAGTGAGCGGAGCCATCGATCCCGTGACCCTCGAGGTGATCCGCCACGCGCTGACGGCGACGGCGGAGGAGATGTCGCTCGTGGTCATGCGCTCGGCGCGCTCGCCGCTGCTGCGCGAGGCCGGCGATCTCTCGTCCGCGCTGACCGATGCCGACGGCCACCTCATCGCCCAGGGCCGCGACATTCCCATGCACATGGGGGTGATGAGCTTCACCGTCCGTGAGTTCCTGAAGCGGGTGCCGCGCGAGCGGCTGGAGCCCGGCGACGTCTGGTTCCTCAACCTGCCGGAGGTCGGCGGCAACCACCTGCCGGACGTGAAGGCGATCCGGCCGATCTTCGTGGACGGGGTCATCGTGGCCTTCGCGGCGAGCCTCGCCCACTGGGCGGATATCGGCGGCGCCGTGCCCGGCAGCTACGTCGCCGGCGCCACCGACGCCTGGCAGGAGGGCCTGCGCATCCCGCCCTTCCGTCTCTTCACCGCCGCCGGGCCCGACCGCGAGAAGCTCGACATGATCTGCGCCAACGTGCGCGGCGCGGACGAGCGCGAAGGCGACATCCTGGCGCAGGTCGCGGCCAGCCGGGCGGCCGAGGAGCGCGTGCACCAGATCTGCGCCGAGCACGGCACCGGAACGGTGACCGCCGCCATCGCCGCCATTCACGACCGGGCCGAGGCGCAGATGCGCACAGCGCTCGCGGCGATCCCCGACGGCGACTACGCGGGCGAGGACTGGCTCGACGACGATGCCGGCGGCGGCGGCCCCGTCGCCGTCCGCGTGCGTGCGACTATCGCGGGCGACAGCGCGCGCTTCGACTTCTCGGAGACCGACGACGCGGCACGGGGGCCGGTGAACACCACGCCCTTCATCGCCGCGGCCTCGGTCTTCTACGTGGTGAAGGCGCTGTTCGGCCCCGACATCCAGCCGAGCGGCGGCTGCTACCGGCCGCTGGAGATCGTGACCCGGCCCGGCTCGCTGCTCGATCCTGGCCCGGAAAGCCCCGTGGTGGGCGGCAATCACGAGACCTCGCAGCGGATCGCCGATGCCGTGTTCCGCGCGCTTGAGCCCACCGGGCCGGAGCGGCTCACGGCCGGCGGGCCGACCACGTCGGGCCTGGTGCTCTTCGGCGGCAGGCGGAGCGACGGCGCCTGGACCACGCTCTACGAGGTCCACGGCGGCGGCGAGGGCGCGCGGCACGACCGCGACGGGGCGCCGGTGATCCGGGTCCACATGTCCAACGTGATGAACACGCCGGCCGAGGTGGTCGAGGCCGAGTATCCCATCCGCATCGAGTACCAGCGCCTGCGCCGCGACTCCGGCGGTGCCGGCCGCCATCGGGGCGGCGAGGGGCTGCATCGCGAATACAGGGTTCTGGGCGACGACATGTCGGTGACCTCGATGTTCGAGCGCCGCGTGGTGCCGCCCTACGGCCTGCAGGGCGGCGAGGAAGGCGCGCCCTTCCGCGTGACCGTCGTCCACGCGGATGGCCGCAGCTACGACATGCCGGGCAAGGCGAACCTCCGGCTCGGCGAGAACGACCTCGTCGTGGTCGAGAGCTGCGGCGGCGGCGGATACGGGCAGCCGGAAAGTGAAGGCCGATGAACGGACGAACGAATCGGGGGAACGGTGCTGTGAAGCTGGATGGCAGGAAGACGATCGTCACGGGCGCGGCGAAGGGCATGGGCGCGGCCATCACGACGACGCTCGCGCGCGAGGGCGCCGACGTCGTGCTGACCGCCCGCGACACCGAGCCGCTCGAACGGGTGGCGGACGATGTCCGGGCGCTGGGGCGCACGGCCCACGTGATCGGCTGCGACGTGACCGAGGATGCCGAGGTCAAGGCCATGGTCGATGCGGCGCTCGGCGCCTTCGACGGGCGCATCGACATCCTGGTCAACATCGCCGGCGTCACCGGGCCGATCGAGACCCCGGTGCAGGACATCGACGTGGCCGACTTCGACTACGTCATCACCGCCAACGAGCGCGGCACCTTCCTGCCCATCAAGTATGTGGTGCCGACCATGATCGCCCAGCGAAGCGGCAAGATCGTCAATATCGGCGGCACCTCGGGCCTGCGCGGCTACGCCATGCGGACCGCCTACAGCGCGTCCAAGTGGGCGGTACGCGGGATCACGCGCACCGTCGCGCTCGAGGTCGGCAAGTACAACGTCAACGTCAACGCCGTCTGCCCCGGCATCGTCGAGACCCCGCGCATGCAGAAGCTCTGTGAGGAGAAGGCCCGCGTGCGCGGCTGGACCATCGAGGAGGTCTACGACGAGTACGTGCAGGAGATGTGCCTGAAGCGCGTCACCACCTGCCAGGACGTGGCCAACGCCGTGCTCTTCATGGCGAGCGAGGACAGCCGCCAGATCACCGGCCAGGCCATCACGGTCGACGGCGGCTGGGACGTGTGAGGCGGCAGCGCAGGCGATAGCGGGAGGCGTCACGATGTACGCGCCGTTCGAACTGGACATTCCGAACGATCTGGCGGGCGCCTTGGCGGCGCTCGCGAACGGGGACGGCGAGGCGGTTCTCCCCCTCGCCGGCGGCACCAACCTCATCGTCGACATCCGCGCCGGGCGCGAGCGGCCCGACCGGATGGTGGGTCTCGACGGGGTCGACGAGCTCAAGGGCATGGAGTTCGGGCCGGAGCGCATCGCCATCGGCGGCCGCACCACGGTGAGCGACCTGCTGCGCTCGCCCGAGATCGCCCGGGAGGCGCCCTCGCTGGTCGAAGCCGCGCGCCTCTTCGGCGGCCTGATGGTGCGCAACACAGGCACCGTCGCCGGCAACATCGCCAGCGGCTCGCCGGCGGCCGACCTGGTGCCGCCGCTGCTCACGCTCGACGCCGAACTGACGCTTCAGAGCGCCGCGTCCACGCGCACGCTGGCGCTGGACGACTACTACCTCGGCTACAAGCAGGACGCGCGGCGGCCGGACGAGCTGATCACCCGGATCTCGTGGCCGCGCCTGCCGAGGGATTCCGTCAACACCTTCTACAAGCTCGCCCGGCGCAAGGGCGATGCGATTACGGTGACCGGCGTGGCGGTGACGCTCGCGGCGGCGGGTGGCACCTGCACCACGGCGCGGATCGCGCTCGCGTCCGTCGCGCCGGTGGTGCGCCGCGTCAAGGAGGCCGAGGCGCTGCTGGAGGGCCGGGCGCTGACGCCGGCGCTGATCGACGAGGCGGCGGAAGCGGCGGCGGAGGCGTGCACGCCCATCGACGATATCCGGGCCTCCGCCGATTACCGCCGACACACGGTCCGGGCGCTGACCCGCCGCCTCGTTGCCGGGGCGTGGGACCGGCTGGCCTAGGGGAGTGACGCGCATGTCCGAGACAAGAAACATCACGCTCCGCATCAACGGCCGCGGGGAGGAGGGGCGTTTCCCCGCCCATCGCACCCTGCTGGAGGCGCTGCGCCAGCTCGGCCACATGGAGGTGAAGTGCGGCTGCGAGAAGGGCGACTGCGGCGCCTGCGCCGTGCTGCTGGACGGCATGGCCGTGGACAGTTGCCTGACGCTGGCCTGGATGGCGGCCGGCAAGGAGGTCACCACCGTCTCCGGCCTCGGCGATCTCGATGCGCCCCATCCCTTGCAGGAGGCGTTCGCCGACAGCGGCGCCGCGCAGTGCGGCTACTGCATTCCGGGGATCATCATCGCGGCCCAGGCGATCATCGCCGAGAACCCGGAGCCGAGCGAGGACGACATTCGCCTCGGCCTCAGCGGCAATCTCTGCCGCTGCACCGGCTACACCAAGATCTTCGAGGCCATCGCCGACGCGGCCAGAGAGATGCGCGCCGAGGGAGGTGAGCAATGACCTACACCGACATCGATCCGGGGGCGCTGGCCAACGTCCAGTTCCGGCAGGTCGGCAAGCCGCTGACCCGCACCGACGCGCCGGGCAAGGTCACCGGGCGGACGCCCTACGCCGGCGATTACGTGATGCCGAACATGCTGCACATGCGGGTGGCGCGCGCCGACGTCGCGAGCGCCCGCCTCGTCCGCCTCGATGTCTCCCGCGCCAGGGCGCTCAAGGGTGTCGCCTGCGTGCTGACCGCTGCCGATATGCCCGACCGCACGTCGGCCACCGACATCCCGGGCCAGACCGGCCAGAAGAGGCTGGATACCGACCAGCCGGTCCTGGTGAAGGATCGGGTCCGCTACTTCGGCGAGCCGCTGGCGCTGATCGCGGCCGAGACGCGCGACATCGCCGACCACGCGGCGGCGCTCGTCGAGTTCGAGCTGGAGCCGATCCCCGGCGTCTACGACCCGCTGGAGGCGCTGAAGCCCGGCGCGCCGCAGGTCTATGGCGAAGACAACATCGTGGCCACGCGCAGGATCAGGAAGGGCGATGTCGAGGCGGGATTCGCCCGGGCCGATCTCATCGTCGAGAACACCTACAAGACGCCGTTCCAGGAGCACGCCTTCCTCGAGCCGGAGGTGGGCCTCGCCTGGGTGGACGAGAACGACGTGGTCAACATCCGCGTCTCGACCCAGGTGATCGAGCACTTCCGGCCGATCGCCGACGCCATCGGCGTGCCGCACAACAAGGTCCGCGTGCGGGGCGCGCTGGTGGGCGGCGGCTTCGGCGGCAAGGAGGACATGACCGTCGAGGTCTATCTCGCGCTGCTCGCCAAGCACACGGGCAGGCCGGTGCGGCTGGAATACTCGCGCGAGGATTCCTTCGTGGGCCACGGCAAGCGCCACCCCTTCATCCTCACCTACCGCACCGGCGTGACGAAGGAGGGCAAGATCACGGCCCTCGACGTGACGATGATCGCGGACGCCGGCGCCTACGTCTTCCTCAGCCCCTACGTCATCCTCTATGCGCTGGTCGCCGCCCCCGGCCCCTACCGGGTCGACAACATCAATGTCTTCGCGCAAGCCGTCGCCACCAACAACATGTACACGAGCGCCTTCCGCGGCTTCGGCGCGCTGCAGGCCTGCGCGGCCTACGAGCAGCAGATGGACGAGATCGCGGACGCGCTCGGCATCGACCGCCTGGAACTCCGCCGGCGCAACTTCCTCAAGACCGGCGAGCCCATGTCCACCGGCTTCGTGCCGCCGAGCGCCATCTGGACCGAGCAGTGCGCGGAGAAGGCCTGGGCCGGGCTGGGCGAACCCACGCCGGCGCAAGGCCCGATACGGACCGGGCGCGGCCTCGCCTGCTACCAGCAGAGCTACGGCCGCCTGACCTTCCTGCACGACACGTCGGAGGCCTGGGTCGGGGTCGAGATGGACGGCACCGTCGTGGTGCGCTCCGGCGTCACCGACATCGGCGCCGGCCAGATTTCGGCGATCGGCCAGATCGCGGTGGAGGTGCTGGGCGTCACGCTGGACAACGTCGTCATCTACAACAGCGATTCCGCCGTGACCCCGCTCGCCGGCACCACGACCGCGACGCGCGCGCTCTACATGACCGGCAACGCCGCCAAGCAGGCGGCCGAAGGGCTTCGCGCCCGGCTGGTCGAACGCGCGGCGCAGGAGTTCGGCGTGGCGCCCGACGAGATCGACATGGGCTTCAACGAGGTCTTCGTCATCGACAGACCGGAGAAGACCATGCCGCTGGTCGACCTGGTGCGGATCTGCGCGGCCGAGGGCATTCACCGCTCGGAACTGGCCATCTTCCGCGCCCCGTTCGGCGATTTCCTCGATCCCGAGACCGGCCAGGGGCAGGCCCATCCCGACTATGCCTACGGCGCTCACGCGGTGGAGGTCTCCGTCGACGTGGAGACCGGCGAGGTCGAGGTGCTGAAGAGCGTGGCCGCGCACGATGTCGGCCAGTGCATCAACCCGGCGGCGGTCGAGGGCCAGATCCAGGGAGGCGCGCAGAACGGGCAGGGCTACGCGCTCAGCGAGGAGATGCTCTACGAGGAGGGCCGCCTGGTCACGCCGTCCTTCAGCGAATACCTGATGCCGACGGCCATGGACATGCCGAAGGTCGAGTGCATCATCCTCGAATCCCGCAGCGGCGTGGGGCCCTTTGGCGCCAAGGGCATCGGCGAGCCGGCCATGACCGCCGTGGCGCCCGCCATCGCCAACGCCGTCGCCGACGCCATCGGCGTGCGCGTCTTCGAGATGCCGATCACGCCGGAGCGCGTGGTCCGGGCGTTGCACGGGAAGGGCGCGGCGGAACAGGGCCGGGATCCGGCGTGAGCGCCGGCCCGCGGCGAGCCGAGGCATGTCCGAGACCAACGACAAGCCGCTGAGCCGGTACATCCGGGTGCTGGAGACGGTCGCCCACGCCAGGACGGGCGTGACGCTCACGGACATCGCCAGGGAGCTGGAGCTGCATCCGGGGACGGCGCATCGCCTGATCCGCGGTCTCGTCGCTCTCGACCTGCTGCACAGTCCGGCCGGGACCAAGAGCTACGTGGCCGGTGCCAGGCTTCAGTCTCTGCTCCACGCGACCATGGACCGCGCGGGCTATGCGGCGTTCGCGAAGTCCGTCCTCGACGGGCTCGTGGCGGAGTTCGGCGAGACCGCCCATCTGGCGCGGCTGAGCGGCGACTTCGCCGAGTCCGTGCTGATGGAGCAGCCGTCGGGCTCCGACCGCGCCTTCGTGCAGCCGGGGCGCCAGCTTCCGTTGCACGCGGCGGCGTCGGGCAAGGCGATCCTCGCCTTTCAGGACGAGGACTTCGTGGCGCGCTATCTCACGCGGCCGCGCGAGCAGTTCACGGAAAGGACCAAGGTCGGCGAGACCGCCATCCGCAACGAGATCGACCGCATTCGCGCCGACGGGATGGCGGTCTGCGACAACGAGCTCGACAGCGGCGTGCTCAGCTACGGGCACCCGGTGCGGATCGGCGGCGGTCAGGTCCTCTATTCGGTCGGCATCACCGGGCTCGCCGACCGCTTTCGCCCCATCGATCGCTCCAGGATCAAGCTGAGGCTCTCGGAGGCGGCGGCCGATCTCGGCAGGAGGCTCGGCTTCACAGGCTAAGGGAATGTGTCGATGGTCGACTCACGCTTGGCGGACATCGTTCGAAACTGCCGGAACACGACGGCCAGCAGCTGCGGCGGCTATCTGGAGCCGACGGCCACGGGCCAACCGGGCGCCTACGTCTCGACGATCCTGCTTTCCACCGGCAGCGTCAATCTCGAGCAGTTTCCGGGCTACCCGTTCGAGGAGGACCTGGACCAGGGCATGGCCGAGATCGTGTCCTACGACCGCGCCGAGTGTAACGATTCCTATATCGGCCAGGTCAACATGCTGCAGGCGTCGTCGTTCAGCGGCGTCAACGGCGCCATCTGGGGCTACGACCTGGCGATCGAACCCCGCATCGGCAAGACCTATCCCGTCGGCCGCATCGAGAACATTCCCATCTACTCGCTCATTCCCCTGCGCGACGCCACCCGGCAGCTCTTCGGCGTTGCGGACTGCCGGCACTTCCCGCCGCAGGAGGGGGCGATGGTCGTCTGCGCCGAGAAGTACCGGACGAGCACGGTCTCCGACGGCAATCTGTGGATCTGGTGCGCGCTCGGCTTCGCGATTGCGGAAGATCGCGAGAACCACGCCTGCCTGTTCATGGAGGACACGGGCTCGCTGGCGCTGGGGCCGGACGGGGGACAGGCGGTGCGGGAGAGGCTCGACGACAGGCTCAACAGGATCGCCTATGCGGCGTATCTCTGCGGCGTGAACCAGGGCGCAACCTACGAGAAGATCTATATCGGCTGGAAGGCGTCCCACATTCCCGAGAACCACGTCGGCTGCGCGCTCGCCTGCGCGCCGTACGTGACGCTGCCGACGGGCGCGTTCAGGAACATCACGCCCGAGACGGGCATCCTGGAGCTTTCGACGGACGAGTGGCTGTCCCGGGTCGGCCACTCCAGGGTGGAGGAGCCTGACTACGAGCTCGAGACCCTGACCGGGCCGAACATCCCGGCCGTGCAGTAGGCAACCGCTGCCACCCCCGACGGGCCGCTGACCGGAGCCTCGTGCGTTGACCGAGACGAGCATAGCGATCGACGTGCGCAATGCGGTGAAGCGCTTCGGCGCGGTCACGGCGCTCGCCGGCGCGTCGCTGACCATCCGGGACAACGAGTTCTTCACGCTGCTCGGCCCGTCGGGCTGCGGCAAGACCACCCTGCTCCGCCTCATCGCCGGCTTCGAGGAGATTACCGAGGGCGAGATCCTCCTCTACGGCGAGGACCTCGGGGCGCTGCCGCCCAACCGGCGCCCGATCAACACCGTCTTCCAGCACTACGCGCTTTTCCCGCACATGACGGTGGCCGAGAACGTTGCCTTCGGCATGCGCAGGCTCGGCTGGACCAAGGCCGACATCGAGGCCCGGACGCTGCGCATCCTCGATCTGGTGAAGCTCGGCGACCTCGCGGCGCGTAGGCCCGCCCAGCTTTCCGGCGGGCAGCAGCAGCGGGTGGCACTCGCCCGCGCCATGGCGCCCCGGCCGAAGGTGCTCCTGCTCGACGAGCCGCTGTCCGCGCTCGACCTGAAGCTGCGTCAGGCCATGCGGATCGAGCTGAAGCAGATCCAGAAGGATACCGGCATCACCTTCGTCTTCGTCACCCACGACCAGGAAGAGGCGCTGACCATGTCGGACCGCATCGCCGTGATGTCGGCGGGCGAGATCCGGCAGGTGGGCACGCCGCGCGAGATCTACGAGGCGCCCCTCGACCGCTTCGTGGCCGACTTCATCGGCGAGACCAACGTGCTGGACGCGACCGTGCGGCGGGGGTCGGACGATGCGCTCACCTGCCACCTTACCAACGGGGCCGCGTTCCCGTGCCACGCGAGCGTGCCGCCCGAAGACGGGGCCTTCGCGCACGTGCTGATTCGGCCGGAGCGCCTCTCCCTCGTGCCCGAGGCGGCGTGCGACACCGGCCTCACGGGCGTGGTCGACCAGGCCGTCTACCTCGGCACCGACATCCAGTACGGCGTCCGGCTGGACGACGGGCCGGACGTCCTGGTCCGCGCGCAGAACGTCGGCGCCGACGCGGTGACCCATCGCACCGGCGACCGCGTGGGCCTCGCCATCGCCCCCGGCGCGGCACGGCTCCTGGTGGACTGATGGCCGGCGAGCTCGCCAGCACGCGCGCGGTCTCCCGCACCTTCGCGCCGGTGCGCACCCACTTGCTGATCCCGACCTGGGTGATCATCGGCTTCTTCCTCGTGGCGCCGGTGCTGATGATGCTCGTCTACTCCTTTCTGACGAAGGAGTTCCGGGGCGGCGTGATCTGGGACTTCTCGCTCGCGGCCTACGACCAGTTCATCTTCGATCGTGGCCTTTTCGGCGACGATCCGCCGCAGATCGAGTGGACCTACATCGTCATCTTCGCGCGCTCGATCGTGCAGGCCGCCGTCGCCACCGTGCTCTGCCTCATCATCGGCTTCCCGACCGCCTACTTCATCGCGACCCGCTCGCCCGCGACGCGCTCGATGTGGCTCTTCCTGGTGACGGTTCCCTACTGGGTGAACCTGCTCATCCGCACGGTCTCGATGAAGTTCCTCATCCGCGACAACGGGCCGCTCAACGAGGCGCTGCTCGGTCTCGGGGTCATCAACGAGCCGATCGCGCTCATCAACACCGATTTCGCCGTGCAGCTCGGCCTCTTCTACTCGTACCTGCCCTTCATGGTGCTGCCGATCTACGCCTCGGTGGAGCGCTACGACTTCGCCCTTTCCGAGGCGGCGGCCGACCTCTACGCCAACCGCTGGACGATCCTGCGCAGGGTGATCCTGCCGATCGTGCGGCCAGGCATCGTGGCGGGCTGCATCCTGGTCTTCGTGCCGAGCCTCGGCGCCTTCCTCGCGCCCGACCTTCTCGGCGGCGCGAAGAACTTCCTGATCGGCTCGCTGATCGAGGAGCAGTTCAAGGGCAACGCCGGCAACTGGCCCTTCGGCGCTGCCGCCTCGATGATCCTGCTCTCCCTCGTGCTGATCGCGCTCTTCATCTACGCGCGCCGGCAGGCGCTGCGCAGCGCGAAGGCCGCCTGAGATGCGGCGCAGGCTCGACATCCGCCGCTATCCCGGCTTCCTGCCGGTGACGATCCTCTGCCTCGTGGTGCTCTACGCGCCGCTGCTGGTGGTGATGGTCTACAGCTTCAACGACTCGCTCTCGATCACCCGCTGGGGCGGGTTCAGCTTCCGCTGGTACATGGACATCTTCACCGGGCCGGAATCGGCCAAGTTCAAGGATGCGGCGTGGAACTCGCTCACCATCGCGCTCTGCGCGGCGACGGCCAGCACGACCATCGCCACCGCCGCGGCGGTCGCGATGGTGCGGGGCGGGGCCTTCCGCGGCAAGGCGCTGAACCTCGCGCTCATCAGCATGCCGATCATGGTGCCGGAGATCGTCACCGCGGTGGCGACGCTGATCTTCTTCAGCGCCATCGGTTTCACGCTCGGCTATCTCTCCATTCTCGTCGCCCACATCGTCTTCTGCATTCCGTTCGCGTACCTGCCGATCGCGGCACGCCTGCAGGGGATCGACGGCAGCTACGAGGAGGCCGCGCAGGATCTTTACGCGAGCCGCTTCCAGGCGTTCCTGCGCGTTCTCATGCCGTTGATGGCGCCCGGCATTCTCGCGGGCTTTCTGCTGGCATTCATCATCTCGCTGGACGATTTCATCATCACCAACTTCATCAAGGGCGCCGGTATCGAGACCCTGCCCACGGCGATATTCGGGGCCGTGAAGCAGGGCATCAAACCCAACATCATGGCGCTCAGCACCATCATGCTCTCCGTCTCGATCCTGATCGTCACGCTGTCCTATTTCATCAGTCGGTACGGTCGCCAGGGAACGAAGGCGGGGGCGTGAGTCTTTTGCGGCAATCAAACCCAACCAAGGAGGCCACAATGCGCTACTTGCTCAAAGCCGGAATGGCTGCGTTGGCCCTGACCTTTGTCGCAGGCGCGGCACAGGCTCAGGAGAAGCTCTCGATCTACCACTGGTTCGAGTACATCCCGCAAGAGCTTCTCGACAAGTTCTCGGCGGAGACGGGAATCGAGGTGACCATGGACACCTTCGATTCCAACGAGGCCATGCTGGCATCTCTCAAGGCCGGCAAGCTCGGCTCCTACGACGTGGCGGTGCCGGGCGACTACATGGTCGAGATCATGATCGGCGAAGGCATGCTCGACACCGTCGCGGACGGCGAGCTCGCCAACTTCGCGAATATCGAGCAGCAGTGGCTGGACGTGCCCTTCGATATGGGCCGCAAGCACTCGATCCCCTACCAGTGGGGCTCGACCAGCTTCTCGGTGAACCGGGACGTCTATCAGGGCGACATCAACGACACCGCCATCGTCTACGACCCGCCGGACGAGCTGAAGGGCAGGATCAACGTGCTCGACTCCCAGGGCGAGGTCATGCTTCTGGCTGCCCTCCATCTCGGGATTCCGCAGTGCTCGACCGACCGTGAGCAGCTCAAGCAGCTCGATGCGCTGCTGCAGGCGGCCAAGCCGCACTGGGCCTCCTTCAACTCCGACGGCGCCAAGGACGTGCTGGTCTCCGGCGACGCCGCCGTGGGGATGATCTGGAACGGCTTCGGCGCCAAGGCGCGCGCCGAGGGCGCCAACATCGAGTACGCCTATCCGCGTCAGGGCTACGTGGTCTGGATGGACAACGTGGTGCTGCTGAAGGACGCCCCCAACCGGGCCAGCGCGATCAAGTTCATGGACTTCCTGCTGGAGCCGGAGAACATCGCCGCGGTCACCAACTACGCGCGCTATGCCGCCGGCGTGACGGGCGTGACTCCGCACCTCGATCCGGAGCTCGCCAGCCAGCCCGAATCGGTGCCGCCTGCCGATGCGCCTGCCGGCACCTTCGTCGCGGTGTGCGATCAGGCGACCCAGGAGGTCTACGACACCATGTGGACCCGCCTGAAGAAATAGACATCCGTTACCCGTTGCCGGGCGGCGCGCTCCAGCGGGGCGCGTCGCGCCGGCCACCCCCGTCGCGGCCGATCGGGTGATCCCATGAACGTTGATTCGCGTTTCGACATTCTGCTTCAGCCCATCGAGATCGGGCCCGTCACCGCCCGCAACCGCTTCTACCAGGTGCCTCATTGCACCGGCATGGGCTACCGCGACCCGACGGCGCTCGCCCACATGCGTGGCGTCAAGGCCGAAGGGGGCTGGGCCGTGGTCTGCACCGAGCAGGTCGAGTTCCACTGGACCTCGGAGATCACGCCCTTCATCGAGCTCCGGCTCTGGGACGACCGCGACATTCCGATGCTCGCCAGGATGGCGGATCACGTCCACGCGCACGGCGCGCTCGCCGGGCTGGAGCTCTGCTACAACGGTGCGCACGCGCCCAACTTCTATTCGCGCGAAGTGCCGCTGGCGCCGACGGGCCTGCCGGTCGCGAGCTTCAGTTACGAGCCCGTCCAGGCGCGCAGCATGGACAAGCAGGACATCCGCAACGTCCGCCGCTGGCACAGGGCGGCGGCGCTTCGCGCCAGGCAGGCGGGCTACGACCTCATCTACGTCTACGCCGGTCACGGGCTGAGCTTCCTCCATCACTTCCTCTCCAGGGAGTTCAATCACCGCACGGACGAGTACGGCGGCTCGCTGGAGAACCGCGTCCGGCTCCTCAAGGAGCTCCTGATCGACACCAGGGAGGCGGTGGGCGACACCTGCGCCGTGCCCTGTCGCCTCTCGATGGACGAGCTACGCGGGGGCGTCGGGCTGGAGAAGGCCGAGACCGAGGACATGATCGGACTCGTGGCCGAGATTCCGGACCTCTGGGACGTCTGCCTCGCCTCCTGGGAGAACGACAGCATGCCGTCGCGCTTCGGCGAGGAGGGCGGGCAGGAGCCCTACATCGACGGCGTGAAGAAGCTCACCACCAAGCCCGTGGTGGGCGTCGGCCGCTACACCTCGCCCGACCGCATGGCGTCCGTCATCCGCAAGGGCATCGTCGACCTGATCGGCTGCGCGCGGCCCTCCATCGCCGATCCCTTCCTGCCGCGAAAGGTGGAGGAGGGGCGCGTCGAGGACATCCGCGAGTGCATCGGCTGCAACATCTGCGTCTCCGGCGACTTCACCATGTCGCCCATCCGCTGCACCCAGAACCCGACCATGGGGGAGGAGTGGCGCCGGGGCTGGCATCCGGAGCGCATCCGGCCGAAGGAGAGCGACAAGCCCGTCCTCGTGGTCGGCGCCGGCCCCGCCGGGCTCGAGGCGGCACAGGCGCTCGGCAAGCGGGGCTACGAGGTGACTCTGGCGGAGCAGGCCACGGAGCTCGGCGGCCGCGTGGCAAAGGAGTGCCGCCTGCCGGGGCTCGCCGCTTGGGGCCGGGTACGGGACTGGAGGGTCGAGCAGCTTCACAAGCTGCCGAACGTGAGCGTCTACCTGGATTCACGCCTCGACGCGGAGGCCGTCCTCGAATTCGGCTGCCCCCGCGTCGTCGTCGCCACCGGGTCGCGCTGGCGCGGCGACGGGGTGGGCCGCCACTGGACGACGCCGGTGCCGACCGGGGACGGCGCGCAGGTGCTGACGCCCGACGACATCATGGAGGATCGTCTGCCGCAGGGCCGGCGCGTCGTCGTCTGGGACGACGATCACTACTACATGGCCAGCGTGATGGCCGAGCTCCTGGCGGAGAAGGGCTTCGACACCACCTACATCACGCCTGCCTCGGAGGCCTCGACCTGGTCGCGCAACACCATGGAGCAGCACTTCGCCCAGGCGCGCATGCTCGAGAAGGGAATTCGCATCCAGGCGTTCCGGACGCTGAGCCGCATTGCGCCGGGCGCAGTCGCACTCTCGTGCGTTCACACGGGCCGGGAGGAGGAGCTGGAGGCCGATGCCGTGCTCCTCGCCACCTCCCGCACGCCGTCGGACGAGCTCGCGACCGCGCTCGCGCGCCTGCGCGAGAGGTGGTCGGACGCGGGCCTCGAAGCGGTCGACGCCATCGGCGACGCGCTCGCGCCGGCGACCATCGCCCATGCCGTCTACGCCGGCCGGCGCTACGCGGAGGAGCTCGACGGCCCGGAGGTGATTGGCGACGCGGTGCCCTTCAAGCGCGAGCTGGCGGAATTGATATAGGGAAGCTCGCGGGTTCCCCTCACCGCAGGAACAGGCGGTACGCGGGATTGTCGCTCTCGTCGCGATAGTCGTAGCCCACCTCGTCGAGAAACGACTGGAAGTCCGCGCGGTCTTCCTGCGGCACCTGCAGGCCGATCAGCACCCGGCCGAAATCGGAGCCGTGGTTGCGATAGTGGAACATGCTGATGTTCCAGGGCTTGCTCCCCATGCGCGTGAGGAAGTGCATCAGCGCCCCCGGGCGCTCGGGAAAGTCGAAGCGATAGAGCACTTCGTCGAGCGCACCGGGCGCCCGCCCGCCGACCATGTAGCGCACGTGGAGCTTGGCCATCTCGTTGTCGGTCAGGTCGAGCACCGGGTAGCCGTCGCGCTCCAGCGCATCGATGAGCGAACGCCTGTCGGCGCCGGCACCGCTGATCTCCACGCCCACGAAGATGTGCGCGTCCGCGTCGTCGGCGAAGCGGTAGTTGAACTCGGTGATCGAGCGGTTGCCGATGAGCTCGCAGAACCGGAGCAGGCTGCCGGGGCGCTCCGGGATGGTCACCGCGAGCAGGATCTCCCGCTGCTCGCCGAGCTGAGCCCGCTGAGCGATGTGGCGGAGGCGGTCGAAGTTGACATTGGCCCCGCTCACCACCGCCGCGAAGCGCCCGCCGTCCTCCGCGCCCTCCCGCTCGACGTAGCGCTTGAGGCCTGCGACCGCGAGCGCGCCCGCCGGCTCGGCGATCGAGCGCGTGTCCTCGAAGATGTCCTTGATGGCGGCGCAGATCTCGTCGGTGGAGACCAGCACCACCTCGTCGACGCAGTGCTGCGCGATGCGGAAGGGCTCGGCGCCGATCTGCTTCACCGCCACGCCGTCGGCAAAGGTGCCGACCTGCTCCAGCACCACCCGCTCGCCTGCCGCGAGCGCCGCATGCAGCGTCGGCGTGTCGCGGGGCTCGACGCCGACGATCCGCGTCTCGGGCCACAATGCCTTGATGTAGGCCGCGATTCCGGCGATGAGTCCGCCGCCGCCGACGCTCACGAAGATCGCGTCGAAGGGCTCGCCTTGCTGGCGCACGATCTCCATCCCCACGGTGCCCTGCCCGGCGATGATCTGCTCGTCGTCATAGGGCGGAATGAGGACCATCCCGCGCTCGGCGGCCAGCGCTTCCGCCCGCTCCTTCGCGCCGTCGTAGGAATCGCCCGCGAGCAGCACCTCGGCGCCGAGCCGCTCGACCGCGTCCACCTTGATGCGCGGCGCCGTCTCCGGCATGACGATGAGCGCACGGGCGCCGAGCGTGCGCGCCGCCAGCGCCACGCCCTGCGCGTGATTGCCGGCGGACGATGCGACGACCCCCCGCACCCGCTCCTCGGTGCTGAGCGACGAGAGCTTGTTGTAGGCGCCGCGCAGCTTGAACGAGAAGACCGGCTGCAGGTCCTCGCGCTTGAGCCATATCCCGGTTCCGAGCCGGGAAGAGAGCTTCGGCGCGTGCTCGAGCGGGGTTTCGCGCGCCACGTCGTAGACGCGCGCCTTCAGGATCTTCGCGACATAGTCTCGGGACATGGGGCGGGGCTCGTTCGTAGGGCGGCGCGCGGGCGCCGGCGCGTCCGCGTCGTGGAGCATGCACATGGGGGTGCGGCGCGGGCGAGTCAACACGCCGGGGCGGCTGGGCAGTGGCGCGGCCTCGCTTGCCGGCTGCCTCTGCCTGGCGCTATAAGGAGCGCGCGCTCAGGCGGGGCTCCTCCCGCCCGGACGCACCCTTCGGCCGGAGTGTAGCTCAGCCTGGTAGAGCACCGTCTTCGGGAGGCGGGGGTCGGTGGTTCAAATCCACTCACTCCGACCAGATTTCGGGACAGTTGACCCGCACTGCGGGCGGTCCGCGCCGTACGGCTGCGACGGACACGGGCAATCGACAGTCATGATCCTTGCAGGGAGGCATCGCGCGGGAGCCTGCCTCCGGCCTTCTCCACGACCGGGGCGGTAACGTGAACGTGAGCGGGACGGCGGATCACGCCGGGGAGCGCGACGCGGTCCTGCAACGGGCCGAGGCCCTGCTGCCGGGCCTGCGCGAGCGGGCCGCAGCGACGGAAGCGCTGCGGCGCCTGCCGGCCGAGACCGAGGCCGCGTTCCACGAGAACGGGCTCTTCCGCGTGCTGCAGCCGGCCCGCGTCGGCGGCGCCGAGCTGGATTACGGAATCATGATCGATCTCGGCGCCATCGTCGCCCGCGCCTGCCCGTCCAGCTCCTGGAACCTGACCAATCTGCTCGCCCATCACTGGATGCTCGCGCTCTTCGAGCCGGAGGTGCAGGACGAGGTCTGGGGGCCGGACCCGGACGTGCTGCTCGCGGCCTCGATGATCTTCCCGGCAGGCAAGGCGCGCGCGGTCGACGGCGGCTACGTGATCTCCGGTCGCTGGCCTTTCGCCAGCGGCATCGATCCCAGCGCCTGGTGCATGCTGGGCGCGATCGTGGCCGATACCGATCCGGCCGAGCATCGCATGTTCGTCCTGCCGCGGGCCGATTACGAGATCATCGACACCTGGCACGCGACGGCCCTGCGTGGCACCGGCAGCAACGACGTGGCGGCTACCGACGTCTTCGTGCCCGCGCACCGCACGCTCGCGGTCGACGAGACCAAGGGGTGCCGGGGGCCCGGGCTGGCGGTCAACGACGGGCCGCTCTACCGGATCCCCGTCTTCGCGATGTTCCCTTACGTGCTGGCCGGCTGCGCTCTCGGCACGGCGGAAGGCGCGCTCGAGGGCTATGTCGCCGCGACCCGGAAGCGCGTCGGCTCGTACAGCGGCGTGCGCGTCGCCGAGCACGCGCCGGTCCAGATCAAGATCGCCGAGGCGGCGGTCAGGATCGAGGCGGCAGGCTCGCTCATGCGCGCGGCCTGCGACGAGGCGATGGGTTACGCGAGGGCAGGCACGGTCCCCGACTTCACCGCCAAGACGCGCTACCGCCGCAACGGCGCCTACGCCGCCAACGAGTGTCGGCGGGCAGTCGACATCCTGTTCGAATCCGCCGGCGGTGCCGCTCTCTACGAGCGCAACCCTTTGCAGCGCTACTTCCGGGACGTCCACGCGATCAACGCGCACATCTCGTTCAACTTCGACATCGCGGGCGCGCAATACGGCCGCGCCGTCCTCGGCTTGGAAGAGGGCGCGGGCTTGCTCTAGACTGGCCTGCACAGGAACTCGGGCGGCCCGCCATCCGGCGGCGGGGCGGAACAGGGGAGAGACCGGATGAAACCGCCACCGTTCGACTATCACTGTCCGGAGACGCTGGACGAGGCGCTCGCGCTGCTCGCGGAGCACGGCGAGGCGGCCAAGGTGCTCGCCGGCGGCCAGAGCCTGGTGCCGATGCTCAACCTGCGGGCGGTGCACCCGGAAGTGCTGATCGACATCAACCGCCTGCCGGGCCTCGACCACGTGCGGATCGAGGACGGCGAGCTCAGGATCGGCGCACTGGCGCGGCACCGGGCGGTGCTGGAGTCGCCTGCGGTGCGCGAGGCATCGCCCCTGATGGCCGCCGCCTATCCCTACGTCTCCCACGGGCCGATCCGCAATCGCGGCACGCTGTGCGGCAATCTCTGTCACAACGACCCGGCCTCGGAGATGCCGGCGGTGGCGCTGGCGAGTGACGCGGAGATGATGCTGCAGAGCGCGTCGGGCGCGCGCACCGTCGGCGCGGAAGAATTCTTCACCGGCACGCTTTCCACCGCCGCCGGGGCGGACGAGCTCCTGGTCGAGGTCCGCGTGCCGCAGGCGCCGGCGGGGCAGGGCGCGGCCTTTCACGAGGTGAGCCCGCGCAAGGGCGACTTCGCCTACGTGGCGGTGGGCGCCGTGGTCTCGCTCTCGGGCGGCGCCTGCAGCGGCGCGCGGATCGTCTGCGCCGGCGTGGGTGACGGGCCGCACCGGGCGCGCGCCGCCGAGGACGCACTCGAGGGCGCGGCGCCGGGCGAGGGCGCCTTCCGGCAGGCGGCCGCGGCTGCGGCCGACAGCATCGACCCCGGCGAGGACTTTCACGCGGACGCGGACTATCGGCGCGATCTGGTGCGCAGCCTGACCCGGCGCGCGCTCGCCGATGCCGCCTCCCGCTGTCACTGAAGGGAGGTGGAGATGACGACACCACGCACCGTCGAGCTTGTCGTCAACGGCGAGCGTCGCGCCGCCGACGCCGAGCCGCGCACCCTGCTGAGCGACTTCCTGCGCGAAGGGCTCGGGCTCACCGGCACCCATGTCGGCTGCGAGCACGGGGTCTGCGGCGCCTGCACCGTGCTGGTCGACGGCCAGAGCGTACGCTCCTGCCTGATGCTCGCGGTCCAGGCCGAGGGCTCGGAAGTCCGCACCATCGAGGGGCTGGGCGGCGCCGACGACATGCACCCGCTGCAGGAGGCGTTCTGGGAGAAGCACGGCCTGCAATGCGGCTTCTGTACGCCCGGCATGCTGATGACGGCGGTCGAGCTGCTGGAGAGCACACCCGGTGCCGGCATGGATGAGATCCGCGAGGCGATCTCGAGCAACCTCTGCCGCTGCACCGGCTACCAGACCATCGTCGAGGCAGTACAGGCCGCGGCCGAACGGATGCAGGGAGAGGGGCAATGACCCGCGAGCGCCATTACATCCCCGAATCGCGGCAACGCGAGAAGCCCAAGTCCAAGTACTTCGCCATCGGGCACAGCATGAAGCGGGTGGAGGACACCCGCCTGCTCACCGGCTCCGGCACCTATGCGGACGACGTGTCGCTGCCCAACATGGCGCACGCCGCCGTGCTGCGCAGCCCGCACGCGCATGCCCGCATCGTGAGCATCGACAAGTCGAAGGCGGAGGCGCTGCCCGGCGTGATCTGCGTGATGACCGGCGCCGAGGCGGCGGAGGTCACGGGGCCGTGCGCGGACTTCTCCAGCCCGCCGACGACGCAGCACTGCATCGCCGTCGACAAGGTGCGCCATGTGGGCGAGGCGGTGGCTGCCGTGGTGGCGGAGAGCCGCTACATCGCCGAGGACGCCTGCGAGCTGATCGAGGTCGAGTACGACCCGCTGCCGGTCGTGGTCGATCTGGAGGAGGCGGTGACGTCCACGGGCGATGCGGTGCTGCATCCCGAGCGCGGCGATACCAACGTGGCGCTTCAGCGCACCATCACCTTCGGCGCGGTGGACGAGGACTTCGCCGCCGCCGATCTGGTGATCGAGCGCAGGCTGCGCTGGCCGCGCTCCGGCGGCACGCCGATCGAGACCGTCGGCGCCACCGCGCACTACGACCGCGGCACCGGCAAGTTCACGATCCACGCCAACACGTCGATGTACAACTATGTCGGCTGGCTGATCGCGGTCTCCCTCAAGGTCGACCCGCACCGGCTCAACATCGTGCCCACGGACGCCGGCGGCAGCTTCGGCAGCAAGCTCTTCTGCCACAAGGTCTGCACGCTCGCCGGCACGCTCGCGCGCGCCGCGGGCCGGCCGGTCAAGTATCTGGAAGACCGCATCGACAACATGACGAGTGGTGACGCCCACGGCTCCGACCGCCTCTACGACGCCCAGCTCGCGCTGAAGCGCGACGGCACGATGCTGAGCATGCGGCTCAAGGTGATCGACGATTACGGCGCCTACTTCCAGTACGGCGTCGGCCAGCACGGCAACGCCATGGCGCAGGTGACCGGCCCCTACGGCATCACCAGCGTCGAGGTCGATCTCACCGCCGTGCTCACCAACAAGTGCCAGCAGGGGGCCTATCGCGGCTTCGGCTCCGAGGTCGGCAACTTCGTGATCGAGCGCCTGGTCGACGCCGCCTGCGAAGAGCTCGGCCTCGATCCGGTGGAGATGCGCCGGAAGAACCTCATTCCCAAGGACGCATTTCCCTACATCATGCCCACCGGCAACATGTACGACAGCGGCGACTACCACGCCGTGCTCGACGAGGCGCTCGGCATGATCGACCTGGAGGGCTGGCGCAAGAAGCAGGCCGAGGCCCGCAAGGAGGGCCGCTATATCGGCATCGGCATCTCCACCTGCCAGGAGCGGAGCGTCTTCAGCGCCACCGAGTTCTGGATGTGGAATCCGAACGAGACCCCCGGCTTCACGCTCTCCAGCTCGCCGGAGAGCGTCTCCGTCAACATCGACCCCACCGGCAAGGCGTTCATCACGCTGAACGCGCCCTTCTGGGGCAACAGCCCGGAGACGATGGCCGTCCAGGTGCTGGCCGAGAAGCTGGAGATGGACCCGGCGGACATCTCCGTCGGCTACGCCGATTCCGACAAGGGGTTCAACTCGTCAGGCCCGGGCGGGAGCCGCTTTACGGTGATGATCGCGGGCGCGGTCAGCGGCGCCGCCGACGTGATCCGGGAGAAGATGCTGCGGGTCGCCAGCCACATGCTGGAGGCGGACCCGAGCGATCTCGAGTTCCGCGCCGGATCCATCGGAGTCCAGGGCGTACCCGGCAAGGAGAAGACACTCGCCGAGGTGGCGCTTCACGCCCACTACTTCCGGCTGGACCTGCCGGAGGACCACGACCTCACCAGCGGCATCGACGCGGCCTACGTCTACGACCATCCGGTTACGACCATGCCGTCGGAGGACCGCTCCGACCTCGGCATCTTCTACCCGATCGTGGGCCACATGTGTCACATCCCGGTGGTCGAGGTCGATGTCGAGACCGGCAAGGTCGATTTCCTCGACTACGTGGCGGTGCACGACTGCGGCACCATGGTCAACCCGATGACACTGGCCGGCCACGTGCGGGGCGGCACCGTGAACGGCATCGGCAGCGCGCTCTACGAGCACTTCCACTATGACGAGAGCGGCCAGCTGCAGAACGCGCTGCTGAGCGACTACCTGCACCCGACCCTGATGGAGACGCCGGTGGATATCCGCGTCGGCCACGTCGAGACGCCGTCGCCCTTCACCGAGTACGGCATCAAGGGCGGCGGCGAGGGCGGGCGCATGGGCGCGCCGCCGGCGATCGCCGCGGCGATCGAGGACGCGCTGAAGCCGCTCGGCGTCAAGGTGGATTCGCTTCCGCTCACGCCCAAGGTGCTGCGCGGCATGATCCGCGAGGCGGAGGCGAACGGCGGGGGCTGAGAGACGCCCGGCCGCCGGGAAGAGCGGCGCGCACGCGGACAGAGCAGGGAGGGGTCCCATGTATGTCGGTCAGGCGATCCTGCGCCGAGAGGACGAGCGCTTCCTCCGGGGCCGCGGGCACTATGTCGAGGACATCACCCTCGATGAGCCCATCGCGCATGCCGCCTTCGTCCGCAGCCCCCATGCCCATGCCGCGGTAACGCGCGTCGATACCGCCAGGGCCGTTGGCATGCCGGGCGTGCTGGCGGTGCTCACCGGCGCGGACTGGACCGCCGCCGGCTACGGCGAGGCCGAGGGCGTCTGGCCGGTCAAGGACATGAGCGGCGCCGACGCCCGCACCGTCAACCGGCCCTTCATCTGCACCGACGGCGTCGTGCGTTGCGTCGGCGAGATCGTCGCCATGGTCGTCGCCGAGGACCGCCACCAGGCGCAGGACGCCGCCGAGGCCATCGCGGTCGATTACGAGGAGAAGCCGGCCAACACGATCACCGCCCGGGCGCTCGACCCCGACACGCCGCTGGTGCATCCCGCGCACGGCACCAACGAGGTGCTGGTCACCGAGCACGGCCTCAAGGAGGAGACCGAGGCGGCGCTGGCCAGGGCGCATCACGTTACCGAGGTCGTGGTCCCCACCAACCGCGTCACCGCCGCCTCCATCGAGCCGCGCTGCTACATGGGTCACCACGACACGGTCAACGACCGCTACACGGTGTGGACCACCAACCAGGCGCCGCACATCGTGCGCCGCTACTTCACCAAGTCGCTGGGGATCCCCGAGCACAAGCTCCGGGTGATCGCGCCCGACGTCGGTGGCGGCTTCGGCATGAAGCTCTACCACTATCCCGAGGAGCCGCTGGTGCTGTGGGGCGCCATCGTCTCGCGCCGGCCGGTGCGCTGGGTGGGCACGCGCTCGGAGTGCCTGCTGGGCGACACGCACGCGAGAGACCACCACACAGTGGGCCGCATGGCCTTCGACGAGGAGGGCAGGATCCTCGGCGTGAAGTTCGAGACCCTCGGCGCCTTCGGCGCCTACGAGAGCCAGTGGAACGCGAGCATCACCAACGCCTACCACTTCACCATGCTTTCGCTCGCCTACGACATCCCGGCGATCCACACCACCGTGCGCGGCGTCTATACCAACGCGACGCCGGTCGACGCCTATCGCGGCGCAGGCCGGCCCGAGACCATCTATCAGGTCGAGCGCCTGATCGAGAACGGAGCCCACGAGATGGGCATCGATCCGCTGGAGTTGCGCGCCCGCAACCTGATCCCGGCGGAGAAGTTCCCCTACCAGACCGCCATCGGCATCATCTACGATTCCGGCGACCCGCCGGCGCTCATGGAGAAGGCCAGGGCGCTCTGCGACTACGACGCGCTCCGCGCCGAGCAGGCCGCGCTCCGGGCGGAGGGCCGGTGGATGGGCATCGGCATGGTGGCCTTCTTCGACATGGCCGGCGCCGGCCCGGTCAAGATGATGAACGACCTCGGCGCCAAGATCGGCTGCTACGACGTGGCCAGCGTCCGCGTGCACCCCGACGGGCGGATCACCGTCTTCGCCGGCAGCCACAGCCACGGCCAGGGCCACGAGACCACCTGGAGCCAGATCGCCGCCGATCGCCTCGGCTGCGACATCGACCACATCGATCTGGTCGAGGGCGATACCGACCGGGTGCCCATGGGCATCGGCACCTGGGGCTCGCGCTCGCTGTCGACCGCCGGCATGGCGGTCTACACCGCCGCCGACCGGGTGGTGGCCAAGGCCAAGCGGATGGCGGCACACATGCTGGAATGCGCGGCCGAGGACCTCGACCTGGCGGACGGCGAGTTCACCGTCAAGGGCACGGACCGGAAGCTCTCGTTCGCGGAGGTGGCGAACGCCTCCTACCACTCCGGCGACCGCCCGGCCGATCTCGAGATCGGCCTGGAGGAGACCTCGTTCTTCGATCCGGCGGACTGCACCTATCCGTCGGCCGTGCATGTCTGCGTCGTGCTGGTCGATCCCGAGACCTGCGCCGTGACCCTCCGCGACTACTGGGCGGTGGACGACGTCGGCACCGTCATCAACCCGATGGTGCTGCACGGGCAGGTTCACGGCGGGCTGGTCCAGGGCATCGGCCAGGCGCTGATGGAGGAATGCGCCTACGACCCGGAGTCGGGCCAGTACCTCGCCGGCACCTTCATGGACTACGCCATACCCCATGCCGAGGACGTGCCGTCCTTCGGCCTCGATTCGCATTTCACCAGGGCGCTGGGCAACCCGCTGGGCGCCAAGGGAGCGGGCGAGAGCGGCACCATCGGCGCGCCCGGCTGCGTCGCCAACGGGGTGATCGATGCGCTCTGGCATCTGGGCGTGCGCCAGATCACGCAGCCGATGACTCCGAAGAAGATCTGGCGCGCCATCGAAGACGCAGGACGGGCGCAGCAGTAGCGCCGGCGGCAACCGGAACGATCGCGGGAGAATGGCGATGGCAGAGGCGTCCGTAACCCTTACCGTGAACGGCCGGGAGGTCTCGGCGACGGTGGATCCGCGCACCCTCCTGGTTCACTTCCTGCGCGAGCAGCTCCAGCTCACAGGCACCCACGTCGGCTGCGACACCAGCCAGTGCGGCGCCTGCACGGTGCATCTCGACGGCCGGGCGGTGAAGTCCTGCGCGCTGCTTGCGGTGCAGCTCGAGGGCGCAGACGTCACCACCATCGAGGGCGTCGGCGGCCCGGACGAGATGCACCCGATGCAGACCGCGTTCAAGGAGAACCACGGCCTGCAGTGCGGCTTCTGCACGCCGGGCATGGTGATGAAGGGGATCGACATCGCGAACCGTCATGCGGCGCCCGACGAGGCGACGATCCGCCGCGAGCTCGAAGGCAATCTCTGCCGCTGCACGGGCTATCACAACATCGTCGAGTCCATCGCTGCCGGCGCTAGAGAGATGAGCGGCTGAGGGGAGGGGCCGATGTATCCGTTCACCTATCACCGCCCGGCCTCGCTCGACGATGCCAGGGCGCGCCTCGCCGCGAGCGAGGACGGCCGGCCGCTCGCCGGCGGCATGAGCCTGATCCCGACGATGCGCTTCCGCCTTTCCTCGTGCTCGGACCTCGTCGACCTCAACGCAATCGACGGGCTCGCCGGGATCGAGCGGCACGAGGGCGGCATCCGCATCGGCGCGATGACGCGGCACGCCGCCGTCGAGGCTTCGGCGGAGGTGCGGGAGGCGATCCCCGCGCTTGCGGCGCTCGCCGGCTCCATCGGCGACGTGCAGGTGCGCAACCGCGGCACCATCGGCGGCTCGATCTGCTTCGCCGACCCGGCGGCGGACTACCCGGCGGGCATCCTCGGCCTGGGCGCTTCGGTCAACACCGACCGGCGCTCGATCGCCGCCGACGACTTCTTCACCGGGCTCTACGAGACCGCGCTGGAGGACGGCGAGCTCGTGGTCTCGGTCGATTTCCCGGTGCCCGAGCGGGCAGGCTGGGCCAAGTTCGGCAACCAGGCCTCGCGCTTCGCCGTGGTCGCGGTGATGGTCTCGCTGGCCGGCGGCGCGGTGCGCCTCGCCGTCACCGGCGCGAAGTCCCACGTCTTCCGCGTGCCGGAGATGGAGGCCGCGCTCGCCGCCGACTTCTCGGCCGAGGCGCTGGAGGGCATCGCGGTGGCGAGCGAGGGGCTCAACGAGGACCTTCACGCCGACGCGGCCTATCGCGCGCACCTCGTCGGCGTGATGGCGAAGCGCGCGGTCCGCGCCGCCCTCGCACCATGAAGCCGCCGCGCTTCCGCTACCTGCGCGCGGAGAGTGTCGACGGCGCGCTCCGGGCGCTCGCCGACAACCCCGATTCCCGCCCGCTCGCGGGCGGCCAGAGCCTGATCGCCATGATGAACCTCAGGCTGGTCAGGCCGGCCTGCCTCGTCGACATCAACCGGGTCGCGGGCCTCGGCTATATCAGGGAGGATGGCGACGGCGTCGCCATCGGCGCGCTGACGAGGCACAACGACGTCAAGCATTCGGACCTCGTCCGCGCGCGCTGCCCGCTGCTGACCGAGGCCTACGAGTCCATCGCGCACCACACCGTGCGGAACCGCGGCACCCTCGGCGGCAATCTCTGCCACGCCGATCCCTCGTCGGAGACGCCGGCGGTGATGGTCGCGGTCGGCGCCACGCTGGTGCTCCAGAGCGTGGGCGGGCGGCGCGAGGTCGCGGCGGAAGACTTCTTCCAAGGCCCCTACGAGACCGCGGCCCGGCAGGACGAGCTGCTGGTCGAGATACGCCTTCCCGGCCGCGGCGCCGAAGGCTGGGCCTTCGCCGAGGTCAGCAACCGCCACGGCGACTTCGCCATCGCCGTCATTGCGACCACGCTGCGGCTCGCGGACGGGCGGTGCGAGGCGGCGCGCGTGGTGGCGAGCGCGGTGGGCGAGCACGCGGCCCGGCTCAGGCCGGCGGAGGACGCGCTGACGGGCGGCGCGATCGACGACGCAGCCATCGAGCGCGCGGCGGAAGCGGCGGCGGGCGCGGTCGATCCTCACAGCGACAGCCACGCGGATGCCGTCTACCGGCGGGACGCAGTCGCCGCGCTCACCCGGCGCACGCTGCGCCGGGCGGCCGAGCGCTGCGGCTGAGGGAGGGGGGCGATGGAGCGTGAGACGATCAGCGTGACCGTCAACGGCAGGGCCTACGAGCGCCAGGTTGAGCCGCGCCGGCTGCTCAGCGACTTCCTGCGCGACGATCTGCGCCTCACCGGCACCCATGTCGGCTGCGAGCACGGGGTCTGCGGCGCCTGCACCGTGATGATGGACGGCGTCACCGCCCGCTCCTGTCTCACCTTCGCGGTGATGGCGGACGGCGCCGAGATCGAGACCATCGAGGGCCTCGGCTCGGTCGACGCCATGCATCCGGTGCAGCGGGCCTTCTGGGAGAAGCACGGGCTCCAGTGCGGCTTCTGCACGCCGGGGATGCTGATGACCGCCGTCGAGCTTCTGGAACGGAACTCGGACCCTTCCGTGGACGACATCCGCGACGCCATATCCGGAAACCTCTGCCGCTGCACCGGCTATCAGACCATCGTCGACTCAATCCGGTACGCGGCGCACCTGATGCGGGAGGACGGCGCATGAGCGAGCGCGGCCACATCCCCGAGAGCCGGCAGCGCGAGAAGCCGCGCGCCGATCTGAAGTGGATCGGCAAGAGCATGAAGCGGGTGGAGGATCCCCGGCTCCTCGTCGGCAAGGGCGTCTATACCGACGACGTGAACCTGCCGGAGATGGCCCATGCGGCGGTGCTGCGCAGCCCCCACGCGCATGCCAGGATCGTCTCCATCGACGTGAGCAAGGCGGCGGCGCTGCCCGGCGTGCTCTGCGTGATGACCGGCGCCGATGCGGCGGCGGTCTGCGACCCGCTCCCCACCTGGGCGAGCCCGCCGGTGCTCCAGCCGGCCATCGCCCACGAGCGGGTGCGCCACGTCGGCGAGGCGGTGGCGGCGGTGGCCGCGGAGGACCGCTACATCGCCGAGGACGCCTGCGAGCTGATCGAGGTCGAGTACGCGCCGCTGCCGCCCGTGGTCGATCCCGAGGAGGCGCTGGCGTCCACGGGCGATGCCGTCCTGCACCCCGACCGGGGCGACACCAACATAGCCCTCGAGCGCAAACTCACCTTCGGGCCGGTGGAGGAAGACTTCGCCGCCGCCGACCTGGTCATCGAGCGCCGCTTCCGTTGGCCGCGCTCCGGCGGCCAGCCGCTGGAGACGGTGGGCGCGGTGGCGAGCTACGACGAGGGCTCGGGCCGCTTCACCATCCAGTGCAACACCTCGATGTACAACTATTGCGGCTGGATGATCGCCGACACGCTCCGCGTGGCTCCCCACAAGCTCAACATCGTGCCGACGCTCGCCGGCGGCAGCTTCGGCAGCAAGATGTTCGTCCACAAGGTTCCGATCATCGCCGCGGCGCTCGCGCGCGCGGCCGGCCAGCCGGTCAAGTTCATGGAGGACCGGATCGACAACACCACGAGCTGCGACAACCACGCTTCGGACCGCGTCTACTACGCAAAGCTCGCGCTCAAGCGCGACGGCACGCTGCTCAGCCTCAAGACGCGGATCATCGACGACTACGGCGCATACTTTCAGTTCGGCGTCGGCCAGCACGGCAACGCGCTCTCGCAATGCGTCGGCCCCTATCGCATCAACAGCGTCGAGGTCGACCTCGCCGCCGTGCTCACCAACAAGTGCCAGCAGGGGGCCTATCGCGGCTTCGGCTCCGAGGTCGCGAACTTCGTGATCGAGCGCCTGGTGGATGCCGCCGCCGACGAGCTCGGCATGGACCGGATCGCGCTCCGGCGGCAGAACTTCATCCAGCCGGACCAGTTCCCCTATCTGATCCCGACCGGGAACATGTACGACAGTGGCAACTACCAGGCGGTTCTCGACGAGACGCTGAAGCTCGCCGACGTCGAGCACTGGCGGGCGAAGCAGGCGGAGGCCCGGGCGGAGGGGCGCCACATCGGCATCGGGATCGCCACCTGCCAGGAGCGGAGCGTCTTCAGCGCCACCGAGTTCTGGATGTGGAACCTGGAGCCCGGCGTCGAGTGGACCAGCTCGCCGGACGGGGTCTCGGTCAAGATCGACCCGACCGGCAAGGCCTTCGTCACGCTGCATTCGCCCTTCTGGGGCAACAGCCCGGAGACCGTGGCCGCCCAGGTGCTGGCCGAGCAGCTCACCATCGACCCGGCGGATATCGAGATCACCTATTCGGACACCGACCAGGGCCTCAACTCCACCGGGCCGGGCGGCAGCCGCTTCACGGTGATGGTCACCGGCGCCATCGTCGGCGCCGCCGGCAAGATTCGAGAGAAGCTGCTGCGCATCGCCGCCCATCTGATGGAGGCCGACGTGCGCGACCTCGCGCTCGAGGACGGCGCGGTGCACGTCAAGGGCGTGCCCGACATGAAGATGAGCATCGCCGAGCTCGCCGACAAGGCGCACTACTACCGGCTCAGCATGCCCGACGACCTCGACCTCACCAGCGGGCTCGACGCGACCTACGTCTACGACCACCCGGTGACGACCCTGCCGGACGCCGACGAGCGGCACATGGGAATCTTCTATCCGATCATGGGCCACAGCTGCCACATTCCCGTGGTCGAGGTGGATATCGAGACTGGGCAGGTGCACTTCCTCCATTACGCCGCCGTCCACGACTGCGGCACCATGGTTAACCCCATGACCCTCGAGGGGCACATCAGGGGCGGTACGGTGAACGGCATCGGCACCGCGCTCTTCGAGGAGTTCCGCTACGACGAGGCCGGCCAGCTCACGACCGCGCTCTGGACCGACTACCTGATCCCCACCATCAAGGAATCGCCGGCGGATATCGTCGTCGGCCATGTCGAGACGCCGTCTCCCTTCACCGAGTACGGCGTCAAGGGCGGCGGCGAGGGCGGACGCATGGGCGGCCCGCCGGCGATCGCGGCTGCCATCGAGGATGCGTTGAAGCCTCTCGGCGTCACCATCGACAGTCTGCCGCTGCTGCCGAGCCGGCTGCGCGCCCTCATCCGGGAGGCCCAGGCGAAGCAGGCCTGAGCGCGCCCGGCCTTGGCGGCTATGCGGCGTCGCTTGTCGCCTGGCCGAAGTGCGCGGCTTCCCAGCCCAGCATGACGCGCTTGCGGGCTGGGCCCCACTCGTAGTTGGAGATGCGGCCCGTGCGGCGGATCACCCGGTGGCACGGGATCAGGTAGGAGATCGGGTTGGCGGCGACGGCGCCGCCGATCGCGCGTGCGCCGCGCGGCAGTCCCAGCGACCCGGCCAGCGCCTGGTAGGAGGTGACGCGCCCCGGCGGAATACGCAGCAGCGCCTCCCACACCTTGAGCTGGAAGTTGGTGCCGCAGGGGGCGAGGCGGAGGGGCTCGCGGCAGGCCCGCTGCGGATCGAAGATGCGCGCCGCAATGGGGGCGGTGGCGGCACGGTTCTCGCGAAAGCGCGCGGCGGGCCAGCGCTGCTCGAACTCAGCGCGGACGGTGCCCGCGGCGCCGTCGCCATCGGCGAAGCCGAGCGTGCAGATGCCGCGCTCCGTGAGGCCGACGAAGCAGGGGCCGAACGGGCTCGGGTGCATGCCCCAGGCGATCTCCACGCCCTCGCCGCCGCGCTTGAAGGCGCCGGGGCTCATCGCCTCGTAGGTCACGAAGAGATCGTGCAGCCGGGCCGGGCCGGAGAGGCCCGTATCAAAGGCGACGTCGAGGATCGAGGCCGAGGCCGCGAGTTGTGTCTTGGCGTATTCCAGCGAGAGATACTGGCCGAAGCGCTTGGGCGAGATACCCGCCCAGCGACGGAACAGGCGTTGGAAATGGTAATGGCTGAGGCCTGCCGCATCCGCCACCTCATCGAGGCTCGGCTGATCGCGGAAGTGCGCCTCCAGATAGAGGATCGCGGCCTCGATGCGGGCGTAGTCGCGGGCGTTCCGCGCGATGTCCCGGTCGTCCTGCGTGGCTGTCGTCGTCATGGCGGCCCTCCTGAGCCGCCACCCTAGGCACCGGGCTCCCTTCCGGCCACCCGATAGTTGCGACGGTTCGCCCGCGGCTAACCGATCGGCTTCACCGTCACGCCGTGGTTGACTGGCCCGTGGCCTGCGCCATAGCCCGGCGCGGCCTCGATCGCCCGCCGCAGGTAGGTCCGCGCCCGCGCCACCGCAGAGACGAGGTCCATTCCTTGCGCGATTCCGGTCGCGATGGCGGATGCGAGCGTGCAGCCGGTGCCGTGGGTGTGGCGGCTCTCGATCCGGGGCGCCTCGAAGCGCTCGAGTCCGCCGGGGTGGCTCAGGAGGTCGGTGACCAGGTCCGATTCCAGATGGCCGCCCTTCACCAGCACGGCCTCGGGCCCGAGCCGGTGAATTCGCTCGGCCGCGCGGGCCATGTCGTCGACCGTGGCGATGGCGAGCCCGGTCAGCCGCTCCGCCTCCGGAATGTTGGGAGTCACCAGGTCGGCCCGGCCGACGAGGCTCGCGGCGAGCGCGCGCATGGCAGACGGCTCCAGCAGCGCAGCGCCGCCCTTGGCTACCAGTACGGGATCGACCACGAGCGGCACGCCGGCGCCGTGGTCTGCGGCGGTGTCCGCGATGGCCTCGATGATGGGCTCGCTGTGGATCATCCCGGTCTTGATGCAGTCGGCGCCGATGTCCGCCAGGACCACGCGCATCTGCCGGGCGACGAACGCCGCCGGTACCGGGTGGACGTCGTGCACGGTGCGGGTATCCTGCGCGGTCAGCGCGGTGACGGCACATGCGGCATAGCCGCCGAGCGCGGTCACGGTCTTGATGTCGGCCTGAATCCCGGCGCCGCCACCGGAATCGGAGCCGGCGGCGATGAGCACCCGACCCTTCATTGCGCGGCGGCGCCGGTGCGCTCCCCCGCCTGCTCGGCCGCCTCGATCACGGCGGCGGCGACATCGTCGATCACCGCCGAGACCAGCGCCTCGTCGTCGCCTTCGGCCATCAGGCGGATTACCGGCTCGGTGCCGGACGGGCGGACGACGAGGCGGCCGCGTGCGCCGAGCCGTGCCTCGGCCGCTGCGATCGCCGCCTGCGCGCGCGCGCTCCGGAGCGGATCCCCGCCCGTGACCCGGACGTTGCGGAGGAGCTGGGGCAGGGCGTCGAAGAGGCGCGTCGCATCGCTCGCCCGGCGCCCGGTTGCCGCCAGGGCCGCCAAGGTCTGAAGCGCCGCCATCAGGCCGTCCCCGGTGGTCGAGTGGTCGCCGAGCACGATGTGGCCCGACTGCTCGCCGCCCAGGTTGAACCCGTGTCGTCTCATGTGCTCGACGACGTAGCGGTCGCCGACGCGGGTACGCGCGAGAGCGAGGCCGCTATCCGCCAGGTAGCGTTCGAGCCCCAGATTGGACATGACCGTCGCGACCACGCCGCCGCCCTTGAGCCGTCCCTCGTCGGCCCAGTGCGAGGCGATCAACGCCATGATGTGGTCGCCGTCGATCTCTTCCCCGTTCTCGTCGCACATCACCACCCGGTCGGCGTCGCCGTCCAGCGCGATTCCTATGTCGGCGCCGCGCTCGAGCACGGTGCGCGCGAGCAGCGCCGTGTCGGTGGAGCCGCAGCCCGCGTTGATGTTCAGCCCGTCCGGCTCGGCGCCGATGGTGACGACCTCGGCGCCCAGCTCCCACAGCACCGTAGGCGCCACCTTGTAGGCGGCGCCGTGGGCGCAGTCGATCACGATGCGGCTGCCCTCCAGTCCGAGCGGCCGCGGAAAGCTGTTCTTGACGAACTCCATGTAGCGGCCCTCGGCATCGTCGAGGCGCCGCGCGCGGCCGAGCGCTTCCGGCGCCGCCAGCCCCGGCGCGCCGGCGGCGACGCCCGCCTCGATCCGCGCCTCCATCTCGTCGGAGAGCTTGTAGCCGTCCGGCCCGAAGAGCTTGATTCCGTTGTCGGCGAACGGGTTGTGCGAGGCGGAGATCATCACGCCGAGATCGGCCCTGAGCGCGCGGGTGAGTATTGCCACGGCAGGCGTCGGCATCGGCCCGACCAGGACGACGTCCATGCCCACCGAGATGAAGCCGGCCGTCAGCGCGGATTCGAACAGGTAGCCCGAGAGCCGCGTGTCCTTGCCGATGACGATGCGGTGCCGGTGGTCGCCGCGCAGGAAGAGGCCGCCGGCCGCCGCGCCCACCTTCATCACGGTCTCGGCGGTCATCGGCTCCCGATTCGCGACGCCGCGGATGCCGTCGGTGCCGAAGAGGGGGCGCGGGGTCCCGCGCGCGCCGTCGTCGCTGGCGCGGCTCATCGGGGCGTACTCGCCGCAGCCGAGGCGGGATCGCGAATGCCGCGCCACAGCGCGAGCGCCTGCCGCGTCTCCGCCACGTCGTGGACGCGCAGGATGTGCGCGCCTTCGCCCAGCGCATGCAGCCCGGCGGCGAGCGAGCCCGGCAGCCGCTCCTTGGGCGCTTCGCCCGCGCTGAGGCGGCCGATGAAGCTCTTGCGCGAGACGCCGGTCAGCAGCGGGCAGCCGAGGCCGTGGAAGAGCGCGCAATCGCGCAGGATCTCCAGGTTGTGGCGCGCGGTCTTGCCGAAGCCGATGCCGGGATCGACGATGAGCCTCTCGCGCGGGATCCCGGCCGCCTCGGCCGCGCGAACGTGCGCTGCGAGCGCGTCGAAGACGTCGAGGCTCGCGTCGACGTAGCGCGGCTCCCGCTGCATCGTCTCCGGCGTCCCCCGCATGTGGACGAGCACGGCCCACGCACGATGCCGGGCGACGACCGCGCGGGCCCGACCGTCGTGGCCGAGCGCGCTGACGTCGTTCACGATGCGGGCGCCGGCCGAGAGCGCGGCGTCCATCACCGCGGCGCGGCGGGTGTCGACGGAAACGAGAATCCCGGCCCCGGCGAGCGCGCGCACCACCGGCAGCACCCGGCGCATCTCCTCTTCCTCGCTTGGCGGCCGCGAACCGGGGCGGGTCGATTCGCCGCCCACGTCGACGATGTCCGCGCCGGCCTCGGCCATGGCTCGGCCGTGCGCGATCGCATCCCGCTCGGCGGCATGGTCGCCGCCGTCGGAGAAGCTGTCGGGCGTCACGTTGAGGACGCCCATCAGCCGCGGCCGGTCGAGCGCAAGCCCGCCGACCGGGCCGCGCGGCGCGGCGAGGCGGGCGTCGAGCGCGGCGATGTCGTCTGCGACGCCCGGGGCGTTCTTCTCGGCCCAGCGGGCGAGCACGGCATGCTGCAGCCGCACACGCCTGCGCTCGGGCCGGCCGCGGAACAGCACGTCCACCAGGTCGAAGGCGAGCGTGGCGCCGGCGGTCGGGTTGCAGGGCCTGAGGTAGACGGAGCCTTCGCGCGGCTCCGGCTGGGCGCCTTCCTCGGACGCCGACGGCTCTCTTAGGGGAACTGCCGGCATGACAGCCGGGCCGGGATCACGAGCCCGGTTGCGGATGGGGCTCGAGGTCGGGCGGTGTCTTGCCCTTGCGCCGGCTGGAGGAGGGTACGGTTCCGCGCCGTCCCTGGGTGACGACCGGCTCGTCGTCATCCGGCCGTACCACAGATTCGCCCTTGAGGACCGCGGCGATCTCCTCGCCGTTGAGCGATTCGTACTCGAGCAGCGCGTTGGCGATCCGGTGCAGCGATTCCAGGTTGTCGGTGAGGATCCCCCGCGCCCGCCCGTAGGACTCGTCGATGATCTTGCGGACCTCGAGGTCGATCTTGTGGGCGGTCTGCTCGGAGACGTTCTTCTGCTGGGTGATCGAGTGGCCCAGGAAGACCTCCTGCTCGTTCTCGCTGTAGCTGAGTGGGCCGAGCTCGTCGGACATGCCGAACTGCGTCACCATGCTGCGCGCGATCTGGGTCGCCATCTTCAGGTCGGACGACGCGCCGCTGGTGACCTTCTCGTAGCCGAAGATCATCTCCTCTGCGATGCGGCCGCCCATGGCGACGGTGATGTCGGCCTCCAGCTTCTCGCGACTCACCGAAATCCGGTCGCCCTCGGGCAGGCGCACCACCATGCCGAGCGCGCGGCCGCGCGGAATGATCGTCGCCTTGTGGATCGGGTCGGAGGCTTCGAGATGAGCCGCCACCACGGCATGGCCGCCCTCGTGGTAGGCGGTGAGCCGCTTCTCCTCGTCGGTCATCACCATGGAGCGCCGCTCGGCCCCCATCATGACCTTGTCCTTGGCGTCCTCGAACTCGAGCATGGTCACGACGCGCTTGCCGCGCCGGGCCGCCAGCAGCGCGGCCTCGTTGACCAGGTTCGCGATGTCGGCGCCTGAGAAGCCCGGCGTGCCGCGCGCGATGGTGCGGGGCTTCACGTCCGGCGCCAGCGGGACCTTGCGCATGTGGACCTTGAGGATCTTCTCGCGCCCCAGCACGTCCGGGTTCGGCACCACGACCTGGCGATCGAAGCGCCCCGGCCTGAGCAGCGCCGGGTCCAGCACGTCGGGCCGGTTGGTCGCCGAAATCAGGATCACGCCCTCATTGGCCTCGAAGCCGTCCATCTCGACGAGGAGCTGGTTCAGGGTCTGCTCGCGCTCGTCGTTGCCGCCGCCGAGGCCCGCGCCCCGGTGCCGGCCGACCGCGTCGATCTCGTCGATGAAGATGAGGCAGGGCGCGTTCTTCTTGCCCTGTTCGAACATGTCGCGCACGCGGCTCGCGCCGACTCCGACGAACATCTCCACGAAATCGGAGCCGGAAATGGTGAAGAAGGGCACGTTGGCCTCGCCCGCGATGGCGCGCGCGAGCAGCGTCTTGCCGGTGCCGGGCGGGCCCACCAGCAGCACGCCCTTCGGAATCTTGCCGCCGAGCCGCTGGAACTTCTGCGGGTCGCGCAGGTACTCGACGATCTCTTCCAGCTCCTGCTTGGCCTCGTCGATGCCGGCCACGTCGTCGAAGGTCACACGACCCTGGCGCTCCGTCAGCAGGCGGGCGCGGGACTTGCCGAAGCCCATGGCCTTGCCGCCGCCGGACTGCATCTGGCGCATCATGAATATCCAGACGCCGATGAAGAGGAGCAGCGGGAACCAGGAGATCAGGATGCCGACGATGCTGAGCCCGCCTTCTTCCACAGGCACGGCGGTGATCTGCACGTCGTGCGCGCGCAGCGTCGTGACCAGGTCGGGATCGTAGGGCGCGTAGGTGTTGAAGGCGGTGCCGTTGGTGTAGTGGCCGGTGATCGTGTTGCCCTGGATGGTCACGTCCTGGACCTGGCCGGCCTCCACCTCCGCGAGGAACTGCGAGAAGGCGAGGTCGGTGGCGGTCGGACGGGTCGACGAGCCCTGGAAGACCTGGAACAGGGCCACCAGGACCAGTCCGATGATGATCCAGAGCGCCAGATTCTTGCCGAAGCTACCCACCGCTCGGCCTCCGGTCGTTCGTGCGCCCGCCGCCTGCAGGCGCTTCAACTATTGCCGCGGTCAAGTACTGGCCGCCCGTGCGCCCAGTGTACGCCGCGCATCCAGTGTACACGACAATGACTTCACGGGCGATCAATAGTCTCGTCACTGCTTTCTTCCTGTTCCGGCAGAACGCGGAGCGTCGCCGGAAGACCGGATGCCAGGGGATGCGCGGGCCGGAACGACGCCGTGAAGGCTGCGGCGCCGCCGCTCTCGTCCTGCTCCACTCTCCTCGTGAACTGCAGGTGGGGTGCGGAGAGCGGGCCGTCAAGGTCGAACAGCGCCGGCAATGCCGGCCGCGCCGGCGCCGGAATGTGATCGGTCCGCAGCGACATGCCGGCATCGCGTGCCAGCGCGCGCGCGCGGGCGAGCCCGTCGAGCCCGAGTCGACGCACGACGAACGGTCCCGGCCCGGCGGCGCGGCCGAGGGCGGCGACGAAGCGGCGGTCCCAGAGAACACTCTCGCCCGGCGCGAGCGGACGCACCTCTGCCGCCGCCGCCGGCTCGCGACAGACGATGAGCCTGCCGTCCCGGGGGACGACGCGGCAGCCGCCGAGCGTGGCGGCGCTGCCGCGCTCGCCGAGCACGCGGTCCGCAAGCCGTTCCAGCCGCTTCAGCCGCGGCGGATGGGGGGCGCCGGAGACCGTGGTGACGGCGCAGCCGAGCGCGCGAAGCGCCAGCCCCGGCGGCGCCCGGCGCAAGGCGTCCGGATCGAGGGTCACGAAGCCCGCCGGCGAGGGGTGCGCGCAGACGGCCAGCAGGTCGCCGGCGAGTCGGTCGAGCGCGGCCCGGTCGCGCGCGGCCCGGCCTGCGCTCCGCGCCAGCCGCGCGGCGCTCAGCCCTTCCGCCCCGAGATGCGCCAGCGCGCGAGCAAGACGCGGTCGCGCATGGTGCACGTCGCGGTTGGACCGGTCGTCGATCCAGGGCTGGTTCCGGCGGGCCAGTGTCGCCCTGACCGCCTCGCGCGGCACGGGAAGGAGGGGGCGAAGCAGGCGGACGCCGCCGCCCGCCGGCTCCAGCGCCAGGCGAACGGGTGCCATGGCCGCGAGCCCGTCGATGCCGCTCCCCCGGACGAGCCGCTGCAGCGCCGTCTCCGCCTGATCCTCCCGCTGGTGGCCGAGCAGAAGGTGGAGCACGCGCGCACGCCGGCACCAGCCGGTGAGCAGCGCAAGGCGCGCGACCCGTGCTTCCTCCTGAATCCGGCTGCGGCGCCGGGTGCCGCGCCAGCGCAGCGTGCTGTGGGCGATGCCGCGGGCGGCGAGCCAGCGCCCCACCTGGCGTGCCTCGGCCCCAGACTCCGGGCGCAGGCGATGATCGACCGTCAGCGCGTGGACCGTGCCGTCGCGCGCCCGCGCCCAGCGATCGGCGAGCAGACAGAGGGCCAGGCTGTCGCAGCCGCCGGACACGGCGACGGCAATCCGGGGCCTTGGCTCGAACGGGCCGAGCGGCGCCATGAGTGCCTCGAATGCGGCCGAATCGACCGGTGTGGCAGTAAGAGACGCGCTCTCCGGCGGGACGATGCGGGGCACGGTCACGCGCGGAGACACCCCGGCCGCGCTCAGGGGCAGTTCGCCTGCCGCTGCCCCTGCTGCGCCGCCCGGCGGATATTGAGCGGCGGGTCGGGAAAGGTCTGCTCGAGCTGCGCGAAGGTCCGGCAGGCCTCGTCGCTGCGTTCCAGCCTGATCAGTGTCATGCCGAGCTTGACCATGTTGTCGGGTGCCTTGCGGCCCCCCGGGAAGTCTCGCAGGTTGAGGGCGTAGCAGCGCGCCGCCTCGCCGAACATCTTCCGGGCGTAGAGCGTCTCGCAGCGCCAGTAGCTCGCGTTGGGCGCCAGCTCGTGCGCGGGATGGATCTCGAGGAAGCGCGTGAGCGCGTCGTACGCCTCCTGGAAGCCGCCGGCTTCGAGGATCGCGAACGCCTCCTTGTACCGCTCGTCGGGCGTCAGCGCCCGTTCCGGCTCGCCGCCCGCCGGCTCGTCGGCCGGAATGAGGCCGAGGGTCTCGACGGAGCTCGACGGCCCGTCGCCGGCCGGCCCGTCGGGCTCGATGCCGGCAACGACCTGGCCGGTCGCGGGCTCTGCCGTGGGCCCGTCGCCGGTGGCGGCGGCGGATGCCGTGCCGGATACCTGCCCCGGTCCCCGCTCGAGAGCGGACAGCCTGAAGTCCACATCGGCGACGAGCCGTTCGATGCGGCCCTCGATTCGCCGCAGCTTGTTGTCGAGCTCTTCGAAGCGGCCGGTGACCACCCGCCGCCACTCCCTGGTCTCGTCGATGGCGGTCTCGAGCTCGGCCAGTCTCCGGCTGTTCCGCTCCCCCATCGCGTCGTTCGGCACGGCCTGGGGCGCGACGGCCTTCGGCTCGGCGCGGGTGTGAACCACCCTCTCCAGATCGGCGAGCTGCGCGCGCAGGCTGACGACCTGGTTCTTCAGTTCATTGATCTGGCTGTTGAGATGGGCAGGGGACTGGGCATCCGCCGTGGTCGCGCCCAGCGTTGCCGCCAGCACCGCGATCACGACCAGCGCCGTCGCTGGCCACGCCCTCGTGCGCCGCCGCCCGGGTCTCGCCGCCCCGTCCGACGAGGCGGCCGCGTTACCGCGCATCGCCCGTCCGACTCCCGTCCGGCTAGTTCAGCTCCTTGACCGAGACGGCGCGCCGGTTGAGAGCCCACGCCTCCTCGTTGTGATCGAGGGCATAGGGCCGTTCCTTGCCGTACGAGATCGTCGTCAGGCGCGACGGCGCGATGCCCTGGGTGATCAGATACTCACGCACGGCGTTGGCGCGGCGCTCGCCGAGCGCGAGGTTGTATTCCCGCGTTCCCCGCTCGTCGCAATGGCCCTCGATGATCAGGGAGTTCTCCGGGAACAGCCTGAGCCATTCGGCCTGTCGCTCCAGCGTCCGGCGTGCATCCGCGTCGAGGACGGCGCTGTCGAGCGCGAAGAAGACGCGGTCGCCGACCCTCTGAACCAGATCCTGGTGCGATCCCGGCTCCGGCAGGGCCGGATCGGGGGGTTCTGCCAGCGGTTCCTCGGGCTCCACGACGACGACCTCCGGCTCAGGGGCCGCCGGCTCAAGTTCCTGTTGGAGCTCGACACCTTCGCTCACGGCGGAGCTGTCTTCCTCGGGCGTGCTCTCGCATGCAGCCAGGGCGAACACCGCCACAAGCGGCACGATCAGTCTCAGTCGCATTCAGACGCTCTCCTTCATCAATGAGCGGGGAGCGGGACCCTCGAGGTCCCGTCCAAGTCCGGCCGGCTTCCCACCGATCATCAGGCGACAGAGCGCGGCACAAAGCATTTCGGAACGCCGCGGAACGGGGCCGCTGCCATGGCGGCGGCCACAATGGAAATCGAGGCGACTATAGCTTTGCGTCATGACCCTATCAACGGCAGCCATGCTAATTCAGCGGTGACCAGGCGGGATCCGATGCCGCCGTGCTGGTAAACAGGATGCGCTCGTTCCGCCCCGTCAGGTCGATGGTCACCAGCTCGGCGCTGTCGGGATCCCGCGAGCTGGAGCGGAAGAACATGAGCACGCGGCCGTTGGGCGCCCAGGTCGGGCCCTCGACCAGATAGTCCCGCGACAGGATTCGCTCGCCTGTGCCGTCGGGGCCGATGACGCCGATCGAGAATTGGCCGCGGTGGCTCTTGGTGAACGCGATCAGGTCGCCGCGTGGCGACCACACCGGAGTCCCGTAGCGCCCTTCGCCGAAGGTGATGCGGCGCACGTCGCTGCCGTCGCGCCGCATGACGTAGATCTGCTGGCTCCCGCCCCGGTCCGACTCGAAGGCGACGAATTCCCCGTCGGGCGAATAGCAGGGCGCGGTCTCGATGGCCGGGTTGTCGGTGAGCTGCGTGACCCCGCGCGAGCGCAGGTCCATCTCGTAGATGTCGGAATTGCCGTTGCGCGCGAAGGTCATGATGACTTTGTTGCCGTCGGGCGAGAAGCGCGGCGCGAAGGTCATGCCCGGAAAATCGCCGAGCACCTCCACCTGGCCCGTGTCGATCTGGCGCAGATACACCTTGGGCACCCCGCGCTCGTAGGAGAGATAGGTGATCTCCGGAGCGGTCGGCGAGAAGCGGGGAGTCAACACCAGATGCTCGCCGTCCGAGAGGTAATGCAGGTTGTGGCCGTCCTGATCCATGATCGCCAAGCGTTTGATTCGCCGGTCCGGCGGTCCGGTCTCGGCGATGTAGACGATGCGGGTGTTGAAGTAGCCGCTCTCGCCGGTCAGCCGCTCGTAGATCTTGTCGGACATGGTGTGGGCGATGGGTCGCCAGGCATCGGCCCCGCCGCTCAGCTTCAGCCCCACCAGCTGCTGCTCCGCGAACACGTCCCAGAGGCGGAACTCGACGGTGAGCCGCCCGGCGCCGCTCGGTACGACGCGGCCCGTCACCAGCGCCTGCGCGTTGATGATCCGCCAGTCCTGGAAGCGCGGCCGCACCGCCATTCCCTCCGGCTGGCCGATGAAGGCCGCCGGGTCGAGCGGGCGGAAGAGGCCGGAGCGCTCCAGGTTGCGGGTGATGATCTCGGTGATCCTGCGGCCGACCTTCGCATCCGCCTCGCTCTCGCCGGCGAGGTCGACGAGCGCGATGGGCAGAGGGTCCGCGTGGCCGCGCGTGATGTCCACCCTGAGCTCGTCGCTCTCGTCGCTGGCGGTGGCGGCGGCCGCGAGGATCGTCAGCGCGAGGACGAGGGCGGCAGGCAGGGCCAGGGCGCGGTGCACCGTGCGCGCAATCGGTCCGCTCATTGTCAGCTCTCGTCTCATCGTCGCACCGTTGCTTCCTGTCCTTCGATTGGGCCCAAATTATGGCAGACGCCTCATACCGGCGGTGTAAAGGTCATCGTGATGTTCCGCCAACCTTCGTAGGTGTCCACATGCTCCGTCAAGAACCGGAAGGGACTGGCCTGCAATACGGCCCGACGGGCGCTTTCCGCCATGGTGCGGTAATTGGCTCCCTCGCCCGCGTCGACGATCTCCACGTGGCGGACGGAGCCGTCCTGCGCCAACCGGATCCGTAGCGTCACGATCAGTTCGTCGGCATCGAGGGCCCCGGCCGGGACGTTCCACTTCGTCTCGACCTCCTGCCTGATCCTGTCGGCGATGGTCTGCCGCCAGAGTCCGCTCAACAGCGCCGGCGTTTCGGCTTCGGCGGGCGCGGTGTCCTCCGGGCCTGCGAGTTCCTCCAGCAGGTCATCGAAGGGTTTCTCCTCCTCTTTCGTCGCCTTCGGCGGTGCAGGCGGCGGCGAAGGCTCCTCGTCGGTGAGGTCGCGCAGCAGCGTCTCGAAGCTCGGCTTCTTCACGGGCGGCTTGACGAGCGGCAGGGGCGGGGGGTCTTCCGCCGCAACGGGCTCGGGTGCAGGGGCAGGCTCCGGCGCGGGTTCGGGCACCGGTTCGACGACAGGCTCCGGTTCGGGCTCCGGCTCTGGCTCGACGACCGGCTCGGGTTCCACCACCGGCTCGGGTATCGGTTCCGGCTCCGGTTCGATGACCGGTTCCGGGTCCAGCGCGGCGACCACCGCCGGCTCGGGTTCGGGCTCCGGCTGCGGCTCGACGACCGGCTCAGGCACCGGCTCGACCACCGGCTCCGGTTCCACGACGGGCTCCGGTTCGGGCTCGGGCGGCGGGGCCGGCTCGGGCGCGCTCGCCTCGTCGGCGATCTCGACCAGGCTGACGACGATCGGACGATCCTCGGGCACAAGCGCATCGCTCTCGAACACCTGCGGCAGACCCAGCACCGCGGCCACGATCACGCCGACATGCAGAAGGCCGGAGAAGAGCCAGCCACGCTTACTCATCGGCCTCGTCGTCGTCCGCTTGGCGCCGATCCGTCACCAGCGCGACATTGTTGAAGCCCGCGCCGTTGAGCGCGCCCATGACCTCCATCACCCGCCCGTAGGCGATGTCGCGGTCGCCCCGGATGAAGATGCGCACGTCGGGTCGGCGCTCGGTGATCGCCCGGAGCTTGGGGATCAGATCCCCGACCTCCACCTCGGTCTCCTGAAGATAGGTGGTGCCGTCGCGGGTGATCGTGATCGACAGCGGCTCGTCGTCGCCGGAAATGGGCGGCGAGTCGGTCTCCGGCAGGTCGACCTCGACGCCGACCGTGAGCAGGGGCGCTGTGATCATGAAGATGACCAGGAGCACGAGCATCACGTCGACGAACGGGGTCACGTTGATCTCGCTCATCGGCGCCCGCCGCCGGCGTCCGCTGCGCATGCGTCCGGCGAATGCCCGCTGCCGCGCGGTCGCCATCAGCCGGCGTGCTCCTCCAGCTGGCGGCCGAGAAGGGCGCGGAACTCGGTGCCGAACGCCTCAAGCCGGCCGGCATAGCGATCGAGGTCGCTGCTGAGCTTGTTGTAGGCCACGACCGCCGGTATCGCGGCGACCAGGCCGAGCGCGGTCGCGAACAATGCCTCGGCGATGCCGGGCGCGACCACGGCGAGCGAGGTGTCCTTGCTTGCCGCGATCGACTGGAAGCTGTTCATGATCCCCCAGACGGTGCCGAAGAGGCCGACGAACGGTGCCGTCGCGCCCACCGTGGCGAGGAAGCCGAGATAGCGCTCGAGCTGGTCGAGCTCCCGGTTGAGCGCCGCGTCCATGGCATAGGAGATGCGGCGCTGGAGGCCCTCCAGCCGGTCGGCGGAGAGATGGGTGCCGCGGCTCGCGAACCGACGCCACTCATCCATCGCCGAGATGAACAGCACCGTCATCGGGTGGCTGCGCTGCCCGTCGATGTCCTCGTAGAGCTGATCGAGCGAGCCCCCCGACCAGAAGGCGGTCTCGAACTCCACGGCCAGCTTGCGCGCACGGGCATAGCGGAGCGACTTGTCGAAGATGATCGCCCAGCTCCACAGCGATGCGATCAGGAGGACGACGATCACCGCCTTGACGATGATGTCGGCCTGTAGGAACAGGCCCCAGAGCGAGAAGTCCTCGGCCACCGCGTTGGCGCCGATCTCGACGGCGTGCAAAAGGTCGGATTCCATGCTGTCTCCGTTACCGCTGGCCCGCTGGTGCCAATGGGGAAAGCGCCTGGCGCAACGGCGCTGGCAGCCGCACGGCGCGGCCGTCCCGCCCGACGCAGCCGAGCCTGAGCCCGATGGAGGCCAGCAGCTCGCCCGCGCGCTCGACGCGCTGCACGGCCTCGATATGCGCGCCGGCGACGGTGCCGATCGTCGTCCGCACTTCGATCACGTCGTCGAGCAGCGCCGGCCGCCGGTAGTCGACGACGCAGCGGCTCACGACGAACGCCGCATCGTGGCCGTCGAGCAGCGCGCCGTGGGAGATTCCCGCGCCCCGCATCATCTCGGTCCGCGCACGCTCGGCGAACTTGAGGTAGTTGGCGTAGTAGACGATGCCGCCGGCGTCCGTGTCCTCGTGGTAGACGCGGAGCGGATAGACGTGCTCGGTCCCCTCGAAGCGGCCGCCAGGGGCAGGACCGGGCGCGCCGACGCCGGTGCCGCTGTCCGTGTCCGCGTCAGTCGCTGCCATGTCCGTCGTCGAGCAGGGCGAGCTGGCGCGATGCCTCGTCTGCCGGCGGCGCCAGCCCCAGATGGTCGAAGCCGTGCGGGGTCAGGCGCCGGCCGCGCGGCGTCCGCTGGACGAAGCCGAGCTGGATGAGGAAGGGCTCGATCACCTCTTCCAGGGCGTCGCGCTGTTCCGACAGCGCCGCCGAGACGGTCTCGATTCCCACCGGGCCGCCGCCGTAGTTCTCGGCGATGCAGGCGAGATAGCGCCGATCCATGGAATCGAGGCCGCGCTGGTCGACCTCGAGCCGGTTGAGCGCCCGGTCGGCGATGGCGGCGTCGATCGTCTCGACCTCGGCGACGGCGGCGAAGTCGCGCACCCGGCGCAGCAGCCGGCCGGCGATGCGCGGCGTGCCGCGGGAGCGGGTGGCGATCTCCGCCGCCCCGTCGGCGCTCAGCCTCACGTCGAGGAGGGTCGCGTTGCGGCTCACGATCTCGACCAGCTCGTCCACCTCGTAGAAGTCGAGGCGGAGCGGGATGCCGAAGCGCTCGCGCAGCGGGTTCGTGATGAGCCCGGTCCGCGTCGTGGCGCCGACCAGGGTGAAGGGCGGCAGGTCGATCCGCACCGAGCGCGCGCCCGGCCCCTCGCCGATGATCAGGTCGAGCTGCGCGTCCTCCATCGCCGGGTAGAGGATCTCCTCCACCGCCGGGTTGAGCCGGTGGATCTCGTCGATGAACAGCACGTCGCGCTCGTTGAGGTTGGTCAGGATCGCCGCCAGGTCGCCGGCGCGGGCGATGACGGGGCCCGAGGTCGCGCGGATGCCGACGCCGAGCTCGCGGGCGACGATCTGCGCCAGCGTCGTCTTGCCGAGGCCCGGGGGTCCGTAGAACAGCACGTGGTCGAGGGCCTCGCCGCGATCGGCCGCCGCGGCGATGAAGATGCGCAGGTTCTCGCGCGTCGCGCGCTGGCCCACGAAGTCGTCGAGCTTGCGCGGCCTGAGCCCGCTGTCGAGCCGGTCTTCGGGCTCCGCCGCCCCGGCGACGACGCGGGCCTCGCTCACTGTGCGAGCTCCTTCAGGCCGGCCCGGATCAGCGCCTCGACGGGGGCGTCAGCGCCGAGCGAACGCGCCGCGCCCGTGACCGCGCCGTGGGCCTCCGTCGGGCGGTAGCCGAGGTTGACGAGCGCTGCGACGGCATCGGCGTTGGCCGCGCCGCCGGCGGCAACGGGTGCTTGGATCGCCCCCGGCAGCGCCGGCACCTTGTCCTCCAGCTCGCTCAGGATCCGCGCTGCGAGCTTGGGCCCCACGCCCGGCGCCCGGGTGAGCCCGCTCCTGTCCTGGGCGGCGATGCAGGCGGCGAGCTCCGGCGCCGGCAGGGCGCCGAGAATGGCGAGCGCGAGCCGGGCGCCGACGCTCTGGACGGTCTGCAGCAGGCGGAACCACTCGCGCTCCTGCTCGCCGGCGAAGCCGTAGAGATGGATGTGGTCCTCGCGCACCACCGTCTCGACGGTGAGAGTCACCTCCTGCCCGCGTGCCGGCAGCGCGGCCAGGGTGCTCGCGGAGCAATAGGCGAGGTAGCCGACGCCGCCGACATCGACGACCGCCCAGCCGTCGCCCAGGCTGTCGAGAGTCCCGCGCAGCTTGGCGATCATCGGGCCGGCTTCGCCGCCGCGTCCGCTGCCGGCTGCCAGCGGGCGTGGGTTCCGGCGGCGTGGGCGTGGCAGATCGCCGCCGCCAGCGCGTCCGTGGCATCCGCCGTCGCCTCGCCAACGCCGGGCAGCAGGTGGCGGACCATGAGCGCGACCTGCTCCTTGTCGGCATGGCCCGCGCCGACCAGCGCCTTCTTGATCCGGTTCGCGGCATACTCGTGGACGGGAAGGCCGGCGAGCGCCGGCGCGAGCAGGGCGACGCCCCGCGCCAGCCCGAGCTTGAGGGTCGAGTCCGGGTTCCGGTTGACGAAGCTCTCCTCGACCGCGGCCTCGTCCGGCGCGAAGCGCGCGACGACCTGCGCCAGCCCGTCGTGCAGGGCGCGGAGGCGTTCCGGCACGCTCGCGCGCGCATCGGTGTCGACCACGCCGTGGCCGACATGGCGCAGCCGGTTGCCGGCGATCTCGATCACGCCCCAGCCGGTCCGGCGGAGGCCGGGGTCGATACCGAGCACGCGGGACACGCCGTCCGCCCCCGCTCAGGCCGACAGCGCCTGCAGGACATCGTCGCTCACGTCGTAGTTCGCCGATACCTGCTGCACGTCGTCGCT
>WTGU01000128.1 GCA_011523425.1 Alphaproteobacteria bacterium
TGCGCCGACCTTCGTCATGCTGTTCTATCTCGCCTACATCATCCCCACCGAGTTCGAGCTCTTCGGCGCCGCCCTGACCTTCCCGGCCTGGATCAAGGCGTCGCTCGCGCTGGGGATCGCCGTCGCCGGCTACGTGTCCGACAACGCGCTCGCCGCGATTCGTTACCTGCGCCGGCACGAGATCGCCGAGGCGCTGCTGTTCGTGCCGGCCTGGACGAGCTACTTCCTGATCATCGTCATGGCCTCCAGCACCGCGTCGGTGATCGGTGTGCCCGAACTCGTGCGGCGCGCGGATACGGTCATCGGCGCCGTCGACAAGGTCGGGCTCGCGCTCTGGGTCTATCTGTGGGCCATGATCTGGTTCCTGGGGTTCAGCCTGCTGCTCACGTTCGGCATGAATTGGCTGAGCAGGCACATAAAACGGCGCGTGCATCGGCCCATGCAGGAGACCACGGACGGCCCGGGAGACATGCTGCCATGACGACGCCGGTCCTCCGGCGTCGGCATCGGTCGTGCGCCACCGCGGGCCTGCGGTGACCCTTTCCACACGACTGATTATCACGGTCGCCGCGTCGGTCGGCGTGGCGATCATCGGGGTCGCGCTGGCGATGGGGTATCTCGCGCGCGATGCGCTGATCGAGCAGGCGGAAGACCAGGCACAGCTCGTGGCCGGGCTGATCGCGAGCGAGGCCAACCGGGCCGAGCTCACCACCGACGAAATCGACCGCATGATCACCAGCCAGATGGAAGCGCAGGCGCTGGCGATCGCCCGTCATCTCGACAGCCGCGATGACGCGGAGCAGGACGCGGACGAGCTTGGGGCCTACTTCGCGCGCGTCACCGCGGACAGCGCTGCCGACGACATCTGGCTGCTGGATCGGGCGGGCGAACCCCTGGTGCGCGCCGTCGCCGGCCTGGACCAGGGCGAGGCCCTGGACCTCGCCGCGGCCGGCATCGACTACCGATCGGTGGAGGCGCTGGTCTCCGGACGGCGGTTCTCGGTTTCCTTCCAGTCGATGCCGCCGGCGGGCTGGGAGAAACCCATCCGGTACGTCGGCGTCCGCGCCGGCAACCACCAGTCGGTGCTGGTCGGTACGATCGCCAGCGAGATGGGCGGGGCCGGCGAGGTCATCGGCATCGACGCGGCGCTCGACTCCCTGGCCGGGAGAGAGGCAATCCAGTCGATCTGGGTGGTCAACGACTCGCTCGACACGATCGGCGTCGCCGCCTTCGACGCCAAGGATATCCCGATGGCGGATGCCGCGCTCATGCTGGATGACGCGGACCTCGCCACGCGCGTTCTCGCTGCGGGCGGCGCGCTCTCCTATCTCGGCGAGCGGGCCCTCCATGTGGCGGCGCCGATCCTCGATCGCGGCGGAGTCGCCTCGGGCGCCGCGGTCATCCATATGGAGCGCGACCACCTGGATCAGCTGTTCTCGAACCACATCAAGTACGGTCTGATCGTCGCCGCGGCCGCCTTCGCCATCGGCTCCATCATCGCGGTGTTCTCGGCGCGGCGCATCGTGCAGCCCGTCACCGCGCTGACCACGGCGGCGGCCGAAGTGGACACCGACACGCTGAGCTTCGCCCCGGAATCCCTGGACCAGGTCGCCGAGCGACGGGACGAGCTGGGAACGCTGGTCCGCGTTTTCCAGAACATGGTGCGCCAGGTTCAGGCGCGCGAGGAATACCTGGAAAGCATGGTGCGCGCCCGCACGCGCGACCTGGAACTCTCCAACGCTCAGCTGGAGAAGGCGAAGGAGCGTATGGAATCGGAACTCAAGATCGCGCACGCCCTTCAGGGTGCAATCTTGCCCAAGACGATGCCGGAAAGTCCCTCATATTCGGGGCACGCCATCATGACGCCTGCGCGCGAAATGGGCGGCGATTTCTACGACTTCTTCCCCCTGGACGACGGACGCCTGAGCGTGGTGATGGCGGACGTCTCCGGCAAGGGGGTGCCGGCCGCGTTCTTCATGGCGATCGCGCGGACCGTCATGCGTGCCGCCGCCAACCGCCACCCCACGCCGGGCCCGTGCCTCCAGGAGGTCAACGACGCCATCTGCGCGCAGAACCCGCAGGACCTGTTCGTGACCCTCTTCTACGGCATCCTGAATCCCGCCAGCGGGGAGTTCACCTACGCCAATGCCGGGCACAACCCGCCTTACATCGTCCGCCATCCCGGTGCGGTCGCGGCGCTGCCGATGACGGGAGGCATGGCCGTCGGCGTCATGCCGGGACTGCCTTACGACGAGGACGCGGTGACGCTGGCTCCGGGAGACACGATGTTCCTTTACACGGACGGCATCACCGAGGCCATGAACACCGATCACGAGGAGTTCACCGAGGCGCGGCTGGAGACCGTTCTCGCCGACGGCCACGACCTGCCGGTCGATGCGGTGATCGCGAACGTGACCGGTGCGGTGGTCAACTTCGTCGGCGACGCGGAGCAGTCGGACGACATCACCTGCATCGTGCTGCGCTATGACGGCAGCGTGGGCGAGGCGAGCGCCGCCTGACGGCGCGCGTGCCGCCATCCGGGGTGGCGGCGGAATAAGCGAAAACTATGGAAACCACATTAATTCGCTATTGGTAATCGGTTGCCCGTTCCGGCATAAGCTAGCGCCACCGGATTGCAGCCGGCATGCAACTTTTTTGCGGCACTGACGGTCAGAGCAAGTCGCGGGTATCGAAAAAACCGGCACATGAGACGATGAGCGCAAGGGAGAAATTCTGCGAAGTGAAACTGATGTCCGCCGGCGCGGCAGCGTCGATCGAAAGACCCCGAGCGCTAACATCGCGGACTTTTTCATAAGGCGCCCTCCGCCACCACCGGTCGGCAGGGCGTCCACGGCCGAGCAACGGCCGAGTTCACCAGGGGAGGCCACGATGAGCGAAACAGGTACGCGATACAGGAGCACGGACTCCGAACCGCGAGACACCGCGGAAGAAGGGCTCGCCGCCGTCTGCAGCGGGTGGCGCCCAACCATCCCCATACCAGACCCACCCGGCTCTCCAGGGAGCCCCGGAGGAGCGTAGCAGTCATCGCTCGCCGGCAGCGCTTCCTGCCGGCGGCACCGGTCCACGCACGACACACGGCACACGCGCCCGACGGCACGCCCCAGGTGTCCCGCAACAGCGGCCGCGTCGGCCCCGCCCGGGCAGGGTGACCTCCCGAGCTGCAGGGGCCGCCGGGACCGAGCGGTTGCACGAGAGACCCGGGGCCTCGGCCCGCGACCTGGCCGACCGTCCTGCCGATCGGGAGGGCCGCTCGCCCGCCCCGGTCTCCCACGCCGCCGCAGTCGTGCCGCGAAGGATGGAACATGCCTGTCACCCTGCGACAGCTGCGTTACTTCCAGGCGCTTGTAGAGCACGGCTCCTTCAGCCGGGCGGCCGAGAGCGTGCACGTCTCTCAGCCGGCACTTTCGCTCCAGATCCGCGAACTCGAAGCCACTCTCGGCGGGCCGCTGGTCGAGCGCGAGAGCCGGGGTATCCTCCTCACCCCGCTCGGCCGGGATGCGCACGAGCAGACGCTGCGCGTCCTGGACGAGACGCTGCTCCTCGAGAACATGGAGCAGCGCCTGGAGGCGGGTCCGCTCAAGGTCGGGGTCGGGATCCTCTCCACGCTCGCGCCCTACATTCTGCCGGGAATCCTGGAGCGGGTCGGCGTTTCGACGCCCCGCATCGAGCTCGACATCCTGGAGGCGCCGGGTCAGGAGCTCGTCTCGCGCCTTCTCGCCGGCCGCCTCGACGCGGCGATCGTGTCGCTCCCGCTGGGCAAGCTGGAGCTGCCGGAGCGAGAGCTGTTCGAGGACCGCTTTCTGCTCGCCGGCCGCGCCGAACGCGTCGCCTCGATCCGCCGCGCGGTCGGCGATGCGCTGAGACCGGAGGACCTCGCGCGGGCCGACATCGGGCCGCTGCTCACCCTTGCCGACGGCCATTGCCTAGCGGACCAGGTGCTGGGCGCCTGCCGCATGTGGCGCATGCAGGAAGTTCGCCGCGGCGCGAGCTCGCTCGCCACGCTGTCGCGGCTGATCGCCAGCGGCGAGGGCCTGACTCTCGTTCCGGAGACGGCCGCGCTCTGCGAGTATGCGGCCGCTCCCGGCCTGAGCTTCGCTCGTCTCGATGCGCCCGAGCCCTCGCGGCGGATCGGCCTCACCCACCGCGTCGCCGCCCACGGCCAACTCTGGATCGAGCTGCTGGCCGAGGCCACGGCGGATGCCGGGCAGGCGCTTACCGCCGCGGCGCGGAAGGAGATTCGCGACTGAGTCGCGTCATGCGTGGCGTCGGCTTCGTGCCCGTCAGCCGTCGACGGAGTCGAGCGCGACCTCCCGCGAGGGATGGATCGCGATGATCGTGTCGAAGCCGCTCTTCTCGAAGATCTCCAGGACCTGACCCGAGAGGCAGCAGAGCGCAAATCGCACATTGCGGTTGGAGACGGTCTTGGCGAGCCCGAGCACGGTGCGAAGCCCCGCACTGCCGATATAGCTCAACGCCTCGCAGTCCACGATCACCGCGCGATCGCCGCCCTCGATCGCGGATTCTACGGTCTCCTGGAACGACAGGACGGTGGAGCCGTCGATACGTCCTTCGACGCGCACCGTCAGCACGCCGTCTTCCCGTTCCATCGTCAGGTCCATGGCGACCTATCCGGCACCGGGCGATGCGCACGCGTGCCGCATCGGCGGTGTGCCTGTTTCCCGCTCGCCGTCACCGGCCCGAGTCATCCGGCGGCGAGCCGTTGGAGCGCCGGTGGGCGGGGCCCACCGGTTGCCCAGTCGAGGAGTTCGGCCGTGTGCACCACGGGCAACGCGGTGTGGCTCGCGATCTGCACCATACAGCCGATATTGCCTGCGGCCACAAGGGCCGCCCCGGTGCCTTCGATCGCCGCCGCCTTGCGTGCGCCCAGCGTGCCGGCCAAGTCCGGCTGCATCATATTATAGGTGCCGGCCGATCCGCAGCAGAGATGCCCGTCTGGAATCGTGCGCACGGTGAAGCCGGCGGCCTCCAGCAGCGCCATCGGCTGCCGCTCGATCCGCTGGCCGTGCTGCAGCGAGCAGGCCGAGTGATAGGCGACGGGCACGGTGGTGGGCGGCGGCCCTGCGCCGGCCAGCCCGAGCTCGTCGAGCACCTCGCTGATGTCGCGGGCGAGGCCGGCGACCGCTGCCGCGTCGGCGGCACGGGCCTCGTCGTCCCGGAACAGGTGGCCGTAGTCCTTGAGCATCGTCCCGCAGCCCGATGCGGTGGCGACGACGGCGTCGAGCCCTCGCGCGGAGGCCTCCCGCGCCAGCGCGGCCGCCGTGCGCCCTGCCTGGGCCCGGCCGCGCTCCTCGTCTCCCAGATGGTGGGAGAGCGCACCGCAGCAGCCGGCGCCACGCACGATCACCACCTCGCAGCCCTGGCGGGCGAGGAGGCGCGCTGCCGCCTCGTTGATCTCCGGCCTCAGCACGCTCTGGATGCAGCCCGTCAGCAGCGCGACCCGCGCCCGCCGCGCGCCCCTGGCGGGGATCACCTGCGGCCGCTCGACCCAGCTCGGCCCGTATGAGGGGCGGCCGGCGAGGCGGAGCAGGGCGCCGAGGCGCCCGCCGAAGAGCGGCGCCAGCAGCGCCGGCCCCCGGGCGGCCAGCAGCGCGAGCCGCGCAAGGCCCGGACGGGGCAGCACGATGCTCAAGGCTGTGCGAAGCGCCCGCTCGGCCGGCGCGCGTTTCCAGGTCCGTTCGATATGGCCACGGGCGTGGTCGACCAGATGCATGTAGTCCACGCCTGCCGGGCAGGTGGTCATGCACGAGAGGCAGGAGAGGCAGCGGTCGATGTGACGGGTGACCGTGGCGTCCGCCGGCGCGTCCGCCTCCAGCATGTCCTTGATGAGATAGATGCGCCCGCGCGGACTGTCGCGCTCGTCGCCGAGTATCGTGTAGGTCGGGCAGGTGGAGAGACAGAGCCCGCAGTGGACGCAGGTGCGGAGCACCTCGTTGGCCTGGGCCAGCGCGGGATGCGCGAGCTGGCTCTCGGAGAAGTGCGTCTGCATCGCCGCTACACGCCCGCATACATGCGGCCGGGATTGAGCACGCCGGCCGGGTCGAAGGCCCGCTTGATGCGCGCCGTCAGCGCCGCGACTCCCGTCGCCTGCGGCTGGAACACGGCGCGCGCCGCCCGGGTCGGCGCATCCGCGCGAACCAGCGTCGCGTGCCCGCCCGCCGCGGCGGCTGCAGCGCGCACGGCAGCCTCTCCCGCATCGTCGGCGCCGTCGACGGCGAGCCAGACGAGGCCGCCGCCCCAATCGAAGAGCGCGCGGGCCCGCGTCTCGCCCGCCACCTGCGCGGCCGCGGCAGCGCCCGCCTCCGGCGGCACCGAGAGGCGCCAGAGCGGCCCGCCGTCGGCGGCGAAGGCCCGCACGTCCCGGATCTCGCGCCACAGCGCCGCCGAGTTCCTGGAATGCAGCTCCTCGACCGCGCCGAAGCGCCCGAGCAGGTCGCGCAACGCCTCGCAGCGCGCCGCCACGGAGGCGGGGAAGCCCTCGATGCGGACAGCGCTGACCGCAGCGCCTGCACCGGCCACATAGGAAACCGCCGAACGGGCTGCGACCTCGGCCGGCATGTGGGCCGCGCCCGAGACCTCGTGGGCGCTTGAGAGCGCCGCGCCGAGCGCCTGCAGCGCGTCGCCGGGCTCGAGGCCGTAGACCAGGACCGTGCGCGTCCGTTCCGGCGCGGGCAGGATCTTGATCGTCACCTCGTGCATGACGGCGAGCGTGCCGTAGGAGCCCGCGAGCAGCTTGCAGACGTCGTAGCCGGTGACGTTCTTGACCACGCGGCCGCCGGCCTTGAAGCGCTCGCCCCGGCCGCTCACCGCATGCACGCCGAGGAAGTGGTCGCGGGCGGCGCCTGCCTTGATCCGGCGCGGGCCGGAGAGGTTGCAGGCGAGCGCACCGCCGAGCGTCGCAGCGGCGTCCGCAGCACCCAGCAGCGGCGCATAGTCAGCGGGCTCGAACGCCAGCATCTGGCGCTCGGACTCGACTGCGGCCTCGATGGCGGCGAGCGGCGTCGCGGCCTGCGCGGTGAGCACCAGCTCGGAAGGCTCGTAGTCGACGATGCCGTCGAACGCGCCGAGCGCGAGGCTGGCCGCGCTCTGCACCGGCCGGCCGAGGCGCCGCTTGGAGCCGCCGGCAACCACCTCCAGCGGCCGCTCGCCCGCGACCGCCCAGCGGACGGCGTCCGCGAGACCGTCCGCATCCGTCGGCGCCAGGCTGTCGGCCATCAGAAGCGGGGCAGGTCGGGGAAGGGCGTCTCGCCGCGATGCACGTGCATCTGACCGAGCTCGGCGCAGCGGTGGAGCGTCGGGAAGACCTTGCCGGGATTGAGCAGCTGGTCGGGATCGAAGGCGCACTTGATCCTCTGCTGCTGCTTGAGGTCGTCCTCGGTGAACATCGCGCCCATCAGGTCGCGCTTCTCGATGCCGACGCCGTGCTCGCCGGTCAGGACGCCGCCGACCTCGACGCAGAGCTTGAGGATCTCCGCCCCCATCTCCTCGGTGCGCTGCAGCGCGCCGGGGACGCTGGCGTCGTACATGATGAGCGGATGCAGGTTGCCGTCGCCGGCGTGGAAGACGTTGGCGACCGGCAGGTCGTACTCGCGGGAGAGCTCGCCGATCCGCGTCAGGATCTCCGGCAGGCGGGCGCGCGGGATCGTGCCGTCCATCACGTAATAGTCGGGCGCCATGCGGCCGGCGGCGGCGAAGGCGGACTTGCGTCCGAGCCAGAAGCGCTCGCGCTCCTCGTCGCTGGCGCTGGTGCGGATCGTGGTCGCGCCGGCCTTGCGGGCGAGATCGCCCACCAGCGCCGCGAGCTCGTCGACCTCGACCGCGGGCCCGTCCAGCTCGCAGATCAGGATGGCCTCGACGTCCATGGGGTAGCCCGCCTGGCAGAAGCTCTCCGCCGCGTCGATCGCCGGCTTGTCCATCATCTCCAGCCCGGCCGGGATGATGCCGGCGGCGATGATCTCTCCCACGCAGGCGCCGGCCGATGCGTTGTCCGGAAAGCCCAGCAGCAGCGCGCGCACGGTGGCGGGCTTGGGGAGGATGCGCACCGTCACCTCGGTGACGACGCCGAGCAGCCCCTCCGAGCCGGTCACCACGCCGAGCAGGTCGTAGCCCTCGGCATCGAATTGCTTGCCGCCGAGGCGGAGAACCTCGCCGTCCATCAGCACCATCTCGACGCCGAGCAGGTTGTTGGTGGTGAGCCCGTACTTGAGGCAGTGCACGCCGCCGGAGTTCTCGGCGACGTTGCCGCCGATCGAGCAGGCGAGCTGGCTGGAGGGATCCGGCGCGTAGTAGAAGCCGTGCGGGCCGACGGCGGTGCTGATGGCGAGATTGGCCACGCCGGGCTGGACCACGGCGCAGCGGTTGGCGGTGTCGATCTCGAGGATGCGGTTGAGCTTGCCGAAGCCCACGGTGACCCCGTCGGCGAGCGGCAGCGCCCCGCCGGAGAGCCCGGTGCCGGCGCCGCGCGGCACGATCTTGACGCCGCGCTGGTGGCAGAGCGACAGCACGCGGCTCACCTCGCCCGTGTCGCGCGGCAGGACGACGATCATCGGCAGCGCCCGATAGGCGCTGAGGCCGTCGCACTCGAAGGCGCGCAGGCCGCGCTCGTCGTCGACCACGCAGTCCTCGGGCAGCAGCTTGTGCAGCGCGGCGACCAGGGACTGGCGCTGGCTGATGACGCCCGCGTCGGGCTCAGGCATGGCGATCACGGCAGCACCTTTCGGGGCCCGGCGCGGGCCCTTCTTCGTGGGGGTAGCGGATTGTCGGCGTGCGCGCGCCGCCCGTCAATGCGGAGGGCCGCCGCGCCCCTGCCTCGGGGGCGGCGTGCGTGCGGGATCAGCCCTGGCGGGCCTTGAAGCGCGGGTTGCGCTTGTTGATGACCAGAACCCGCCCCTTGCGGCGGACGATCTGGCAGTCCTTGTGGCGCCGCTTGGCGGCGCGGAGCGAGTTGAAGACCTTCATGGCGACCTCTCGGGCAAGGGCGGCGCACCATAGGGAGCGCCCTCACCCCTGTCAATCGATGACGGCGATGCTCAGGCCTGGCGGATGGCCTGGCGCTGCCGGCCCAGACCCTCGATCTCCAGCTCCATCACGTCGCCCGCCTTGAGGTAGACCGGCGGCTTCATGCCCATGCCGACGCCCGGCGGGGTGCCGGTGGAGATCAGATCGCCCGCCTCCAGCACCATGAACTGGCTGAGATAGCGGACGAGGTGGGCGACGCCGAAGATCATCGTCGCGGTGCTGCCGGTCTGACGCAGCTCGCCGTTGACCGAGAGCGTCATGGCAAGGCTCTGCGGGTCGGGCATCTCGTCGCTGGTGACCAGCCAGGGGCCGGTGGGGCAGAAGGTCCGGGCCGACTTGCCCTTGATCCAGGTGGGGCCGTGCTGGAGCTGGAAGTCGCGCTCGGAGACGTCGTTGCAGATGCAGTAGCCGGCGACATGGGCCATCGCCGCCTCGTCGTCCGGCAGGTACTCGGCCGTCCGCCCGATCACCACGCCGAGCTCGACCTCCCAGTCGGTCTTGGTGCTGCCGCGCGGGATCAGCACGTCGTCGTCCGGCCCGGCATAGGAGCTCGGCGCCTTGGAGAAGACCACCGGCTCCGTCGGCAGGTCCATGCCGGCTTCCTTGGCGTGGTCGGCGAAGTTGAGGCCGATGGCGATGATGTGCCCCGGCCGCGCCACCGGCGGGCCGATCCGCGTGCCGGGATCGACGCTCGGGAAGCGATCGGCGCCGTCGGCGAGCACCGCCGCCAGCCGCTCGACCCCGCCGCCCTCGAGCCAGACGCCGTCGATCTCGTTGACGGCGCTGGACACGTCGATGATGCGCCCGTCGTCCAGCCTCACCGCGGGCCGCTCGGCGCCCGCCTCGCCAACACGCAACAGCTTCATCCGCCCTCTCCCTGATCCGAAAGCGCGCGCACTATACCAGCGCGCCCGGGCTGTACCAGTCCGGGGACTCGTTCGCATCCCTCAGGCGCCGGGCGCTCGCATCGTGCGTTCCAGCGCGCGTGGACGCGCGACGCTCGCTTGGCTACGCGCTTCGCGCATCGTGCGCCCGCGCACGTGGACGTGCGACGCGCAGTCGCGCCGTCCGGGCCGCGTTGCGGCCCGGCCCATCCTGTTCTCACGCTCGTGGGCTGCCGGGCAACGGGTCTCCGGCGCTCAGGTTGCGTTCGCAGCGCGCTTCTGTCATTTTCCGCCGCGCCGGAGGGCCGCCCCCGGCGCGCGGCCGCGCGCGCACGCGCCTTTTTCCCCATCGCCTCACGAGGTTGCCACCATGTCAGCAATCCTTTGGTTTGCCGTGGGCTGCGGACTCGTCGCCCTCGCCTACGGTCTCTACGCCACCCGCTCGGTGCTCGCCGCGAGCGCCGGCAACGAGCGCATGCAGGAAATCGCCGGCGCCGTGCAGGAAGGCGCGCGCGCCTATCTCAACCGCCAGTACCTGACGATCGCTTTCGTCGGCTTGGTGCTGTTCGGCATCCTGACCGGGCTGCTCGGCTACCTCGTGGGTATCGGCTTCCTCATCGGCGCGGTGCTGTCGGGCGCGGCCGGCTATATCGGCATGCACGTCTCGGTGCGGGCGAACGTGCGGACCGCGGACGCGGCCAGGACCGGCGGGCTCAAGCCGGCGCTGGGCGTGGCCTTCCGCTCCGGCGCGATCACCGGTCTCCTGGTGGTGGGGCTCGGCCTCCTCGGCGTCGCGGTCTACTACGCGATCCTGCTGATCGCCGACGTGGAGACGAAGAAGGTGCTGGAGGCGCTCGTCGCCCTCGGCTTCGGCGGCTCGCTGATCTCGATCTTCGCGCGGCTCGGCGGCGGCATCTTCACCAAGGGCGCCGACGTGGGCGCCGATCTCGTGGGCAAGGTGGAGGCGGGAATCCCCGAGGACGACCCGCGCAATCCCGCGGTGATCGCCGACAACGTGGGCGACAACGTGGGCGACTGCGCCGGCATGGCGGCGGACCTCTTCGAGACCTATGCCGTCACCATCGTCGCCACCATGCTGCTGGCCGCGGTGTTCTTCACCGGGCCGTTGCAGCAATCGCTCATGCTCTATCCGCTGGCCATCGGCGGCGCCTGCATCCTGGCCTCGGTGATCGGCACGTTCTTCGTCCGGCTCGGCAAGAGCCAGAAGATCATGCCCGCGCTCTACCGGGGCTTCCTGGTCTCGGCCGTGCTCTCGGCCGTCGCCTTCTATCCCATCACCGACTGGGTGGTGGGCTGGAGCACCGAGTTCACCGTGAGCGGCGTGACGGCGTCCGGCCTCGACCTCTTCCTCTGCGGGCTGATCGGGCTGGTGGTGACCGGGCTCATGATCTGGGTCACCGAGTACTACACCTCGACCGAATTCAGGCCGGTGAAGGGCATCGCCAAGGCATCCACGACGGGCGATGCCACCAACATCATCCAGGGGCTCGCGGTCTCGATGCAGGCGACGGCGATCCCCGCGATCATTATCTCCGCAGGCATCATCCTCGCTTATCTCGCCGCCGGGCTCTTCGGCATCGCCGTCGCCGTGACCGCGATGCTGGCGCTGGCCGGCATGGTGGTGGCGCTCGATGCCTACGGGCCCGTCACCGACAACGCCGGCGGCATCGCCGAGATGGCCGAGCTGGACGAGGACGTGCGCAAGACCACCGACGCGCTGGATGCGGTCGGCAACACCACCAAGGCGGTGACCAAGGGCTATGCCATCGCCTCGGCCGGCCTCGCCGCGCTGGTGCTGTTCGCGGCCTATACCGAGGACGTGGTGCGATACTTCCCCGGCGTCGAGCTCGATTTCTCCCTCAGCAACCCCTACGTGGTGGTGGGCCTCTTCTTCGGCGGGCTCCTGCCCTTCCTCTTCGGCTCGATGGCGATGCTCGCGGTCGGCCGCGCCGCAGGCGCGGTCGTGCTCGAGGTGCGCCGTCAGTTCAGGGAGATCCCGGGCATCATGGAGGGGACCGGCAAGCCGGAATACGGCCGTGCCGTCGACCTGCTGACCAAGGCGGCGATCCGCGAGATGATCCTTCCCTCGCTGCTGCCGATCCTGGCGCCGATCCTGCTCTACATCGTGATCTGGGCGATCGCGGGCCAGTCGGCCGGCTTCTCGGCGCTGGGCGCCGCGCTCATGGGCACGATCGTCACCGGGCTCTTCCTCGCCATCGCCATGACCGCGGGCGGTGGCGCCTGGGACAACGCGAAGAAGTACATCGAGGACGGCAACCACGGCGGCAAGGGCTCGGAAAGCCACAAGGCCGCGGTCACCGGCGATACCGTGGGCGATCCCTACAAGGACACCGCCGGGCCCGCCATCAACCCGATGATCAAGATCACCAACATCGTGGCGATCCTGTTGCTGGCCATCATCGCGAAGTTCGTCTCCGGCTGATGCGCCGCGGCCGGGCGGGGGTATCGTCGGCGCGCGGCGCCCTACTGGCCGGTGGTCGGGAGCGGCCGGCCGACGTTGCCGAGGATCTGCTCGAGCACGCCGGTGGTGCGGCCGCGCGTCGGACTCTCCTCGTCGACCGGGTCGATCTCGCGCGCCTCGTCCGGCGATATCGAGGCGACCTGCGAGACCACGCCGTTCTCGTCGAAGTCGATCACGGTGATCTGCTGCTCGATCAGCTCAGGCGCGTTGAACGCGACCGTCTCGGTGCGGCGGGAGATGTAGTACCAGCGCCTGTCGTCGAAGGTCGCCATCGCGGACGGCGTGCCCAGCAGGCGGGCGACCTCGTCGCGGGTCTGCACGCCGGGCTCGATCTCGGCCAGCGCATCGGGATTGCGGACATGGCCCTCGTTGTGGAGCTGCGGCGTGCATCCGGCGAGAACGGCCGCCGCCAGCGCGCAGCCGAGCAGCGCCCGCCGGGCGCGCGGGCCGGGCGCTGGCCCCGCCTGTCTCGCCGCTGCTCCGTGCCGGCGCTTCATGGAGGTCGTCCCCATTCGATGACCGGCGCAAACCTGCTCGCCTCGCCGGGGCGTGTCAACGGTGCCGCCGCCGGGAGGGACGAGTCGTCGTGGTGTTGGGCCGCGTCTGGCGCCATCTGAAGGGGCGTCGGCGCCGGCGCGAGGCCGCCCGCCGCCTCTATACCGCCGCGGTGCGTCAGGCCCGCGATCCGGCCCTCTACACCGGCGGTGGCGTGGCGGACACGCTGGACGGCCGCTTCGACCTGATCGTCCTGCACGTGGTGCCGCTGATGCGCAGGCTGCGCCAGTGCGACGAGGCGGGCCGGCAGCTCGCCCAGGCCCTCTTCGACGTGATGTTCGACGACATGGACCAGAGCCTGCGGGAGATGGGCGTGGGCGACCTGCGCGTCGGCAAGCGGGTGAAGCAGATGGCGCGCGCGTTCTACGGCCGCGCCCTCGCCTATGATCGCGCCTTCGGCGAGCCGCCTGGCGAGGGCCGCCGCCGCGCCATCACCGAGGCGCTGGAGCGCAACGTCTACAACGACGACCCGCCGCCCGCCGACCGTGTCGCCGCGATGGCCGGCTATGTCGAGACGCTGCTGGACGCGCTCGACGGCCAGAGCGCGGCGGCGCTTCTCGCCGGCGAGGTCGGGCTGCCGCCGGTGCCCCCGCTTGCGGCGGCGGACGCAGCGGACGCCGATCCATGAGCGCCGCCGCAGCCGCGGGCGCAGGCGAGCGGCGGCTCGTCGCGCCGGAAGAGGTGGGCGAGCGCGGCCTCACCCTCTCCTACGAGGCCTCGGCGGCCGAGCGGGAGGCGCTCGCCGCCCGCCTCGACCTGCTCGCGCTGGAGGGACTGGCGGCGACGCTCCGCTTCGAGCCGGCGATGGACGCCGAGGGCGCCATCCGCGTGAGCGGGACGATCCGGGCGCGGCTGGCCCAGCGCTGTGTCGTGACGCTCGAGCCCGTGCCCTGCGTGCTGCACGAGACCGTCTCCGCCCTCTTCGCGCCGCCGCCGGCGGAGACGGCCGAGCGCGAGGTAGAGGTGGCGACAGACGGCGAGGATGCCGAGCCGCTGACCGACGAGGGCATCGATGCCGCCGCGCTGGTGGCGGAGCATCTCGCGCTCGCCCTCGACCCCTATCCGCGCCACCCGGAGGCGCCGGCCGGGCCGCTCACTTACGCGGCAGGCGGGAGCGGTGAGGAAAAGGGCGCAGAAAGCGAGGATTCGGCCGGAAAACCCTTCGCGGCGCTTGGCCAACTGAAAAGCAAATTGTAATGTGCGGGGCGATGGTGTAGTGCCGTCGCGGTCGCCGCACGTCGGTCGGTCCCAAGCGGCCGACGCGATGATCCGGCGCCGGCACAGTCTAGCGGTGAGAAGCTGTCGATGGCCGTCCCGAAGAAAAAGGTATCCCGCGCGCGGCGCGGCAGCCGTCGTTCCCATGACGCGCTGGCGAAGGCCAACCCGGCGGAGTGCCCCAATTGCGGGGAACAGAAGCTGCCCCACCATGTGTGCCGGGCCTGCGGCTACTACAAGGGCCGCGAGGTGATCGAGGGCGAGGCCTAGCCGCCCAGCAGGCCGAGGCGAAGGCCCGCGCATGAGCAACCCGGAGATCGTGATCGCCCTCGACGCCATGGGCGGCGACGGCGCGCCCGGCGTGGTGATCCGCGGCGCGAACATCGCGCGCGTCCGCTATCCGCACCTGCGCTTCATGTTCTTCGGCAAGGAATCGGCCATCGCCTCGGGCCTCGACCGCTTCAAGCGGCTCAGGCAGGTGAGCACCGTTCACCACGCCGACGAGGTGATCGCCGACGACGACAAGCCGGTGCAGGCGCTGCGCCAACGCCAGGGCTCGAGCATGCGGCTCGCGATCGACGCCGTGCGCGACCAGGAGGCGCACGGCGTGGTCTCCGCCGGCAACACCGGCGCGCTCATGGCGCTGGCCAAGGTCGCGCTCAAGACCCTGCCGGGGATCGGCCGCCCGGCCATGGGCTCGATCGTGCCCACGGTGCGCGGCGAGAGCGTCATGCTCGATCTCGGCGCCAACATCGACAGCGATTCGGCAATGCTCGCGCAGTTCGCGGTGATGGGCGAGGTCTTCGCGCGCAATGTCCTCGGCGTCCGCGAGCCGACGGTGGGCCTGCTCAATATCGGTACCGAGGAGCTGAAGGGCTCGGAGACTATCCGCACCGCCGCCGCGACGCTTCGCAACTCCGGCCTGCCGATCAAGTTCCACGGCTTCGTCGAGGCTGACGACATCGCCGCCGGCACGGTAGACGTGATCGCCACCGACGGCTTCGCCGGCAACATCGCGCTCAAGTCGGCGGAGGGAACGGCGCGCCTCTACACCGAGTATCTGAAGAGCGCCTTCCGCCGCTCGCTGTTTTCGCGCGCGGGCTACCTGCTGGCGCGGCCGGCACTTCGCCTGCTCAAGGAGCGGGTGGACCCCCGCGCCTACAACGGAGCCATGTTCCTGGGCGTGAACGGGGTCGTGGTGAAGAGCCACGGCGGCACCGACCACAAGGGCTTCGCCAACGCCATCGGCGTCGCCTGCGACATGGTGGGCCAGGGGATCAATCCCAAGATCATCGATGAGCTGTCCCGCCTCCAGCTCGCCGACCTGCCGGAGCCCAAGAGGGCCGCACTCTAGCCATGCGCCGCTCCCGGCTGGTCGGCTGCGGCGCCTATCTTCCCGATCGCGTGCTCGGCAACGACGAGCTCAGCACGCGCATCGATACCAGCGACGAGTGGATCAGGAGCCGCACCGGCATCCGCCAGCGCCACGTCGCCGCCGATGACGAGCTGACCTCGGACCTCGCCTGCGCGGCGAGCCGGGCGGCGCTGGAGGCGGCCGGCGTGCAGGCGGACTCGCTCGACCTCCTGGTGCTGGCCACGTCGACGCCCGACAACACCTTCCCCGCGACCGCGACCAAGGTGCAGGCGAGCCTCGGCATGACCGGCGGCATCGCCTTCGACGTGCAGGCCGTGTGCGCAGGCTTCGTCTGCGCGCTCTCGGTCGCCGACAGCATGGTGCGGAGCGGTGCCGCCGAGAGCGCGCTCATCGTCGGCGCGGAGACCTACTCGCGCATCCTCGACTGGGACGACCGCCAGACCTGCGTGCTCTTCGGCGACGGTGCGGGCGCCGCGGTGCTGAGGGCCGAGGAGGGCACCGGCAGCACCGCGGACCGGGGCGTGCTCGCGGTCCGCATGCGCTCCGACGGGCGCCACTACCGGGCGCTCTACGTGGATGGCGGCGTCTCCTCCACCCAGACCTCGGGTCACCTGCGGATGCAGGGCCGCGAGGTGTTCCGCCATGCCGTCGCCAACCTGGCCGACATCGCGGGCGAGGCGCTGGCGGCCGCCGGTCTCGGCGCCGCGGACGTCGACTGGCTGGTCCCGCATCAGGCCAACCGGCGCATCATCGACGCGACCGGCAAGAAGCTCGGAATCCCGGCGGAGAAGACGATCGTCACGGTGGACCGCCACGCCAACACCTCGTCCGCCTCGATCCCGCTGGCGCTCAACGCCGGCATCGAGGACGGGCGGATCGCGCCGGGAGACCTGCTGGTGATCGAGGCGATCGGCGGCGGGCTGGTCTGGGGCGCCGGGGTTGTTCGTCTGTAACTCTCTGAACGCGACCGACAATTGCGCGCGCCGGCCGGCCCGGCGGGTGCGCCGCGGTTGACGCTGTGGCCGCAAGGCGGTACCGTGTTCCCACCATAGGGGAGGCGGGAGAACAATGGCCGGGCGAACGGTCACCCGCGCCGATCTCGCCGAGGCTGTCTTTCGCGAAATCGGCCTGTCACGCAAGGACTCCGCCGATCTGGTCGAATCCGTACTCGGCCTGATCTCCGACGCGCTCGCGCGCGGCGAGCCGGTGAAGATCTCATCGTTCGGCAGCTTCAGCGCGCGGCTGAAGGGCCGGCGCATCGGCCGCAATCCCAAGACCGGCGAGGAGGTGCCCATCCTGCCCCGTCGCGTGCTGGTGTTCCGCGCGTCCCACGTGCTCAAGGACCGCATCAACCGTTCGCTCGCACCCGCCGGGCCGGGCGACGGGCCGGAGACGGCGGCGGAGGGCAACAGGCCCGACGAGCCGGCCTCTTCCTAGACGATGCAGGGCGCCGAGCCCGAGCGCGCGGACGCTCCCAAGTCGCCGGATGCGTTCCGCACCATCGGCGAAGTCTCCGACGAGCTGGAGGTGCCGCAGCACGTTCTGCGCTTCTGGGAGACCAAGTTCCCGCAGATCAAACCGCTGAAGCGGGGCGGCGGCCGGCGCTACTACCGGCCGGAGGACGTGTCGCTGCTCCGCCACATCCACCACCTGCTCCGCGCCGAGGGCTACACCGTGAAGGGCGTGCAGAAGCTCCTGCGCGAGCGCAGCGCGCGTGCCGCCAGCGCAGATGCGGCGCCCGAGGGGAACGGGGCGGGGAGCCCGCTCGATCCCGAGAGCCGTGCGCGTGCCGTGCGCGTCCTCGACGAGCTCTGCACGCTGCGCGACATGCTGCGAGACCGATCGACGGCGTGAGGCGCGCGGGCGTGCGTCGTGTGCCCACGCGCCGGACGAGTTGCGCCGGACTACGAGTGCGCCATTGCGGGTGCTGCCGGCCCGCGCGCGAGAGCGAGAGGCAGGCGGTCGCTACGCGTCGGCCACCCACTTGAGGACGTGCTGCGCCACGGCCACGGTCTTGCCCCGCTGGTTCACCACCTCGATGTCGGCGCGTGCGCGCCGGCGCTCCTCGTCGATCTCGGCGATCGTGTAGGTCACGCTGACCGTGTCGTTGATGTAGACCGGCCCGGTGAAGCGGATGCGGTCGTAGCCGAGCGAGACGGGGGTCTCGTCGATCCCGCGCTCGACGCAGCGGGCGATCATCATGGTCGACGTGGTCGACATGAAGCCGATCAGCAGGGCCCCGTGCGCGATGCGGTGGCCGTAGGCTGACTTCGACATGTACTGCTCGTTCACGTGGATGCCGGCCAGGTCGCCGGTGATGCCGGCGAAGAGGTAGATGTCGCTTTCGCCGACGGTCTTGGAGAACCTGACCTGCTCGCCGACGCTCACGTGGAAGTCCGACATGGCTCGCTCCGATAGGGGTTGGTCGCGCTCGCTCGGCGAAGGCGGGGGGGGCCCGAGGCGGGCATGCTAGCACGGGCCAGCGGCCCCCGGAGGCGCCGCCGGCCCCCGCTTGGCGCAGCGCCCGGCGATGCACTACAGTCTGCGCCGAACCGATCGCCGGCGCCGGTCGCCACGTGCGCCACGCCGGGACGATCACGCATCCGCCCCGGACGCGGCCGCTCCGGCGCTCCGGCAGGGCCAAGGGAGACATCGATGGAAATTATCGCCGACCCGATCACCGTGAACTGTCGCAAGGTCCTCGCCGGCCTCAAGCTCATCGGCGCGGACTACTCGCTGACCAAGGTCGACTATTTCGCGGGCGAGCAGAAGGGCGCGGACGTCGTGGCGCTCAACCCGAACGCCGCGATCCCGGTGCTGCGCGACGGCGATCTGGTCCTCTGGGAATCGAACGCGATCCTGCAGTACGCCGCCGACAAGGCGGGCAACGCGAGCGCCTATCCGACCGACCTCGCGACCAGGGCGGACGTGAACCGCTGGCTGCTCTGGGAATGCGGCAGCTGGTTCCAGACCTGCTACGTCCATCTGGTCGAGAACTGCGTCAAGCCGCTGCTGGGCGCGGAGACGGACCAGTCGGTGCTCGACGGCGAGGCGGCCAACTTCCACAAGCTGGCGGGCATCATGGATGCGCGCCTGGGCGGGAGCGCCTACCTCTGCGGCGACCGTCCGACCATCGCCGACGTGGCGGTGGCGGCGCCCATGCACCTCCACGCCTGGGCGAAGCTGCCGCTCGAGAACCACGCCAACGTCACGCGCTGGATGACCGAGGGGATCGAGACGGCGCCGTGGTGGAAGGCCACGCATGTGGGCGAGGGCTTCACCGTCTCCGAGGCGGCCTGAGCCCGACGGCCCGACCGGCGGCGGCGGGCTCGGCCCGTCGACGCTGCGGCCCTGCGGCATGCCGCCGGGGACACGACGGGGGCAGCCGTGACCGAACAGGACCTCTCGGGGCGCGTCGCCCTGGTGACCGGCGGCTCGCGGGGCATCGGCCGCGCGATCTGCCGGCGGCTCGCGCAGGCTGGCGCCTGGGTGGCGGTCAACCACTCGTCGAGCGACGAGGCGGCGGCGGAGACGCTGGCCGAGATCAGGGCCGACGGCGGCGAGGGAGGCGTCTGGCGCGCCGATGTCTCCTCCTTCGCAGCGACCGATGCGATGTTCGGAAGCATCGAAGCGGAGAGAGGACCCGTCGACCTCCTGGTCACCAACGCCGGGATCGCGTCGTTCCAGGACGACGTCGACATGCCGGTCGATCTCTGGCGCCGCATCCTCGCGGTGAACCTGGACGGCACCTTTCACTGCGTGTGGCGGGCCAAGGAGGGCATGCGGGCCGGCGGCGACGGCCGCATCGTCTGCATCTCCTCGATCAACGGCCTCGCGCCCACCACGATGCGGCCGGACAGGCTGATCGCCTACGGCACCTCGAAGTCCGCCATCATCGGCTTCGCGCGCAACTGCGCGGTCGCCTTCGGGCCTGCGATCCGCGTCAACTGCGTGGCGCCGGGTCTGGTCGACACGGACATGACGCGCGACATGAGCGAGGAGATGCGCCAGCGCATCGTAGCCGGCACGCCTGCGGGCCGGACCGGCACCCCGGAGGACATCGCCGCGCTCACCCACTTCCTGCTCAGCGACGCCGCCGGGTTCATCACCGGCCAGACCTACGTGGCGTCCGGCGGATTGGTCACCCTGCCTTGACGGGCCGCGCGCCCGCGCGGCTCACGCCTTCGCCTGCAGTTCGCGCGGCCAGCTCGCCAGCGTCTCCGCGCCCGATTCGGTGATGCGGATGCTCTCGGTGATCTCGAGGCCCCAGTCCTCGAACCAGAGCGCCGGCATGAAGTGGATGGTCATGTTCGGCTGCAGCAGGGTGCGGTCTCCCGGTCGGATGCTCAGCGTGCGCTCGCCCCAGTCGGGCGGGTAGCTGAGGCCGATGGAGTAGCCGCAGCGGCTCTCCTTGGTCAGGCCGTGGCGGGCGAGCGAGTCGGTGAACGCGCGGTGGATGTCCTCGCAGCGGTTTCCCGGCCGGGCGGCGTCGAGCCCCGCCTCGATGGCCTCCAGCAGCGCGCCTTCGGCGTTGCGCTCGCGGGCGGACGGCTTGCCCAGGAAGACCGTGCGGCAGAGCGGGCAGTGGTAGCGCCGGTAGACGCCGGCGATCTCGAAGAAGGTCGCCTCGCCCACCCGCATCGGCCTGTCGTCCCAGGTGAGATGCGCGGCGGACGCGTCGATGCCGGTCGGCAGCATCGGCACGATGGCGGGGTAGTCGCCGCCGGCGCCCTCCACGCCGGTAATCGCCGCGTAGTAGATCTCCGCCACCAGGTCGTTCTTGCGCATGCCGGGCTCGATCACCTCCAGGATGCGCGCGTGCATCTTCTCCACGATGCGCGCCGCGTTCCTCATGTAGGCGATCTCGGTCTCCGACTTCACCAGTCGCTGCCAGTTCACGAGGCCCGTCGCGTCGAGCAGCGTCGCGGCGCGGAGATGAGCCTCCAGCGAGCGGTAGGCGGCGGCGCTGAAGTAGTAGTTGTCCATCTCGACGCCGATCCGCGCAGCACCCCAGCCGCGCCCGGCGATGACCTCGCTCAGATAGTCCATCGGGTGGCGCTCGGTGGACATCACGTAGTGATCCGCGTAGGCGACGATGTCGTCCGGCTCCATGAACACGGTGCGCTTCGCCCCGTTGGCGTCCATGCCGCGCCCGAACCACACCGGATCGCCGTCGAGCGCCAGCAGCACGCACTGGTGCACGTAGAAGGACCAGCCGTCGTAGCCGGTCAGCCACGCCATGTTGGAGGGGTCGGAGACGACGAGGAGCTCGAGCCCCCTCTCGTCCATCGCGCGCCGGGTCTTCGCGATCCGGGCTGCGTACTCCTCGCGCGAGAAGCCGAGCTGGGCCGGCGCGGGCGCGCCGCTTCCGCCGGCAGGCGGCGGGGTATCGCTCACGGCCGGGTGTCTCCGAAGAGGCTGCGCCGTCGACTCACGGTCGCATCCTACGCGCTGCTGCACGGAATGGGGATGCTGTCTCGCATTCCTGCGGCCGCAAGGCCGATCAGCGCGTCCGGCGCCGGCGCACGAGCATGAAGAGGACGTAGCCCAGCAGCGCCATCGACCCCATGGCGAGGAAGGCGAGCCCCCACGCCGTCATCCCCCCCAGCGGCGCGGCGAGATCGAGCACCACGCCCACCAGCGCCGGCGCAAACAGCGAGCCGCCGAACCCGAGCGTCGAGTGCACCGCCAGCGTCGCGCCGCGATGGCCCGCCGGCGACGCGGCGACGGCGCCTGCGGTGAGCGCCGCCGAATCCGTCTGGATCGCGGCGGAGTAGACCAGGCACAGGACCACCACCGCGGCGAAGGGGAGCGGCGAGGAGAAGCCCACGGCCACGCTGATCGCAAAGGTCGTCAGCATTGCCCAGGTGATCAGGCGCACGCGGCCGATGCGGAGCGCGAGCTCCGCGCCGCCGATGCTGGAGACCACCGCGACGAGCGAGATCGCGGTGGCGAAGAGCGTGGCGTCGAGCTCGAACGTGCCGCCGCTCCCCAGGCAGAACACGAGGAACGGCACGATCCAGGAGCGCATGGCGAAGAGCTCGGCCCCGTGGCCGGCATAGGCGAGGACGTAGCCCATGGTTTCGCGCGAGCGCAGTACCGGGCGGAAGTCGAGCACGTGCCTGCGCTCTTCGGCGGCCGCTTCGGGCTCCCTCGGGGCGACCAGCACTGCCAGCGCGAGGACGGCGAGGACGGGCCCGGCGGCGGTCAGCAGAAAGGCGCCGCGCCATCCGAACCACGCCAGTGCGCCGCCCGCGAGCGCGTAGGAGACCGCGGTGCCGATGCTGAAGGAGGCGGTGTAGAAGGCCACCGCGCGCGCCTGTCTCGCCTCCGGCAGGCGGTCGGTGAGCACCTTGAGGCCCGGCATGTAGGTGCCGGCGAGGCCGGCGCCGGCGATCACGCGCCACGGCAGGGCGGACCAGAAGTCCGTCGCCAGGAATGCCAGCCCCGCCAGGCCTCCGGCGGAGAGCAGCGCGCCCAGAATGACGACGTGGCGGGCATCGACCCGGTCGGTCATCGCGGTGAGGAAGGGGACCGCCAGGACGTAGCCGCCGAAGAACGCGCCCGAGAGCCAGCCGGCCATGGCGTTGCTCATGTGCCATTCGGGCTGCAGCACCGGCAGCAGCGACCAGTAGGCCGCGAAGCCGGTCATCGCCAGGACCTCGGCGAGGCACATCACGGCGATCAGCGCCGGCGGCCGACGCGCGATGGCCTGCGCGATCACCGGGGCCGCTCCATCAGCCGGCAGCGCCTGCCGCCGTGCCGCTCATGTCAGTCCCTTTCGGCGCCATGCCCCGGTATCGCCATCTTCAGGGGGCCGGCGCAAGGGCCGCGCCCGGCGCAACGCGGCGTTCGTTGCGGAAAAGCCCGCCCGCTCAAGCGCCTGAGAGCGCCGTCGCGTTGACTGCCGGGGCGGTATTGCTGCACTGTCGGCGCACGCGACGGACCTCGAACGGGGAGCGCGGACACGTCATGGCGGAAGACCTGCGTCAGGCGGCACTCGAGTACCACCGCTCGCCGAAGCCCGGGAAGCTCGGCATCCATCCGACCAAGCGCATGGCGACACAGCGGGATCTGTCGCTCGCCTACAGCCCCGGCGTGGCGGCGGCGTGCGAGGAGATCGAGAAGAACGCGGCATGCGCCTGGGACTACACCGCCCGCGCCAACCTCGTGGCGGTGATCAGCAACGGCAGCGCCGTGCTCGGTCTCGGCGCCATCGGCGCGCTCGCGTCCAAGCCGGTGATGGAGGGCAAGGCCGTCCTCTTCAAGAAGTTCGCCAACATCGACGTGTTCGACCTGGAGATCGACGAAGCGGGCGTCGACGCGCTGGTGGAGACGATCGCCCGTCTCGAGCCCACGTTCGGCGCGATCAATCTCGAGGACATCAAGGCGCCGGAGTGCTTCGAGGTCGAGCGGCGCCTCCGGGAACGCCTCAACATCCCCGTCTTTCACGACGATCAGCACGGCACCGCCATATGCGTCGCCGCGGCGGCGCTCAACGCGCTCCGGGTCGTGGGCAAGAGCATGCAGGACGTGCGGCTGGTCTGTTCCGGCGCCGGCGCCGCGGCGATGGCCTGCCTCGACCTGCTGGCGGCGCTCGGCATCCCGCAGGGCAGCATGGCGGTGTGCGACAGGAAGGGGGTGCTGCGCACCGCCCGCGAGGACCTGAACGAGCAGAAGCGGCGCTACGCGCTCGATACCGACGCCAGCACCCTCGACGAGGTGATCGAGGGCGCCGACATCTTTCTCGGCCTTTCCGGCCCCGGCACGATGACGCCTGCCATGGTGGGCAAGATGGCGCCCCGGCCCATCATCCTGGCGCTCGCCAACCCGACGCCCGAGATCATGCCCGAGGACGCGCTCGCCGTGCGCCCGGACGCGATCATCGCCACCGGGCGCTCGGACTATCCGAACCAGGTCAACAACGTGCTCTGCTTCCCCTTCATCTTCCGCGGCGCGCTGGATTGCGGGGCGACGGAGATCAACACGGCGATGAAGCTCGCCTGCGTGCGCGCGATCGCCGATCTCGCCATGGCCGAATCGTCGGACGTCGTGGCCGCCGCCTATGGCGATCAGTCGCTCGCGTTCGGCCCGTCCTACATCATTCCGAAGCCCTTCGATCCGCGCCTAATATCGACCGTGCCGGTCGCGGTCGCTGAGGCCGCCATGGAGAGCGGCGTGGCGAGCCGCCCGATCGCCGATCTCGAGGCGTACCGTCACCAGCTCTCGGGCCTCGTCTTCCGCACCGGCTACCTGATGAAGGTCGTGTTCGATCAGGCCAAGAGGGAGCCGAAGCGGGTTGTCTACGCGGCCGGCGAGAACGACGGCGTGTTGCGCGCGGTGCAGCAGGCGATCGACGAGGATATCGCCCGCCCGATCCTGATCGGCCGGCCGTTCCGCATCGAGGAGAAGATCGAGCGGCTCTCGCTCAGGCTAAAGGTCGGCGAGACCGTGGACGTGATCGACCCCGCCAGCTACGAGCACTACGACGCCTATGCGCGCAACTACCACGAGCTGATGGGCCGGCGCGGCGCGTCGCCGAACACGGCGCGCATGATCCTGCGCACGGCCACGACGGCGATCGGCGCGATGATGGTGCGCTGCGGCCATGCCGATGCGCTCATCGCCGGCCCCGCCACCCTGTTCCAGCCGGAACTGCGGCACATTCTCGACGTGATCGGCCTCAGGGAGGGTGTTGCCTCGGCGGCGGCGCTGGAGGTGCTGATTCTCTCCAAGGGCATCTTCTTCATCGCCGACACCGATGTCGCGGAGAGCCCCGATGCGGAGCAGGTCTGCCAGACCGCCGTGCTGGCGGCCGAGCAGGTGCGCCGCTTCGGCATGACGCCGAAGATCGCGCTGCTGTCGGGCTCCAACTTCGGCAGCAACGATTTCGCCTCCTCGCTGAAGATGCGCGAGGCGCTGCAGCTTCTGCACCGGTGCGCGCCCGATCTCGAGGCCGAGGGCGAGATGCTCGCGGACACCGCGCTCGACGAGAGCGTGCGCGCGGAGATGTTTCCGGACTCCCGCCTCACGGGCCAGGCGAACACGCTGGTGCTGCCCGACGTGGCGTCCGCCAACATCGCCTACAACATGGTCAAGGTGCTCTCCGACGGCATCTCCGTCGGCCCCATCCTGCTCGGGCTCGCGGCGCCCGCCTACGTTCTCCACGGCTCCGCCACCACCCGCGGCGTCCTCAACATGACGGCGCTTGCCACGGTCGAGGCCCAGACCCGGGCGGCGGAGGGGGCGAGCGCAGAGGCGGCAGCGGCCGATTGACGCGGCACCCGCAGGCCCGGGGCCGTCGCCCGACGGACGCGACCCGCAGAGGACGGGAGCGCCGGACGTGATTGGCAGGCCGGATGTCGAGCGCGACGCCGCGCGCGCCTTCGCCGTGCTGCAGCAGGGCGGCATCGCCATCCTGCCCATGAGCGTCGGCTATTCTGCGATCGGCGGCTCGGCCGCGGCGCTGAAGACGATCTTCGAGACCAAGCGGCGCGCGCCCTCCAAGCTGAACGCGATGCTGGGCGATCTCGCGCTCCATCGCGAGCTGCACGTCCTCGATCAGAAGGGATGGGACGTGGCCAGCACCCTGATCGAGGACTACGACCTGCCGCTCGGCGCGATCGCACCGGCGCGCATGGACCACCCGATCCTGCGGGGTATGGAGCCCGAGGCGCTCGCGGCCTCGACCAGCGCCGGCACGGTGCTGATGCTGCTCAACGCCGGCCCCTTCCACGCGGCTATCACCCGGCTCAGCCGCGAGGCCCTGCACCCGCTGTTCGGCTCGTCGGCGAACCTCTCGCTCTCGGGCACGAAGTTCCGCACGGAAGACATCGAGCCGGAGCTGATCGCCATCGCCGACATCGTCATCGACCACGGGCTCCGCCTCTATCATCTCTACCGGGCCTCATCGACCCTGCTCGACCTGCAGACCTTCGAGGTCGTGCGCTACGGCGCCTGCTTCGAGCTCATCGCCGATGCGCTCAAGCGCCGCTTTGGGATCGCGCTGCCGCCGCCGCCGCCCGGCCATATCCGCGACCTGGTCGGCGATCTCCCCTGAGCGGCATGCGGGAGTTCACGCCAGGAAGGGAGCCATGAAGATCGCCCGCATCGAGACGATCCCGCTCGCCGTCCCGCACGAGCATGGCGGGCCGCCGCCGGCCTGGGGCGGGCAGGCGTGGGCTGCGCTCAACATCCTGCTGGTCAGGGTCGAGACCGTGGACGGCGTCGTCGGCTGGGGGGAGGCCTTCAGCTACAACTGCATGCCGGCGGTGCGGGCGGTCATCGATGCGACGGTGGCGCCCATCCTGATCGGGCGCGACGCCACCGACATCGCGGCGCTGAACCGAGAGATGCAGCAGGCGCTGCATCTCTTCGGCCGCTACGGCATCACCATGTTCGGCATCTCCGCCATCGACATCGCGCTCTGGGATCTCGCGGGCAAGAGGGCGGGGCTGCCGCTGGCTCAGCTCCTCGGTGGGCCGGCCGCGCCGCCTCTCGTTCCGGGCTACGCCAGCCTGCTCAAGTACCGCGACCGGGAGCTGGTCGCGCAGACCGTCCGCGCGGCCCTCGACGAGGGCTATCCCGCCGTCAAGCTCCACGAGACGGGCGAGCCCGAGATCGCGGCCGCGCGCGAGGCGACGGGGGCCGGCGTGCCGCTCTGCACCGACACGAACTGCCCGTGGACGCCGGCCGAGGCGCGCGCCACGGCTGCCCGGCTCAGGCTCTACGATCTCCACTGGCTGGAAGAGCCCATCTTCCCACCGGAGGACTATGCGGCGCTGGCGCGGCTGCAGGCGGAGTCCGGCATCGACCTCGCCTGCGGCGAGAACGCGTGCACCGCCTTCGAGTTCCGGCGCATGCTGGAGGCGGGCGCGGTGCGCTACGTGCAGCCGAGCGTGACCAAGGTGGGCGGCGTCACCGAGTTCCTCAAGGTGCTCGCGCTGGCCGAGGGCCACGACGTGACGGTGATGCCGCACTCGCCCTACTTCGGCCCCGGCTGGCTCGCCACGCTGCAGCTTCTGGCGGCGATGCCGCTTGCCGGCCGGCCCGGCGGGGGCTGGGTCGAGCGCTTCTACACGCGCCTGGAGGCGACGCTCTATCCGGGCTTCGTCTCGCCCGAGCGGGACGGCCTCTTCCGCATCCCCACCGGCCCCGGCCTCGGCGCCGAGCCCGACCCGGACGTGGTCCGCGACTACCGGGTCGGCTAGAGCGCACCCGTATAAGACGGATACGCTCCAGCCCTTTGTCGCTCACGGCAGCCGGCCTGCGGCCGGCGCCGTCGCGCGTCCACGCGCGCGGAGCGCACGATGCGGGCGCGCCGCATGAGCGGCGGGCCGCAGTCGCGGCCTGTCGCGTGTCCGTCGGAGACGGACTCGCTCCTATTCGGCCGCGTCGCGGGCGAGGCTCGTCAGCGGCGGAATCTCGTAGCCGACAACGGGCTTCGCCGGCGGTCGCTCGTAGGTGATCTTGCTGTGGCTGAGGCGCGCGTCGACCAGGCTCGCCGCGAGCTTGACCGCCCACGGGACCGGATCGACCACCGGCACGTCGTGGCCCCTGGCGAGCAGGCCGCGGCGCACCGCCTCGGCGCAGCCGAGCATGCCGGTGCAGCCGAAGATGATCGCATCGGCGCCGTCCTCCTCGACCGCCTTCACCGCCTCCTCGGCGAGCGCCGCCTTGGTGCGGTCGAGATCCTGCTCGAGCTCCAGCACCGGGATCGAGACGGAGCGGACCGAGGCGAGCTTCTCGCGCACCCCGTAGATCTGCGCCTGGTGCTCGAACTGCGGGCGCAGTCGCTTCAGCACCGTGACCACGCTGAAGGTGTGCCCGAGCATGGAGGCCACGTGCATCGCCGCCTCGCAGGGCCCGATCACCGGGATCGAGACGCACTCGCGGCCCGGCAGCATGCCGGGATCGCCCATGCAGTCGATCACCACCGCGTCGCAGCCGTCCCGCTCGGCCTCGATGATCTTCGCGATCGTGCCGGGCACGGCGAGGGCCTCGTCGTACTCGCACTCGATCGAGGCCGGCCCGGTCTCGATCTCCACATGGCTGATCGTCAGGTCGGGCCGTTCGAGCGCGCGAAACTCGGAGCTGTCCCGAAATCCCCAGGTGGTGATCGGAGTCACCACTCTCACGTCCATCGCCATCGCTGCTGCCCTCCCGTTGGAACGCCGCCCGGCCGGCGGTGCCTTGCGGAGACTCTACGTCTGCGCGGGTGGCCGATCAATCGAAGCCTCGCGGCGCTCTTTCCCTCGTGCAGCCGCGCCGCACTGCGACTAGGATGCGCCGGCTCGAATAGCAGGAGACCGGCATGAGGATAGGTGTCGACGTCGGCGGCACGAACACCGATGCGGTGCTGATGGACGGCGCTGCGGTCAAGGCCTCCATCAAGGCGCCGACGACCGCCGACGTGGGCGCCGGCGTGGTGGCCGCGATCGAGGGCGTGCTCGCCCGCTCGGGCGCCGCACCCGAGGCGATCACCGGGGTGATGATCGGCACCACCCAGTTCACCAACGCCATCGTGGAGCGCCGCCGCCTGGTGCCCGTGGCCATCGTCCGCCTCGCGTTGCCGGCGACCGAGAGCCTCAATCCGCTGATCGACTGGCCGCGCGATCTGGTGGACGTGATCGGCCGCAACGTCTACATGGCGAAGGGCGGCTACGAGGTGGACGGGCGCGAGATCTCGGCCCTCGACGAGGCCGAGATCGCCGGTATTGCCCGCGACATCGCCGCCAAGGGGCTCGAATCCATCGCCGTTTCCTCGGTCTTCGCGCCGCTCAACAGCGCGCAGGAGGACCGCGCCGCCGAGATCATCCGCGCCGAGCACCCGGACGCTCAGATCACTCTCTCCAACGAGATCGGCCGGGTCGGGCTGATCGAGCGCGAGAACGCGGCGGTGATGAACGCCGCCCTGGTCCAGCTCTCCGCCAAGGTGGTGGGCTCCTTCCGCGAGGCGCTGAAGGCGCTCTCCATCGATGCGCCCTTCTTCATCAGCCAGAACGACGGCACCCTGATGAGCGCGACCTACGTCGAGCGCTATCCGGTGCTGACCTTCGCCTCCGGCCCCACCAACAGCATGCGGGGCGCGGCCTTCCTCTCCGACCAGGAGAACGCCGTGGTGGTCGATATCGGCGGCACCACCACCGATGTCGGCGTGCTGGCGCGGGGCTTCCCGCGGGAGTCCGCGGTGGCCGTCGATGTCGGCGGGGTGCGGACCAATTTCCGCATGCCCGACGTGCTGGCGATCGGGCTGGGCGGCGGCAGCCTGGTGCGGGGCGACGACGCGGTGACGGTCGGCCCCGATTCCGTCGGCTTCGAGCTGACCGAGAAGGCGCTCGTCTTCGGCGGCGAGACGCTGACCGCCACCGATATCGCCGTCGCGGCGGGGCTTGCCGATATCGGCGACCGGGGCGCCGTCGCCAGGCTCGACGGCGGCGCCGTGCAGCGCGCGCTCGATAGGATCCACGCCATGGTGGAGGATGCGATCGACCGCATGAAGACGAGCGCGGAGCCCGTGCCCGCAATCCTCGTCGGCGGCGGCAGCATCCTGATCGAGCGCGCTCTCGCCGGCGTATCGACGATGAGCGTGCCCGAGCACTCGGCGGTCGCCAACGCCATCGGCGCCGCCATCGCCCAGGTCGGCGGCGAGGTCGACCGCGTCTTCTCCTACGAGCAGGAGGGGCGCGAGAACGCGATCCAGCAGGCCAAGGACGAGGCGCGCGCCAAGGCGATCGACGCCGGCGCGGAGGCCGACAGCGTCGAGATCATCGAGGTCGAGGAAATCCCGCTCGCCTACCTGCCGGGCGCCGCCTGCCGGGTCAGAGTCAAGGCGGTGGGCGACCTCGCCGGCGGCTGAGGGACAGGGGAATGGCGACGATGAAGATGCACATCGACCTGCTGCCGGATTTCTTGCGCGGCACCGCCTTTCTCGGCACCGGCGGGGGCGGCGACCCCTACGTCGGCGGGCTGATCCTCAGGCAGAAGCTGGAGGAGGGCGCCGACATCACCATCATGGACCCGATGGAGCTGGACGACGACGACTTCGTCGTCTCGGTCGCCAACATGGGCGCGCCCACCGTGATGGTGGAGAAGATCCCGAGCGCGCACGCCATGGTGAAGTGCCTGCGCTCGATCGAGCGCGAGCTGGGGCGCGAGGCCACCGCGCTGATCGCCGCCGAGGCCGGCGGCATCAACGGCACGCTGCCCATGGTGATCGGCGCCATGACCGGGCTGCCGGTGGTGGACGGCGACGGCATGGGCCGCGCCTTCCCGGAGCTGCAGATGTGCACCTTCGGCGTCTACGGCGTGCCGGCGTCCCCCATCGTGCTGCGCGACGAGCACGACAACGAGGTGATCGTCCGCGCCCGCAGCAATCTCGAATCCGAGTGGTTCGCGCGGGTGGTGTGCACCCGCATGGGCACCAAGTCGGAGATCGCGCTCTACGCCATGTCGGGCAAGGAGGCGA
>WTGU01000078.1 GCA_011523425.1 Alphaproteobacteria bacterium
TCCGGGCATCCACGTTCTTTGTCCCTGCCGCACGAAAAACTCGTGGATGGCCGGGACGAGCCCGGCCATGACGGGAAGGGGAGCGTGGTGGCTAATCATGGGAATCTCGTGGCCACGTCTCTAGTTGCGAACGAGCCGAATGCGGTAGCGGATCAGCGTGTCGCAGGCCAGGATGAGGAACAGCAGCATGCCCTGGAACACCTGAGTCGTCTTGTCGGAGATGCCGAGCTCCACCTGCACCCCCTCCCCGCCCATGTAGCTGATGGCGAGCAGGACGCCCGCGAAGAACACGCCGATCGGGTTCAGGCGGCCGACGAAGGCGACGATGATCGCGGTGAAGCCGTAGCCGGGCGAGACGTGCGGCTGCAGTTGCCCGCTCGGGCCCGCGACCTCGCAGATGCCGGCGAGCCCGGCCAGCGCGCCCGACAGCATGAAGCAGAACAGCACCACCCGCTTGCCCTTGAAGCCGGCGAACGAGCCCGCGCGCGGCGAGGTGCCGACGACGCGGATCTCGAACCCGCGCAGGGTCCGTCCCATCATGAAGGCGACGACGACGACCGCGGCGATGGCGAAGAGCGCGCCGATATGCACCCGTCCCTCGCCCAGCGGCGGTATGAGCTGCCAGCCCTCGAACAGTATGGACTGCGGGAAGTTGTAGCCGTCGGGGTCTCGCCAGGCCCCGCGAATCAGCCAGTCCAGCAGAAGCTGGGCGACGTAGACGAGCATCAGGCTCGTCAGGATCTCGTTGGCGGAGAAACGGTTCTTCAGGAACGCCGGGATCGCGGCGAAGAGCGCCCCGCCGGCGATGCCGAGAACGAGCATGAGGATCAGGACCAGCGGCGACTGCCAGTCGGGGAAGTAGATCGGGATGGAGGCGCCGACGAGGGCGCCCATGGTGAGCTGGCCCTCCGCGCCGATGTTCCAGACGTTGGCGGTGTAGCAGACGGCGAGGCCGACGCCGATGAGGATGAGGGGCGCGGCCTTGACGATCACCTCCTCGATGGACCAGACGCTGGTCAGCGGCTCGATGAAGTAGATGTAGAGCGCTTCGCCGGGATCGAACCCTAAGGCCACGAACATCACGGCGCCGAGCGCGAGCGTGGCGGCGATCGCCAGCACGGGCGAGAGAAACGCCATCAGCGTCGAACGCTGGCTGCGCCTTTCCAGCCTGAGGATCACGCCTCGGCCTCGCGCTCTGCATCCCGGCCGGCTCTCTCGTGGGTGCCCGCCATCAGCAGGCCGATCCGCTCCGGGCTGAGCTCCCCCGCCGGATAGGCCTGCGAAAGCTCGCCGCGCGATATGACCGCGATGCGATCGGCGATCTCGAAGATCTCGTCGAGGTCCTGGCTGATCATCAGAACCGCCGCGCCGCTCCGCGCCATGTCGACCAGGGACTGGCGAATGAAGGCCGCCGCGCCCGCATCGACCCCCCAGGTCGGCTGATGCACCACCAGGATGCCGGGCTTTCGGTCCAGCTCGCGGCCGACGACGAACTTCTGGAGGTTGCCGCCGGAAAGCGCGCTCGCCTCCGGATCGGGCAGGTTCTTGCGCACGTCGTAGTGCTCGGCGACCCGCGCCATCACGTCCTTTGCCGCGCTGCGGTTGATGAGGCCGCTCCGCACGACCTCCTTGCCGACGGCATGGTGGGTGAGGACGAGGTTCTCAGAGAGCGGCAGGTCCGCGATGGCGGCGTGGCCGACGCGCTCTTCCGGCACGAAGGCGGCATCGCGCCGGCGCCTCTGGGTGATGGTCTCGCGGCCGCAGGGCGCGCCCGCGAGCTTCACCGCATCCGCCGACCTGCTCGTCCGCTCGCCCGAGATGGCGTCGAAAAGCTCCGACTGGCCGTTGCCCGCGACCCCCGCCACCGCAACGATCTCGCCGGCCCGCACGACAAGATCGATGCCCTTCAGCGCGACGCCGAACGGGTCATCGGTCGGCAAGGAGAGTTGGGCGAGCTCCAGCAGGGGCGCGCCGGGCGCCGCACCGCTCCCCGACTGGAGCGCCGCGACATCGGTGCCGATCATGTGCCTGGCGAGGGACGCGGCGGATTCCCGCTGCGGATCGACCCGCGCCACCAGGCGCCCGAGGCGCAGAATGGTCGCGTCGTGGCAGAGGCGCTTCACCTCCTCCAGACGGTGGGAGATGTAGAGCACCGCGCAGCCTTCGCCGGCCAGGCGCTCCAGGGTGACGAAGAGCTGATCGGCTTCCTGCGGCGTCAGCACTGCGGTGGGCTCGTCCAGGATCAGCAGGCGCGGCTCCTGCAGGAGGCAGCGCACGACCTCGATGCGCTGGCGCTCGCCCACCGAAAGGTCCGCCACCAGCGCGCCGGGCCGAAGCGGCAGGCCGTAGTCGGCGGAGACCGTCTCGATCCGCCGGGCGAGCGCCTTCAGGTCCCTCTCCCCCTTGAGCGCGAGCGCGATGTTCTGCGTGACGGTGAGCGCGTCGAACAGCGAGAAGTGCTGGAACACCATGCCGATGCCGAGATCCCGCGCGGCGGCCGGGTTCGCGATCGTCACCGGCGCGCCCTGCCAGAAGAGCCGCCCCGATGTGGGCTGCAGGGCGCCGTAGATGATCTTCACCAGGGTGGACTTGCCGGCGCCGTTCTCGCCCAGCAGCGCGTGGATCTCGCCGGGCTTCAGGCTCAGGTCGATGTCGTCGTTGGCCCGCAGGTCGCCGAAGAGCTTGACGATGTTGCGGGCCTCGAGAATGTACGCGCCCGACGCTGGACCGTCGCCGTTGTCCTGCGGCATGACGCCGGTGCTCATCCGTCCCGGACCGGCGACACCGGACTAGGACGAGGCTTCCGGGCCGTGCGCCGCAGGCGCCATCGCGTCCCTGCGGCGCAGCAGGTCCGCGACCACCGACGCGGCGATCGCCGCCGGCAGCTTCGACGAAACGCCGTCGATGCCGATCGGGCAGACCAGCGGCTCGATATCGTCGTCCCCCAGGCCCGCCTGACGCATACGGCTGATGAAGCGGGCCTTCTTCGATGCCGAGCCGATCAGGCCGACATAGCCGAACCGCCTCGCCCTGAGCGCGGCGAGCACGACGTCGAAGTCGAGCGCGTGGCTGTGCGACATCACCAGCACGAACGCGCCGTCGGGCAGGGCCGCCAGCTCGGCCGCGGGCGACGCCGCCACCACGACACGCACGTCGCCAGGCACGATGGAGGGAAACTCGTCCTTGCGCGGATCGATCCACACCACGCTGAAGTCGAGTGGCGCGAGCGCGAGGATCAGGGCGCGTCCCACATGGCCGGCGCCGACGAGCGCCAGAACCTGCTTCCGCGTCCCGAAACGCTCCAGCAGGCGCCCGTCGGCCGCCAGCAGGCTGCCGTCGCCGCCGGGGAGATCGCCGTTCAGAATGCTCCGCTCCACGCGCCGCTCGCCGATCCGGCCCTCGGTGGCGAAGGGGCCTGCCTTCTCGGCATCGGCGAGCGCCTGCACCTCGGCGGACTGTCCGGGCGTGAACACCTCCAGGAGGATACGCACCGAGCCGCCGCAGCACTGGCCGAGGTCGGGGCCGAGCGCCATGCGGTCGAGGCCCACCGGGGGCGCGTCCCCGCCCGCCCGGCCCGCCGCCAGCGCCGTCCGGGCGCGCGCGATCGCCTGCCATTCCAACTCGCCGCCGCCGATGGTGCCGGTGAACGAGCCGTCCTCCAGCACCACCATGCGGGCGCCGGCCTCGCGTGGCGCCGAGCCCTTCGCCTCGACGATGCTGACCAGGGCGCAGCGCTGCTCGGCCTGGAGCGCCCGGCCGATGGTCGCCCAGGTGTTCATCTCATCGCCTCATGCGTCCTGCATGGAGCGGATCGCCCGGACGATCGCTTCCGGCGTCGCCGGGGCATCGAGCGCCGGCACGCGGCCGGGATTCAGGCCGGCAATGGCGTTCAGAATCGCCGAGAACACCGATATCGCCAGCATCAGGGGCGGCTCGCCCACCGCCTTCGAGCGGTAGATGGTCGGCTCTCTGTTGCCCTTGGAGTCCCACAGCGCAACCCTGAAGTCCTCCGGCACGTCGCTCGCGACCGGTATCTTATAGGTGGAGGGCGCGTGAGTCGTGAGCCGGCCGCTCTCGTCGAACACCAGCTCTTCGGTGGTGAGCCAGCCCATGCCCTGCACGAAGCCGCCTTCGATCTGGCCGATGTCGATCGCGGGATTGAGCGACTTGCCGACATCGTGCAGCAGGTCCACCCGGTCCACCCGCATCTCGCCGGTGAGCGTGTCGATCGTCACCTCCGAGCAGGCGGCGCCGCAGGCGAAGTAGAGGAAGGGCCGCCCGCTCGCCGACGCGCGGTCCCAGGTGATCTTCGGCGTCGCGAAGTAGCCGGTGGACGACAGCGAGACCCGTTCGAGGAAGCAGGTCTTCGCCAGCTCGGCGAAGGAGATCTCCTGATTGCCGACCGCGACCATGCCGCCGGCGAAGCGGACTTCGGCCTTGGGCTCCTGGTAGAGCCTGCCGGCGAGAGCCGCCATGCGCTCCCTGATGGTGGCGGCCGCCCGCTTCGCCGCCATGCCGTTCAGGTCGGAGCCGGAGGACGCAGCGGTCGGCGTGGTGTTGGGCACCATGTCGGTCTTCGTCGCGGTGATCCTCACCTTGTCGAACTCGATGCCGAACTCCTCCGCCACGACCTGCGCCACCTTGGTGTGGAGCCCCTGCCCCATCTCGGTGCCGCCGTGGTTCACCAGCACGGAGCCGTCGGTATAGACGTGCACCAGCGCGCCCGCCTGGTTGAGGTGCTTCAGCGTGAAGGCGATCCCGAACTTGACGGGGGTGAGCGATAGCCCCTTCCTGAGGAAGCGGCCGGTCTCGTTGAAGGCCGCGATGCCCTTGCGCCGCTCGCGGTAGCCGCAACTATTCTCGAGCGTGCGCACCAGCCGCGACACCGTGTCGTCGCCGACCTTCATGCCGTAGGGCGTGACGTCGCGCCCGCGGCCGTAGAGATTGCGCTTGCGCACGTCCAGCGGGTCCAGGCCGAGCCGGCAGGCGATGTCGTCCATCATCCGCTCGGCGAGCATCATGCCCTGCGGTCCGCCGAAGCCCCTGAACGCCGTATTCGAGACCGTGTCGGTCCGGACCCGCCGCGAAAGAATCCGCACGCTCGGGTAGTAGTAGGCGTTGTCGGCATGGAACATGGACCGGTCGCAGACGCCCATGGAGAGGTCGGCCGAGCAGCCGCAGCGCGCGTTGAGCGCGGCGTCGACCGAGACCAGCCTGCCCGTCTCGTCGCAGCCATAGCCGTAGTCGACGCGGAAGTCGTGGCGCTTGCCGGTCATGATCATGTCGTCGTCGCGGTCGAGGCGGAGCTTGGCGGCGGAACCGGTCACGCTCGCGGCGAGCGCCGCGAGGCAGGCCCATTGCGCGGCCTGGCTCTCCTTGCCGCCGAACGCGCCGCCCATGCGCCGGCACTCGCACACCACGGCCGAGTCCGGCCTTCCCAGCATGGCGGCCACGAGGTGCTGAACCTCCGTGGGATGCTGCGTCGACGAGAGGACGTGCATCGTGCCGTCCTCGCCGGGCAGCGCCATGGCGACCTGCCCCTCGAGATAGAAGTGCTCCTGGCCGCCGACTTGGAGAGAGCCCGACGCTGTATGCCGCGCGCCCTTCATGTCCGCACGCGGATCGCCGCGCAGGAACTGGTAGTCGGGGAGAACCGTCTCGCCCGAGGCGATCCCTGCTTCGACCGAGACGCGGGGCTCCTCCTCCTCGACCGCGATGTGCGCGAGGCGGCAGGCGCGGCGGGCGTCGTCCCGGCTCAGCGCCGCCACCGCGAAGACCACCTGGCCGTGAAAGGTGATGCGGTCATCGGCGAGGATCTGGTCGTCGCCGAAGACCGGGCTGCAGTCGTTCTTTCCGGGGATATCGGCGGCGGTGAGCACCGCCACGACGCCCGACGCAGCCCGCACCGCATCGAGGTCGAGCGCGATGATCCGGCCGCGGGCGGCATGGGCGGCGTAGCCGGGCGCGACATGCACCAGCGCCGCCGGCTCGGGAACGTCGTCGACGAAGCGCGCCGTCCCCTGGACGTGCCCGCGTGCGCTGTCATGGGCAAGCGCCTCCCCGACCGAGCGGTTGCCGTCTGCGGACGCGGCCCGGTCCGCTCGGGAAACCTCAGGCGGCACGCTCCGCCTCCCCAGGCCGCAGGCCCACGAGCCGGGTCGCGGCGCTCGCCGCGCCGCCCGCCTCGTGCAGGGCCTTGCAGAGCAGCGCCTGCGCCGTCTCCAGCCGGTAGCGCGCGCTCGCCCGCATGTCGTCGATGGGCCGGAAGTCCGACGCGAGCGCCTCGCAGGCGGCGTCCCGGTCCTGCTGCTCCCCAAGCCGCAGGCCCTCGAGGGCGGCCTCCGTGGCGGCGGCGCGCTTCGGCGTGGCCGCCATGCCGCCGAAGGCGACCCGCGCGCCCGCGACGCGTCCCGCCTCGACGGTGAACCTGAAGGCGCCGAGGAGGGCGGAGATGTCCTGATCGAAGCGCTTGGAGATCTTGTAGCAGCGGAAGACCTGGCCGGACGCGAGGCGCGGCACGTCGATGCCGGTCACGAACTCGCCCGGCGCCAGGTCCTGCTTGCCGTAGTCGATGAAGAAGTCCTCGAGCGGCAGCGACCGCGTCGCCTGCTGCCTGCGCAGGTGCAGCGTCGCGCCAAGCGCGATCAGTGCGGGCGGCGTATCGCCGATCGGGGAGCCGTTGGCGATGTTGCCGCCGAGCGTCCCCACGGCGCGAACCTGCTTGGCGCCGAGGCGGCGGAACAGCTCGACGAGATCGGGATCGATCGCCGCCATGGCGCCCTCGGCGCGCGCGTAGGTGACGCCGGCACCGATCGCGAAGCCCCGCCCGGTCTCGCGTATGTCCGCCAGGCCGGCCACCCGGCCGACGTGAATGATCTTCGGCAAGGGCCGCAACTGCTTGGTGATCCACAGCCCGACGTCCGTTGCGCCCGCGACCAGCGTGGCGTCCGGATGCCGGGCGTAGAGGCGGGCGAGGGAGTCGACCGTGGCCGGCGCCGCGAAGAAGCCCGTCGCCTCGTCGCCGACGAGCAGGTCCTCGCCATCGTCGAGCGCCGCCAGGCGTTCGGCGGTGGCCGCACGCTGCGCCGCGAACGCGTCGCGGGGTGCGGCGTCGCACACCTCCAGCGCGGCGTCGACGATCGGCCGATAGCCGGTGCAGCGGCAGAGATTGCCGGCGAGCCCGTCGTTCACCGCCTGCCGGTCGCAGCGCGCGGGCGCGTGGTAGAGGGTGAAGAGGCTCATCACGATGCCCGGCGTGCAGAAGCCGCACT
>WTGU01000014.1 GCA_011523425.1 Alphaproteobacteria bacterium
ATGGTCACGTTGCCGAGCCGGTAGGCGTAGAAGAGGCCGGGGGTGCCGAGCTGCGAATCGGACCTGAACGCGAGCGGGTCGATGAAGTCGTCGTCGATGCGGCGGTAGATCACGTCCACGCGCCTCAGCCCTGCGGTGGTCCGCATGTAGACGAAGCCGTTGTGGACCAGCAGGTCGCTGCCCTGCACGAGCTCCACGCCCATCTCCTGGGCCAGGAACATGTGCTCGTAGAAGGCCGAGTTGTAGACGCCGGGCGTGAGCAGGACGATGCAGGGGTCGGAGACGCCCGGCGGGGCGAGCTCGGCCAGGGTCTGGCGCAGCAGCTGCGCGTAATGCTCGATGCCGCGCACATGGTGGCGCCGGAACAGGTTGCGCAGGCTGGTCTTCAGCGCCCGCCGGTTGGCCAGCATGTAGGAGACGCCGGAGGGCACGCGCAGATTGTCCTCCAGCACCACGAAGCCGTCATTGGTCCTGACGATGTCGGTGCCGCAGAGCGCGACATAGACGCCGTGCGGCACCTCGAGGCCCTGCATCTCCACGCGGTATTGCGGGCAGCCGCGCACCATGTCCACCGGCACGACTCCGTCCGCGAGGATCCGGCCCGGACCGTAGACGTCGGCGAGGAAGCGGTTCAGCGCCTCCAGCCGCTGCCGCAGCCCGCGCTCGACCACGTCCCAGTCGTCGGCATCGAGGAGCCGCGGCAGGAAGTCGATCGGGATGATGCGCTCCTGCGCGCCTTCCTCGCCATAGACCGCGAAGGTGATTCCCTGATGCAGGAAGGAGCGCTCGGCGTGCTCCTGCATGGCGGCGATCTCGGCGGCGGGCATGCCGTCGAGCGCCTCGCAGAGCTCCCGGCAATGGGCGCGCGGCGCGCCCGTGGCCTGGAACATCTCGTCGTAGAACGCCGGGTGGGTCTCGTACCCGGCGAAGAGGCGCTCTCCCGCGGCCGGGCCGTCGCCATCGGCCCCGGCCTGCCTGCCCAGCGAGTCGCGACGCATGGAGCCCCGTTCGCCCTGTACCCAACCGTCGCCCGATTGTCGTTTGGATCGGGGGCGCTAGCAAGCGTGGCGGCGGCCTGCGGGCAGCGAGCGGGGGAGGGGCAGGGAGCATCGGGCGGGAGGACGGGCCCGTGTCCGCGCCAGACGGCGCGCGAGGCCGCCGGCCCGGCCCGCGCCGCCACGGAGCACCAGGGCCGCCTCGGCGACCGGCCTCAGGTAGAGCGCCCGCAGGCCGTTCGCGTCCTTCGGCGCCTCGCGTGCGAGCCCGAAGCGGATCTCCTCGCCCCTCTCGGCGAGGCACAGCGTGCCGCCGAGCCAGTCCCAGAGGGAGAGGACCGTGCCGAAGTTCCGGTCGTGGTGGCGCTCGTCCACGGAATGGTGGATCTGGTGCTGGGCCGGCGACATCAGCACCCTCTCGAGGCGACGCCCGTAGCCGATGCGGACGTGCGAGTGGCGCAGGTTCGCGCCCGCCGCGTTGAAGGCGAAGAGGAAGACGTTGGCGCCGAGGACCGTGAAGAGGTCCACCGCGTTGCCGAAGAAGAAGACGAAGACCGCGACCACGGTGGCCTGCACCGCCGTGCCGCGCAGGGTGAAGAGCACCGCCTCCAGCGGGTGGGTGCGATAGACCGTGAGCGGGGTGAGCGTCGTCGCCGAATGATGGACCTTGTGGAACGCCCAGAGCAGCGGCCAGCGATGCAGCGCCCGGTGGACCAGATACTTCGAGAGGTCGTCCAGCGAGAAGTGGCTGAGCGTGAAGCCAGCGACGACGAGCCATGCGGGCAGCGCCGCGCCTGCGTCCGCACGCCCGCCGAGCGCCGTGTGCAGGCCGGCGAACAGCGCGGTGGCGAGCGCCATGCGGCCCGCCAGGCGCGGCCCGAGCGCCATCATCAGCGCCTGGTTGAGCGCGAGCATCTTGTAGTCGGCGCGGGCGGACGCCGACCACCAGATCGAGCGGGCGAAGAGCAGCCTGCGGCTCGCCGCCACGCCGGCGCGCAGGTTCCAGCCCGCGGCGCCGAGCATCACGACGCAGGCGATGGCGAGCGCGCCCAGGAGGTAGCCGGCGAAGACGCGCTTCTTCGGATCGACGAAGCTCCCGGTCAGCTCGCCGAGATAGTCGACGACGAGCGAGTCCACCGCGCCGGCTCCTCCGGTGCCCCGCCCTGGCGTCCGCTGCCGCGCGGGCGGCCGGGCCTCAGTCGTTCTCCGCGCTTGCGCCGTCGCCGAGCTTCTCGAGCAGCGATTCCAGCTCGGCGCGCTGATCGTTCTGACGGGCCTCGACACCGAAGGCGGAGACCATGAGCGCCTGCAGCTTCAGCATGTCGTACTGGTACGTGGAGAGAGGCTTGGACTCGTCCTTCACGTAGTTGCCCCGGCTGTCGATGTCCGTGACCTGGCTCGCGTTGGGCAGCACCGGGCCGAAGCCGATGATGCGGTTGAGCCGCACTGCCGTCTCGCCCAGATTGTCGCGGCCGGTCTGGAGCGCGAGCGCGAAGCCCTTGAGCTCCCCCCAGTGCTTGAGGTAGGCGCGGAAGGCCTCGGCGGGGTCGCCGCTGGCGTCCAGAATGATCTCGAGCTTGCCCAGATCCCTGTAGACGGAGCCCGCGTACTTGAAGACTGCCTCGGCGAGCACCTTCTCCCAGTTGGTGCGGATCGTGTCGGCATGGTCTTCGAGCGCGCTGCGCTGGGCGTCGCTGAGGGCGGCGCCGTCGGCGTCCGCGATCAGCCGGCGGCCGTAGAGGAAGGCGCGGGTGATGGTGTGGAGATAGTCGGTGCCCGACTTGTCGAAGGAGGCGGCATAGTAGGCGGGCGCGAAGGTCATCTCGGTCTTGAGGTCGACCGCGCCGTCCTTGTCGAAGTCGGCGTGGGCGAGCGCGTCCTCCGGCGTCTCCGACTTGCCGCCTCGCTTGGCGATCTCGTAGACCGCCCTCGGCGTGAGCGAGAGCGTGTGCGCGGGCGTGCCGAAGTAGCCGAACGCCTCGTCCCAGGAATGCTCCTTGCCGGTGTAGGCGGCGCCGTCCTTGTAGGGCTGGTCGTTGGGCTTGGTGTCGGCGCGCAGATACTCGTCCAGGTACTTGTCCACCGCCTGGTTGTAGAACACCGCTCCGATCAGGAACTTCGAGATGAGCTGCGGATAGTCGTAGCCGTTCGCCGCATCGACGCCCTTGTCCGCGGCGGACGCCTTGTCGATCCAGAACGACACGAGCTCGGGCCCGGTCATGTTGTTGGGCATGCCCGGCACCGCGCCCTTGTAGGTCTTGCCGGCGAGCTCCTTGCCCTTGGAGATCTCGTCGACGGCAGACTGGCTCACCACGAAGGGGCCCTTGGAGGTGGGCGCCACGATCGCGCGGCCCGGCTCCTTGCCCTCGTAGTAGGCGAGCATCTCCGCCTTCAACCCAGGGTCCGCCGCTCCGCTGCCCGTGCCGGCGAGCTTCTTCAGCGAGTCGTGCAGGACGTGGCGGGCGATCTGGCCGCCGTAGGAGACCGACGTCGTCGCCGCGCCTTCATAGCCCTTCACGGTGACCGGAAAGCCTTCGTAGACGTCGCTCTCCGCCTGCGCCGCCAGCGGCAGCGCGGCGAGGGCGAGGAGGGCGGCTCCTGCGGTGATGGCGCGCTTCATCGCATCGACTCCTGTCGTCTGTGGTTCGTGCGGGCCATGACGGCGCCCGCTTCTCGGCAGCATGGCCGCTGGATGCAAACAAGAACAAGTCTCATTCGCAGAATAGGCGGAATCCGAGCCGGCAGCAAGGGCGGCGGCGCTCGTCCCGGTCAGGCCCGGCGCTCATCGCTCCGCGCTTGTCGCGTATCCGTCTTTGACGGATATGCGACAGGCCGCGACTGCGGCCCGCCGCTGATGCGGCGCCCTCGCATCGTGCGCTCCGCGCGCGTGGACGCGCGACGGCGTCGGCTGCAAGCCGACTGCCGTGAGCGGCAAAGAGGTTAGAGCGTTTCCGTGCAAAGCGGACACGCTCTAATGCAGCGTCCGCGGGGCGCACCCATGCGCGGGCGTGGCGCGGGGAAAGCCCGTGCACGATGCGAGCCGGAAGCGCTGCGGCAGCAGGTAGCCGGCGGCCTGCAACGCCGCCGCGAACGCCGCGCCGTCCGTCGCTGCGGCACGGATCGCCGCCGGCGGCAGGAACCACGAGAGCAGCGCGCAGGCGTGCCGGTGGTCCCCCTCCTGGCAGGCGGCGAGGAACGACAGGAAGAGCCGTTCGTCATTGCTAACGAAGCGGCAGCAGAGCGGGTTCAGGCGAAGGCCGCGCTCACCGGCGCAGCCGAAGATGTCGAGCGTCCTCTCCAGGGTCTCGGCGGCCGCGCGGCCGGCTGCCGGCGCATCGGTCGGACCGAGGGCGACGCCAAGCTCGGCGGCGACACGTGCGCGCATCGACTGCCGGCAGGCCGGGGCTTCGCTGGCGATCTCGACCGACTCGCGGTCGGCGGTGGCAAGCCGGCGCGCGGACCAGAGGACGAGCTGCTCGGGAAAGGTGAGCCTCGGAATCGTCATGCCCGGGCCTGTCGCGTGGCGCGGCGGCGATGCCGGCGCGGTCTGCTGCGTGACGCCATCGGTCATGTCGTCCTCCATCGTCGTCCTCCCGCGCGGTCGTGGCAGCCAGATGCGAATGAAACGCAATACGGAGTTATAGGCGGGCGATTTGGTCAATGCAACTCATTCTTAGTTAGTGCGGCGGGGCCGCAGCGATGAGCCGTGGCGGCGGGCGGCGTACCCTGGACGTGCCCTGGGCCGCGGCCCTGGCGACAACGGCGGAGAATTCCGTTATCCATGGACAAGCGATACACCCAACGCCCCTCGCGGGAGACAGAGCGCGATGAAGTTTCAGCTCGCTATCAACATGGAACGGCTTGCGCCCGACCTGGACATGACCGAGGTCGAGCGCCACACCCTGGAGATGGTGCAGATGGCCGACGAGGGCGGGTTCGCCATCGCCTGGGCCGCCGAGCACCACGCGCTGGAAATGACCATCGCGCCCAACCCGTTCCAGATCCTCACCTGGTGGGCCGCACATACCTCCCGCATCCGGCTCGGCTCGGCGGTGGTCGTGGCGGCCTACTGGCATCCGATCAAGGCGGCGGGGGAGGCGGCGCTGCTGGACCTCTACAGCGGCGGGCGCCTCGAGTTCGGCATCGGCTCGGGCGCCTACCAGCGCGAATTCGACCGCATGCGTCCCGGCCTTCAGCGCAACGACGCGTTTCACTACATGTTCGAGATGCTGCCGGTGGTGAAGGCGCTCTGGCAGGGCGATTACGCGCACGAGGGCGAGTTCTGGTCCTTCCCTGCCGCGACCTCGGTGCCGAAGCCGCTGCAGAAGCCCCATCCGCCCATCTGGATCGCCGCGCGCTCGCCGGACACCTACGACTTCGCGGTGAAGCACGAGTGCAACATCCTCTCCTGGCCACTCACCCGCCCGATGTCGGAGGTCGAGGCCTACAGGGGGCGCATGGAGGCTGCGCTCGTGGACAATCCCGGCAAGAAGCGGCCGACGTTCGCCACCATGCGCCACACGGTCGTCTACGACCGCGCGGCGGACTGGGAGGTGCCGGTGAAGGCCGCGATGCGCCAGTTCGGCCAGTTCGAGAACCTCTTCAAGAACCTCGGCGACGTCGCCGACGGTTTCCCCCGCACCATCGCGCTCACCGAGCTCGCGAACCGGGACGAGTACAATCCGCAGATGCTCCACGAGAACCTGATGTTCGGCACCCCGGACGAGGTGATCGCGAAGCTCAGGGCCTACGAGGCGCTCGGCGTCGACCACTTCACCTACTACGCGAGCCTGGGGCTGGGGATGAAGGAGCAGAAGCGTTCGCTCGCGCTGTTCGTCGACGAGGTGATGCCGGCGTTCGCGTGAAGGGGCGCGCGGGCGGCCGCGCAATCGCCCGCCCCGGTCAGGCGCGATGACTCCGGGCGACGCGGGCGGGACGGCCTGGGAGCGGCACGGCAGCGGCTCGCCGCTCGTGCTCGTTCATGGCTTCGGGCTGAACCGCGCGATGTGGCGCTGGCAGCTCCCGGCGCTCGCGCCCCGCTTCGGCGTGCTCACCTACGACCTCCTGGGGCATGGAGAGAGCGCGCCGCCGGCGGGAACGCCCGACCTCGCCATGTTCGCGCGGCAGCTGCGCGGGCTGATGGACGAATGCGGCATCGAGCGCGCGGCGGTCGCGGGGTTCTCGCTCGGCGGCATGATCGCGCGCCGCTTCGCGCTGGACCATCCCGACCGTTTGTCGGCGCTCGCGATCCTGCACTCGCCGCACGACCGCAGCCCTGCCGAGCGCGATGCGGTCCGCCGGCGCGTGCGCGAAGCGGCAGAGCACGGGCCGGCGTCGAACGTGAACCCCGCCCTCGAGCGCTGGTTCACGCCGGCCTACCGGGCCGGGGCGCCGGAGGCGGTATCGCTCGTGCGCGGCTGGATCGCGGGCAACGACCCGGCCTGCTATGCGCAGATCTACCGCGTGCTGGCCGAGGGCGACGCGGAGATCGCCCGAGGGCTGGAGAGGATTGCCTGCCCGACGCTGGTGATGACGGGTGCCGACGATCCGGGCAACACGCCGGCCATGGCGCGCGCCATGGCCGGCCTCATCCCCGGCGCCCGCCTCGTGATCCTGCCCGGTCTCAGGCACATGGCGCTGGCGGAGGCACCGCACGCCGTCAACGAGCCGCTCGTAGCCTTCCTGCGCGATGCGCTCGGCCCGAGCTGAGCCTCCTATCCGAAGGCCGCGAGGATGCCGACCCCGCCGACCACCAGCCCGATGCCGCCCCATTGAAACGGCGAGACCGGCTCGCGCAGGAAGGTGCGCGCCAGCACCACCGTCACCACCGTGTAGCCGACGCTCGCGACGATGGCGTACTCGCCGTTGGGGAGGCCGAGGCCGGTGTAGAGCAGCAGGTGGCCGGCCGTGTCGAAGAAGCCGAAGGCCGCCAGAATCGGCCACGCCCGCACCGGAAAGCGCACCGGCGCCCTGCGCGCGACCAGCGCCGCGAGCAGCACGACGGCGCCGAAGAGCCGCACCACGAGGACGGTCTGCCAGGGGCCGTAGATCTCGATGGCGCGGTCGGCGGCAGTGAGCGAGGCGGCGAAGGTCGCCGCCGCGATGAACGAATAGACGATCGTGCGCCGCATCACGGCGGGCGCATATTCCGGCGCCGTGGTTTCGCCTGCAGGGACCGACCGCGCCACCAGCCACACCCCGCCCATGGTGGCCACCATCGCCCCCCAGTGGAGCGGGTCGGGACGGGCGCCGAGGGCGACGGAGATGGGCACCGCAATCGCCGGGTAGCAGGCCACCACGGGCGAGGCCAGCGAGAGCGGCCCGTGGGTAATGGCATGGAAGAAGAGGATCGAGCCGAACGCGGTGCCGGCGCCGATGCCGATGAGCCAGTGAAAGCCCTCGAGGCGCCAGTCGAAGGGCTGGCCCGTCGCCGCCATCACCGCCGCGATCAGCGCCGCGCCGATCGTCATCATCGCGAAGGTCGCCGCCAGCGGACCCACCGAGCGGCCGGCGAAGCGCGCGGCGAAATCCGAAAGGCCCCACGAAATCGCGCAGCCCGCGCCCCAGGCGGCGGCGCTGCCTAGCATCGGAGCGCCGTCACGAAGTCATACGATCAAGCACGGGCGGCCGGGTGCGCGCGGTCTGGCGGCCGGGATGACGGGAGGGCACGGGCGGGACTCATGACGGCGCGATTATGAGCCGCCCGGCCGATTCCGTCGAGGCGCGCGCTGGCGGCGCGGCGGTGCGGCGCCACGCTTCCGCCCCATTCGGATGGGATCGTCCGTTCCGGCAACGGGGGCGAGCGACCATGCCGATGCATCGCGGGAGACGGTGGGCCGGGGGCCCGCTCGGGCCGGCGGGGGTCGCGTTCGCGGCGCTCTCTGCCCTTGCCCTGGCCGGCTGCGCAGGCGGCGTGGGCCCAGACCTCCCTGCGGGCGCCAACGTGCCGGCCGTCGATGACGCGGTCCCTTTGGGATCGACCGCCGCGGAGGCGCGCCTGCTTGCCGATCGCATCCTGCAGAGGGAGAGCGACGACGTGCTGCTGGACGGCGCGCGGCAGCGGGCGCTCGGCCACGAGATCGGGCGGGCGCTGGCGCTCATCCGCGAGCGCGACCCGGCGATGGCCGCGGTTTTCGCCCGGGACCGGCACTCGCGCGAGCTCATCCTCCAGCTTGAGGGCGCATTGCGCGACCGCGTCGTCGGTCTCTGGCGCGACGGCGAGGCGTCCGCCCTGCCGCACACCGGGCAGGCGGCATTCGACGCCCTCAACGAGACGCTCGGCCTGCGTGCCGTGATGGTGCTCGCGCGTTCGGGCAGCGTCGTCCTCTCCCTGGGCGAGCGGGCGAACATGCCCGCGGCGCTGCGGGCGTACGAGGCGATGGACGGCGTGGACTACGCCGAGCCCAACTACTATGTCGGCGACGACTCCGACATCGAGGTCACGACGTCGGGCGGCACCTGGTACGTCGTGTTCCGCAGGGCGTGGGGCGACTGCCCGTCCGGCTGCATCTACCGGGAGCTCTCGTTCTTCACCGTGGCAGGCGGAGAGGTCGAGCGGGTGGAGCCCGCACGGGCGCGCGGGATCGACGCGTTCGCTGCGCTGCTCGAGATGAGGGGCTGGCGTTGAAGGAAGGCCGGCAGCGCTCAGCTCGCCGGCAGGTCGAAATTGTAGAAGCGCGCGCAGTTGTTGAAGGTGATGTCGCGGCGCGTGTCTTCGTCCAGATGGCCGAACACGCGGTCGATCACGTCCATCGTGTTGGGATAGGTGCAGCGCGCGTGGGGGAAGTCCGAGCCCCACATGATGGTCTTCGGGTCGATCACGTCCAGCACCTTGTCGAGATAGGGATCGTCGATCAGCCCGTGATAGATCTGGCCGAGATACTCCTGCACCGGCCGCTTGATCTTGGGGATGTCCAGCGCCGGACCGAAGTCGTCCTGAATCTGCTTGGCGCGGAAGAGCCAGTAGGGCAGCCAGCAGACCTCGTATTCGGACAGCACCAGCTTCAGGTTCTCGAAGCGGTCGAGCACGCCGCCGAAGATGAACTCGTTGGCGAGCACGGGCCCGGCCTCCGCCAGCACGTTGAGCGTGCTGCGCGCCATGTTGATGCGCTCGTGGCCGTGCAGGGTGAAGGGGTCGACCTCGTTGCCGGTGATGATGTGGAGCGTCACCGGCTGGTCCAGCTCCTGCGCCCGGGCCCAGAAGGGATCGTAGTGCCTGTCCTGAAACGGCGGCCATTCGGGGCGCGCGTCGCAGTTGATGATCACGCTCTTCAGCCCGAGCTTCGCCGTGCGCTCCAGCTCGGCACACGCCCAGTCGATGTCCGCCATGTGGATCATCGAGGTGCCGTAGAGGCGCTTGGGCGCGTGGCTGCAATATTCGGCGAGCCAGTCGTTGAAGACGCGGCAGAGATCCTCGACCAGCCGGTCGTCCCGCGCGCGCATCGCGTAGAGCATCCAGGTGGAGTTCACGATCTCGCCGAGAACGCCGTCCTCGTCCATGCAGACGAGGCGGATCGCGGGGTCGGTGCCGGAGCCGACCAGCTTCCGCTGCAGCTCCTCGTCGCCCTCGACGATCTCGTCCACGCGGACGTATTCGAGGCCGGTGAAGAAGTGATCGGCCTCGATGCCCGCATGCTCCGACACCATGCGCGGCACCGCGTCGCCGTAGCGCGCGCCGAGCGGCTTCGACCAGAGGTCCGCCGGCTCGATGACGTGGGAATCGCCTGAGATGACGGGCGGCTGACCGTTCGCCGCCATCGCTAGTCCCTGAGCATGAGGAGCAGCTTCTGGCGGTAGTTGTCGGCGATCACCGCGAGGATGAGCAGGATGCCGATGACTACCAACTGCATGTAGGAGCTGATGCGCAGCAGGTTCATGCCGTTCTGCACGAGGATGATGAAGATGGCGCCGAGCACCACGTTCGGCAGCCGCCCGGTGCCGCCGAAGAGGCTGACACCGCCGATCACGCAGGCCGCGATCGAGAGCAGCGGATACTCCTTGCCGATGTTGCCCTCGCCGCTCTCCAGGCGGGCCGTCAGCATGATGGCGCCGATGGTCGTGATGCCTGCGGTCACGACGTAGGCCATGAAGAGATAGAAGCGCGTGCTGATGCCCGAGAGCTGCGAGGCCTTGAGGTTGCCGCCGAGCGCGTAGAGATAGCGCCCCATCCGGGTCCAGTTGAGGAACACGTACATCAGGATGATGAACCCGATGGTGATCCAGATCGGGATCGGAACGCCGAGGCCCTTTCCGTAGCCCAGGATGTTGGCGAAGTTGTCCGGCATGCCGTAGATCGGCGTGCCGCCGGTGATCATCAGCGCGATGCCGAAGACGATGGACGACATGGCCAGCGTCATCATGAAGGGCGGCACGCGGAAGACCGCGACGCCGATGCCGTTGACCACGCCGATGCCGGTGCCGGCGCCGAAGCCCGCGAGGCAGCCGATGAGGATCGCGGCCGTGGTGGCTTCGCCGCCGCCCCACACGCCCACCATGGTCATCGACGTGATGACCGAGACCAGCGCGAACATGACGCCCACCGAGAGGTCGAGGCCTGCGGTCAGCAGCACCACCATCTGGCCCATGGAGACCATGATCAGGTAGGTGGACTGGCGCGCCACCTGCATCAGGTTGCGGCCGCTGAAGAAGTTGTCCGTGGTGATCGCGAAGACGATGATCGCGATGAGGAGGAACCAGGGAAGGACGCCCGCGCGAACGAAGATGAGCGTCGCGAAATACTCCGCTCTCTCCAGCCACGTCCGGCGCTGCTGGGCGGTATCGGCCATTAATTCTTCCTCCCGGTCACGCCTCGTCCTCCTTCTCGAAGAAGTGGTGCAGCACCGTCTCCTCCGAGATTTCGGACTGATCCAGCTCGGCGCGCAGCTCGCCGCGGTACATCACGTAGGTGCGGTGCACGAGGTGCAGGATCTCCGGCAGGTCAGAGGAGATCAGGAGCACGCCGGCACCGGCCTCGCAGAGATCGCGGATGAACTCGTAGATCGCGACGCGCGCGCCGACGTCGACGCCCACCGTCGGCTCGTCGAAGACGAAGAGCTTCACGTCGCGCACCAGTGACTTGCCCACCAGCACCTTCTGCTGGTTGCCGCCGGAGAAGTGCTCGAGATCGCGCTCGATATTGAGCGGCATCAGGTCGAGCTTCTGCGCGATGTCGCGCACGACCCGGCGCTCATTGTTTCGGCGCAGGAACAGGCGGTTCGAGAACTTGCCGAGGCCGAGCGACGGCAACGCCACGTTCTCCCGCACGTTCTGCATCATCACCAGGCCCTCCTGCCGCCGGTCGGACGGCAGGTAGTAGAGGCCGCGGTCGAGCATCCGGCGCGGGCCGAGCTTGTTGACGTGCTTCGCCCGGTCGTAGACGACGTTGCCGTCGAAGGTGATTCTGCCCGCCATGATCCGCTCGAGGCCGAAGCAGGCGCGGCCGAGGTCGGACTTGCCGGAGCCCACCAGGCCGGCGAGGCCCACCACCTCGCCCCGCCGCACGTTGATCGAGACGTCGTTCACGAAGTGCTTGGCGGTGACGAGGCCCTCGACCTCCAGCATGGTCTCGGCCGGGTTGCGCGCGATGTCCGGGAAGATCTGCTCGATGACGCGGCCGGTCATCAGCTCGACGAGCTTCTGGTCGGTCGCCTCCTCGACGGGGATCGTGTCGATGTGCACCCCGTCCCGCAGCACGGTGATGCGGTCGCCGATCCGCTTGATCTCGTTCATCCGGTGGGTGATGTAGATGATGCCGATGCCCTCGGCCTTGATCTGCTCGATCAGTCCGAACAGCCGGTCGGTCTCGCGCTCGGTGAGCGAGGCCGTCGGCTCGTCGAAGATCATGATGGTGGGCCGGGTGCGGAAGGCCTTGGCGATCTCCACCATTTGCTGCTCGGCGCGGGAGAGGTACATCACCTCGTCCCGCGGCCTGAGCGGGAAGCCGAGGCGGTCGAGCGTCTCGCGCGCCTGGCGGGCGAGCGCCCTCTTGTTGAGCAGGGGCCCGCGCGTCAGCTCGTCGCCGAGGAACAGGTTCTCCTCGACCGTGAGGTGCGGCACCAGCGAGAATTCCTGGAACACGGCGCTCACGCCGAGCTGGCGTGCATGATGTACCGAGTGAATGTTGGTCGGCTCGCCGCGCAGGTGGATGGTGCCGCCGGAGGGCCTGTGGACGCCGGCGACGATCTGGATCAGTGTCGACTTGCCCGCGCCGTTCTCGCCGAACAGCACGTGCACCTCGCCCGAGCGCACGTCGAAATTGACGCGGTCGAGCGCGAGCGTGCCCGGAAACTGCTTCGAGAGATTCGTTAAGCTGAGAAGGGTGTCCCCGGAGCCCAGAGGCTCCGGGGAGTCGTCAAGCACTGCGGCTGATGGTTCTGCCACCGGTACGGGCCTCCATCAGACTCGTTCTTGTCGTACTCGTTGCGATCGGATCACGCCTAGTCGGTGCTGAACACCGGCGTCCAGCCCTTGGGCGCGAGCGTCGTGCTGGTATCGAAGTCCGCGTGGTTCTCAGGCGTCACCTGGATCGCCAGCGGCTGCACATGCTCGATCGTCCGGCCGGTGTCGTTGTACTCGGGCCGGCCGCCGGTTGCAGACGGCTTGCCCTCGAGGATGCGGACCGCCTGGTCGATGGAGATCCGCGCCTGGATGATCATCTGGTCGGTCGGCGCCATGGCGACGCTGCCGCGGCCGACGAACTGATGCATGCCGGGGGTGTAGTAATAGGAGACGAGCTTGACCTGGTCCGCGATACCGAGGTCGCGGAGCGCAGCCATGCCGCCCTCGATCGCCGGCGCCACGCCGACGATGTAGTCGAGATCGACATCGTCGCCCATGGTCTGCGCCTGGATCACGTTCTCGACGAGGCTGAGCTGGGCCTCCTTGCTGGTCTGGGCCCACTTGGTCGAGATGATCTCGGCGTCGGAGCCGACGACCGCGTCGTGGCAGCCCTGGTTGCCGGCCACCGACCAGCTGGCTCCGGGCGGGCCCGGGAACCAGGCGATCTTGACGTTGCCGCTGCCTGCGGGGTGCTGCTCGGCGACCCAGGTGCAGGCGATCCGGCCCATGCTGTAGTAGCTCTCGAGCGACTTGGCATCGACCTCGGTGTTGATCCCGTTGATCAGGTCGACGACCGGGATGCCCCTGGCGCGCAGCTCGTCGACCTGCTTGATGTTGCCTTCGGAGGAAATCGCCGACAGCACGAGGATCTCCGCGCCGTTTGCGATGCAGTCCTCGACCTGGGCGAGCTGCTTCTCCAGCTTGTCGTAGCCGCCGGCCTCGATCAGGGAGATCTTCTGGCCGAGGCGCTTGCCTTCCTCGATGATCCCGTAGGCCGCGCCGACCCAGTAGGAATCCACGAGGTGGGGGAAGGACACGCAGATGTGATGCTTCGCGTCCACCTCATCGGGCATCAGCGGCACGTAGTCCACGATATCGAGGCTCTGGTTGGCGGGATCGGTCCAGCACGCCGGGTCGCCGTCCGTGCAGGACGGGTTGTAAATCTCGACTTGCGCCGGCCACCAGACGCCGTCGTCCTCCGCTTGCGCGTCGGACGCGACAAAGCCGGTAAGGGCCATGCCCGCCGCAACGGCGGCGCCCAATGTCAGTTTCCACATGGTCGTCTCTCCCTCTGGTCATGGACCCGTACCGGCGCGGGCGCCGGTTACTCGCCGGCGCCCACACCACCACGTCTCCTTGCGGTCCGCATCTTACGGTTCGGTGCGCGCCATCGCAAATTGGCAATCGTGGCAATCGTGGCCGATATCGGGTGCGGGCGGGTTCAGTGGGCCGGCGCCCGCATGTCGTCGGGCACCACCGCGCCGTCCTCGACGATGAGCTCGTCGTCGAGCCAGAGCGAGCAGCCCTGCATCGGCAGGTCGAGGTGGCAGGGGGTGTCGTTCTCGCCGCCGAACTCGGTATCGGGCCCGAGCGAGAACAGCACGTTGCCGTAGTGCGCGCGGCCGTCCATGCCGATCCCCGGCAGGTCGGGCCGCCAGATGCACTGATGGTTCAGCCCCCAGCCTATATGCGAAACCGCATAGGCGCGCGGGTCGCCATAACTTTCGATGAAGTCGCGCAGGTGCCGGGCGCGGCCGCCGCCGCCGATCTCCGTCACCCTGCCGCCCTCGATCTCGAAGGCGATGCGCTCGCCGGTGAACTCGCGCAGCGGGAAGACGATGTCGTCCGCCTCCATCACCACACGGCCGTTCACGCCGCCCTCGTCCGCCAGCGTGGCCAGGAAGCCGCCCGGCCAGTGGTCCCAGCGGCCGGGCACCGTGGTGTAGCCGTATTCCGTCAGGATCGGCTTGTCGCCCAGCGCGTAGGTGACGTCGGTGCCGGCCGCGTTGGTGAAGCGGAGCCGCTCGGCCGCGACGAGCCGCCGCTCGCCGGCCTCGACCCGGGCGCGCATCTCGGCCGAGGGGAAGAGCCGCTCCAGAATCTCCACCGGCTCGACGATGAGCAGGATGCGGGTGCCGGCCTCCTGCATGGCGATCTGCTCGTGCGAGAAGAGCAGGAGCATGTGGTCGACGACCATGTCCGCGTCCTTGCAGGTCTGCATGGCCTGCGGATGGGTGCCGAGCGCGTTCTGCCCGATGTTGGCGATCCTGGTCGCCGCGTCCTCCGCGCCGTCCGACGGGATGTGGACGTCGGCCACGTCCGCGCCGAGGTCGCGGGCCGCCGCCAGCGAGGCCTCCGCATAGTCGCGGAGCTGGTCGCCTTCCGAGAGGATGGCGACCGTCTGGCCCGGTCCCACCTCGCAGAGCTCGAGGTTTCGTCTGAACAAATCCGTCAGTCGTGACTGATCCTGTCCTGTGCCCATGGTTCAAGCTCCTATTCGGCCGCGCTCACCATCGCCGAGTAGCCGCCGTCGCGCGGCTCGCTGCTGCGCGAGGCGCTTTCGAGCAGCGCCTCCTCGCCGTCCCGGCGGCGCTTGGCGCGCGCCTCGTCGTCGTCGCTCAAGAGCTTGTCGAGATAGTAGTTGAGGAGGTGATGGATCGCCCGCTCCAGCTTGACCGTCGGCCCCGGCCGGAAGGCGCGCGAGCCGACCCCGTTCTGCAGCGATTCCAGCATCGCCCGGTCCTCGTTTGCGACCAGCCGGATGAAATCGGCGTAGATCTTGTTCTTTTCCTCGAAGGCGGGCGCGTCGAAGTAGGAATCGGGAAGCTGCGTGTAGATGGTGATCCGGGTGGTGGCGTGGTCGACGGGCAGCGCCACCCAGGGCTGGATCAGGTCGTGGCGGCCGAAGATGTTCATGGTCGGCCGGATCCAGGTGGTGCAGGCGAACTTGTCCGTCACCTTGCCCTTGAGCCAGGGCATGGTGTCGAAGAGGGTGACCCCCTTCGGCGCCATGGTGAAGCTCTCGTAGGCGGCGTTGTAGCCGTTCTTCTTCAGGTTGAAGCGGAAGTCGTTGACCGGGAAGTGCCCGCCGAAGGATTCCTTGTGGATCACGCCGACGTGGTACATGTCCATGAGGTTCTCGGGGATGAACTTCCAGTTGCACGGCACGTCGAAGACGTACGTGTCCGAGGTCCGCGTGTTCTCCGGCTGCAGGAAGGCGGCGAACTCCCTGATCCCGTCCTCGTCTAGATAGTCCTCGAGGCTCGGGCAGTCGGGGTCGAAGTTGACGAAGATGTAGCCGCCCCAGGTGTCGAGATTGACTCGCGGCAGCGCGCAGGAGGAGAAGTCGAAGCCCTCCACTTCCTTGCTGTGCGGCGCGCCGAGCAGCTTGCCCTCCAGGTCGTAGACCCAGGAGTGGTAGGGGCAGCGGAAGCTCTTGAGAGTGCCTTCGCCGGTCGCGACCTCGACGCCGCGATGCTGGCAGACGTTGCTGAAGGCGTTGAGCCCGCCGGCGCCGTCGCGGCAGACGAGCAGGGGCTCGCCGGCGATCCGCAGGGCGCGGTAGTCGCCCTCGTTCTCGAACTCCTCCACCCGGCCGACGCAGAGCCACTCCTTCATGAAGATGGTCTCCACCTCGTAGGCGAAGATCTCCGGCGCGGTGTAGAGGAAGCCCGGCAGATGCCGGGCGGAGCCGAGCTCCCGGCGAGTCTTCCTGATCGCCTCGAGGGTGGTCTCGTCGAGCGCGATCCCCCGTTCCTGCATGAGCCGACGTCTCCCTTCTCGTCCGATCCCGTGAGTATAGCGGCCGCGCGCGCTCGCGTCCGCCGGCGCCGGCGCGCTCAGGCCGGGCAGCGGGTGAGCAGGCGTCCGTCCCCGTCGAAGCGGAGCGCGTCGGCCTCCCCCAGCACCCGGCCCGCGCCCCGGAGACCGTTGTCGAACTCGGCGGCGAGCGGCGGCGAGACCAGGATCGTGTCGAGATGCAGGGTCGAGCGGATCAGGCAGAGCCGCGCGTCCGCGCCGTCGAGCCGCCAGCTCGTGCCGACGGCGGCCTGCAGCGCCGCCTTGTCGGAGGCCAGCACGGCGGGGATGCGCACCCGCTCGGTGAAGGTCGCGGTGCAGGCGTTCATGTACATGGCGTAGAGGTCGAGGTTGTCGGCGACCTCCTTGGTCGTGTAGTCGGCGGAGCCGACGCCGAGGCCGTTGCCGTGGGTCTCCGGTGTCAGCCCCAGCACGACCAGCTTGCTGATGACCGGCGCCGGCGGGTTGGGGCGGCCGCGAATGTCGTAGCGCGCGATGACGGCTGGATCCATGCCGGTGCCGGAGATGTTCTTGCCGAGCCGCTCCACCGCCAGCACGTCGATCTGCTCGAAGGGGAGCTTGGGGACGCAGCCCTTGGCGGTCTTCAGCAGGCGGGCGTCGGTCTCGTAGAACGCCTCGGGCTCGGCGCCCTCGATCACCGCCGCCTCCCGCTCCGCGTTCTCCACGATGGCGATGCCGTAGGCGACCGGGGCTTCGCGGATGGCGATGCCCGCCCACTCGGGCAGCACCTCCATGTAGCCGCGCACGCCGAGGCGATGCACGAAGCGGGCACCCTCCGCCTTGCCGAGGCCGATGGCGACCATCTTGGTCAGCCCGCTCTCCACCTCGCGGTCGAAGGAGGTGTGCGACTTGACCCGGCCCACCACCAGCACGGCATCGGCCTCGAAGGCGCGGCGGTCGAAGTGGACCGGCACGCCCGCGCCCGTCATGCCGAGCCGCACCACCTCCATGCTGGCCTCGATGGGGCAGCCCATGGCCTCTTCCGTGTAGCCGAGCTCGGCCAGCAGCGTCACCTGACCGGCGGCGACGGCGCCGGCGTGACTGCCCATCGCGGGCACGATGAAGGGCGCGAGCCCGCGCGCCTTGAGCCAGGCGACCGCCGCCTTCACCACCGCCGGCTTGCTCTTGATTCCCCGGCTGCCGCAGGTGATCGCCACGCGACACCCCGCCGCGAGCGCCGTGAGCCGCCGCGAGGCGTCGAGAGCAGCGCAGGTGGCGGCGGCCACGTCGTCGAGCGCCGGCGTCGCCGGGTGTTCGAGCGCCACCGGCATCACCGGCGGCAGCGGCTCGTTCTCGAACTGCGGCAGCGCGATGGCGGGAAAGCTCGGGCTCGCCATGTTCCGCGTCATGGCGCCACGATACACCGGCGCCGCGTTTGCCGGAATGCTTCGTGACGCGGGGCCGACTCTGTCGGGCTCGCGCCAGGCCGCGACCGCGGCCCGGCCGACTGCCGTGAGCGATAAGAGCTAGTGCAGCGGCCCCGGCGGGCGGTCGCTCGTGGGCGGCGCGGGCCGGGGCTGGGCGGCGGGACCCGCCTGGTGGTGGACCATGCGCCAGCCGTCCGCCTCGCGCGCGAAGACGTTGGTGGCGATCAGCCAGCCCTGCTGCTCCAGCATTTCGCGACAGATCACGAAGGCGCTGGGGCCGAGCAGGAACGCGCGCGGCGCCTCGCAGCGGATCCGCGGCGCGGCCGGGCCGCCGAGGATCGCGGCCCAGCTCTCCATCACCGCCTCGCGGCCGACCAGCGCGTCCCAGCCCGGGTGGATGCAGGCCACCGGCGTCTCGGCGGCCCAGAGCGCATCCATGGCCGCGATGTCGCGGGCGGCGAAGGCGCTGTAGAACGCCTGGTTGGCGGCGAGCACCGCGTCTTCGTCCGACATGGCTTCCTCCGGCATGGGGCTTTCCTCCCGTCGGCTCAGCCGCGCAGCGCCTCGTACTGGGCGTTGTAGGCGTCGGGATCGACGGTCGCGTCGACCAGCGCCGGCCCCTCGCCCGCGAAGGCGTGCGCGAGCGCCTGCGCCAGCGGCGCGCTCGCATCCACGCGCCACCCCCGGCAGCCCAGGCCCCGCGCGATCGCCGCATGGTCCATCGCGCCGAAGCGCACGCCCCGGCTCTCGCGCTGCTGCCGCTGCTGCTTGATGTCGATGAGCGACAGCCTGGAATCGTTGAAGACCACCACCACGATGCGGCAGCCGAGGCGGGCCGCCGTCGCGAGCTCGGCCAGGCACATGTGCAGGCCGCCGTCGCCGGTCATGGCGATCACCGGGCGCTCCGGCTCCTCCAGCGCCGCGGCGATCGCCGCCGGCAGGGCGAAGCCCATGGTGGAGAGGCCGTTCGACTTGAGCACGTCGCCCGGTTCGTCGGCCGGCCAGAGGCCCATCGCGGCGAACATATGCGCGCCGGAATCGACGGTGATCCGCGCCCCTGCCGGCGCCGCGCCGCGCACGGCGGTCACCACGTCCTCGGCCGTGCGGCCGCTCCCGCCGGTCATGGCGAGGCCGGCGCGCAGCCGGCTGCGGAGCGCGGCGATCTCCGGTTCCGACCAGCCGGCCGGCTCCGCCTCCTCGACGAGCGCCGCCGCGGCGCGGTCGAGCGCGCCCGTCAGTGCCGCCGCCGGCGCCGCCGGGTAGGCGTGGTCGTCATGGGGCGCGAGGGGGGCCGCGAGCGCGAGGATCGGCCCCTCGAAGCGCCACGGCCCCGGCAGCAGCTCGATGGGGTCGAGGCCGAAGAGGATCAGCAGGTCGGCCTTCTCGAGGCAGCGCGAATCGGACGACGCCCCGGTGAAGCAACCGACGGCGAGGGGATCGGTGTCGGCGATCGCGCCCTTGGCCTTGTAGGTGGTCATCACCGGGCAGCCGAGCGCCTGCGCGAGGGACCTGAGCGCCGCGCTCGCAGCGTCGCTGCGCGCCTCCAGGCCGGCGACGATGAGCGGCCGCGCCGCGCCCGTGATCAGTGCCCGCGCCTCCGCCAGGGCCACGAGGTCGAACGCCTCGTCGGCCGTCTTCGCCCGCTGCGGCCGGCCGCGAGCGGGTGGGGCGGGGGCGGTGGCCGCGGCGCTCGTGAGGTCGAGGTGCACAGGGCCGGCCGGAGGAGCGCTCGCCGCGTCCAGCAGGGCATCGACGCCCTCCTGCCCGTCGCCAGGCGCCGGATTCGCGTAGGCCTTGACCAGCGGCGCGAAGAGGGCGCGCTGATCGAAGCGCTGGTGCAGCGCGTGGTGGCCGGGGGGCCGGCGGCGCCAGGGCATCGCTGACCAGGAGCACCGGCGCGCGCTCGAGCGCGGCGTAGGCGATGCCGTTGACGGCGCTGGCGGCACCGGGGCCCACGCCGGTGATCACGACGCCGGGGGCGCCGCCGAGCTCGGCGGTGACCGCCGCCATCAGCGCAGCCGAGGTCTCGCCGTGGGTGAGCACGAAGTCGATGCCCTCGCCTGCGAAGGCGTCGATGACGTCGAGGCTGCTGGCCCCGCCCGGCACGCCGAAGGCGCGGCGCACGCCCCGCGCCCGGCAGGCGGCCGCGAGGCCCTGGGCGAGGGTCTCTCCCATGCGCGCGCTGCGCCCGGCCGCCGCCCCGTCAGGGGATCAGCACCGCGCGGCCTTTGACCGTGCCTGCATGCAGGTCGTGGAGCGCCTGGTTGGCGTCGGCGAGCGCGTACTCGCGGGTGGCGAGCGTCACCAGCCCGCGATCGGCCAGCGCCATCAGCTCGACCAGCTCGGCATAGGTGCCGACCAGATTGCCGACGATTGTCTTCTCGGAGACGATCATGTCGATCGCCGGGATCTGGATGCGCCCACCATAGCCGACGATGTAGTAGAAGCCGCCGTTGCGCGTCATCGCGAGGCCCTTGTCGATGGCGTCGCCCTCGCCGACGAAGTCGATCACCGCCTCGGCGCCGTTTCCGCCCGTCAGCGACATCACCTCGTCGACCGCGCCGTCGCCCGCCTTGACGACGTGGTGGGCGCCGCATTCCTTCGCGAGGCCGAGCGCGAGGTCGGAGCCGTCCACCACGATGATCTCGGCCGCCGCGAGCGCCGCCAGCGACTGGATGCCGATATGGCCGAGGCCGCCGGCGCCGATGATGACGGCATACTCGCCCGGCACCAGGTGGGCCGCCGCCTTCTTGGCGACGCGGTAGGCGGTGAGGCCCGCGTCCGTGTAGGGCGCCACGTCCTTGGGCGCGAGGCTCTGGGGCAGCTTGATCAGCGCGCGCTCGCCGGTCAGCAGGTAGTCGGCATAGCCGCCCGGCGCGTTGATGCCGGGGAAGCTGCTCTCGGCCGCGTGCATGTCGTTGCCGCGCCGGCAGGCGAGGCAGTGGCCGCTGGTCACCAGCGGATGGCAGATCACCGGATCGCCGACCTTGACGCTCTCGACGCCGCTGCCGACCTCCTCCACCCAGCCCGCGTTCTCGTGCCCCATGATGTGGGGGAAGGCGAGGTCCACGAAACCCTTCCACACGCCCTCGACGATGTGCAGGTCGGTGCGGCAGACGCCGGCGCCGCCGATGCGGACGATCACGTCCGTGGGCCGCCCGATCGCCGGGTCGTCCACGTCCTCGTAGGTCACGAATTCGGGTGCGGTGAGAGCTTCGTCGTAGCCGTGGAGCGTGGCTGCCTTCATGGGTTTCCTCCGGTGGTCGAATCGGTTCGGTTCGGTTCAGTTCAGTCGTATTCCGGTTTCCGGATCGAAGAGGTGCACGGCGCCGGCGCGCGGCGCAAGCGTCAGCGTCTCCCGCTCGCGCACGGCGGTATGGCGCGGCAGGCGAACGGTGAGCTCCTGGCCTTCGTCGGTGGCGCAGAAGATCAGCGTGTCCGCGCCCATGGGCTCGACCAGGGTGATCCGCGCCCGTATGCCGCCGCGGCCCTCCGCCCCGCCCGCCAGCAGATCCTCGGGCCGGATGCCGACGGTGACCGGGCCGCTCGCCCCGCTCGCCGGGCCCGCCGCGAGCTCCGCCCCGGCGACACGGAGGACGCCGTCCGCCGCCTCGCCCCGCAGGAAGTTCATCGCCGGCGAGCCGATGAAGCCCGCGACGAACTCGTTGGCGGGCTTCTCGTAGAGCGCGTCGGGGGCGCCGATCTGCTCGATCCGCCCGTCGCGGAGGACCACGACGCGGTCGGCCAGTGTCATGGCCTCCACCTGGTCGTGGGTGACGTAGACCGAGGTGCGCCGCATCTCCTTGTGCAGCCGCTTGATGACGGTGCGGAGCCGCACGCGCAGCTCGGCATCGAGGTTCGACAGCGGCTCGTCGAAGAGGAAGATGCGCGGATCGCGCACCAGCGCCCGGCCGATGGCGACGCGCTGGCGCTGGCCGCCCGACATCTGGCGAGGCCGGCGCCTGAGCAGCTCGGTGATCTCCAGCCGCTCGGCGACCTCGCGCACCTTGCGGTCCACCGTCTTGCGGTCGACGCCCCTGATCCGCTGGTTGAAGGCGAGATTGTCGAAGACGTTCATGTGCGGGTAGAGGGCGTGGCTCTGGAAGACCATCGCCACGTCGCGGTCCTTGGGCGCGATGCCCGCCATGTCCCGGCCGTCGATGGCGACCGAGCCCTCGCTCTGGCGCTCCAGTCCGGCGACGATCCTGAGCAGTGTCGACTTGCCGCTGCCGGACGGGCCCACCAGCACCACGAACTCGTTGTCGTGGACGGTGAGGTCGATCTCGCTCAGCGCGGCGACCGGGCCGAAGCGCTTGAAGACGCCGGAAATGCTGACCTCGGCCACCGGCCTACTCCCGGATCACGCCGGCCAGCGTGCCGCGCGCGAGATAGCGCTCCAGCACGAAGGCGATGATGACCAGCGGCAGGACCGAGACGAGCGCGGACGCGCTCAGGCTCCACCAGGGGACCTTGTTGGAATTGAGGATCACGATGGTGGGCGGCAGCAGTTGCACCTTGGCGAAGGTCAGCGTCAGCGCGAAGAAGAAGTCGCTCCACGAGAAGATGATGCAGAGCAGCGTCGCCACCACCATGCCGGGCGCGCAGTTGGGCAGGATGATCCGGTAGAACGCCTGGATCGGGTTGCAGCCGTCGATCAGCGCCGCCTCGTCCAGCTCGATGGGCACGGTGTTGAAGAAGTCCACCATGACCCAGACCACGATGGGGAGCAGCATCGCCACATAGACCAGGATCAGCCCGAGATGGGTGTCGAGCAGGCCGGTGAAGCGGAGCAGCAGGAAGTAGGGGATGGCGAGCACCGCCGGCGGCATGATGCGCTGGGAGATGAAGAAGAAGGTGATGTCGTTGTTGCCCAAGGGGCCTGCGCGGAAGGTGAAGCGCGAGAGCCCGTAGGCCGCGAGCGTGCCGAGGAAGAGGGCGATCGAGGTCGAGATCAGGCTCACCACCAGGCTCGAGAGGTAGGGCCCCTGCATGCTGATCCCGCCCGAGCTGGTGTCGCGGAAGAGCGCGGTCCAGCCCTCCACCGTGGGCTCGTATTCCAGGAACGGGATGTAGGTGGCGCCGCCGACCACGCCGGGGTCGCTCTTGAACGAGGTCGACAGCGCCCACAGGAAGGGCGCCACCACGAAGATCGACCAGGCGATGAGCGCGGCGTACTTGAGCACCCGGTAGAGGTCCGCCCGGCGCCCGATCATGGCGCTGCGCCCCGTCGGATCATGCCCCGGCTCATGCCCCGGCTCATGCGCGCACCGGCCCCTGACGGCCGATCATCAGGCGGCTCATCATGCGGGCGAAGATGGTCAGCGCGATGATCATGATCACGAGATAGATGATCGAGAGCGACGCGGTGTAGCCGATCTGGAACTCGCGCAGGCCCCGGATGTAGAGCAGGTAGCTCGTCGTCTCGGTCGAGGACCCGGGGCCGCCGGAGGTCAGCGCATAGATCGTCTCCATCAGCTTGGAGGATTCGATCAGGCGGATGATCAGCGCGCCCAGCGTGATCGGCGCCATCAGCGGGAAGGTCACGTGCACGAAGGTGCGGATCGGCCCGGCGCCGTCGATCTGCGCCGCCTCGTAAGGCTCGCGCGGCAGCGACATCAGCCCCGCCAGCAGCAGGATGAACATGAAGGAGGTCCACTGCCACACGTCGATGATGACGACCGCGGCGAATGCGGGGCCGGACTTGCTCAGCCACGGCACCGCCGGGATGCCGAACCAGCTCAGCACGTCGTTCAGCGGCCCGAGCGTCTCGTGGAAGATGGTGCGCCAGACCACCGCCATCACCACCGGCGTCACGCACATCGGCACGATGAAGAGCACGCGGAAGAAGCGCCCGGCCTTCACGTCGTGCCAGAGCAGCAGCGCCAGCGCGAAGCCCAGCAGGTACTCGAAGACCACGCAGAGCAGCACCATCAGGTAGAGGGTGCCCATGGAATCCCAGAAGCGCCCGTCGGCGATGGCGCGGGCGTAGTTCTCCCAGCCGATGTAGTCGAGCTCGGGGAAGTTCACGTCCCAGCCGGAGAAGCTGAGGCGCACCGTGTAGATCAGCGGGAAGATGATGATCGCGACCAGCGCGAGCAGCGCCGGAAGCAGGAAGACGTGCTTGTAGCGCGAATCCAGCATGGCCGGGCGAAGAACGACCGGCGGGCTTCAGCCCGCCGGTCTCTTCATGCAGGACCCGTCGTCGGTCCCGATTGCCGCCGGTCCTATTGCACCTGATCCAGCGAGACGTTGTCCTCGAGCGCCACCACGTTCTTGTAGGCCTCGCGGATGACGTCGACGCCGATGCGGTCGGCGATGCGGGTCCACTCCTCGGCGACCTCGTCGAGCGCGGCCTGGGCCGTCATCTCGCCGGCCATCGCCTTGGCGACGCCCGCCATCATGGCGGTGTAGAACTGGTTGACGCCGGGCACGCGCAGGTCGAAGACCCGGTTGGTGCTCGTGTCCATGCCCCGCAGCATGACCGTGAAGCTCTCGGCCACCGCGCGATCCCAGCCTGCCTCCTGCTCCCAGTAGTCCGGGTCCATGTGGCTGGTGCGGAAGGGGTTGACGCCGAAGCGGCCGATCAGCAGGTCGTGGTTGGTGTTGGCGTAGTTCGAGAAGAAGCAGAACCAGTCGAACGCCATCTCCTGCTCTTCGCTGTACTTGGAGACGCCGGCGCCCCAGCCCCAGGTCACGTAGGGCGCGACCGAGGGAGTCTCGAACTCGTCCCACTGGCCGCTGACCCGGTTCCACACCTTGTGCGAGCCCATGGAGGGGCCGTACTGGGTGCCTACGCGGATCTTGTTGCGGATCGGCGAATCCGGCTGCATCGCCTGGATGAAGGCGTCGTCCCAGGTGACGCTCATCAGCGATTCGCCGCCGCCCCAGGAGAAGATCTCCTCGCCGATGCCGAAGTTGATGCCGCCGGGCGGCATGTAGCGGAGCGCGTCCATCCACATCTCGAGCCCCTTGACGAAGCCCGGGTTGTTGACCTGCGGCGTCATGGTCTCGAGATCGAACCAGAAGCCGCCGGTGACGTTGGGGTTCTTGGCGTAGGAGGCGACGCGGGTGATGAAGTTGGCGAAGGCCACGTCGTCGCGCTTGACGATCTCGGTGGAGCCGTATTCCAGCTCGCCGTCGCCGTCCCAGTCCCAGCCGCTGAAGAAGGTGGCGACCTCGGCATATTCCTCCCAGGTCGTCGGCACCGCCAGATCGCGGCCGTACTCGGCCTTGAACTTGGCCTGGTTATCGGCGTCCTCGAAGGGCGGCAGGATGTACTTGAAGTAGTTCCGGTCGCCGTCGAAGGTGTACTGCAGGCGCTCGCCGTTCCAGCTCGCGACGCCCTGGTAGGCCGGGGTGATGTCCTTCATCTCGTCGGTGTCGAGATATTTCTGGGGAACAGCCGCCAGGTGCGGCGCCCAGTCGCCGATCCAGTAGGAGCCGCCGTAGACGATGTCATAGACGTGCTGGCCCGTCTGGAAGGGGATCATCACCTTCTGGTAGAGCTCGCCGAAGGGAGCGTGCACCACGTTGACCGTGCCGCCGGTCAGCTCCTCGAACTGCTTGGAGTGGAGCGCCACCGGCTCGCCCATCACCGGCACGGCGTGGGTCAGGATGGTGATCTCGTGCCCGGTGTAGTCCTTGGCGTCGGTCGACGCGTAGGAGCAGATGCCCGGATGGTCTTCCTTGATCCCGTATTTCGCGACATAGTCGGTCTCTGCGTAGGCGGGCATCGTCACGGCCGCGCCGAACGCGCCAAGGACGCCGGCCGCCAGAACAGCTCTCGTCGGATGCATCATCATCTCCCTAAGTTGCGTGCGGGGTGCCGCGCGACGATGTTCCCCCGCCGGCGCCGGCTCACGGCCGGCGAGTATGCGTCATCGCCCGCGCGGCAGGCAAGGCGAGGGCGCCGGCGCTGCGCCTGCCGCGGGGCCGGGCAGGGCGCGGCCCCGTGATCTTCGCGGAGCCCGTCTTCCGCCCCGGCGGCGACCGCTTCATCGAGATGGAGCTCGGCGACGAGATGAGCTTCGATCTCAACTTCCGCGTGCACAGCGTCTCCCGGCTGATCCGCGAGCAGGGCCCCGACGGCATCGTCGAGATCGTGCCCGAGCTCACCTCGATCATGATCAGCTACGACTTCGAGCGCATCTCGTACGCCGACGTGGTGGCGGAGGTGACCGCGCTCTTCCACGCCGTCGGCCCCCTCGACGGGCTGGAGCTCGACAGCCGCATCTTCTACCTGCCGATCCGCTACTTCGACCCCTGGACGCGCGAGTGCTACGACGACTACTGCGCGAAGATCGCGGAGAAGGAGCGCGACCCGGAGCTGGTGGCCCGCCTCAACGGGCTTTCCGACCTGGCCCAGCTCGCCCGGGTCCATTCCGGCACCGATTACTGGGTGGCCGCGCTCGGCTTCTACCCCGGCCTCGTCTCGCTGATGCCGCTCGATCCGCGCTGCCGGCTCACCGCGCCGAAATACGACCCGCCGCGCACCTGGACCTACAAGGGCACCATCGGCATCGGCGGCTCGCTCTGCTCGATCTATCCCGACCGGACGCCCGGCGGCTACCAGATGATCGCGCGCACCCCTGTGCCGATCTGGGACCCGGCGCAGCGGCTCGCCGCCTTCGCGGAGAGCCTCGCGCTCTTCCGGCCGGGCGACCGCGTGCGCTTCATCCCGGCGAGCGCGGACGAATACGACCATGTCGCCGCCCAGGTGGACGCCGGCACCTACCTCCACAACGTGGCCGAGTACCAGCGCTTCTCGATCCGCAACTACCACGCCTGGCTCGCCGGGATCGACGAGACGGTCCGGTTCTGACCATGCTGCACGTCGTCAAGCCCGGGCTCGAGACCACGGTGCAGGACTGGCCGGGCCGCATCGGCTACTGGGAGCAGGGCTTCCCGTTCTCAGGGCCCATGGACGACTGGTCCTTCCGCCTCGCCAATCTGCTGGTGGGCAACGCGGCGGACGCCGCCGGCCTGGAGTGCCAGTTCACCGGGCCCGTGCTGCGTTTCGAGCGGGACGCCGTGGTTGCCGTCACCGGCGCCGACATGCAGCCCACCCTCGACAACGCGCCGGCACCCATGTGGGAGAGTTTTTCGGTCCGCGCCGGCCAGGTGCTCGGGCTGGGCTTCGCGCGCACCGGCGCTCGTGCCTATCTCGCCGTCGCCGGCGGCATCGCGACGGCGCCTGTGCTGGGTTCGCGCGCGACCTTCCATCAGGCAGGCATCGGCGGGCTCGACGGTCATGCGCTCAAGGCCGGCCAGGACCTGCCGCTCGGTGACGGCGTGCAGGCGGGCGCGCCCGGCCGGCGCGTGCGGGAGGCGTGCCGGCCGCCGCTCACGGGCGAGCGGGTGTGGCAGATGGAGGCGGTGCCCGGCCCCAACGACGACTGGATCGACGAAGCCGGCAAGCGGCGGTTCCTGGAGAGCGACTGGACCGTGCAGTCGCGCAGCAACCGCACCGGCTTCCGCCTCGACGGCCCGGCCTGGAGCTTCGCCGACCGGGCGACCGACAAGCGGCCCGAGCACGGCGAGGACCCGTCCAACATCCTCGACCACGGCTATCCCGTCGGCGCCGTCAACCTCTGCGGGCAGACGCCGATCATCCTGGTCAACGACGGCCCTTCCACCGGCGGCTTCATCAACCCCTACACGGTGCCGTCGGCTGCGTTCTGGAAACTCGCCCAGTCCAAGCCGGGGGACGTCTACCGCTTCCGCGCCGTCTCGGTGGACGAGGCGCAGGACGAACGCCGCGCGATCAACCGGCTGATCGCCGAGGCGAGCATCGAGAGCGTCTGACTCGCGCCTGCCGCTCGGAGCATCGGGGCTGGCGTTGGAGACTCAGGGAGTCATGGCATGACGACCCAAAAACTCGTCCTCTGGGGCGCCGGCACGATGCGGACCCACCGCACGCTCTGGCTCGCGGAGGAACTGGGCCTCGACTACGAGCACCGCCCCATCGGCCCGCGCACCGGCGAAACCAAGACCGACGAATTCCTGGCCATCAACCCGCGGCACAAGGTGCCTGCGATGGTCCACGGCGATATCTGCCTGACCGAGAGCGCCGCGATCATGACCTATATGACCGAGACCTTTACGGTGCCGGATCACGTCTGCGTGCCCGACGACGCGCTCGGGCGGGCGCGGCTGCTCGAATGGTGCTTCTTCATCATGAGCGAGCTGGACGCCAACGCGATCTACAGCATCCGGCGCCACGGGGACCTGGTCGAGATATACGGCGCCTCGCCGATCGCCGTCAGCGCGGCTATCGGCTACTTCGACCACCAGCTCGAGCGCATGCAGGAGCGGATCGCCGGCGCCGGCCCCTTCCTGATGGGGGAGAGGATCAGCGTTGCCGACATCCTCTTCATGTCCTGCCTGGATGCTGCCCAGCACTACGAGCTCGCCCTGCCGGACTGGCTGCGCGACTACCGCGTCCGCATGCGGGCGCGTCCCGCCTACGCAACGACCTATCCGCGCAACTATGGCGGGCGCAGCGTGCCGGAGGTCTGAGCCGTGCCCGGCCCGCTCGACGGCATCCGCGTTCTCGACCTGACGACCATGGTCTCGGGCCCGGTGGCGACCATGATGCTCGCCGACCAGGGCGCCGACGTGATCAAGATCGAATCGCCGGCCGGCGACATCATGCGGCAGTACGGTGTCGTCCACCGCGGCATGTCCGCCGCCTTCCTCTCCTGCAACCGCTCGAAGCGCTCGCTCTGCGTCGACCTCAAGACCGCGGACGGGCTCGCCATCGTCCGCAGGCTCGCCGCGACCGCCGACGTGCTGGTGCAGAACTTCCGGCCCGGCGCGATCGAGCGCATGGGGCTCGGCGAGGACGTGGTTCGCGAACTCAGGCCCGACATCGTGTTCGTCTCGATCAGCGGCTTCGGCGAATCGGGGCCCTACGCGCACCAGCGGGTCTACGATTCGGTCATCCAGGCGCTCTGCGGCCTCTGCGATATCCAGGCCGACAGCGAGACCGGCCGCCCGCGCATGGTGCGGACCATCGTCCCCGACAAGACGACATCCCTGACCGCGGCGCAAGCGATCACGGCGGCGCTGTTCGCGCGCGAGCGCACCGGCAAGGGCCAGCACGTCCGCCTCGCCATGCTCGACACCATGGTCGCCTATCTCTGGCCGGAGGCGAGCGCGCCGCTCACCTTTCTCGAAAACGAGCAGGATCCGGTGCAGGAACAGGCGGGGCCCGACCTGATCTTCCGGACCGCCGACGGCTACATCACCGCAGCCGCCGTCACGGACGCGGAATGGGCCGGGATGTGCCGCGCGTTCGGCCGCGAGGAGCTGATCCTTGACCCGCGCTTCGGGACCGCGGCTGCGCGCGGCCGCAACCGCACCGAGCGCCGGACCATCATGAGCCGGGAGATCGCCAGGTGGCCGACGGCGGACATCCTCGCGCGCCTCGACCGCGAGGCCGTGCCCGCAGCACCGGTGCTGAGCCGCTCAGACGTGATCGCGGACGCCCAGGTGGTCGAGAACGGGATCATCGAGGTCCGCGAGGATCCCGCTCTCGGCCCGGTGCGCCAGCCGAGGCCGGCGGCCCGTTTCACCGGGACTCCGGCCGCGATCCGCTCCCTCGCGCCCTGGCTGGGCGCCGACAACGCGACGATCCTCGGAGAGCTCGGCTACGACGAGGCCGACATCGCCCGGCTCGCCGAGGACCGCGTGCTGCATCGGCGTGAGCCGGAGACCGGCTAGTGTCCCGATCGAGAAGATTGGCAGCGTTGACGAGGTGCCCCCTGCACGTCATGGCCGGCCCCCGGAACAAGTCCGGGGGTGTCCCGGCCATCCACGTCTCGCAGCCGCACTAGGCCGAAATGGATGCCCGGAACGAGTCCCCGTTTTGGCCGAGACCGACAAACCCGAACCGGGC
>WTGU01000151.1 GCA_011523425.1 Alphaproteobacteria bacterium
GCCTTCCCGCTCTTCTCCGGCTTCGTCAGCAAGTCGATGGTGATGAGCGCGGCGGTGGCCGAGGGCCACTGGATCGTCTGGATCCTGCTCCTCTTCGCGTCGGCCGGCGTCTTCCACCATGCCGGGATCAAGATTCCCTATTTCGCCTTCTTCGCGCACGATTCCGGCATCCGCACCCGCGAGCCGCCGCTGAACATGCGGGTCGCGATGGCCATGGCGGCGGTGCTCTGCATCGTCATCGGCTGCTATCCGGCATGGCTCTACGGGCTGCTGCCCTTCGAGGTGGGCTACGTGCCCTATACCGGCAGCCACGTGCTGGTGCAGGTGCAGCTCCTGTTCTTCTCGGCCCTCGCCTTCGCCTTCCTCAATCTGGTCGGGCTCTATCCGCCCGAGCTGCGCTCGGTGAACATCGACAGCGACTGGCTCTACCGGCGCCTGCTGCCGGGCACGGCGCGCCGTGTCGAGGGCGCGGCGGTCGCGCTGGCGGCGGGCATCCGGGCACAGTGGGCGCGCGGCATCGACCGCCTCTTCTTCCTGATCGCCCATCAGCACCGGCCGGGCGGGGTGCTGGCCAGGACCTGGCCGACCGGCGCCGCGGCGCTCTGGATCCTGGTCCTGCTTGGCGCCTGTCTGGTCATCTACTACGTTTAGCGCGCGCAGGGCGGGGGCGAGGCAGCCATGAAGATGAGCGGGGAGTTCCGGGTCCCGACCGATCGGGAGACGGTGTGGCGGGCGCTCAACGATCCCGAGGTGCTGAAGGCGTGCCTCCCCGGCTGCCAGGAGATCGAGAAGACCTCGGAGACGGAGATGACCGCGACGCTGACCATCAGGGTCGGCCCGGTCAAGGCGACGTTCGCCGGCGGCGTCACCTTCTCCGACCTCGATCCGCCCAACGGCTACACGCTGACCGGCCAGGGCCAGGGTGGGGCCGCCGGCTTCGCCTCGGGCGAGGCCCGGGTGCGGCTGGTCGAGGACGACGGCGCGACGGTCGTCCAGTACGAGTGCGACGCGAAGGTCGGCGGCAAGCTGGCGCAGATCGGCTCGCGCCTCATCGATTCGACCGCGAAGAAGCTCGCCAAGCAGTTCTTCGACAGCCTCGCCACGACGCTCGGCGGCGGCGAGGACGCCGGGGAGGCGCCCGAAGCCGAAACCGGGACCGCGGCGCCGGAGCCCGAGACGGCGGCCGCTCCCGCCGCTCCCCCGGCCGAAGAGGGCGGGGCGGCGGCGGAAGGCAATGCGGCGGCCGAGGCGTCACCCCCGCCGCCCGCACCGGCGGCGCCGCGTCCCGGCTTGCCGACGGCCGTCTGGGCGGGTGCGGTGGTGGTCATCGTCGTGATCCTGATCCTCTCGTTCACCGGCGTCTTTTGAGCCGCGCGTGGTGGTTGTCGCGATCACCGGTCCTGCGGCCGAGCGGGATGCGATGGCGACGGCGCTGATCGAGGCGCTGGACGCGCGCGGCCGGCAGGTCGCCGTGATCGCGCAGAGCGCGGGCCCGCTCGCCATCGACGAGCCCGGCAAGGACAGCTACGAGCACGCCGCTGCCGGCGCGCGGGACGTGGTGGTGGTCTCTGGCCGCCGCTGGGCGCGCGTGCACCTGAACGACAGGCCGGCGCCGCCGAGCGCGGCTGCTCTCGGCCCCCTCGTGCAGGGGGCGGACGTGGTGCTGGCGCTGGGCTTCGACGAGGACGCCGCCCCCCGGCTCACGGTCGCGAGCGGCGACGAAGGCGGTACGGGCGTGGGCCTGCGCGTGCTGGCGGATGACGGCCGCACGCCGGCGTTTCACCTTGACAAGCCGGAGGCGATCGCCGATCTGATCGAGCGTCTTTCCGAGGAAAGTTCCTGATATGACGGACGGCGTGGCGATTCCCGCAACCGTCGACGAGACGCTCGCGTTGCTCTCCGGCGGCGACTACGTGGCGGATCGCAACCTCGCGACCAGCCTGTTCGTGGCGTTCCGCCTGAACCGCCCGCTCTTCCTGGAGGGCGAGGCGGGCGTCGGCAAGACCGCGCTCGCCGGCGTGCTGGCCGAGCGGCTCGGGCGCTCCCTGCTGCGGCTTCAGTGCTACGAGGGCCTCGATGTCTCGTCCGCCGTCTACGAGTGGAACTACGCGCGGCAGATGATCGAGATCCGCCTCTCGGAGGCGATGGGCGATCGCGACCGCCAGACGCTCGCCGGCGACATCTTCTCCGAGCGCTTCCTCATCAGCCGGCCGCTGCTGGAGGCGCTCAGGCCGAGCGAGGCGGGGCCGCCGGTGCTGCTGATCGACGAGCTCGACCGCGCCGACGAGCCCTTCGAGGCGTTCCTGCTGGAGGTGCTCGCCGACTACCAGATCACGATCCCCGAGATCGGCACGATACGCGCCGCGGAGCCGCCGATCGTGCTGATCACGTCCAACCGGACCCGCGAGATTCACGACGCGCTGAAGCGGCGCTGCCTCTATCACTGGATCGACTATCCCGACGCGCGGCGCGAGCGCGAGATCCTGCGCGTGCGGGTGCCCGACGCCGATCCCCGGCTCACGCACGAGGTCGTGGCCTTCGTGCAGCAGCTCAGGGAGCTCGACTTCTTCAAGTCGCCCGGCGTCGCCGAGAGCATCGACTGGCTGCGTGCGCTCAGCACGCTCGCGCAGGAGAGCCTCGAGCCCGCGATCGTCGACCAGACCCTCGGCGTCCTGCTGAAGTATCAGGACGACATCGAGAAGGCGCGCGGCGGCGAGACGCAGCGTATCCTTGCCGACGTGGGCGCCGGGATGACCGCCGTCGCCGAGTGAGGCTGAGGCGCGCGCCTGCGGCCCGCGCAAGAGGGGAGGAAACCCGATGAGTTCGGAGCAGGCCGGGCAAGAGGACATTCTGGGCACCGCCGCCCGCTGGCGCGACGAAGGCAGGGAGGTGGCGCTCGCCACCGTCATCGCCACCTGGGGCTCGTCGCCCCGCCCGGTCGGCAGCCAGCTCGTCGCCGACGGAGAGGGCCGCTTCGAGGGCTCGGTCTCCGGCGGCTGCATCGAGGGCGCGGTGATCGAGGAGGCCCGCAAGGTCATGGGCTCGGGCGCGCCGAGCGTGCTCGAGTTCGGCGTCTCCAACGAGCAGGCGTGGGAGGTGGGGCTCGCCTGCGGCGGCACCGTCCGCGTGCTCGTCGAGCGCATCGAGTGAGCCGGCAGCGATGCAGCGCGCTGTCCTCGACCGGCTGAACGGCGACCGTGCCGCAGAGCGCGCCGTCGCCCTGGTCACGGCGCTCGGCGGCGGCGCGCAGGCTCTGGTCTATCCGGATGGCGAGGGGGCCGGCGACGCGCTGCCCGAGGCGGTGACGGCGGCGGCCAAGGACGCGCTCCGCGCCGACCGGAGCGGGCAGGTCGAGGCCGGAGACGAGACCTGGTTCGTCCACGTCCACAACCCGCCGGCCCGCATGGTCATCGTCGGCGCCGTCCACATCACCCAGGCGCTCGCGCGGATGGCCGAGGCCGCCGGCTACGCCGTGGTGGTCTGCGATCCGCGCCGCGCCTTCGCCGACGCAGCCCGCTTCCCCGCCATCGAGGTCTCCACCGAGTGGCCCGACGACGCGCTGAACCGTCTCACGCCCGACCACCGCACCGCCGTCGTGACGCTCACCCACGACCCCAAGATCGACGACCCGGCGCTGGAGGTCGCGGTGCGCGCGCCGGTCTTCTACATCGGCGCGCTGGGCAGCCGGCGGACCCACGGCAAGCGGCTGGAGCGCCTGCGCGAGAAGGGCTTTACCGAGGACGAGCTGGGCCGCATCCACGCCCCCATCGGGCTTGCCATCGGCGCCCGCTCGCCGGCCGAGATCGCGGTCTCGATCATGGCCGAGGTCACCCAGGTGCGGCGGACGCCGCCGGCGCCGGCAGGGGAAGGCTCCTCGTGACGGCCGGCCCATGATCTTCGGCGAGATCCCCGTCGCCGAGGCGGAAGGGCTGATCCTCGCCCACAGCGTGCGCCTGCCGGGCCGGGCCTTCAAGAAGGGGCACGTGCTCACCGCCGACGACATCCAGGTGCTGCTGGCGGCCGAGATCGAGACCGTCTCCGGCGCCCGGCTCGAGGCCGACGACGTGGGCGAGGACGAGGCCGCCGAGACGGTCGCCCGCGCCGTCCTGGGGCCGGGTCTCGCCCTGGGCGATGCCTTCACCGGGCGCTGCAACGTCTTCGCGGAGGCGCACGGGCTCGCCGTCATCGATTCGGCCCGCGTCGACCGCCTCAACCTGCTCGACGAGGCCATGACCCTCGGCACTGTCGCCCCCTTCGCCCTGGTCGAGCCGGGCCAGATGGTGGCGACGGTGAAGGTGATCCCGTTCGCGGCCTCGCGCGACGTGGTGGAGCGCTGCGTCGCCATCGCCGCGGACGGCGGGCCGGTGCTGCGGCTCGCGCCGCTCGGGGCGCGCACGATCGGGCTGATCCAGACCCGCCTGCCGGGAACCCGCGAGAGCGTGCTCGATTCGACCACGGGCGCCGTCGCCACCCGGCTCACGCGGCTCGACGGCGCGCTCGCCGCCGAGGTCCGCTGCGCCCACGACCGTGCGGAGGTGGCGGATGCGGTGGGCCAGCTCCACGGGCGCGGCTGCGACACCATCCTCATCGCCGGCGCGTCGGCCATCGTCGACCGCCGCGACGTGGTGCCGGCGGCCATCGTGGAGGCGGGCGGCGCCATCGACCATTTCGGCATGCCGGTCGACCCCGGCAACCTGCTCCTGCTCGCCCGTCTCGGCGAGGCGCATGTGCTGGGGCTGCCCGGCTGCGCTCGCTCGCTCAAGCTCAACGGCTTCGACTGGGTGCTGCAGCGCATCTTCGCCGGCGTCGAGGTCACGGCGGCGGACATCATGCGCATGGGCGCGGGCGGGCTCCTGATGGAGATCCCGAGCCGGCCGCAGCCCCGCCGCGCCGCCTCGCCCCGCAGTTCGGCACGCGCGGGCGAGGCCGTGCCGGCGGTCGCGACGCCGCCCCGCATCGGCGCGGTGGTGCTCGCTGCCGGGCAGTCGCGGCGCATGGGCGCGCTCAACAAGCTGCTCGTCGAGGTCGACGGCGAGCCGATGGTCCGTCGCGTCGCGGCCGCGGCGCTCGCGTCCCGGTCCACGCCGGTGGTGGTGGTGACGGGCCATGAGGCCGGGCGCATCGAGGCGGCGCTGGCCGGGCTCGACGTGGAATTCGCCCACAACCCCGACCATGCCGAAGGCATGAGCAGCTCGCTCGAGCGCGGCATCGAGGCGCTCGATCCCGGCCTCGACGGCGCGGTGATCTGCCTCGGCGACATGCCGCGCACCAGCGCCGCGCTGATCGACCGGCTGATCGCGGGCTTCAACCCGCTCGAGGGCCGCGCCATCGGCGTCCCCACCTGGCGCGGCAAGCGCGGCAACCCCGTGCTCTGGGCGGCGCGCTACTTCGCCGAGATCAGGCGCCTCTCCGGCGACGTCGGCGCGCGCCACCTGATCGGCGACCACGCCGACGCCGTCTACGAGATCGAGAGCCCCGATCACTCGGTGACGATCGACGTGGACACGCCCGAGGCCCTCGATGCCCTCGGCCGCGCCGCCGCCCGCTGACCGGGGCGGGGAGGGGGCGGACGCCGTCCTGCTCACCCCCGGCCCGCTCACCACGCGGCCGGAGACCCGCGCCGCGATGGACCGCGACTGGGGCTCGCGGGATCCCTCCTTCATCGCGCTCACCGCGGCCGTGCGGCGGCGGCTGCTGGCGCTCGCCAACGCCGGCGACGCGTTCACCTGCGTGCCGCTGCAGGGGAGCGGCACCTTCGCGGTGGAGGCGCAGCTCGGCACGCTGGTACCGCGCGACGGCCATCTGCTGATCCTCGTCGGCGGCGCCTACGGCCGGCGCATGGTCGAGATCTGCCGGCGCATGGGCCGCGCCCACGGCGTTCTGGAGACGGACGAGACCGTGCCGCCGACGGCGGCGGCGCTGGCCGAGCGGCTCGCGACCGAGCCCGCGATCAGCGATGTCGCCCTGGTCCACTGCGAGACCACCACCGGCATCCTCAACCCTCTGTCGGAGCTTGCGACCGCGGTCGCCGAGAGCGGCCGCCGGCTGCACGTGGACGCGATGAGCTCCTTCGGCGGCATTCCGATCGATCTCGGGCGCCTGCCGCTCGCGAGCCTCGCCGCATCGGCCAACAAGTGCCTCGAAGGCGCGCCCGGCGTGGGCTTCGTGATCGCGCGGACGGACCACCTCGCGTCGTGTGCCGCCAGCGCCCATGCGGTGAGCCTCGACCTGCACGCCCAGTGGGCCGGGCTCGAGGCCAATGGCCAATGGCGCTTCACGCCGCCCACTCAGGTGCTCGCCGCGTTGGACCACGCCCTCGATGCGCTGGAGGCGGAAGGCGGCGTCGCCGGCCGCTTCGCCCGCTACTGGGAGACCTGCCGCACCCTGGTCGACGGCATGCGCGGCCTCGGCTTCGAGACGCTGCTGGAGGACGCCGTCCAGGCGCCCATCATCGTGACCTTCCGCGCGCCGGCCGATCCCGCCTGGGACTTCGGGGCCTTCTACGACCGCCTCGCGGCGCGCGGGTTCGTGATCTATCCCGGCAAGCTCGCGCAGGTGGAGAGTTTCAGGGTCGGCTGCATCGGCGCCTTCCGGGCGGACACCATGGCCCGCTTCGTCGACGCGGCGAGCGCGGTGCTGCGCGAGATGGGCGTGGAGATGCGCGCACCTTAGCCTCCGCCGACTTACCCGTCCCTCGGGGCTTCCCTTGCGGCTCGACAGGGCGGCTTGACAGGCTCGACAAAAGAACAAATAGTGAACAACCATGAGCACATCCCGCCCCATGTCGCCTGCACGAGTCCCGCGCGAGTGCGCCGACGCGGCCGATCCGGCCGCCGTGCCCGCCGACCTGGAGGCGCTGCGGCGGCGCATCGCGGCGCTGGAACGCTGCCCGGCCGCGCTGGAGAGAGGCGTCGCTGGAGGCCCGGCGCCCCGGCCCTGGCTGCCCGGCGTCGATGCCCTGGATGGCGCCCTGCCCGAGGCCGGGCTCGCGCCGGACGGCCTGCACGAGGCGGCGGGCGTCACCGCCGCCGACGCACCGGCCGCCGCCGCCTTCCTCGCCGCGCTGCTGGTACGGCTCGGCGATGGCGGCAGGCGGGGCGCGGTGCTGGTCTGCCAGAGCCGGGGCGGGGCCGCCCGCTTCGGCCGCCTGCACGGGCCGGGCTGGCGCGATCTCGGCCTGGAGCCGGCGGACCTGCTGATCCTCC
>WTGU01000081.1 GCA_011523425.1 Alphaproteobacteria bacterium
CACCGCACGAAGATTGGGCACCCGCAGCAACTCGCTGCGATCGTGTCTGAACGAAGAGTGCGCTAGCCCGGCATGGCAGGACCCGTGAGCAAGGCCGTGCTCCCGCTCGCCCCGCGGCTGTCGTGGACGCCGCAGCAATGAGCGGGCGCACTCTGGATGCAACCGTTCTCGGCGCGTACGACATCAGGGGGATCGTCGGCGAGACGCTGACCGGCGCCGACATGGAGGCCATTGGCCGGGGCTTCGCCACCGTCGCCCGGACGCGGGCGCCGGTCGGCAAGGCGCCGTTGATCTGCGTCGGTCGCGACGGCCGGCTCGACTCGCCGGTTCTCGAAGAGCACCTGGTCGAGGGCCTCGTCGCGTCCGGCGCCGACGTGCTGCGCATCGGCCTCGGGCCCACGCCGATGCTCTACTTCGCGGTGCACGAGCGCCGGGCCACAGGCGGGATGATGGTCACGGGCTCGCACAATCCGCCCGCCTACAACGGCATCAAGATGGTGCTGGGCGGCAAGCCTTTCCACGGCGAGGACATCGGGACGCTGGCGCGCACCGTCGCCGCCGGCGCGTTCGCCGAGGGCGCCGGCCGGGTGACGCAGGACGACATCGCACCCGCCTATGTCGCGCGCCTCCTCCGCGAGGCCTGCGACGATGCGTTCACGGTGGCCTGGGACGCGGGCAACGGCGCGGCCGGCGCGGTGCTCGCAGCGCTCGTAGAGCGCCTCCCCGGCCGCCACATCCTGCTCAACGCGACGGTCGACGGGACCTTTCCCGCCCATCACCCGGATCCCACGGTGGCCGGCAATCTGGCGCAGCTCATGGAGACGGTGCGGGCCGAGCGCTGCGATCTCGGCGTCGCGTTCGACGGCGACGGCGACCGGATCGGGGTGGTGGACGGAACGGGCGAGATCCTCTGGGGCGATCGGATCGTGGCCCTGCTCGCGCGCGAGGTGCTGCGCGAGATGCCGGGTGCCACCGTCATCGGCGACGTGAAGGCGAGCCGGGTCCTGTTCGACGAGATCGCCCGGCTCGGCGGGGAGCCCTTGATGTGGTGCACGGGTCACTCGCTGATCAAGGCGAAGATGGCCGAGGTCGGCGCGCCGCTGGCCGGCGAGATGAGCGGCCACATCTTCTTCGCAGACCGCTATTACGGCTTCGACGACGCCCTCTATGCGGCCCTCAGGCTGCTGCGCCTGATCGCGGGCGAGGGGCGTTCGCTGGCGGCGCTCGGGGCCGAGCTCCCGCGTCCCGCGAGCACGCCCGAGATCCGCTTCCCCTGTCCGCACGGGCGCAAGTTCCAGGTCGCCGACGAGGTCGGCGCCCGGCTGAAGGCCGCGGGCCTGCCGTTCAGCGGCATCGACGGCGTCAGGGCCGAGAGCGCGGACGGCTGGTGGCTGCTGCGCGCCTCCAACACCCAGCCCATGCTGGTCGCGCGCTGCGAGGCCGGGGACGCCGCCGCGCTCGCGCGCCTGAAGGCCGAACTCGCGGCCCAGCTTCGGTTGAGCGACGTGACGCCGCCCGAATTCTGAGAGGCCGAAGCACCCGGACCGACGCGCCCCCCGCGCAGAGATAACGCCGAATCAACCACTTCCAGACCCGTCATGCTTGACGGACGCGCCGCTTTGGACCGATAAGAGATTCCGGCTCGATTCGTTTTCGTTGCCGGAGCGGACGTGGAAGAGGGGCGGGATACGCGGTCCATGCGGCCAGGCTCGATCGTTCTCGGTCTCGTTCTCGCCCTTTGCGTCCTCGGCATGGCGCAGCTTTTCGCCGCCGAGCCGGCACAGGCGCGCTATGCCTCCATCGTCATCGATGCTGACACCGGCGACGTCCTGCGCTCGCGCAACGCCGATGTGCGCCGCTATCCCGCGTCGCTCACCAAGATGATGACCCTCTACATGCTGTTCGAGGCGATCGACAACGGAAGGCTCGGCCTCGGCTCCAAGATGACGGTCTCGAAGCGCGCCGCGCGGCAACCCGCCTCCAAGCTCGGGGTGGCCGCCGGGTCGACGGTCACCGTGGAGCAGGCGATCCGCGCGCTGGTCGTCAAGTCCGCCAACGACGTCGCCGTGGTGGTCGCCGAGACCCTGGGCGGGACGGAGCGCAAGTTCGCCGAGAAGATGACCGCCAAGGCCCGCGCGCTCGGCATGTCCCGGACCACCTTCCGCAACGCCTCCGGCCTGCCGAACAGGGCGCAGCGCAGCACGGCGCGGGACATGGCGCGCCTCGCCCGCGCCCTGATGCGGGACTTCCCGCACCGCTACCACTACTTCGACGACCGGCGCTTCCGCTATGCGGGGAAGAACCACCGCTCGCCGAACCGGCTGCTCGGCCAGTATCGCGGCCTCGACGGCATAAAGACCGGCTATATCCGCGCCTCGGGCTTCAATCTCGTGGCATCGGCGGAGCGCGACGGCCGGCGCATCATCGCCGTGGTCTTCGGCGGCAAGACGTCGCGCTCTCGCAACAACCACATGGTCAACCTTCTCGATCTCGGCTTCACGCGGCTCGCGGAGCGCCGCCCGCCGAGCAGCCGCCTGCTGGTCGCGGGCGTTCCGCGTCCGCCGTCCGGCTCCGGCCTGGCGGCGCCGATGCCCAGGTTCAAGCCGGCAGCAGTCAGCGTTGCGGCCGCTTCGCCCGCCCCGGCGGCCGAGACACCCTCAGCCCCGCTGCGCGCCCCGGTCGAGCCGGTCGAGGTCGCCGCCGGCTCGCCGCCGCAGCCATCACCGCCCAAGCCTGCGGCCGCGTCGCCAGAACCTGACGCGCCGCTGGCACCTGCGGCGTCGGTGGACTTCGGCATCGGATCGGAGGCGTACGCTGCGCCGGCGGCCGACCGCCCCTGGGGCATCGAGGTCGGCTCCTACTCGTCCGTCACGGCGGCGGAGATCGCCATGCGCCGCGCGTCTGCGCGCGCACCGGTCCTCAACGACGCGGCGCCGATGCTCGCGCCCAGCCAGGAGGGCGGCGGCACCCACTACAAGGCGCAGTTCCTGGGGCTCTACAAGAACGACGCCAACCGGGCGTGCAAGACGCTCCGCGCGGCGCCGATGCCCTGCGTCATGATCCGGGGCCTCGATCCCGACTTCGATCCCGCGGTCAGCGCCCGCTCCTGACACCGGGCGCGGACCCGGTGCCGCTTCAGTCGCGCCGGCCGATCTCCGCTTCGGCAATGACCTCGGCGATCGCTTCCTCGCCGCGCGGCGCCATCAGGTGCGCGCCAGCGACCCCCTCCATGCCGCGCAGCTCCTGGATCAGCTCCACGCAGATGCGGATCCCCTCTGCGCGCTGGTCGTCGGCGCCGTCGAGGCGGGCGATGACGGCCTCGGGGATGTGCACGCCGAAGAGGTTCTCGTTCATCCAGCGCGCCGAGCGCGCCGACTTCAGCGGCCCGATGCCGACGATGATGGCGGTGCGTTCCGGTATGCCGAAATCGCCGAGCCAGGCGAGGTAGCGCCCGAGCATCACCGTGTCGAAGCAGAACTGGGTCTGGAAGAAGTCCGCGCCGGCCTCGATCTTGGCCTGGAGGCCCGAGGGCTCGCTGCCCGCCTCGGGCTCGCGCGGCGCATCGGCGCCGCCGATCAGGAGCCTCGGCGCGGCGGCGAGCCGCCGCCCGCCGGGCAGGACCCCCTCGTCGCGCATGGAGCGGACCGTCGCCATGAACTCGTTGGACTTGAGATCGAAGACGGGCTTCGCCTCCGGCTGGTCGCCGGCCTCGACCGAATCGCCGGTGAGGCAGAGCAGGCTGTGCACGCCCAGCGCCGCCGCCCCCAGCACGTCGGCCTGCAGCGCGAGGCGGTTGCGGTCGCGCATGGTGAACTGGAGCACCGGCTCGATGCCGGCCTGGGCGAGGATCGCGGCGGTCGCGAGCGGCGAGAGATGGGCCCGCGCGCCGGCACCGTCGAGCACGTTGACGGCATCCACCAGCCCCTTGAGGCATCCCGCCCGGGCCAGAACGTCCGCCGGGTCGACGGAATCGGGCGGCCCGGTCTCGGCGGTGATGGCGAAGGCGCGCTCGCGCAGCACGCGTTCCAGCCGCCCGGCGCTCTTCGCTTCCTCAGCCATCGCCCTCTCCGCCTGTCTCGACCACCGCACCGCCTGCGGCCGGCGCGGACCATAGCCCGAATGTCTCGCCACGGTCACGGCCCGCGTCGCGCGCCGCTCATGACCTCGGCGAGACTTCCAGGTTAAGCTCTCGCCCATGCTGCGGCTCACCCGGATCGTCGGCAACGCGACCGACGCGACCGTCGCCGAGCGCCTCCACGCGCTCGAGCATGACGGCCTGGTCGAGACCATCACCCTCGATGCGGCCGATACCGCCCGCAAGCGGCTGCGCGTCGCGACCGACAAGGGGACCGACTGCGCGATCGCGCTGGCGCGCTCCGAGCGCCTCGCCAACGGCGCGGTGCTGCTGCTGGAGGAGGGCCGCGCCGTCGTCGTCCGCATGCGCGAGACCATGTGGCTCGCGCTCGGCCCCCGGGACATGGCGGCGGCGCTCGAACTCGGCTATTTCTGCGGGAATCTGCACTGGCGGGTGCGCTTCGAGGGCACGCTCCTCAAGGTGGCGCTGGACGGCCCGCGCGAGAGCTACCTGGCGCGCCTCGCCCAGCACCTCGAGGACGGCAGGGCGCGCCTCGTGGACGAAGTGGAGAGCGGTTGATGGCCGAGACGGTGGAGGCTGTGGCGGAGACGGCGGAGGCCCAGGCGGAAACGGCGCCGAGCGCGGCGCGCGTCGGCATCGGCGGGCCGGTGGGCTCGGGCAAGACCGCGCTCATCGAGGGGCTGCTCCCGCTCTTCGCAGCCCGCGGCGCCTCGCTCGCCATCGTCACCAACGACCTGGTGACCCAGGAGGACGCCGAGCGGCTGCAGCGGAGCGGCCTGATCCCGCCGGAGCGCGTCGTCGGCGTCGAGGCCGGCGCCTGCCCGCACACCGTGATCCGCGAGGACCCGACGCTCAACATCGAGGCGGCCGACCTGCTGGAGGCGCAGCTCCGCCCCCTCGACCTGATCCTGATCGAGAGCGGCGGCGACAATCTCGCCTCCACCTTCTCCCTCGATCTGGTGGACTACTGGCTGTTCGTGATCGACGTCTCGGGCGGCGGCGACATCCCGCGCAAGCGCGGCCCCGGCATCGTCCGGGCCGACCTGCTCATCATCAACAAGTCGGACCTCGCGCCCCATGTGGGGGTCGATCTCGCGCTCATGCGCCGGGAGGCCGAAGAGGTGCGCGCCGGCCGGCCGGTGCTCGTGACCAACTGCCGCACCGGCGAGGGGCTGGACCGGGTGGCCGCCCACCTGGCCCACGACGTGCTGATGGAGGTATGAGCGCCATGAACGAGACGGCAGCCGCGGGCGCGGCGACGGCGAGAACCCGGGAAGACCTGCTCGCCCGTGCCGAGGGGCTCATGGAAACCGTCCGCGCGCGCACGGAGGCCACCGAAGACGACCGCCGCCTCGCGCCCGAGACCATGCAGGCGATGCGCGACGCCGGCATCCACCGCATCCTGCAGCCGGCCCGCCACGGCGGGGCCGAGGCGCACTTCTCCGGCATGGTCGATATCGTTGAGGCCATCTCCATCGCCTGCAGCGCCGCCGGCTGGTGCCTCACCCAGTATTGCTCCCACAACTGCCTGCTCGGCTACTGGCCGCCCGACGGCCAGGACGAGATCTGGGGGGCGGTGCCGGACGCCATGGTGGCGGGGGTGCTGATCCCGAGCCTGGGCCGGGCGGTGCGCGAGGACGGCGGCTGGCGCATCAGCGGGCGCTGGCCGTTCGCGAGCGGTGTCTACGGCGCCGACTGGTTCATCGCCATGGCGTTCACGGAAGGGGACGGCGTGGCGAAGCGCGCCCAGATGCACGCGGTGCCGCTCGGCGAGTTCGAGATCATCGACACCTGGCACACCGCCGGTCTGCGCGGCACCGGCAGCGCCGACGTCGCGGTCGACGACGTCTTCGTGCCCGACCGCCGGGCGCTCGCCATCGACGACACCAAGGGCGGCGGCGATGCGCCGGGGTGTGCGGCGAACGACGCGGCGCTCTACAAGCTGCCGGCCTTCGCCATGTTCTCCATCAACCAGAGCGCGGTGGCGGTGGGCGTCGCCCAGGCCACCCTGGACGACTTCGTGGTGCGCACCCGCGACCGCGTCGCCCGGATGTCGGGCAAGAGCATGGCCGACTATTCCACCGCGCAGGTCAAGGTCGCCGAGGCCCATACCGCGATCGAGACCGCCCGGCTCCTGCTGCACCATTGCTGCGACGTCGGCATGGCGGTGGCCGAGCGCGGCGACATCGCGCCGATGCCGCTCAAGACGGAGCTCCGCGCCAAGGCGACCATGGCGGGCAAGCTCGCGGCCGAGGCGGTGGACCTGCTCTTCCACCTCTCCGGCGGCGCCGGGCTCTACGACCGCAACCCGATCTCGCGGGCGATGCGCGACCTCAACTGCATCCGCGGCCACATCACTCAGAACTGGGACGTGAACGCGTCGAACCACGGCCGCGTGCTGCTGGGCCTCCCGTCGGCCGATCCCGCTCTCTAGTGGCGCATCACGACGCCACGAAGAACCCGTGCAGGCCGAGGGGGAGCGGGTAGGGCAGGGCGCCCTGCCAGAGCGGCCCGTCGGCTAGCTGCCGGGCGTCGAAGACGCTCAGGCCCGAGGCGCCGCGCTCGAGGTCGAGGAAGGGCCCCACCAGCCAGCCGTCGCCGTCCGCGTCCCCGCGCGGCACGAACACGTGCTCCTCCGGGATCAGGTGGCGGGGGTAGGACCAGCCGTCGACGTCGCCCCGGTCGGGATCGAGCCGGGTGACGCGCGAGAGCGGCCAGCCGCCGTCCTCCGCGCCGGTGAGCGCGAAGACCGCGCGGTGGCGGAGCCCGGTGCGGCGCCCGTCGATGCGGGGGAAGTCCGCCACCGCCGGGGCCACCTGCTCGACCGCGGCGGTCCCGTCGGGCCTGAGCACCATGCGGTGGTAGCGCGGGTGGGCGGAGGGGAAGCTCCAGTCGCCCTCCATGATGGCGCGCAGGTCGTGGATGGCGAACATCGGGTCCGCCGCCCGGCAGAGGTCGAGGTGGATGGTGCCGTCCGCCTCCTCCCAGCCGTTGCCGTGGTG
>WTGU01000090.1 GCA_011523425.1 Alphaproteobacteria bacterium
GTGCCGCCGACGATCACCCACACCAGCACGAAGAGCATGATGTGCAGGTTGAACTGGACCGGGTTGACGGTACCGAGATAGTGGCCGAGCAGGGCGCCGGCGAGCCCGGCGAAGGCGGACGCCACCACCAGGGCGAAGGTCTTGTACCACCAGATGTGCACGCCGACCGATTCCGCCAGCACGTCCTTCCAGTGGATCGCGTGCAGCGTGAGTCCGAAGCGCGAGTGCTCCAGCCGGTAGAAGATGAAGATCGTGATGACCACCAGCGCGAGGCACAGGAAGTAGTAGGCCCGCGGGTCCGCCGCGACGTCGAACAGGCCGAGGGCGGGAAGAGGTATTTCCGGCGAGGGAATGAACACGATGCCGCCGGGCCCGCCGAAGGGGTCGCGAAAGCGGTTCCAGGTGAGGCGGATCGCTTCGCCCGCGGCGAAGGAGCCGATCAGGAAGTAGAAGCCCTTCATGCGGAAGAGCGGGAAGGCGAGAATGAAGGCCAGCAGGCCCGTGAAGGCGGCGGCGAGCGGCGCCGCGAGCCAGACCGAAAGCCCCGCCTCCTTGGTGGCGAGCGCGCTGCCGTAGGCGCCCACCCCCATCATCACCACGTGGCCGAGCGAGAACTCTCCCGCGAGCGTGAGGAAGCGGTAGCTCACCGCCAGGATCACGTTGATCAGCAGGAAGATGAGGATGTCGATGCGGTAGATCGCGACCAGGAAGGGCAGCGCGCAGAAGAGGGCCAGCAGCGCCACGAGGCCGCTGCCGGTCGCCCAGAACCGGGTGGACCCGATCACCGGCTAGACCTTCTCGCCTTTGCCCAGGAGGCCGGCGGGCCGCACGATCAGCACCAGCAGCATCATCAGGAGGCCGAGGATGCTGGCGATGGAGCCGTCGAGATAGGTGGCGACGAAGGTGTGGAAGAAGGTGTAGAGCACCGCGGCCAGCACGGCGCCTTCGAGGCTGCCGATGCCGCCCACGACGATGACGATGAAGGCCGTGACGATCACCGGGCCGCCGATGTAGGGATAGACGCGCACCAGCGGCGCCATGATCGCGCCGGCGGCGCCCGCCATGCCGGCGCCGAGGCCCATCGCCAGCAGCGCGAGCTTGTTGATCGACATGCCCTGCAGCGCCGCCGCCTCGCGATCCTGCGCGCAGGCGCGGAGCGCCCAGCCGAGGCGCGTGCGCTTGAGGAAGAGCCAGAACGCGATCAGCAGCAGGACGGCGATGCCGAAGGCGACCAGGCGCTGCCACGGCACCGCCACGCCGTCCAGGCCGAACACCGGCGTCGCTCCCGGATAGAGGGGCGGGATGTGCTTCATCAGGCCGACGCCGAATATGACGGCGGCGAGCACCTGGAGGATGAAGAGCACGCCGATGGACATGATGAGCCCGCCGAGCGGGTTTTCCCGCATCGGCTTGAACAGAATCTGCTCCAGAATCAGGCCGATGACGCCGACGACGATCACCGCCGCGACGACGGCGGCGAAGAAGGGCAGATCGTTCTGCGCGTAGAGCCAGAACACCACATAGGCGCCGGCCATGTAGAACTCGCCGTGGGCGAAGTTGATCACCCGCATGACGCCGAAGATGAGAACCAGGCCCACCGCCATCAGCGCGACGAAGCTGCTCTGCATCAGAGCGTTCACCAGCGTCTGAATGACAGTTTCCACGGTCCCTCGCGGCTCAGGTGCCGGGCATATACCGCCTCCCCGGCAACGCCGGCGGCGAGCCGGGGAGGGCGTGGCGTCCGCTTGTCCGGAAACGAAGCCTACAACGGAAGAGCCGGGGCTGCACCGCCCCGGCTCGCCTGTGCGGCGGTCCGTGCTGCCGACGGACCCGCCGCTTCATGGTGCGGTCGTTGCCGCTGGAGTTGCGGCTAGCCGCCCTGCTCCTCGGTGTGCTTCTTCAGCAGGTCGCCGTGTCTGCTCCACCAGTCGATGATGTTGCGATACTCGACGATGGTGGCCTTGCCGTTCTGAATCTGCACCACCGGCCAGTTGCCGACCAGGGCGTTGTCGATGCCCCAGAGCTCCGAGCCCCACCAGGCGGCGTCGCCGAACACGTGGGGGCCACGGCCGCCTTCCTTGAGCGCCGCGAGCACGTCCATGGGCTCGATGCTGCCGGCCTTCTCGGCCGCCAGCCGCCACATCTCGGCAATCGCGGAGTATTCCCAGGACACCGCGCTCCACGAATCCGGGAAGCGCTCGTTGTACTCGGAGAAGAATCCATCCGGATTCTCGAAGTTGATGTGCGCTTCTCTCATCGCCGGGTCGTCGAAATCCGGGAACTGGAAGATCAGACCCTCGACAAACTCCACGCTCGTCTTCTCGATAATGTTTTGATAGAAGTCGAAGGTGCAGGAGATGATCTGACCGTCGAAGTTCTGCAGGAACAACTGCTCGCTGATCAGGTTGACGTAGTCCGGATACGCGGTATCCAGGCAGACGATGTCGGGGTTGTCAGCCAGCATCGCGGTCACCACCGGCGCGAAGTCGGTCGTCGCCGGGTCGAAGTACTTGTTGTAGATGACGTCGATGCCGGCCGCCTCGAACGCGGCGAGGTAGGTCGCGACCGACGGCCATCCGAGTTCGTCGTCCTGGGCGCAGATCGCCGCGGTCTTGAGCTCCGGCCGGTTCTCCGCCAGCCACTCGACGCCGGTGACGTTGTAGATCGGGTGCACCTCGGCCGGCGCCAGGTGATAGAGCGTGTCGGGCGTGAGATCGCTCGGCAGCAGCGTCGACGAGAGCATGTTCTGTTTGGTGAAGAACTGCACGGCAGCCGGCGCGTCGGTGCCGCCCAGCATCTGGACCATCTTGACCCCGTCCTCGAGCACCAGCTTCTTGGCGCCGATCAGCGACTTGTCCGCCAGGTACTCGTTGTCGTAGGAGACGATCTCGACCATGTAGTTGTCGTCGCCGATCTTGATGCCGCCGCCGGCGTTGACGTGCTCGGCCCAGATCTCGGCACCGTTCAGGCCCGGCAGGAACCAGCCCGCGACCTCGCCGGTCAACGGCCCGAGGAAGCCGACCTTAACCACCTTCTCGGCACCCCGCGCGATGTGGGGCGCACCGAACGACGACGCGGCGACGGCGCCGGCCGCAGCCGCGGCCGTGCCCGTGAATTGCCTGCGTGTAAGTCCCTTCTTGCCCATGACTGAGTCTCCCTGTTGGCTGCGGCTGCGCAGGACCCCGTATCGGGCGCCGTCAGCGGGCAGCACGATGAATTGCACTCATCGGATGCAATCATCTACGAATACCGTATTCGGGATCATTGATCAGTGTCAAGACTGGCCGACAATGGATACATGAAATTGAATAGTTGGTTGGACCAATCGAAGCGCGAATAGTTGGTTGGACCAATCGGAAAGCAAGTATTTGGTTCTACCAATCAAATGTTTGTTGCATTGGTTTCGTAAGCGGCAGTCGAGCGCCTACCGGCTCCGTATTCGCTATGCTATTCTGCGCCGCAGTTGGCATGGACTAATGGGCCATGTGCCGCTTCCTGCCGGCCGGCGAACGGTGGCGGGCCGACACGGGGAGCGGCGGCGAGACGAACGCGAGGGGGAAGCCAGATGGCGCGTGATCCGAAGTATGACTGCCTGTTCGAGCCGATCCAGATCGGCCCGAAGACCATGAAGAACCGCTTCTATCAGGTCCCCCACTGCAACGGCGCGGGCTCCGAGAAGCCGGGCGCCCAGGCTGCGTTCCGCGGCATGAAGGCCGAGGGCGGCTGGGGCGGCATCTGCACCGAGTACACCTCCATCCATCCCGAATCGGACGACGTGCACCGGGTCTCGGCCCGCATCTGGGACGAGGGCGACGTCATCAATCTCGGCCACATGTGCGACGAGATCCACCGGCACGGCTCGCTCGCCGGGATCGAGATGTGGTACGGCGGCGCCCATGCGCCGTGCATGGAGAGCCGCGCCGTGCCGCGCGGCCCGAGCCAGATCGCATCCGAGTTCGAATCGCGGACCTACCCGCGCGAGGCCGACGAGGACGACATCAGGGACCTGATCCAGATGTACGTCGATGCCGCGGTCCGCGCCGAGCAGGCGGGCTTCGACATCGTCTACGTCTATGGTGCGCACAGCTATCTGCCCCTCCAGTTTCTCTCGAAGTTCTACAACAAGCGCACCGACGGCTACGGCGGCAGCTTCGAGAACCGGGCGCGTTTCTGGCTGGAATCGCTCGCCGCGGTGAAGCAGGCGGTGGGCGACAATTGCGCGATCGCGACGCGCTTCGCCATCGACACGCTCTACGGTGCCGACGGCGTCGAGGTCGGCGAAGACGGGCTCAAGTTCGTCGAGCTCGCCACCAGCGAGGGACTGGTCGATCTCTGGGACGTGAACATCGGCGACATCGCCGAGTGGGGCGAGGACGCGGGCCCGTCGCGCTTCTACAAGGCCAACCACCAGAAGCCCTGGGTCAAGGACGTGAAGAGCATCGCCAAGGCGCCGGTGCTCGGCGTCGGGCGGGTGACGAGCCCGGACGACATGGCGCAGATCGTGACCTCCGGCCAGGCGGACATCATCGGCGCCGCCCGCCCCTCGATCGCCGACCCGTTCCTGCCCAACAAGATCGACGAGGGCCGCCTCGACGACATCCGCGAGTGCATCGGCTGCAACATGTGCATCTCGCGCTGGGAGATCGGCGGGCCGCCGCTCATCTGCACCCAGAACGCCACCTCGATGGAGGAGTACCGGCGCGGCTGGCATCCGGAGAAGTTCGACAAGGCGGCGGATCCGGGCTCGGTCCTCGTGGTCGGCGCCGGGCCCGCCGGCATGGAGTGTGCCCGCGTTCTCGGCGAGCGCGGCTACGACGTCCATCTGCGCGAGGCCGACGGCGAGATCGGCGGCTGCGTGCGCTACATCCAGCGCTTCCCCGGCCTCGCCGAATGGGGCCGGGTGACCAGCTACCGCCAGATCCAGCTCGACAAGCTGAAGACCGTCGAGGTGCACACCGGCGTCGGCGAGATGAGCGCGGACGACGTGCTCACCTACGGCGCCGACCGGGTCGTCGTGGCCGTGGGCTCCCACTGGGCCACCGACGGGCTGAGCAGCACCACGCACGCGACGATCCCCGGCGTCGATGCGAGCCTCGCCCAGGTGTGCACGCCGGAGCAGGTCATGGCCGGCAAGGACGTGGGCGACCGGGTGATCGTGCTGGAGGCCGAGGGCTACTACACCGGCGCGAGCCTCGCCGAGTATCTCGCCGATCAGGGCAAGCAGGTGACCATCATCACTCAGCTCGGCTCCTCGGTGCACTACACCCACTTCACCCTGGAAGCCCCCAACCTGCACCGGATGATGCACGAGAAGGGGATCAAGGAGCTGGCGTCCACCTGGGTGGACTCGGTCGATATCGGCAACCAGGTCACCGTGCGCGCCTATCCCATCTTCGGCGACGGCTACCGCCGCACCGCCGATCCGCGCGTGGGCGAGCTGCCGCGCACCGCCAACACCCATATCGACGAGCTTGCCTGCGACTCGCTGGTCGTCGCCACGGCGCGGATCTCCAACAGCCAGCTCTTCACCGAGCTGAAGGCGCGAAAGGACGAATGGGCCGGCGAGGAGATCGACAATATCTTCCACATTGGCGACTGCTACGCGCCCAGGATGATCGCCGACGCCGTGTTCGACGGCCACAGGCTCGCCCGCGAGTTCGAGTCCGAGAACCCGCAATATCCCCTGCCGTGGATCAGGGAACGCCAGATCTGGGGCGACACGACCTATCCGTCGCTGCCGGCGAACGGCGGCGCGTGACAGTGGGAGATGGTGCGTCGCGCGAATGTGTGAGCGAAGAGTGACAGGGAGAGTTGTCAATGAGTGAACGCGAATCGGCGCTGGCCGCGCACCATCGGGCGCTCGGTTCCAGTCTCGAGGACTGGAACGGCATGGGGGCTCCCTGGAGCTATAACACCGACCCCTGCGACGAGCACGACACGGTGCGGGAGCGGGCCGGCCTCTTCGACGTCTCGGGCCTGAAGAAGGTGCATGTGCGCGGTCGGGACGCCGCCCGGGTCTGCGATCATGTCATCACCCGCGACATGACGAGGATTCCCGTAGGCCGCTCGGCCTACGGTCCGGTCCTGCAGGAGGACGGCGGCATCTGCGACGACGCCATCATATTCGCTATTGCCGACGACGATTTCCTGTTCGTCCACGGCGCGGGCGCCGGGCTGGAGCGACTGCAGGAGAGCGGCGAGGGCAAGCAGGTGAGCATCGCCTTCGACGACGATCTGCACGACATCTCGCTGCAGGGGCCGGCGTCGGCTGGCTTCCTCGACCGGCACACGCCGATCGATCTGGCCTCCCTCGGCTATTTCCACCAGGCCGAGACCACGCTCTTCGGCCGGCCGGCGCTGATCTCGCGCACCGGCTATTCCGGCGAGCGCGGCTACGAGATCTTCGCGACCGCGGAGCATGTGGTGCCGCTCTGGGAGGCGATCCTGGAGCAGGGCGCCGGCGACGGCATCGTTCCCTGCTCCTTCGGTTGCCTCGACAAGATCAGGGTGGAGGCGGCGCTCCTCTTCTACCCCTACGACATGACCGAGGCGAACACGCCCTGGGAGGTGACCCTGGGCTGGTCGGTCTCGCGCAAGAAGGGCGATTTCCGCGGCAGGGAGGCGGTGTTCGCCCGCGAGGGGCAGGAGAAGGTGCTCATGGTCGGCATCGTGGCCGATCACGACGATGCCGTCGACGCCGACGCCGCGCTGAGCCTCGACGGCGAGCGGGTCGGCGTCGTCAACAGCCCGTCCTGGTCGCACCGCATGCAGAAGTCGCTCGCGCTCTGCCACGTCGCGCCGCACGCGGCCGCCGAGGGCACGCGGCTCGCCGTCGAGGGGGAGAACGTGCGCTGCTCCGCGACGGTCTCGCGCATTCCCTTCTACGATCCGGAGAAGACCCGCCCCCACGCCTGACGGCGCGCGTCCCGCCGGACTCGAAACGCCCGACCGGGGTCGGGCGGAAGGAATGGCTGGGGGACCAGGATTCGAACCTGGACCTACGGAGTCAGAGTCCGCTGTCCT
>WTGU01000075.1 GCA_011523425.1 Alphaproteobacteria bacterium
CACGCACGAACGGCAGACCCGTCAGCACCGCCGACACGCCGCGTTGCAGCGATGCCGAACCCGGTGCGAGCCAATCCGGTCATTGCTCGCGGCAGAGGCGCCCACAGTGCAGCCGGATGCCGTATCGAACCCCGTGCACGTCCCGGTGCACCGGCATCGTCGCGGCAGCCCATGCTTCGAGCTCCCCGCCCCGTTCACTCGCCACGGTGGCTTTGCCTTGCAGAGCGGCCCCGCTATCGTTCTCCGACTTCGTGGCTGAACGCCGATTCCGCATGGCCTCGCTGACGCGAGGTAAGGTCTCACACCTGCCGCAGACCTCTGCCTTGAGCGAGCCCTGACCGGCCTTCCCGATAGAACGATTTCCGTCTTTGTTTCATACCGTTAGGCGCAATAGCGCCTGACCCGCGATCTCCCGCGCGGTCCCCGTTGTCTTCCCGAAAACGCCGTCCTTGTTCCCTGCGAACGGGGCGGCATCCGAGGGAACAGAACGGGAGACCGCGCCATGCGCATCTATGCCACCGTCAACGACCGAACCGCGCGCCGATGTTTCAGGGAACAGAAGCACCGCAAGCGTCCGCTGACCGTGCTGGACCATACCCTGCCCGCCTTCGGCTTCACGGTCGCCGCCGACGATACCCGGACGTATTTCGTCCGCGTCGTCCGCAAGCTCGGGGCGGACAACATCGCCCTCGGCAAGACCACGGAAACGACCGCCGACGAGGCGCGGGCGAAGGCCGTCGCCGAGATCGAGGCGGCGCAGGTCGAGCGCAAGGCCGGGCCGCTGATGCGCGACTTCGCCGACGAGTTCGTCCGCCGCCGCGCCCATCGCTGGAAGCCGTCCACCCGCAAGAGCAACCTTCACCTTCTCAAGCGCTACATCCTTCCCCCACTCGGCGGAATACGGGTCGCGGAGATGACCCGCGCCAACGTGCGGCGCTGGTTCGATAGCTTGAGCGGCACGCCCGGCGTCGCCAACCGCACCCTGCCGGTGTTGTCGGCGATGATGACCGCCGCCGAGCTTTGGGATCTCCGGCCCCAGGGCTCCAACCCCTGCCGCAACATGCGCCGCTACAGGACCGCACCGCGCGAGCGGTTCCTGTCGGCGGACGAGTTGAAGCGTCTCGGCTTCGTGCTCGACCACGCCGAGGACCGGCAGGCCGCCGCTGCGATCCGGCTGCTGCTGTTCACCGGCGCGCGGTCGTCGGAGATCGCGGGGCTCAAGTGGGACTGGATACGCGAGACCCGCGCGGTGCTGCCCGACTCGAAAACGGGACCGAAGACGATCCAGCTTCCCGCGCCCGCGCGGGCGGTGCTCGCGAGCCTGCCGCGCGGCGGCGATTTCGTCTTTCCCAACCGGACGGGCGACGGGCCGATGGCCGACCTTGCGACGCGCTGGCTCAAGCTGCGGGCGCTCGCCGGGCTGGAGGACGTGCGCATTCACGACTGCCGACATACCTACGCCTCCCATGCGGTGATGGACGGCCTCGACCTCTACACCGTGGGCCGGTTGCTGGGCCACGCCGATACCGGCTCGACCGAGCGCTACGCCCATCTTGCCGACGGGCATTTCCGCGAGGCGGCGGGACGGATTTCCGGGATCGTCGGCGGCGCGCTCGCCGGTGGCCGGAAGCGGGAGGCGGATCATGGCGAATAGGACGGGGAAGACACGGCTCAAGGTCGCCGCCATCGCCGCCGCGAAGCCGAGGGCGCGAGAATACACCCTTTGGGACGGAACCATCACGGGCTTTGGGCTGCGGGTCCAACCCTCGGGCGCGAAGTCGTTCATCGTCCAGACCCGCGTGCGGGGCCGGATGCGCAAGATCACGCTGGGGCGGTTTCCCGACATGAGCCTCGCGGACGCGCGCCGGGAAGCCGCCGCCGTCCTCGCCCGCATCTGGGCGGGCGAGGATGTGGCTCCGGCACCCAAGGTGAAGGCCCCGGTGTTCCGCGACTTCGCCGCTCGCTACCGGGAGCAGCGCAAGGACGTATGGAAGCCGTCCTCGCTGGAGACCTTCGACATCTACATGCGCGGGCGGCTCCTGCCTGCCTTCGGGCGGCTCAGGCTCGACACCATCGACCATGCGCGGGTCTCGGCGTGGTTCGACGCGGCGAGCGCGCAGCGCCCCGGCGCGGCCAACCGGGCGTTCGACATCCTGCGCGCCATGCTCAAGACCGCGCGGCAGTGGGGCGAGATCGGCGAGCACGTCCCCAACGCCTGCGCCAATATCGCGGTAAACCCAAAGAAGCCCGTTGCCCGCTATCTCGACAAGGACGAGATCGCCCGGCTCGGCGCGGTGCTGGACCGGCACGCCGGAGATCGCCCGTGGCACGTGGCGGCGCTGCGCTTGCTGGCCCTTACCGGGGCGCGGCTCTCGGAAGCGGTCAACCTGCGCTGGGACGAGATCGGCGAACTGTCCGAAAACGGCGCGAGCGCGCGTATCGAGGACTCCAAGACCGGGCCGCGCACGATCTGGCTCGGGTCGGAAGCGGTGACATTGATCGCGGCGCTGCCCCGGACAGAAGGGGCGGCGCGCGTGTTTCCCGAAGACCTCACGGCGTCGAGGCTCTATACTTTCTGGCGCGGTGTCCGGGAGGAGGCCGGGTTGCCGGGCCTACGTATCCACGACATGCGCCACAGTTGGGCCTCGCAGGGCATCATGAACGGCGTCGGCCTTCCCACCGTCGGGCGGCTGCTGGGACACCGGCGGCTGGCAACGACCGCGATCTACGCCCATCTCGACGACAGCGCCCTGCAGGCTGCCGCCGAGAAGGCGGCGGGCCGGATCGCGAAGGCGATGGAGTTTACGAAGTACCGATGAGCAGACACATCGGTCATCATCGGGTAGCAACGACACGCAGCGTAGGAGCAGAATGCTACATGAGCGAGAATTTGAGGCCACGCTGGCTTATGCCGGTAATTCTGGCAGCACTCGTCATCATTGCTGGCTGTGCGACTGTAGATGGCACTACACCGGCAGTGGAAGGCACGATGCCGAAGGAGGACACCAAGGCAGGGATCGAACAGTGGAAATGCGGTGACTACTTCGACGGCTGCGGACTTTTCGCAACCGATTGCGTAACGCTGACAGCGAGCCGGTACGATGGCACCGGTGAGGTGAAATTCGGCGAAATCGTCGAAAGCACGCGGTTTCAAATTCAGGGAATTGAACGCCGGTGGGATTGGTGCCTGAATGCAGAATTCGCCTATGACTGCGCCTTTGTGATCTCTGTCGATGGAAAGGGAAGCTATTACAATTTCCATGGTTCGGACGACGGAAAGGCAAAGCCGAGGGACCTATTCAAATGCTCAAAGCGTTGAGCGGACGGAAACATGAATGTCCTAGCGAGGAGCGAGAAGAATCACGCTGTCAACGTCGCCTGCGCCGTTCCACTTTAGCGCCGTGCCGCGTTATTTTCGATTCCCGCAGGTTTCTTGTGTATTCGCAAACCGGGAAGTTCGAGCAGCCGAGGAAGCGGCCGTATCTGCCCATTCTGGCGTTCAGCCAGCCGTCGCAGACAGGACAGGCCTCGATAGACCCACCACAGTTGCGGCAGACGTAAGCCTCACCGGACATGACGGGAAGGCCGTTCCCGCAGCGGGGGCAGGCACGCGCTGTGTGCTCGCATAGCGGAAAATTCGAGCACCCGTAGAAAACGCTCTGGTCGCGCGCGTTTTCCCGGCGCTCCAGCCGTCCTCCGCCGACGCATCTTGGACAAGGCACGTCGCTCTCCGGCGGACGACCGAACACTTCGACATCGTATCCGCCGTTGATCAACTCCGTCACGAATTCGGACGGCTGCCCGCCGTCGGCAAGCAGGAAGACCTGCCGCCGCGCCCGGGTAACGGCAACGTAGAGCAGGCGCCGCTCCTCGGCGTTCGGATGGGCTTCAGGCGCTGCCAGCACCAGATCGATCAACGGGTCGTCGGCTATCTCGGCGGGAAACCCGAACTTGCCGGAACACAGTCCGAGGACCACCGCATAGTCGGCCTCGAGACCCTTGGAGCGGTGTACGGTCATCCAAGTGAAGCGGAGGCGGCGATACTGCTTCGGCAGCGCGTCCAGATTGCGGGGCCGCAGATGGCGGTAGCGGCCCAGCAGCAGCACCTCCGATGTGCCGTCGTATTGGCGGGCGTCCGCTTCGATTCTGTCGAGCGCTTCTTTCAGAAGCGAGAGTTCCTGGTCGCCGGGAAGTCCGACGAATACCGCTGGGCGATCCGCCTTCCGTGTTGTACGAACCGTCTTGCGGATTTGCGCCGGGTTGCGCAGCACGAAGTCTGTCGCGACCGTCGCGATGCGGTCGGCGCAGCGGAACGTGGTTGCAAGATCGATGCGCTCGAACACGCCGAAATGGTCCCCGAACTCCCGCATCACCGCGATGTCCGAACCGCCGAATCGGTAGATCGCCTGCCAGTCGTCGCCGACCGCGAACAACTGGGATCCCGGCGCGCTGTCGAGCAGCGCCTTCAGCAGTCGCGCGCGAGACGGCGAGATGTCCTGGAATTCGTCGACCAGTATGTATCCGAACGGGCTGCGGTAACGCCCTTCCTCCACGAGATCGGTCGCCCGGTTGATCATGTCGTGGAAGTCGATTTCGCCTGTGCTGGCGAGCGTTTCCTCGTAGCGCTCGAAGATCGGTCGGAACACTGCGAGAAACGCCTGCGCCCGCCTCCTGTCCCGGTGAGCGCTGGCGCGCTTGGCGACTTCCTCGAATGACAGCCGGCTGCCCTTGAAGTGCTGCAGGAAGGTTGCCACCAGCCGCGTGAACGGATCGATCCGGCCCTGTCGGTCGAGAGCGGCGAATACTTCCTCGCGCGGGATCGGCGAGAGAGTCACCCCGTGAGCCTCAAGCTTCTCCGTCAGGTTTCGCAGCAGCCTGCCGTCGGTCTGTTCGTGACTGAAGGTTTCGATCAGGACGGTGCCGCGTTCGGCGTGGACACCACGCTTCCATTCCATCTCCTGCCGATACTTCTCGCGGTCGATGAAGGGCGCTGTATTTCCTGCGGCGTCGATCCCGAAGTGTTCGATATAGATTCCGTGCTCAGGAAGACGGAAGTCAGGCTTGTACTGGCGCTTCTCCGAAGTCGCCAAATCGTGCTCGTAGGGGGCTTCGTACTCGTAGGCGACGCCGTGGAGGTAGAGAAAATTGGCAATCTCGCATTCCTCGAAGCTGCGGACCACGTCGCCCTTCAGCGAGCGGATATCGAACTTCCGGATATAGTCGTGGTACTCGCCCCAGTTTCTGAACTCTTGCTGGCCCCTGTAGGGCGCGAACCTCTCTTGGAACCATTCATCCAGCATGGCCGAGAGGTCGCGGTCGGCGAGCAGATCGGCGACGATTCCCTTGAGCAGATCGAACAGGGTTCGGTCGTTCTCCGCCGACGCCGCGAGTGCGGGGCGCTTGCCTTCGGCTTTGCCGACGATCGCCATGCCGAGGCTGTGGAAGGTGCGCACCGTCACCTCGCGTGCGATTGCGGTGCCGAGGCGCGAGTCCATCCGCTCTTCCATCTCCCTGCGGGCATCGCGCGCGAAGGCGAGCAGCAGCAGTTCGGACGGCTTGCGAAACCCCTTTCGGACGAGCCAGCCGGTCTTGGCCACGATGACCGAGGTCTTGCCGCTACCGGCCGCGGCGACCACGAGATTACGGCACTCGTCGATGACGACCGCCCGGCGTTGCTCTTCCGTAAGCGGGCGGGCTTCGATCCGGTCGAACAGTTCGCGCGAGCGGGTAAGCTCGTTGACGACGAACGCCTCGTTTGCCTTCACCTTGGCATCGCCTGGCGCTTCCAGAAAATCCAGAATGCCCCGCAGCATTCGGACTTCGGGAGCATCCGACAGCGCTTCCGGCCACCGCGCCGCGAACCCCCCGGCAACCGTTTGAGCCTCGGCCTCAAGGTCGCGAAATGCGTCGGCGGTGAGGTATCTGGCTGGATCGGCCAGTTCCGTCAGCCGGTCATGCACGGAGCGGAGCGTTTCCAGTTGCGGCGCGAGCGTACGGCGCCACCAGTCGCATCTCGCGGTTTCAAGCGCACTGGCAAAGGCGCTTGCATCCGTTCGAGGCAACCCCGAAACATGCGCATTCCCTGCGGTATGGCGGACCCGAATGCTGGAACAGAGCCGTCCGTCCGCTACATCGACCGCTTCCACGTTGCCCAACGCTATTTCGGCGCGGCGTGAACCGAAAAGTAGCTGGATTGCTTCGGCGTTCACCGATGCCGCCCTGGCATGACGCGGATGCATGATGGCGAACAGGACCCTGGCGAGGCCGATCCGCTTGGTCACAAACAAAGTGTGCGAGGCCAAACTCGGTCGGTCCTTGGAACGCCCATCGTGTAGCGGTGTCGCGTCGAGCAATGCTTCCTGTCTCCGTCCCGTTCGAATCAACGACCAGCCGCCGGGCGCGAGTGGCTAGCACAGCGCCCGGCTGCGGTCGATTATCACGCTCGCGGCCGCGATGCATCCAGCGTCGGCTCATTCGTAGCGACCGCGCCGGTGCGCAAGGTGTGAATGCACCGTGCATCGGACCCAGCGTCGACAGCAATACCGCGCCGACCGTCTTGCTGTCCGCCGCTTCGGTCATCACCCCAATGCGGAGCGGGAACATGTGCAGACGACTCACCCGCGCCATGCGCCGTCGGCGCGGCAGCGCATGACCGTCGGCGGCAGTTGAATGAGCGCGGTGCGCGAGGTGTGCAAAGCGCCCGCGCCGCTTTGCTTCGCGCCCGCCGTTCTGTTACCTGTGCCGTCAGGAAGGCGACGCGGAGCGCGCTCACGGATCGTTGGCCGGTCGTCTCGCTCAAGCGCCGCGATGGCTTGAACGCCTTGTCATTGCAGGGTTAGCGCCAGATCGCGGATGCGGCAGTGATTGCTTTGTCCGACCGCCCGGAGGGCGGGAGCTTGTCACACCTGCCGCAGCTTGCTGCCCTGTCGTTCCCTGTCCCCCTCTGGCTACGTCAGGCTACGCCCTGTCCCCATTTGTCGCCAATGTATGCTCCGGAATC
>WTGU01000133.1 GCA_011523425.1 Alphaproteobacteria bacterium
CCTCCCTCTCCGCCCCCGGGGGCGGAGAGGGCCGGGGTGAGGTGGGGGTTTTTTCGTCTTCGTGCCGCCTGTTCTCTAAGCGCCGGCGATGATCCACTACATCGTCCGCCGCCTGCTCTTCGCGGTGCCGACGCTCGGCGCGATCAGCTTCATCCTGTTCGCCCTCCTCGACCTCGCGCCCAACGACCCCACCGGGCAGCTCCCGCTCACGATCTCGCCCGAGGCGCGCGCCCAGATCCGCGAATCCCTCGGGCTCGGGGAAGCCTTCCACATCCGCTACGCCAGGTGGATGGAGCAGTTCTTCGTCAACGAGCCTCTCAACCTCATCGAGCGCGCCTTCGGCGTCGAGATCGGCTCCTCGGCGGAGCGGCTGCGCGTGCACTCCTGGGCGACGCGAAGCCCGGTGGTGGACCTCATCATCGAGCGCCTGCCGCAGACGCTCTGGGTGGTGGGGCTCTCCTATCTCATCGGCATCCTCATCGCCGTGCCGATCGGCATCGTCTCCGCCTACCGGCAGTATTCGTGGTTCGACCAGCTCGGCACCTTCGTCTCCATGATCGGCTTCTCGGTACCGACCTTCTTCACCGGCCTGCTCGCGATCATCGTCTTCAGCGTCACCCTGCAATGGCTGCCGTCGATCTACGACACCACGCACCGGGTGACCGACCTCTCGAGCTTCTGGGTGCAGGTCAAGCAGATGGCCATGCCGGTGATGGTGCTGGCGCTCTTCAACGCAGCCCAGATCAGCCGCTTCATGCGCGCTGCCATGCTGGACAACCTGACGCAGGACTACGTGCGCACCGCCCGCGCCAAGGGCCTGCGCGAGAGGGTCGTGCTCTTCATCCACGTGCTGCGCAACAGCCTGATCCCGGTGGTGACCCTGATCGCGCTCGGCATCCCCACCGTCTTCGGCGGCGCCATCATCACCGAGAAGATTTTCCGGGTGAACGGCATCGGCGAGCTTCTCATCACCGCCATCCAGGGCGCCGACATCCCCCTGGTGCAGACGCTCTCGTTCCTCTTCGCGGTGTTGATCGTGGTCTTCAACCTGATCGCGGACGTGCTCTACGGCGTCCTCGATCCCCGCATCCGCTACGGCTGAGCGATGCAGCCGGCGCCCTCATCTGACCTCGGCGGCCCCGCGCGCGCGACGGGGCGTCACCGCTCGCTCTGGATGGACGTGTGGCTCGCCTTCCGCAACCACACTGGCGCGCTGGCCGGCGCAGGGGTGTTCCTCGCCATCGCGCTGGCGGTCGCCATCGGCCCGCTCATCCACGGCGTGGACCCGCACTATCTCGACATCCTGGCGAAGAACCAGGGCCCCTCCCTCAAGCATCCCATGGGGACCGACAATCTCGGCCGCGACACGCTGGCGCAGGTGCTGGCGGGCGGGCGCATATCGCTCGCGGTGGGCTTCACCGCGATGCTGATCTCGCTCGTGCTGGGCACGCTGGTGGGCGTCCTCGCCGGCTACTTCAGGCGGCTCGATGGCCTTCTGATGCGGCTCACCGACATGTTCCTCGCGCTCCCCCTGCTGCCGCTGCTGCTGGTCGTCATCATGCTGTTCCGCGACAGCCTGCGCGCCGCCTTCGGGCCGGAGAGCGGAATCTTCCTGCTGGTGGTGTTCATCATCGGCATCACGAGCTGGATGCAGACCGCCCGCATCGTGCGCGGCGACGTGCTGGCGCTGCGGGAGCGCGAGTTCGTGACCGCGGCGCGCAGCATCGGCACGCGCAGGCGGCGCATCATCACGCGCCACATCCTGCCCAACGTGCTGAGCCCGATCATGGTGTCGGCGACGCTCGGCATCGCCAACGCCATCATCACCGAATCCGCCCTCTCCTTCCTCGGCCTGGGCTTCCCGCCCGACTTCCCGACCTGGGGGCGGCTGCTCTTCGACGGCGCCAATTTCATCTCGGTGACGCCGGAGCGGGTGCTCTGGCCCGGATTGGCCATCTCGCTCACGGTGCTGAGCGTGAACTACGTCGGCGATGGCCTGCGCGATGCGCTCGACCCCCGCCTCCGGGGCGTGTAGGGCGGCTAGCGGTAGGGCGAGAGATCGACCGGCAGGCCGTGCTCCTCGCGCAGCCTGCGGTACTTGCCGGTGGCGACCATGGCGGCGACGGCGTGCTCGACCGCGTGGTGGAGCTTGTCGTTGTCCGCCTTGATCGCGAAGCCCACCTCGCGCACCGGGTGGAACACGCCTTCCACCAGGCGGTTGCGGGAGTCGGGATCGGCGTCGACCGCCACGGCGCTCACGGTCCGAGTGAAATAGCCCTGGGCGTGGCCCATGGAGACCGGGAAGTGGGTCCAGCGGTCGTCGGGGAAGGAGTGGACGTGCATCGGCGCCCGGCCCGCCTCCTCGAATTCCCGGTTGAGGTCGTGGGCGAAGCGCTCCGCGCTGGAGCCGGAGGTGACCGAGGTGACCCGGCCGCTCAGGTCGTCCGCCTCGCGGATACGGAAGGGATTGCCCCTCAGCACCATCAGGTGATCGCCGACCACCAGGTAGGGCACGATCTTGACGCCCGCCGGCTCGGCGTCCAGCGCCAGCGTGTTGGCGGTGTCGATGTCGCCCGCCGCGAGCGCCGCCGCAAGCTGCGAGCGCGGCAGGCGCACCAGATCGAGCGCGAGCCCGTGGGCCTCGGCGACGGCGCGGGCCACCTCGATCTCGAAGCCGCGCAGAGCGCCGTCCCGCTTGTAGGCGAAAGGCTGGCCGGTCAGCGCGATGCCCACGGTGAGCGTGTTCGCCCGGTGCAGTGCCTGGTTGAGATCGACATAGTGCGCGGACGCCGCCGGGGCTGCGACCAGCGCGAGCAGAAAGAGCGCGATGGCGCGGAGCCTGCGTGCCATGAGGGTTCCCTTCATCGTTCGGCCGCCGGCGGCTCGATTTCGGGCGCATCGGTATCGACGTCGGTGGAGCCGCCCGCGCCCGCGCCCCGGTGCACCAGCGCGGCCAGCAGCTCGGCGGCACCGATCACGCCGATCAGCCGATTCTCCCCGTCAAGCACCGGCATCGCCCGCCCGGTCTCGTGGCGCACCTCGAGCGCCGTGCGCATGGTCGTGTCGGGCCCGCCGGCGACGATCGCACCGTTGTCGAGCGACGCGAGATCGAGGTCCTCCCGATAGGGCACCAGTTGTGCCGGTGCGCCGCCGAGGCTGAATGCCTCCGGTCGCCCGGTGCCGTCCAGCCGGCAGAACATGGCCGACTCGTCGTCGAGCAGGTGAACGTCGTCCTCGCTCCGGAGCGTGGCGAGCGGCCGCATCAGCGAGACTCCGCGCAGCACGTTGAGCGGGTTCACGTTGGCGACGAACTGGCGCACGTAGTCGTCCGCCGGCTCGGTCACGATCTTCTCGGGCGGGCCGATCTGGATGATGCGGCCGCCTTCCATGATGGCGATGCGGGTGCCGATCTTGAGCGCTTCGTCGAGGTCGTGGCTGACGAACAGGATGGTGCGGCGCAGCGTGGTCTGCAAGGCGAGCAGCTCGTCCTGCAGACGCTCGCGGATGAGCGGATCGAGGGCCGAGAACGGCTCGTCCATCAGCAGGATCTCGGCATCGGTGGCGAAGGCGCGCGCGAGCCCCACCCGCTGCTGCATGCCGCCCGAGAGCTCGTGCGGGTAGTGGTCGAGCCAGGAGCCGAGCCCCACCTGCTCCAGCACCTCCGCCACGCGCTCGCGCCGCTCGGCCTTGGGCACGCCGCGCACCTCCAGCCCGAAGGCGACGTTGGCGGCGATGGTGCGCCACGGCATCAGCGCGAACTGCTGAAAGACCATGGAGATGCGGTCCATGCGCAGCCGCCGCATGAACTTGGGATCGCAGTCGGTGACGTCGATCTCGGTCCCGCCGTCGTCGACGAGCACCCGGCCCCGTGTCGCCCGGTTGAGGCCGTTGACGCAGCGCAGCAGGGTCGACTTGCCCGAGCCCGAGAGCCCCATGAGGACGAAGATCTCGCCGGCCTCGACCTGGAGCGAGGCGTCCTGCACGCCCACTACCTGGCCGGTCTCTTCGAAGATGCGGTCCTTGTCGGCGCCGGCGTCGAGCAGCGCGAGCGCCTCCTTGACCCTGCGGCCGAAGATCACGTCTACCCGGTCGAAGGTGATGACGGCCATCAGCGTGCGGCCGTGCCCCTCCTGCCTTTGCGCCGCCCGGACTGCTTCACGATGCGATCGAGCACGATGGCGACGATCACGATCGCGAGCCCCGCCTCGAAGCCCTGCGCGACGTTGGCCGTGGCGAGCGCCCGCACCACGGGCACGCCGAAGCCGGGGGCGCCCACCAGCGCGGCGATCACCACCATGGAAAGCGACAGCATGATGCTCTGGGTGATCCCCTGCATGATGTTCGGCATCGCATGGGGCAGCTCCACCTTGAGCAGGAGCTGCAGGTCGCTGGCGCCGAAGGCCCGGCCCGCCTCCAGCAGGGGCCGGGGCGCGCTGGAGATGCCGAGATGGGTGAGCCGGATCGGCGCCGGAATGACGAAGATCACGGTGGCGATGAGGCCGGGCACCAGTCCCAGTCCGAAGAAGGACAGCGTCGGAATCAGGTAGACGAAAGGCGGAACGGTCTGCATCAGGTCGAGGATCGGCCGCAGCGCCCGGTAGAGCCACGGCCGGTGGGCCGCAGCGATGCCGATGGGGACGCCCACCAGCATGCACACGACGGTGGAGGCGAGCACCAGCACCACCGTGAACAGCATCTCTTCCCAGTAGCCGATGTTGAGGATGATCAGCAGGCCGATCACGATGCCGATCACGAGCGCGATGCTGCGGTGCAGCCAGTAGCCCAGCCCGGCCACGAGGGCGACGAAGAGAAGCGGGGGGATCAGCCCGAGAAAGTCTGCGCAGGCGTCGAGCAGCCAGCCGATGGCCTCCGAGAAGGCCCGCAGCTCGTGAAAGAGTTGGTCCTTGATGAAATCGACGGCGTTGGCGACCCACTTGCCGATCGGCACCTTTTCGGTGAGGACTCCGAGATCGTCGGTGTCCATGCCGCCCCTCCCCGACCGGGCGGGGCAGGCGGCCGGCGCGCCTCAGCGCCGACCGCCCGCGTCATCGGCCCGTTGGGCCGCCCGCGCTGTTGGCCCTCTACATGCTGAGATGGGCCTTCACGGCGGCGGCACCGTCCGCGCCGTCCAGCGTGGTCACGCCGGCGAGCCACTGGTCCACCAGCTCCGGGTGCATCTCGACGAGCTTCCGGGCGGCCGCCTGCGGGTCCATCCCGTCGTCGAGCATATAGCCCATCATCTCGTTCTCAAGAGCCAACGAGAACTGCAGGTTCTTGAGCAGGTTCCCGACATTGGGACAGGCCTCGGTGTAGCCGGCGTGCGCCAGCGTGTAGACCGTGGCGCCGCCGAAGTTGGCCCCGAAATAGTCGTCGCCGCCATCGAGATAGCTCATCTCGAAGCGCCGGTTCATCGGGTGCGGCTCCCAGCCGAGGAAGACGATCCACTCGTCGGCCCTGACAGCGGCCTCGACCTGGGAGAGCATCCCCTGCTCGCTGGACTCCACGACCTCGAAGCCCTCGAGCCCGAAGGCGTTGGTATCGATCATGTCCTGGATGATCATGTTGCCGTCGTTGCCGGGCTCGATGCCGTAGATCTTGCCGTCGAACTTGTCGGCATGCGCGGCGATGTCGCCGAAGGTCTTGACGCCGCCCTCGAAGGCGTAGGTCGGCACGGCCAGGGTGTACTTGGCGCCCTCCAGGTTGACGGCGACGTTGTCGATGGTGCCGTCGTTGAAATAGGGGTCGATCATGCTCTGCTGCGTCGGCAGCCAGAGGCCGAGAAAGGCGTCGATGTCCCCGTTCGAGAGGCTTGCGAAGGTCACCGGCACGGAGAGCACCGTCGCCTTCGGCTCGTAGCCGAGCCCCTCGAGGATGGTGGTGGCCACGGCGGTGGTCGCCGTGATGCAGCTCCAGCCGACGTCCGAGAACTCCACTTCCTTGCAGGACTCGGCATCGGCGGCATAGGTATTGCCCGCCATGGCCGCGGCGCCCATGGCGACGGCGGCAATTGCGGATGTCATTCGAATATGCATTGAACCCTCCCTCACGCTCGCTTCGTCCGCGCGCAAGTCTCGCAATCTTTTCTTGATTGGTCAACCAACCAAATATATTCATTGAGGCGACAGGAGACGCCGATGCCAAAGACCGGAATGGCGCCCGTACGCCGGCGCGCCTTCGTCGAGGCCGCCATCAGGAGCATCCACGACCGCGGGTTCGTCGACCTGACGACGGGCGACGTGGCGCGCGAGGCCGGCCTCTCCCAGGGGCTGGTGCATCACTATTTCGGCTCCAAGAGCGCGCTGATCATCGCCACCATGCGCCACCTGCTCATCGAGTTCGGCGCCGGCATCAGGGAGCGGCTGCGCGAGGCCCGGACGCCGCGCGAGCGGCTGTCCGCCATCGTCGACGGCAGCTTCTGCGACGACCAGCTCCGGCCGGAGGTGATCTCCGCCTGGCTCACCTTCTACGTGCAGGCCCACACCGAGCCCGAGGTGCGCCGCCTGCTGCGCATCTACGCGCGCCGGCTCATCAGCAACCTGCGCCACGAATACCGGCGCCTGCCGACGCGGGAATCGGCGGACGTCGCCGCCGAATCCACCGCCGCCATGATCGACGGGCTGTGGCTGCGCCGGGTCCTCGGCGACGAGCAGCCCTGCGGCGAGAGCGCGATCGCCATCATGGAAGCGCACATCGACAGCCAGATCGAGCCGCGCTGAGCGGCGGGGCGGCGCGTGAGCTCGATGCCCGACCGGTTCGACGACACAGTCGACTATGTGATCGTGGGATCGGGATCGGCCGGCTGCGTGCTCGCCGCGCGCCTCTCCGAGGATCCCTCCAACCGGGTGCTGGTGCTGGAGCACGGCGGGACCGACGCCGGCCCCCTCATCCAGATGCCGGCCGCCCTCTCCTACCCCATGAACATGCCCCGCTACGACTGGGGCTTCG
>WTGU01000063.1 GCA_011523425.1 Alphaproteobacteria bacterium
TCACCGCGCCCTACATGCATGCCGGCAGCCTCGCGACGCTCGCCGACGTCGCCCATCACTATTCGACGCTCGACGAGGAACGGCTGCACGCCGGCGGCGAGCGGATTCTGCGCCGCCTCGACCTGAGCGCGCGGGAGAAGGCCGACCTCGTCGCGTTTCTCGAGACGCTGACGGAAACGGAACCGCGGCACGAACGCGTGAAGAAGACCGGCAACGCCGAGTGCCGATAGCTGAGGCCGTCTATCCCATGGCCCTCCAGATTGACGGCAAGGATTGTTGATCGGCCCAAGGGACCCACTCCAATCGGGGGTCAAACCGGGGCGTCGAATAATCTCGGCATGCGATACGCAGCCTCCTGGGCCGCGTCTGGATGGCGCCGCAGGCGGGCGCCGGGTCAGCGGCCGCGCCGTTCCGGGATGATGCCGCGCGGGCTGAAGCGCAGGACGACGAGGAGGATCAGGCCCATCACGATGAGGCGCATGTAGGCCGCGCTGTCGAGCAGGTGGGACCGCAGCGGATGGCCCTCGTCGAGGCCGGCGGTGATCGCGTCCATCAGCCAGAAGGCGGCCGGCTCCGCCTCGACCCACAGGAACCAGACCAGGAAGCCGCCGAGCACCGCGCCCCAGTTGTTGCCCGAGCCGCCGACGATTACCATCACCCAGATCAGGAAGGTGAAGCGGAGCGGCTGGTAGCTGCCCGGCGTGAACTGGCCGTCCAGCGTGGTGAGCATCGCGCCTGCGATCCCCATGACCGCCGCGCCGAGGACGAAGATCTGCATGTGGCGGCGGGTGACGTCCTTGCCCATGGCGGCGGCCGCGTCCTCGTTGTCGCGGATGGCGCGCATCATGCGCCCCCAGGGCGAGTTCAGCGCCCGCTCCGCCAGCCAGACGATGGCCATGAGGACGAGCGCGAAGAGGACCGCGTAGCAGAGCTTCACGAAGATGCTCGCGCCCGCGATCGGGTCCGCCCCCAGCCAGTGGACGAGATCGAGGAACCAGGGGCTCGCCTGCAGGTCGATCTCGTAGGGCACCGGCCGGTCGAGGCCGGTGACGTTCTTCACCCCCCGGCTGAGCCAGTCCTCGTTCTTGATGACGGTGATGACGATCTCGGCGATGCCGAGGGTGGCGATGGCGAAATAGTCCGCGCGCAGCCCGAGCGCGACCTTGCCGATGAGCCAGGCCGCGCCGGCGGCGAGCAGCCCGCCCACCGCCCACGAGAGAATGATCGGCAGCCCGGCGCCGCCGAGATAGCCGGTCCGCGCGCTGTCGACGTCTTCGATCGCGTCGACCGCCGGGTCGAAGAAGATGCGGATGAGGAAGAACCCCCCGACCACGAGGAGGACCGTCGCCGCGGTGCGCAGCGGCCCCTTCCGCAGCAGCCGGCGCGCCAGCACGATCGCCACCACGACGCCCGCGAGCACGGCGAGCGCGAAGCCGAGGCTCTCGCCGCCCGCCGCCCACGCATCCGTCACCGGCGACTGCGAGACCAGGACGCCGGCCAGCCCGCCGAGCGCGGCGAAGCCCATCACGCCGACGTTGAGCAGGCCCGCATAGCCCCACTGCATGTTGAGGCCGAGCGCCATGATCGCGGAGATCAGGCAGAGATTGAGGATCGAGAGGCTGACCACCCAGGACTGGCCGAAGCCGACCGCCATGAGCAGCAGCGCCATGACGGCGAAGAGCGCCGGGTTGCGCAAGCCCGGCCTCATGTCAGCACCCGCCCGCGGAAGATCCCGGTCGGGCGCACCAGCAGCACGACCACCAGGATGAGGAAGGAGATCGCGAGCTTGTAGTCGGTCGACAGAAGCTGCATGAGCCCGCTCGGCTCCCAGCTCTCGGGCACGAGGTAGCGCAGGAACTTCTTGTAGGCGTATGTCACCGCGGTCTCGGACAGCGCGACGATGAAGCCGCCGGCGACCGCGCCCAGCGGGTTGCCGATGCCGCCGAGGATCGCCGCGGCGAAGATGGGCAGGAGGATCTGGAAGTAGGTGAACGGCTTGAAGCTCTTGTCGATGCCGTACATGGTGCCGGCCACCGCCGCCAGCGTGCCGGCGATCAGCCAGGCGTAGAACACCACTCGGTCCGGGTTGACGCCCGAGAGCAGCGCCAGGTCCTCGTTGTCGGAGTAGGCCCGCATCGCCTTGCCAGCCCGCGTGCGGTGCAGGAACCAGAAGAGCGCCGTGACCGCGATCGCGGTGACCGCCACCGTCAGCCCCTGGGAGAGCTTGATCGCCAGGCCCTCCTTCAGCCCGGTCGCCTCCTTGAACTCCGACGCCTTGATCAGGAAGCGCGCGCCGTCGGCGAGGCGGCGGTCGTCGGGGCCGATGATGAAGCGGACGATGCCCTGCAGCGCGAACATCACGCCGATCGAGGCGATCAGCAGGATCACCGGCGGGCTCTTGCGGCGCCGGTAGAAGCGGAAGACGAGGCGGTCCGCGCTCAGGTTGAAGGCGGCGGCCGCCACGATCCCGAAGGGGAGCGCGAGCAGCGCCGTCGGCAGCGGCGCGATGCCGACGTCCATCCCCTGGAACCACCACGTCGTCAGCAGCACCACCATGGTGCCGAACGCCATCACGTCGCCGTGGGAGAAGTTGGCGAAGCGCAGGATGCCGAAGACGAGGGTGACGCCGAGGGCGCCGAGGGCGAGTTGGGAGCCGTAGGCGACGCCTGGCACGATGACGAAGTTCGTCAGCAGGACGAGCGCGTTCGCGACGTCGCTCATGACCTATCCGCCGAGGAAGGAGCGGCGCACCTCGGGGTCGGAGAGGAGCGCCTCGCCCGTATCCGTGTAGCGGTTCTCGCCGGTCACCAGGACATAGCCGCGATCGGCGATGGAGAGCGCCTGGGCTGCGTTCTGCTCGACCATGAGGATGGCGATGCCGGTCGCGCGTATCTCGAGAATACGGTCGAAGAGATCGTCCATGACCACGGGCGAGACGCCGGCCGTCGGCTCGTCCAGCATGAGCAGCCTGGGCTCGGTCATCAGCGCCCGGCCGATCGCCACCTGCTGGCGCTGGCCGCCCGAGAGCTCGCCGGCGATCTGGCGCCGCCTCTCCTTCAGGATGGGGAAGAGGTCGAAGACCTGCGCCATGGTGTCGGCGGCGGCGCCCGCCTCGCGGATGTAGGCACCCATCTCCAGGTTCTCCTGGACGGTCATGGTGGTGAAGACGTTGCGCTCCTGGGGCACGAAGCCCATGCCCTTGCGTACGCGCTCCTGCGGGCTGAGCCGGGTGATGTCCTCGCCGTCGAGCTCGACCGTGCCCTCGCGGAGCTGGACCATGCCGAAGATCGCCTTCATGGCGGTCGACTTGCCGGCGCCGTTGGGGCCGACGATGACCGCGACCCGGCCCGGCTCGGCCTCGATGGTGCAGCCGCGGATGATGTCCGGGCCGCCGTAGCCGCCGGTCATTCCCGCGCCCGCGAGAAAGCTCATCGCCCGCTGCCGCCGTGCCTCCGGCTCCGCCCGAGATAGGAATCGATCACCCGCGGGTCCGCCTTGACCTCTGCCGGCGAGCCCTGGGTGAGCACCTTCCCCTCGGCCATGACGATGACCGGCTGGCACAGCCGCGAGATGAAGTCGATGTCGTGCTCGATCATGCAGAAGGTGTAGCCGCGCTCCCGGTTGAGGCGGAGAATGGCGTCGCCGATGGAGCGCAGCAGCGTGCGGTTCACGCCGGCGCCGACCTCGTCGAGGAAGACGATCCGGGGCTCGGCCATCATCGTCCGGCCCAGCTCGAGCAGCTTCTTCTGGCCGCCGGAGAGCGCGCCCGCGCGTTCGCCCGCGACCTCGTCCAGGCCGAGGAAGCCGATGACGTCCGCCGCCCTGGCGCGGATCTTCTCCTCCTGCGCGCGCACCTTGGCGCGGCGGAACCAGGTGTTGGCCAGCTCCTCCCCGGCCTGGCCGGCGGGCACCATGGTCAGGTTCTCGGCGACGGTGAGGCTGGTGAATTCGTGGGCGATCTGGAAGGTGCGCAGCACGCCCCTGTGGAAGAGCTGGTGCGGCTTCAGCCCGGTGATGTCCTGATCCTGAAGGAAGACGCGGCCCTGGGAGGGCGCGAAGACGCCGGCGATGACGTTGAAGAGGGTGGTCTTGCCGGCGCCGTTGGGGCCGATCAGGCCGGTGATCGAGCCTTGCGCGATCTCCAGGCTGACGCCGTCGACGGCGCGGATGCCGCCGAAGTGCAGGTGCAGGTTCTCGACCCGGATCATGGGAGGCGCTGCGCCTGCGGCCTCTCCCATGGCCGGCGATGCGGGCGGCGGCCCGGCCGTTGCCGTCCGAGCCGCCGTCCCTCGTCCGATCTAGCGGATCGCCTTGGTCACGAAGGCGCCGCCCTCGACCTCGAGCTCCTTGTAGGAGCCTGCGGCCTCGCCCACGTCGGTGAGCTCGACGTTGGTGGCTCCGTCGTAGTCGATCTCGCCGCCGTCGGCGAGGATCTGGAGGCCCTTGGCGAGCTCGCCCGGCAGGATCTTCTCGCCGGGCGCGTTGGCGACCGCCATGACGTGCGCCTGGATCGCGCCGCGATCCGCCGAGCCCGCCGCCTGCATGGCTAGCGCGATCAGCGCCGCCGCGTCGTAGGACTCGCCCCGGAACGGGCCGTCGCCCTCGACCCCGTTGGCCGCGGCGTGGTCGATGAACATCTGGGCGCCCGCGCTGTCGGAGCCCGGCAGGGTGCCGATGGTGCCGTTCAGCGCGTCGCCGATCGCCTCGATCAGGGTGTCGCCGATCATGCCGTCGGCGATCACGAAGTTCTCGAAGGCGCCGGTGTCGACGGCGGTCTGGATGATCCCCTTGCCGCCCTGATCGACGTAGCCGAAGACCACCAGGTGCTCGGCGCCGGAGGCTGCGAGCGCGCCCACCTCGGCCGAGTAGTCGCCCTTGCCGTCCTCGTGCGCCGCCGAGATCTCGACCGTGCCGCCGAGAGCCGCGTACGCCGCGCCGAAGCTGCCGTCGAGGCCCTTGCCGTAGTCGTTGTTGGTGTAGGTGACGGCGACGCTGTTGATGCCGCGCTCGACCAGGATCTCGGCCATCACCTGCCCCTGCCGCGCATCCGAGGGCGCGGTGCGGAAGAAGAGGCCGTTGTCCTCGATCGTCGTCAGCGCCGGCGAGGTCGCCGACGGCGAGATGGTGACCACCCCGTTCGGCACCGAGACGTTATTGGTAATCGCAATGGTGACGCCCGAGCAGTCGGCGCCGAAGATCGCGGAGACCCCCTCGGCGGTGACCAGGCGCTCCGCCGCAGCGGTCGCGGCGGCTGCGTCGATGCAGGTCGAATCGCCCCTGACCGGCACCAGCATCTTGCCGCCCAGGAACGCGCCCGAATCCGACGCTTCCTTGAGCGCCAGCTCAGCGGAGGCCGCCATGGGCGGCGTCAGCGACTCGATCGGGCCGGTGAAGCCGAGGATCACGCCGACCTTCACCTCGTGGCCGTCGGCCTTGGCGCCCGGCGCAAGCCCGATACACAGCGCCGCGGCGAGCGCGACGGAAGCGGCCAGCCGGAGTCCTTTCATGGTTCTCATGGTTCTCTCTTCCCCGATTCATTGTCGCGGCCGCCCGCCTGTGCCCCTGCGCCGGCGAGTTGGCCGTCTCGCGGATCATAGCCCGCTTTGACCGACGAGACGAAGGGATTGGTCGGCCCCGTTCGCCCTTGCCCGGCCGGGCGATGCGTTGACGGGCCGGGGAGCAGGGACTATCTCTCAGGCCAAGCGGCGCATCAGGCGGATGACGCGATGGTGGACGTGCAGATCGAGCGGCCGACCACGTCCGTCACGGACGATGCCGCGGCGCTGGTCGAGCCGGGCGTCTCGCTCGACCGCGGCGTGGCGGCGCTGCGCACGGCGCTGGCGACCATGCCGGCCGGCCCCGGCGTCTACTGCATGCGCGATGCGCGCGAGAAGCCGCTCTACGTCGGCAAGGCCAAGAGCCTGAGAAAGCGGGTCGCGAGCTATGTCAACGTCCGCACGCTCCCGGTCCGCCTGCAGCGCATGATCGCAGCCACGGCGGCGGTTGAGGTGACCACCACGGAGGGCGAGGTCGAAGCGCTGCTGCTCGAGAGCAACATGATCAAGCGGCTCAAGCCGCACTACAACATCCTGCTCCGGGACGACAAGTCCTTCCCCTTCATCCTGCTCCGCCGGGGGCATCAATGGCCGCAGATCGCCAAGTACCGCGGCGCCAAGAGCGGCGACGGCGACTATTTCGGCCCGTTCGCGTCGGCCGGCGCGGTCAACCTCACGATCAACGCGCTCCAGCGCGCCTTCCCGCTGCGGTCGTGCTCGGATTCGGTGCTTGAGAGCCGCACCCGGCCCTGCCTGCAGTATCAGATCAAGCGCTGCACCGCGCCCTGCGTGGGCCGGATCAGCAAGGCCGACTATGACGGGCTGGTGGAGGAGGCGCGGAGCTTCCTCGCCGGCCGCAGCCAGCAGGTCCAGCGCCGGCTCACCGAGAGGATGACCGCGGCGAGCGACGCGCTCGAATTCGAGACCGCCGCGGCCTATCGCGACCGGATCAAGGCGCTCGCCCACATCCAGATGCGTCAGGGCATCAACATTCCCGCGATTGGGGACGCCGACGTCGTCGCCATCCACGACGCGGCGGGGCAGGCCTGCGTCCAGGTCTTCTTCTTCCGCTCGGGCCAGAACTACGGCAACCGCGCGTTCTTCCCGCGCCACGCGGCGGACGAGCCGGCGGAAGCGATCCTCCGCGCCTTCATCGGCCAGTTCTATAGCGCGCGCGAGGCGCCGCCGCTCGTCCTGGTCAACCGGGCACTGTCCGAGGCGCCCCTGATCGCCGAGGCGCTGACGCTCAGGGCCGGGCGCCGGGTCCGGGTCCGCCGTCCGCTGCGGGGCGACAAGCGCAAGCTGGTAGAGGATGCCGAGCGCAACGCCCGCGAGGCGCTCGCCCGACGGCTCGGCGAAAGCACGGCGCAGCGGCGCCTGCTCGAGAGCCTGGCAGAAAAGTTCGGGCTGGAGAGCGCGCCCGGCCGCATCGAGGTCTACGACAACAGCCACATCTCCGGCACCGATGCGGTGGGCAGCATGATCGTCGCCGGGCCGGAGGGCTTCATCAAGAACGCCTATCGCAAGTTCACGATCCGCTCCGTGGCGGCAGGCCGCGCGGGCGCGCCCGACGAGGCGGCGCGCGGCGACGACTACGCCATGATGCGCGAGGTGCTCGGCCGCCGCTTCTCCCGCCTCATCAAGGAGGACCCCGCGCGCGCCGGCGAGGGCTGGCCCGACCTCGTGCTGATCGACGGCGGCGCCGGCCAGCTCGGAGAGGCGCAGCGGGTGTTCGCCGATCTCGGCATCGCCGATCTCGCGGTGGCGGCGATCGCCAAGGGGCCGGAGCGCAACGCCGGCCGCGAACGCATCTTCCTGCCCGACCGGCCGCCGGTCGCGCTCGGTGCGCGCGAGCCGCTGCTCTACTTCCTGCAGCGCCTGCGGGACGAGGCGCACCGCTTCGCCATCGGCACCCATCGGGCCAGGCGCTCCAAGGCGCGTGCCCGTTCGGCCCTCGACGAGATTCCCGGGGTCGGCCCCCGCCGCAAGAAGGCGCTGCTCCACCGCTTCGGCTCGGCGCGGGGCGTGAGCCAGGCGGGACTCGCTGACCTGGAGACCGTGGACGGCATCTCGAGCGCGGTCGCGCGCGCGATCCATGACCACTTCCGTGACGGGCGCTGAGCGCCCCGAGGCCCCGGCCGACACCGGCCGGCTGCGCCTCGCGAGCTGGCCCAACGCGGTCACCGGCGCGCGCATCCTCATGGTTCCGGTGCTCGTCGGCTCGTTCTTCGTCGCCGGGCCGGCCGGGCTCTGGCTCGGCTTCGCGGTCTTCGCGGCCGCGGCGATCAGCGACTATCTCGACGGCTGGCTCGCGCGCCGGCTCGATCAGCACTCGCTCGTCGGCCGCATTCTCGATCCCATCGCCGACAAGCTCCTGGTCGCGGCGGCGCTGGTCATGCTGGCCGTGGACGGGCGGGCGCCCGTGATCGCCGTCGTGGCGATCCTCTGCCGCGAGTTCCTGATCGCGGGCCTCAGGGAGGCGCTCGCCGGCACCGTGGCGCTCCCGGTCCAGCCGCTCGGCAAGTGGAAGACCGCCGTGCAGATGGGCGCGATCGTGATCCTGCTCCTCGCCCCCGCCGCGGCGCCCCTGCTTCCCGACGCGGCCGGCACCGGGCTCGCCGAGGCCGGCAGGGGCCTGCTCTGGCTCGCGGTTCTGCTGACCTGGGCCAGCGCGATCGGCTATCTTCGGGCGAGCGTGCGCGGCCTGCGCGCCGCCGGCGCGGAGCGGGAGGACTAGGTGCATCGGTTCGGAGTCACGGGCCTGAGCGACAGCGGCAAGACCACGCTGGTCTGCCGGCTGCTGCCGCGGCTGCAGGCGCGGGGCTTGCGCGTCGCCACCGTGAAGCATGCCCACCACGGCTTCGACCTGCTGCCGGACGACCATCCGGCCCAGGCCTGGCGTGCGGCCGGCGCCCGCGACATCGTGCTGGCGGCGCCCGACCGCTTCGCCCATCTCCGCGAGACGGGCGATGACGGCGAGCCGCCGCTGGAGCGGCTGCTCCAGGCGCTGGACCGGGCCGACCTGGTCCTGATCGAGGGATACAAGCGCGGCGGGCACGACAAGATCGAGGTGCGCCGCGGCGCCGGCGAGGCGCCGCTGCTTGCGGCCGCCGATCCCACCGTCGTCGCCGTCGCCAGCGACCGGCCGGTGCCGGCGGCAGCGGCGATCGGGCGCGCGGTCCCCGTCTTCGATATCGACGACATTGCCGGGATCGCGTCGTTCGTGGTGGCGCATTGCGGGGCTGCCGGGAGCAGGGACTCGGTGTCGGGCCATGGCACAGCTCAGTGACGACTGCTTCGCCTTCGGCGGCGCGCTGACCCCGGCGGCAGACGCGCTCGCGCAGCTCGAGAGCGTCGTTCACCCCATCGCCGAGACCGAGAGCGTGGGCTTGCGCGCGGCCAACGGGCGCATTCTGGCGGAGACCGTCACGGCCGAGCGCGCCGTGCCGCCGCACGACAACGCCGCCGTCGACGGCTACGCGGTCTTCTTCGACGACCTCGCGCCGGAGGCGGAGACGCGCCTGCCGTGCACTGGGCGGGCCGCCGCCGGGCATCCGCTGGGCCGCGCCGCACTGCGCGGCGAGGCGATCCGCGTCTTCACCGGCGCGCCCATGCCGGACGGCCCCGACACGGTGCTGATGCAGGAAGACTGTCGCGCAGAGGGCGACGACGTCATCGTGCCGCCGGGGATCAAGCGCGGCGCCAACCGGCGCAACGCGGGCGAGGACATCGCGCCCGGCACGGCCATCCTCTCCGCCGGTCGGGCGCTCAGGCCGCAGGACATCGGCCTTGCCGCCTCCGTCGGACGCACCGGGGTCACGGTCTTCCGGCGGCTCAGGGTGGCGATCTTCTCCACCGGCGACGAGGTCTACGAGCCGGGCGCGGCGCTCGGCGCGGGCGGCATCTACGATTCCAACCGCTACGTCATCGCCGGTCTCGCCGAAAGGCTCGGCTGCGCCGTCACCGACATGGGCATCCTGCCCGACGAGCTGGACGTGATCGCGGACGCGCTGGCCGCGCGCAGCCGCGACCACGACCTGCTGCTCACCTCCGGCGGGATGTCGACGGGCGACGAGGACCACGTGAAGGCGGCGGTGGAGGCGCTCGGCCATCTCCACTTCTGGCGCCTCGCCATCCGGCCGGGGCGGCCGATCGCGCTGGGCCAGGTCGGTCGCGTGCCCTTCATCGGGCTGCCCGGCAACCCGGTCGCCGTCATGGTCACCTTCCTGCGCTTCGCGAGGCCGCTGATCCTGCGGCTCGGCGGCTGCGCGCACGTCGAGCCGGCGCACTACCGGGTCCGGGCCGACTTCGACTACCGGAAGAAGCGGGGCCGGCGCGAATGGCTCCGCGCTCGGCTCTCCACGCGGCCGGACGGCACCCTCGGAGCGGAGAAGTTCGCGCGCGACGGAGCCGGCATCCTCTCCTCGGCGGTCTTCGCCGACGGGCTGATCGAGCTGCCGGAAGACCTCACCACGCTCAGCGCCGGCACGATGGTGGACTTCCTGCCCTTCAACGAGATGTACCGATGACGCTGCTCTATTTCGCCTGGGTCCGAGAGCAGATCGGGCGCGACGCCGAGGAGATCGCGCTGCCGGCGGACGTGCGGACCGTGGCGGCGCTGCTCGAATGGCTCAAGGGCCGCGGCGGCGGCTATGCGCGGGCGCTCGAGGACCTGTCGGTCGTCCGGGTCGCGGTTAATCAGGAGTTCGCCGCACCCGATCGCGCGGTCAGCGACGGCGACGAGGTCGCGCTGTTCCCGCCGGTCACCGGAGGGGCGCGGCCGTGATCCGCGTCCAGCGCGAGGACTTCGACATCGGCGCGGAGATCGAGGCGCTGACCGGCGGCAATCGCGAGGTCGGCGCCGTCGCCTCCTTCGTCGGCGTGACCCGCGCCGACGCCGGCGGGGGACCCGCGATCACGGCGATGACGCTGGAGCACTACCCGGCGATGACCGAGAGGCAGCTCGCGGACATCGAGGCCGAGGCGTGCCGGCGCTGGGACCTCACCGCCTCGCTGATCGTCCACCGCTACGGACGGCTCGAGCCCGGCGATCGCATCGTCCTGGTGGTGACCGCAGCGCCCCATCGCCGCGCCGCGCTCGACGCCTGCGCCTTTCTCATCGACTGGCTCAAGACCAAGGCGCCGTTCTGGAAGCGCGAGGAAACCGAGGCCGGCGCGCGCTGGGTTGCGGCGCGCGCGGCGGACGACCGCGCCGCCGAGCGCTGGCGCGATGCCGAGTGAGTGCGCCGCTCCGTCCGCCCGGCAGCCTCCTTGACTCGCGCATTCCCCTGCCATCCCGGGCGATTCCATGCCGGGCGATGAACGCATTCTCGTCATCAAGCATGGCGGGCTCGGCGACTGGGTGCTCGCCACCGGCTGCTTCGCGGCGATCCGCCGTCACCATGCGGACGCGCGCGTCACGCTGCTGACCGCCCCGGCCTTCGCCGACTGGGGCGCGCGCTGCGGCTGGTTCGACGAGGTCTGGACCGACGAGCGTCCGAGCGTCTTGGCCGGGCCGCTCGCGTGGCTCGGGCTGCGCCGACGCCTCATCGAGGCCGGGTTCGCCCGCGTCTACGACCTCCAGGGCTCGGGCCGCACCGGCCTCTACTTCCGCATGCTGCCGCGCCGCCGCCGCCCCGAGTGGTCCGGCATCGCCGCCGGCTGCTCCCATCCGCACCGCAATCCGGAGCGGACCCGCATGCACCCGGTGGCGTTCTTGGCGGAGCAGCTTGGTATAGCCGGTATCGACGACGTGTCGGCGCCGTCCCTCGACTGGCTGGACGCAGGCGTCGAGGACCTGGTGCCGCCCGGCGCCTTCTCCCTGATCGTGCCGGGAGGATCGGCCCACCGCCCGGAGAAGCGCTGGCCGGCGGCGCGTTTCGCCGCACTTGCCGAGGAGTTGTGCGGGCGCGGCATGCCGCCGGTGCTGGTGGGCGCTGCGGCGGAGGCATCGGTCCTGGAGGAGATCGCGCGGCGGGCGTCGGATGCGACCGATCTCGGCGGCCGCACCGGCCTCGACCAGATCGCCGCGCTCGCCCGGCGCGCGCGCTGTGCGATCGGCAACGATACCGGGCCCATGCACATCGCCGCCACGGCGGGCTGCCCCTCGGTGGTGCTGTTCGGCGCGGCCTCGGACCCGGAGCGCTCCGCTCCCAGCGGGGAGGCGGTCACGGCGCTCCGTCGGGTGCCGCTCGCCGCGCTACCGGTGGGCGAGGTCGTCGACGCCGTCGACCGCCTGCCGCCCAGGACCTGAGGGAGAGCTCGTGCGGCTAGAGCGTGTCCGCTTTTCGCGGAAACGCTCCAGCCTCTTTGTCGCTCACGGCAGCCGGCCGTCCGGCGATTCCGCGCGCCTGCCGGCGCCTCCGCGAGGGCGCCGCATAAGCGGCGGGCCGCGGTCGCGGCCTGTCGCGTATCCGTCAAAGACGGATACGCGTCTATTCCTGCGCGCGCACGACCGCCGCGTAGTCCGCCATCAGGGTGCGGGTGACCGGCCCGACCTGGAAGTTGTGCTCGTCGATCGCGCCGACGGGCGTGACCTCGGCGGCGGTGCCGGTCAGGAAGATCTCGTCGGAGCGCGGAATCTCCTCGGGCATGACCGCGCGCTCGACCACCTCGTAGCCGCGCTTCTCGGCAAGCGCGATGACCGTGCGCCGGGTGATGCCGTCGAGGAAGCAATCCGGGGTCGGCGTGTGGATCACGCCGTCCTGGACGAGGAAGATGTTGGCGCCGGTGGCCTCGGAGACCCTGCCGCGCCAGTCGAGCATCAGCGCGTCGTGGCAGCCCTCGGCCTCCGCCTCGTGCTTGCTGAGGGTGCAGATCATGTAGAGCCCGGCGCACTTCGCCGTCACTGGCGCGGTATCGGGCGCGGGCCGGCGCCAGCGCGCGGTCTTCAGCTTGATGCCCCGCTGGACCGCGTCCTCGCCGAAGTAGGCGGGCCAATGCCAGGCCGCGATCGCCACGTGGATGGTGTTGTTCTGAGCCGAGACGCCCATCATCTCGGCGCCCCGCCAGGCCACCGGCCGGACGTAGCCGTCGCCGATGCCGTTGGCGGCGATGACCTCCCGGGAGGCGTCCACCAGCTCCTCCAGGCCGTAGGGGATCTCGAAGCCCAGGTCGCGGGCGGAATCCAGGAGGCGCTGGGTGTGCTCCATCACCTTGAAGATGCGGCCGTCATAGACCCGCTCGCCCTCGAACACGCAGCTCGCGTAGTGCAGGCCGTGGCTCAGCACGTGCAGCTTCGCGTCGCGCCACGGCACCTGCGCCCCGTCGTACCAGATGATTCCGTCGCGATCGTCATAGGGGAGGAGGTCTGCCATGGCGCTCACTGATTGTCGGCGAGGTGGAAGAAAGCGGTTGCGCTCCCTAGCATCGGTCTGCATATAAGTCAATGTGACTGACGTAAAGACAGGGCCGAATCCTCTCTACCTGCGCGAGGACCAGCTCCACGAGGCGATGGAGCTGCTGTTCTTCGCCTACCGGGACTTCACGACCGAGTGCGATGCGATCCTGGAGTCCTATGGCTTCGGGCGCGCGCACCACCGCGTCGTCTACTTCGTCGGCCGCAACCCGGACATCTCGGTCACGGCGCTGCTCGAGATCCTGAGGATCACCAAGCAGAGCCTGTCGCGGGTGTTGGGCCGGCTGGTGCGGGAGGGATTCGTGACGACCCGGCAGGACCCGGCCGACGGGCGCCGCCGCCTGCTGACGCTGACGGCGAAGGGGCGCAGCCTGGAAGGGCGGCTGTCGGCGACTCAGCGCGCCCGCATCGCCAGGGCCTACCGCAGCGCCGGCGGCGTCGCCGTCGAGGGATACCGGGAGGTTCTCATGGGAATCATAGACGAGGCGGACAGGCGCCGCTTCGACCGGCCCTGATGGCGGCGTGCCTGCGGGGCCGGGCCGGCGGGGAACGGTGTGCCGATGAGCGGCGAGAGAGCGGCGGCGGGTAGCGAGCGCGCTGCGGCGCCCCCGGCCGGTGCGCCCCACATCCTGGTGGTGGACGACGACGACCGCCTGCGCAAGCTGCTCGGCCGCTATCTCCGCGACAACGGCTATCACGTTTCCACCGCCGGCTCCGCCGCCGAGGCCCGCACCAGCCTCGACGGCATGAGCTTCGACCTGATCGTGCTCGACGTGATGATGCCGGGCGAATCGGGCGTCGAGTTCACGCGGGGGCTGCGGCGGACGGCCAGCGTTCCGATCCTGCTGCTGACGGCCATGGCGGAGCCGGAAGACCGCATCGCGGGGCTGGAGAGCGGCGCCGACGACTACCTCACCAAGCCCTTCGAGCCGCGCGAGCTGCTGCTGCGCGTCGCCACGATCCTGCGCCGCACCGCCCAGCCGCCGCCTGCCGAGCCTCCCGAGTCCATCGGGATGGGGGAGGTCCGCTACTTCCCCGAGCGGGACCTGCTCCTGCAGGGCGAAGAGCCGGTGCGGCTGACTACGGCCGAGGCCGACCTGCTCCGCGTCTTCGCCGCCAGTCCGGGGGAAACGATGAGTCGCCAGGTGCTGTGCGAGCGAATCGGCGGTGACGTCTCGGAGCGCGCGGTGGACGTGCAGATCGCCCGCCTCAGGCGCAAGATCGAGGCCAATCCCCAGAACCCGCTCTATCTTCAGACCGTCTGGGGCCGGGGCTATGTGCTGCGGATCGACTGAGCCCGGCCCTTCGCCGGGGAGGCGGCCGGCATGAGGCTGCTGGGACGGATCATGCCGCGCGGCCTCTTCTGGCGATCCATCCTGATCATGCTGATCCCGCTGGTCCTGGTTCAGGCCACGGTGGCCACCATCTTCTTCGAGCGTCACTGGGACACGGTGAGCCGCCAACTGGCGATGGACGTGAGCGGCGACGTGCTCACCATCATGCGCATGGCGGACGGCGCCACCGAGCCCGCCGACCGCGCCCGACTCGACGGGATCGCCCGGCGGGAAATGCAGTTCGGCGTCGTCTTCGAGGACGGCGCGGTCCTGCCCGCCGTGGCGCCGGAGGGAACCGGCAGCATTCCGGACCAGATGCTGCGCCGCCAGCTCGATCAGCGCCTCGACGTGCCCTACCATCTCGATTCGCGCCTGCCCGACAAGCAGATGGCGATCCGGGTCCAGCGGCCGGACGGCGTGCTGACCCTGACGACGACCGTCAAGCGCATGCGCGAGACGACGACGCACCTGGTCATCCTGTGGATGGTGGGCATGGCGATCGTCGTCTCCGCGATCGCGGTGCTCTTCCTGCGCAACCAGATCCGCCCGATCCGGCGGCTGGCCGCCGCCGCCGACGCGCTCGGCAAGGGCCGGCCCGTGAGCGACCTCAAGCCCTCGGGCGCGGCCGAGATCAGGCGGGCGGGTGCGGCGTTCCTCGAGATGCAGGGGCGCATTCAGCGCCAGATCAGCCAGCGCACCGAGATGCTGGCCGGCGTCTCCCACGACCTGCGCACGCCGCTCACCCGGGTCAGGCTCCAGCTTGCGCTGCTCGCGGAAGCGCACCCCCGCTCGCGCGCCGAGATCGGCGAATCCGAGCAGGACCTGCTGCTCATGGAGCACATGATCGACGAGTACATGGCCTTCGCCCGGGGCCAGGGCGGCGAGGCGCCGGTCAGCACCGACCTCGCCGAAATCATCGAGGACGTCGCGGGCGATGCCGACCGCACGGGGGACCGGATCACGCTCGACGTCGAGCGGCCCCTGATGGTGGCGCTCCGGCCCAATGCCATGCGGCGCTGCCTGACCAACCTGGTGGAGAACGCCGTGCATCACGGCGCGCGGGTCGCGATCAGCGCCGCCCGCCGGGACGACGTGGTCTCGGTGGCGGTGGAGGACGACGGGCCCGGCATCCCGGAGGAGCAGCGGGAAGAGGTGTTCAAGCCGTTCTTCCGGCTCGACGGCGCGCGCAACCCGCGCACCGGCGGGGCGGGCCTCGGCCTCTCCATCGCCCGTGACGTCGCCCGCGGCCACGGCGGCGACATCCGCATGAGCGGCGCTACCCTCGGGGGCCTGCGCGCCGAGCTTCGCTTGCCGGTCTAGCCAGGTAGCCGGGCGCGGCGCCGGTCAGGCTTCGGCCTCTACCTCCGCCTGTGCGCCGCCGGACCAGCCGCGCCTCGGGGTCAGGCGGCAAAGGCTGCGGGTGAGCGCGTCGAGGCGCTTCAGCCGCCGGTCGAGCACGGCCATGGTGCGCGCCATGTCCTCGCTGTCGTCGCGGAGCCAGACCGGGAGCATCGAGAGGTAGAGGGCGCAGAGCGCCTTGACGCGGAGCCTGCCGCCGAGGCCGGCGCTGCTCAGCCCCGCCGCCTCCAGCATCCAGCGCATCGAGCGGCGCAGCGTCAGCGGCCCGCACAGGATCGCCTCCGGGTCCGCAGGGCAGCTCCGCAGAATCGCGCCCACGCCCTCCTTGTGGGCGTTGAGCAGGTCGAAGCGCTTCATGAAGACGTCGAAGAGACGCTCGTGCGCCGGGCGCCCCTCCATCTCCGGGTCGCGCGCCGCCAGCATCGCGCGGTCGATGTCCGCGGCATAGGCCGCGACGATGGCGTGCTTGGAGGGGAAGTGCGCGCGCATCTCGGCGAGCGAGACCCCCGCCGCCTCGGCGATATCGCCGAGCCCCACCCGCGCCCAGCCGCGGCTTGCGGCCAGTGTCAGCGCGCTCTCGATAATGGTCGCGGGCATCTCTGCGCCCTTGCCGGCCTTCGGTGCAGCTTTTCTCGCCATGGTCCCGGGCCTCGTCGCCGCCGCCAGCCGGTCAAGTGTAGGCCGGCTGCGAACGGGGGGTCAACGCGAGCGGAACAGGTCTACGACGGCGCCAGGGCGCGGGAGCGCTCGGTGGCGGCACGCACCGCGCGGGTCAGGAGGGGGCCGAGCCCGTCCTCCGCCATCAGGACGGCGAGTGCGGCCTCGGTGGTGCCGCCGGGGCTGGTCACGTTGCGCCGCAGCGTCGCCGGGTCGTCCGCCGACTGGGCCAGCAGCGCGCCGGCGCCGCTCACCGTGCGGTCGGCCAGCGTGCGGGCGAGGTCCGCCGGCAGGCCGGCGGCGACGGCGGCGTCGGCCAGGCATTCGGCGAGGAGGAAGAGATAGGCCGGGCCGCTGCCGGAGACCGCGGTCACCGCGTCCATCAGCGATTCGTCCTCGACCCAGGCGACGGCGCCCACCGCTTGGAGCAGCCCTTCGCAGAGCGCCCGCTGATCGCGCGTGGTGGACGGGTTGGCGCACGCCACGCTCACGCCCTGGCCGATGGCGGCAGGGGTGTTGGGCATGGCGCGGACCACCGGCACCGGGCCGAGGTCGCGCTCCACCAGGGCGCTCGGCCAGCCGGCGGCGATCGAGAGATGCACGCAGTCCGTACCGCCGACGCCGGCGTAGAGCGGCACCACGTCGGCCATCACCTGGGGCTTGACGGCGAAGACGATGGCCGCCGGGCCGAGCGCGCGGGGCAGGGCGGCGGCCGCCGGCACGCATGACGCCCCGAGCGCGGCGAGCGGAGCGGCCGCCTTGTCGTCCGGCTCGACGATGGTGAGCTGCGCCGGCGCCAGCGGCCCGCGCAGCCACCCGGCCGCCAGCGCGCCGCCCATCCTGCCGCCGCCGACCAGGACGATGGGGGCCGTCATCAGGCGCTCCCGCGCGGCTCCATCAGCGCCGCCGCGAGCGCGTCCTCGGGCGAGAGGCCCGCCCCGATCACCTGCTGGAAGGCCGGATAGAAGCGCTCGCACTCGCCGACGCCGACGGTCACGAGGTCGACGATCTGGGGTTCCTCCACGCCGTGCGTGCCGCGCAGCAGGAGCGCGTGGCGCCAGGTCGGCTGGCCCTCCTCGGTCCACAGGTCGAAGTGGCCGATCCACAGGCTCTCGTTGATCAGGCTGACCAGGCGGACGACCGCCTGGCGGCGGGCGGGCGGGATGTCCATCTCGAATCCGCTGGCGAAGTGCAGGACGTCGAGATCGGCGCGGTAGGCGAACCAGAGCAGGTAGTCGCACCAGCCGCCCGTGAACGAGCCGGTGATGTCCTCGTCGCCCATGCGCTCGAAGGAGAGGCGGCTGTCCATCATGACCCGCTCGACGGCGTCGAGCGCATCGCTCGCCAAGCGTCCCGACTCCGCCAGCATCACCGCCATCGCCTCGCCCCGCCCTCGCGGCGTCATGTGTGCAGGTCGTCACGACCTACCACATTTGTCACTCCACACAATACGCTGTGGCGAGGTGAGAGAAAATCCCAAAATCTGGTGGCGACTGACGTCGACCGCCTGCCTGTGCTAGTCCGGGAGCTGAGGCGCGGCGCCGTCGGGGAGGGGGACGCGGTGCTCGTTCAGCGTCATCGCGATCATCGCGTAATAGCCGTTGAGCGCGGTGAGCTCGACCACGCCGGCCGGCCCGAACAGCGCCAGCGCCGCCTCGTAGGTCTCGTCGCTGACCGCGCGATTGGCCTGCAGCTCGCAGGAGAAGTCGTAGACCGCGATCTCGTCGGCTGCCTCAAGCGGCGGCGGGCGGCGCTGCCTGATCGCCTCGATCACGGCGTCCGGCAGGCCCGCCTTCGCCGCCTCGGCCGCATGCCAGTGCCACTCGTACTGGCACGACCAGTGGCGGGCGACGGCCAGGATCGCGAGCTCGCTGAGCCGGGGCGCGAGGCTGGTCTGGTAGCGCAGCAGGGCGCCCAGGCTCTGGATGCGATCGGCGAGCTCGGCGTTGTGCAGCAGCGCCATGAAGAGCGCCGGCACCGTGCCGCGTGGCCCGCTCTCGATCGCGCGGCAGACGCGTCGCTGGGCCTCGTCGAGCGAGTCCGCGCCGGGCAGCGGCAGGCGGGGAGGGCTCACGGCGCGGCTTCCGCCACCTCCTCCGGCTCGCGCTCCGCGATCGGCGGCACGAAGCGGAGGTCGGTGTCCCAGGGGAAGAAGATCCAGGTGTCCTGGCTCACCTCGGTGACGAAGGTGTGCGCCTCCGAGCGGCCGGCCGGCTTGGCGTAGACGCAGGCGAAGTGGGCCTTGGGCAGCATCTGGCGGACGATCCTGGCGGTGGCGCCGGTATCGGCGAGGTCGTCGACGATGAGCACGTCGGCGCCGTCGTCGGAGACCGCCTTCAGCACCTTCGCCGAGCGCTGGTCCTGATGGTCGTAGGAGGAGATGCAGACCGTGTCCACCAGCCTGATGTCGAGCTCGCGGGCGACGATGGCGGCCGGCACCAGGCCGCCGCGGGTGACCGCCACGATGCTCCGCCATGGGCCGCGCTCGGCCAGCCGCCAGGCCAGCGCGCGGGCGTCCCGATGAAGCTGATCCCACGATACGGGGAACCCCTTGTCGTACGTCATAGCCATCTCATCCACCGTCCACGGAAGCCGTCATGCAAGCCCCCATGCAAGCGGACATCGCCCGGCCGGGCAAGGGGCGACATGGAGCAGGGCCGGGGCAAGGCGCGCCGCCTTTCGATCCCCGCCCGATAGGGGTAAGAAACGCCGCATGGCCGAGCGAATGCGGGCGCTGCCGGGCAGCGAAGCCGAGACGCGGGCGCTCCTCGAGGAGGGGCGCTACGTCGCGGACGACGCGCTGGTCAAGACCCTCTTCCTCAGCGTCGCGCTCGGCCGCCCCCTGCTGCTCGAGGGCGAGGCCGGCTGCGGCAAGACCCAGCTCGCCGCGACCCTTGCCGAGACCCTCGGCCGCCGGCTGCTGCGGCTGCAATGCCACGAGGGCTTGGACGCGGCTGCCGCCGTCTACGAGTGGAACTATGCCGCGCAGATGCTCGCGATCCGCCTCGCCGAGCGGGGCGGGGGCGGGCGCGAGGCGCTGGCCGAGGACATCTTCGACGAGCGCTTCCTGGTCAAGCGGCCGCTGCTCACGGCGCTCGAGCCCGACCCTCTCGGCCCGCCGGTGCTGCTGATCGACGAGATCGACCGGGCCGATGCGCCGTTCGAGGCGTACCTGCTGGAGGTGCTCTCTGAGTTTCAGGTGAGCGTGCCGGAACTCGGCACCGTGACGGCCGCCGACCGGCCGCTGGTGGTCATCACGTCGAACCGCACGCGCGAGGTGCACGACGCGCTGAAGCGGCGCTGCCTCTACCACTGGGTCGACTATCCCGACGCGGCGCAGGAGAAGGCGATCCTGCGCGCCCGCCTGCCGGGCGTGGAGCGGCGGCTGAGCGACAACATCGCCGCCTTCATCGAGCGCATGCGCCATGCCGACCTCTCCCAGGTGATGGCGCTCGGCGAGGTGATCGCCTGGTCGAGCGCGGTGATGGAGCTCGACCGGATCGAGCTCGATCCCGAGACCATCCGCGCCAATCTCGACCGCCTGCTGGCCTACCAGCGCGGCCTGGCGGAGGCGAGCGGCCGCGCGCCCGGACCCGCCCCGCCAGAGGTCCGGCCATGACGGCGCAGGCGGTGCCGGCGCAGCCGGCCGAGGGCGGGACCCTCGCCTACAACGTGATGCACTTCGTCCGCGCCCTGCGCGGCGCCGGCCTGCCGGCGGGGCCCGGCAAGACCATCGAATCGGTGCGCGCCGTCGAGGCGGTGGATCCCACCCGCCGCAGCGATCTCTACTGGGCGCTTCACGCCGTCCTCGTCGAGCGGCGCGACCAGCACGACATCTTCGACCAGGCCTTTCAGCTCTTCTGGCGAGAGATCCGACTGGAAAGCGCGGTCCAGGGCCCGGTCATGGCCACCGACAGGCTGCCCAAGCCAGACGCGCCGCCGGCCAGCCGGCGGGCAAGCGAGGCGATCGCGCCGCGTACGCCCGAAGAGGACGAGGAGGCCCAGGAGGACGTCGAGATCGAGCTCGACGCGGTGCTGACCTTCTCGCCCCAGGAAGTGCTGCAGGAGATGGACTTCGAGGACATGTCGGCCGACGAGCTGGCCGAGGCGAAGCGGGCGATTGCGGCTCTCAGGCTGCCGATCAAGCCGGTGCCGACACGCCGCTACCGGCCCGATCCGCTGGGGCGGCGCATCGACATGCGCGCCACGCTGCGCGCGAGCCTGCGCTCCAGCGGCGACCTGATGCCGCTCAAGCGCCGCTCCCGCGCCGAGCGCCAGCCCGCGCTGGTCATGCTCTGCGACGTCTCCGGCTCGATGAGCCGCTACTCGCGCATGTTCCTGCACTTCGTCCACGCCGTCACCAACGACCGCGACCGGGTGCACAGCTTCCTCTTCGGCACCAGGCTCACCAACATCACGCGCCATCTCAGGCATCGCGACGTGGATGTCGCGGTCGGCCGCGCCAGCGGCGCGGTGCAGGACTGGTCCGGCGGCACCCGCATCGGCCCCTGCCTCAAGGACTTCAACCAGTACTGGTCGCGCCGCGTGCTGGCCCAGGGCGCGGTGGTGCTGCTCATCACCGACGGGCTCGACCGCGACGATCTCGGCATCCTGCAGGCCGAGGTGGAGCGGCTGCACAAGTCGTGCCGGCGCCTGATCTGGCTCAACCCGCTGCTCCGCTACGAGGGGTTCAAGCCCGAGGCCGGCGGCGTCAGGACGATCATGCCGCACATCGACGAGTTCAGGCCGGTGCACAACATCGCGAGCCTGATGGACATCGCCGGCGCGCTGAGCGAGCCGCTGGCGGACGGCCACGGGCCGGCGTGGGGCTGAGCGCCCGGCCGGGGCCATGACCCTGGCTAGAAATGCGGGTTAGGATCGGGCGGGCGACGTAGCGGCGGGAGGGGCCACGGTGACGGCGGCGAACGACATCCTCTACGAGGCGCACGGGCACGTGCGCCTGATCACCATCGACCGTGCCGACAGGATGAACTCGCTCGATTTCGCGGCCAACGAGCGGCTGATCGATCGCTGGCGCGAATTCGCGGCCGACGAGGGCGCGCGGGTCGCGGTCATCACCGGCGCAGGCGCGAGGGCCTTCTGCGCCGGCGCGGACCTCAAGACCTACACGATGAACTACGCCAGCCGGCCCGCGCCCGAGTTCCGCACGCGGTTCACCGACGGCCCCGGCTTCGGCGGCATCACGCGGGGTCTTTCGATCGACAAGCCGATCATCGCGGCGGTCAACGGCTACGCCATCTCCGGCGGGCTCGAGCTCGCCGAGGCCTGCGACATCCGCTTCTGCTCCCCCAACGCCGAGTTCGCCCACCAGGACGTGAACTGGGGCTTCCACCCCTGCGACGGCGGCTGCGTGCGGCTGCCGCAGATCGTCGGCCTCGGCAACGCCATGGAGCTCATCCTCTCGGGCCAGCGCATCGGCGCCGAGCACGCGCTCCGCATCGGCCTCGTGAACCGCATCGTGCCGGCCGCAGACCTGGTGGCGGAGACCATGGCCTTCGCCGAGGTGGTGGCGAGCCGCGCGCCGCTCGCCCAGCGCTTCGCCAAGGACGTGGTGATGCGCTCCTTCGACCTGCCGCTCGACGACGCGCTCCGCCTGGAATCGCGCTCCTTCCACGATCTCGCCGAGACCGAGGACCTCAAGGAGGGCACCGACGCCTTCCGAGAGAAGCGGCCCGCGGCCTTCAAGGGTCGGTAGGCCCGCGTCCGCGGCGACTCTTCTCCGCGCTCGCGACCTTCATATACCGCGCTCGCGACCTTGCAGGCGCGAGCGACTCAGGCGCGAGCGACTCGGGTGCGCGCGGCGCACGCCGGCGATGCGGAGCCACATGGGCGGTGATATCATCCGCTCTGACCGCGCGAACTCCGACGATCTTCTGTGAGCTGCTGCCGAGCGGAGCGACGGTCACGGCGGCGCCGGGCCCGGACCATCCTGCCCGCTGTGCCGCATCAAGGGAGGACTATCCATGAGCAAGAACAAGACTCGAACCGATTCGGCATCCCGGTCGAAGGCGCGCAATCCGGGCCGCGTATCGCGGCGGAGCGTCCTCAAGGGCGCCGCGGCGCTGACCGCCGCCGGGTTCACCTGGAAGAGCATCGGCCCCTTCGTGCGCAACGCCGAGGCGGCGACGCTCGAGCTGCGCTGGCTCGGCTGGGAGCACTACAACGTCAAGAGCCTGACAGCCGAGTTCGAGAACCGGCATGACGTCAAGGTCAGCGCCGGCTTCTTCGACGGTAACTCCGAGGCCTGGAACAAGCTCAGGGCCGGCGGCACCCAGGACTTCGACCTGGTGATGGCTGACGGATTCTGGCCGCGCCTCTACGCCAAGCAGGGGCTGGTGCAGGCGGTCGATTATTCGAAGCTCGACCTCAGCAACGTGTTCGACGACTTCGTGCCGCCCAAGTTCACGCTGCTGCGCGCCGAGGACAGCGAGGACATGATCGCCGCGCCCAATTGCTGGGGCGGGTACGGCTTCACCGTCAACACCGACAAGGTCGCGGCGGAGGACCAGGAATCGGTCAACCTCCTGTTCAACGAGAAGTACGACGGCCATCTCTCGACCAGCGCCCGCTTCGAGGAGAACATCGCGCTGGCCGGCATCCTCGCCGCGCACAACATGGGCACGCAGGACGGCGAGCGGCCCGACGGCAAGAGCTTCAACCCCTACGTGCTGAGCGACGACGAGCTCGAGGAGTGCAAGCGCCTGCTGATCAAGCAGAAGGGGTTGCTGGTCAATCGCTGGAACGACGAGGACACGCTCGAGCGGCTGCTGCGCGCCCAGGTGGTGTGGGCCTCGCCGGAGTGGTCCGGCATCTACCGGCGCATCCACTTCGACAAGCTGGACGGCAAGTCGGACCTCAACATGCGCCACGTCCTCAAGCCCACCGAGGGCGGCCTCGGCTGGGTGGACCAGTGGTCCATCACCTCGGGCGTGACTGACAGCGAGAAGCTGGAGATCGCGCACAAGTGGATCGACTTCCGCCTCGAGCGCGAGAGCATGAAGACGGTGGCGGTCGAGATCGGCTGGGCGCCCACCGTCGACGTGCGCGACATGCTGCCGGATCGCTACGTCGACACCCTGTTCCTGAACGAGACGGAGTCGATTCACGGCCTCTACCAGTTCGACGCTCCCTCCTCGCCCGAGAAATGGGAGCGCGTCTGGTCGGCGGTGGAAGCGGCCTGAGCCGCTCAGTCGCCTTGGCAGCACGCCGGGGGACCGGGCCTCGCGGCCCGGTCCCCCTCCGGGTGCCGGCGTTCCTCGGCGACGCTCGATGCGAGAGCGCGGAAACGGCGCATGCGGCCGGGCGTCCGCGCGCCGCAGCCGGAGGCGTGAGGCGGTGGGCGAGGGCCTAGTGACCCGTTCCGGAAATTTCTATCCTTGTGTGTCACCCCCAACGCGTCATGGCCGGGCTTGTCCCGGCCATCCACGAGTTTTCGTGCAGCAGGGGCAAGAAACGTGGATGCCCGGAACAAGTCCGGGCATGACGATGTGTAAGAAAACCGCAGTTGGAGGGATCGCTCTCGAGCCCGACCGCGTGGGAATCAACTTCGGAAACCGGATACTAGCCCTCGGGGCGGGAGCGCGATGAGCGACCAGGCGATCCTGCGCATCGAGGCGGTCGAGAAGCGCTTCGGCGCGGTCCGGGCGGTCGACGGCGTCAGCCTCGAAATCGGCAGCCGCGAGTTCTTCGCGCTGCTCGGGCCCAGCGGGTCGGGCAAGACCACGCTGCTGCGGATCGTCTCCGGGCTGGAGGCGCCCGATCGCGGCCGGGTGGAGATCGGCGGCACCGACGTCACCGCGCTGCCGCCCTACCTGCGCCGCATCGGCATGGTGTTTCAGGACTTTCTTCTGTTTCCCCACCGCACGGTGGCGGAGAACATCACCTTTCCCCTCAAGATGCAGGGCCGGAGCGCGGTCGAGCGGGAGGAGCAGCTCGACTGGATCCTCGGCTTCGTCCGCATGGAAGGGCTGGGAGACCGCTTCCCCCATCAGCTCTCCGGCGGCCAGAAGCAGCGCGTCGCGCTCGCCCGGGGGCTGATCGCGCGGCCCGAGCTCCTGCTGCTGGACGAGCCGCTGGCCAATCTCGACCGCGAGCTGCGCAAGGAGATGGAGATCGAGGTGCGCCGCTACCAGGAGGAGCTCGGAATCCCCTTCGTCTACGTGACGCACAATCAGGAAGAAGCGCTGACCATGAGCGACCGCATGGCGGTGATGCACCGCGGCGGGCTGGAGCAGGTGGGGCCGAAGCTCGAGGTCTACAACGCGCCCGCCACGCGCTTCGTCGCCTCCTTCGTCGGCGCGCCCAACAGGCTCAGCGGGCGGGCGATGCAGGACGACGGCGAGCGCCTGCTCATCGACTGGGGCGGCATCAGGCTCGTGGGGCGCGCCGCGGGAAGCGCCCGGCCCGGGGATGCGGTGGAGATGTTCCTTAAGAGCGAACGCATCGCGCTCGGCCCCGCGGCGGACGCCGCGCAGCACGAGAACCGGCTCGAAGGCACCGTGCGCGACATCATCTTCAAGGGCCAGTTCGCGGACTATATCGTGCGTGCCGACAACGACGTGGAGCTGGTCGTGAGCGGGCCCACCAGCGTCGCCGGCGTCGAGCGCAACGCCCGCGTGACTCTCGGCTGGCCCGTCGAGGCGGCCGACGTGTTCGCGGTCGAGGACGGCGAGCCGTGAGCCTGCGCGCGGCGCCCGCCCATCGCGGCGTCGGCGGAGGGCTGCCTGCGGCCAAGGGCGTGCCGTGAAGGCGCGGCGCGCGCTCCATCTCGATCCCCGCGTGCGTTTTGCCGCGCTGGTGGGGCCGGGCGCGCTCTTCATCGTCCTGTTCCTGCTGCTGCCGCTGCTCTCGATCGTGGTCTTCAGCTTTTGGCGGACCGAGAGCTACGAGCTGATCGCCGACTGGAACGTCGACAACTACGGCTCCGTGCTGGGTGAGTGGATCTACCTCAAGTTCCTGCTGCGCTCGCTCGCCATGGCTGCGGTGGTCTCCGCCATCTGCCTCGTCTACGCCTGGCCCTGCGCCTACCTGATCGCCAAGCACGGCGGCCGCTATCGCATCGTTCTTGTCCTCCTGACGGCGGCGCCCTTCCTGACCGGAATCCTGCTCCGCGTCACCGCGATGCAGCAGATCCTGGGTCCCATCGGGCTGCTCAACATGGCGCTGATGGAGCTGGGGCTGCCGCCGGTCGAGGCGCTGATGTACACCAACATCGCGAGCGCGGTGGGCCTCGTCTACCTGTGGATCCCCTTCATGCTGCTCGCCATCTACCTCTCGCTCTTCAACTTCAACTTCGAGCTGCTCGAGGTGGCGAAGGTGTGCGGTGCGAAGCCGTGGCGGGCGTTCCTCGAGGTGACGTGGCCGCTCAACTGGATGGGAACCGCCATCGGCATCGTCCTGGTCTTCATTCCCACCTTCGCCGCATCGGTCACGCCGCGCTTCCTCGGCGGGCCGGACGGCTCGATGTTCGTCAACCGCCTCGAGCACCAGTTCGGCTCGGCCGGCACCTGGGCGCTGGGCTCGGCGATGGGGGTGGTGATGTGCATCGCCTCGCTGGTGGTGATCTTCCTGCTGTGGCGCACGGTCAGGCTGCGCCGCGCGGGCTACACGGGCGCGGGCGCCTGACATGGCCGCCGTGAACCCCGGCGCGCGCTTCGTGATCGGCGGCCAGACCGTGATGCTGCTGGCGCTCTACGCGTTCCTCTACTTCCCCATCTTCTACATCGGCTACCTGTCGGTGATGGAGAACAACGTGTGGCCGTTCCCGCCGGTGTTCACGGGCGAGTGGTACGGCCGGCTCATGATCATGAGCGATTTCCACGTGGGCCTGCTGAACAGCGTCCTGATCGGCATCGGCACCGCCCTGCTGTCCACGCTGTTCGCCACGGCGGCAGCGATCGGGCTTCTGCGCTATCCGGTGCGCCGGCGGGGGGCGATCGCGGTCCTGTTCCTCGCGCCGCTCTTCGTCGCCCAGATCCTGATCGGGATCTCGACGCTGATGTTCAACCGCAACGTGCTCGGCATCCCCGGCAACATCGAATCGGCGATCGTGGCCAACACGACCTACAGCGTCTCCTTCGCCTTTCTCGTGATCCTGGCGCAGCTCGTGCGCTACGACTGGCGCTTCGACGAGGTCGCCCAGGTGTTCGGCGCGAGGCCGTTCCGCACCTTTCGGGAGGTCACCTTCCCCAACATCTGGCCGGCCGTGCTCGGCGCCTTCATCATCAGCTTCATCCTGGGCTTCAACAACTTCGAGATCACCTTCTACAACGTGGCGGCGATACCCACCCTGCCGACCATCGCCTGGGGAACCCTGCGCCACGGGATCGAGCCCGAGCTCTACGCGCTGGCGACGATCGTCAACGCGCTGGTCTTCGCCCTCCTGTTCGTCATCTACCTGCTGATCCGGGTCGGCGCGCTCCGCCTCGGCGTGCCGGACGACTGAGAGCCGCGGCCTGCCGTGCCGCCTTGTCCCCCGGCGGGGCTGATTCTATCGTGGCCCGCGAGTTGGACGCGGGGAGGGGCCGGCATGAGCGACGATCCGGGGCGCGGCTGCCACGATATCGGCGGGCTGCCCGCAGACCGCGTCGAGCGGGCGGAGCACGCGCATGCGCTCTGGGAGAAGCGGGTCGATGCGCTGATGGTTCTGCTCGGCGGCCAGGGGCGCGGGATCGTCGGCGTGGACGAGCTTCGCCGCGGCATCGAGCAGCTCGGCGCCGAGGCCTACGAGTCCATGAGCTACTACGAGCGCTGGATGGCCTCGATGACCAACACCCTGCTGACCAAGGGAATCATCTCCTCGGACGAGCTCGGCCGCCGCATGGCCGAGGTCGAGGCGCGCGGGGAGGAGGGCGCCGGCCGATGAGCGCCCGCTTCGCCGTGGGCGAGAAGGTGGCGGTGCGCCGGGCCTTTCCGCTCGGCCATGTCCGCACCCCCTATTACGCGCGCGGCGCGGAGGGCGCGGTGGAGCGCATCTGCGGCGCCTTCGGCAATCCCGAGGAGCTCGCCTTCGGGCGGCGCGACGGGCCCAGGCAGACCCTCTACCGGGTGCGCTTCGCCCAGACCGCGCTCTGGCCCGACTACAACGGCCCGGCCGGCGATACCATCGACATCGAGCTCTACGAGCACTGGCTCGAGCCCGCGACGGAGTGAGCGA
>WTGU01000049.1 GCA_011523425.1 Alphaproteobacteria bacterium
TACGGCGTCTTCAAGGCGGCGCTGATCCACTACGCCGCCGGCCTCAGCCGCCAGCTCGCGGATAAGGGCATCCGCGCCAACTCGGTCTCGCCCGGCAACACCTACTTCGACGGCGGCATCTGGCAGAGCATCGAGAACGACAATCCGGACTTCTTCAAGTATGCGCTGAGCCTCAACAAGACCGGGCGCATGGCGACGGCCGAGGAGGTCGCCAACGCCACGGTGTTCCTCGCCAGCCCGCGCGCGAGCTTCATCACCGGCACCAACATCAAGGTGGACGGCGCGCTGACCAACGGCGTGCAGTACTAGGGCAGTCAGGAGCGGAAGCGGGGGAGGAGCCGATGGCGGACGAGGGCTGGACGGTCTATCTCTCGGGCGAGATTCACACCGACTGGCGCGACCGCATCCGCGACGGTGCGCAGGCGGCCGGCCTTGCCGTGGAGTTCGTTTCGCCCATCACCGACCACGCGGCGAGCGACGATTGCGGCGTCGCCATCCTGGGCGACGAGGACCGGCCGTTCTGGAAGGATCACAAGGGCGCGCGGGTGAACGCGATCCGCAACCGCACCTTGATCCGCCGCGCCGACGTGGTGGTGGTGCGCTTCGGCGACAAGTACCGGCAGTGGAACGCCGCCTTCGACGCGGGCTACGCCGCCGCGCTCGACAAGCCGATCATCACGCTGCACGAGCCCGCGCTCACCCATGCGCTGAAGGAGGTGGACGGCGCCGCGCTCGCCGTCGCCGAGACGCCGGAGCAGGTGGTCGAGCTGCTGCGCTACGCGATGACCGGCGCGCTCACCTCCGCCGCCTGAGTGCGGGCGGCATGGCGGTCGGGACGGTGACGGCGGCAACGTCGATCGAACGCATCTCCGTCCTCACCTGCCCCGCCTGCCGGCATCGCTCGCGGGAGGAAATGCCGGACGACATGTGCCTCTTCTTCCACGAATGCGCCGGCTGCGGTGCCAGACTCAGGCCGCTGCCCGGCGACTGCTGTGTCTTCTGCTCCTACGGCACGGTGCCGTGCCCGCCGAAGCAGGCCGGGCGCTGTTCCGCCTGACGGGGAAGGGAATCCATGCCCAAGATCGACCTCGACCGGGTGCCGGCGAAGACCGGATCGATCTATCCGGCGCCGTTCAAGGGGCAGGCCGAAGGGCGCGTCCGCCAGGCGCTGGGCGATGCGGGCGGGCTGACGCAGTTCGGCGTCAACCTGACCCGCCTGCCGCCGGGCGCCGCAAGCGCGCAGCGGCACTGGCACGCGGCCGAGGACGAGCTGGTCTTCGTCGTCTCGGGCGAGCTGGTGCTGATCGAGGACGGCGGCGAGACCACGCTCCGCGCAGGCGAGGCGGCGGCGTTCAAGGCCGGCCACGCCGATGGCCACCACCTGGTCAACCGTTCGGCCGAGGACGCCCTGGTGCTCGAAGTCGGAACCCGCGCCGCAGACGAGCGCTGCCTCTATCCCGACATCGACCTGGTCTACGAGAAGACGGACGGTACGATCCGCTTCACCAACAGGGCGGGCGAGCCCTACGACTGAGCCTCGGGGAGGGGCGGGCGCGCGCGCCTTTCGCCCTATTCCGCCAGGTCGGGCCGGTAGGTGCCGAAGTGCCAGAGGTGGCCCTCGGGATCCTTAGCCGAGAAGTCGCGCGAGCCGTAGGGGGTGTCCTCCAGCTCGCGCACGATCTCGGCGCCGGCCAGGACGGCCTGCGCGTAGCGGGCGTCGGCGTCTTCGACGACGACGTAGATCGCCTGGGTCACGCCGCCGACCGCGCACGGGCTGCTCAGCGCGAGCGGTTCGTCGCGCTCGGAAACTACCATGATCATGCCGCTGCCGAAGGAGAGCTGGGCGTGGGCGATCGTATCGTCCGGTCCGGGGACGACCATGACCTCGGTGAAGCCGAAGGCCTCCTTGAGCCAGGCGATCGCGGCGGGCGCGTCGCGGTAACTGAGGCAGGGGACGATGTGGGGGGCTGGTGTGGTCATTGCCGCGTCCTTCTCCTTCCGTAGCAGCGGGTGGCCGACGGGCGCCTCGACGGCGACCTCGGGCGCTTCCTCCGTCGGGTCCTCTTCCGGCTCGGGCGCCGGCTCGTCGACGGGCGCGTCGTCGGGCATGTCGTCGGCGACGTCGGTCTCGGGCGCATCCGGGCGGGCGTCGTAGGCGACGCCTTCGGAGCAGGTCGGGCTGATGCGGCTCGGCGGGCCCAGCGACAGGAAGGCGTCGCGCGGGAGTCCGAGGGTCTGGCCGACCTCCGGCTCCACGTGGACCGTGCGCTGTGCGAGCGAGCCGCCGGCCTCCTCGACCACTTCGACGATGAAGGCGTTGGCCACCGCCTGACGGTTCTCGTCCAGCGAAACCGGGCCGCCGAACGGCGTGTCCAGACGGAGCCCGGCGAGGGCCGCGCGCAGGCGCTCGTGTCCGTCGTCGAGAACGCCGCCGGCCTCGTCGAGGGCGAGAAGCAGCGCCCTGGTGTTGACGTAGTAGGCGAGCGCAAAGAGGCTCGGCGTCCGGTCCGCGTCGGGGAAGCGCTCGTGATAGCGCTCCGCGAATGCAGCCAGGGCGTCGTTGTCGTCCTCTTCGGAGACGGGCAATGCCGACACCGCCCCGCGCAGCAGGGAGCGGACCGCAGGATCCGCCGCGAGCAGGCGGCTGTTCAGCGTGGTGGAGCCCGCGACGATGGCGGTCTCTCCTCCGGCCTCGGCGTAGGCGCCGAGGAAGCTCTCCGCGACGCGAGGAGAGAGCCCGAGGAACAGCGCATCCGCCTCGGTGCGGGCGACGGTCTCGGCGAGCCTGGCGGTATCGCCCGCGCCGGACGTGACCCAGTGCTTGTCCAGCACCTGCCCGCCGAGGGTGCAGTACTCCAGCATGAACCCCATGAGCTGCGTGTAGGAGAGCGAATAGTCCTCGGCGACCGCGACGATGGTGCGGATGCCCTTCCGCTCGTAGGCATGGCGCCCGAGGCCTCCGATCCACTGCATGCTGTCGGGGTTGAAGCGGAAGAAGTTCTCCGCAGGCGTGCGGAGCGTGGCGTCCGGCGAGGCCGACGCACCGTTGACGAAGGTCACCTGCGGCGCGCTCTTGGCGAAGTCGCGGATCGCGGTGCCCTCGATTCCGGCAAGCGGGCCGATGATGACGCTGGCGCCGCGCTCGATCAGCGCCCGCGCCTTGGCGGTCACGGAATCGGGCGTGCCGTCGGTGGATTCGACGAGTGCCTCCAGCGGCCGTCCGCCCACGCGCGCCTCGTGCTCCGCCATGGCCAGCTCGTGGCCGCGGATCGCATCCTGCCCGAGCGGCGCGAACGCTCCTTCCAGGGTCGCGAGCACGCCGATCGTCAGGACCTCGTCATCGGCCCCGGCGGGCGCGGTGTAAGAGAGGAGCGCACCGGCGATGATCGCCGGCGCCATCAGGCGGAAGGCGTGCGCCGCAAGGCCCCGGATGCGCCCGCGGCGGTGGCTCGCCCGGCGAAGGGGCGCGTTCGTCACGCTCTGCCGATCATGGTGATGTTCAGACGATCCGAGGCATGAAGAGACCCGCCGCGCGTCCCGCCGCTCGCGCGGCCCTGCTGCGAATCCTTATAGCGGCCCCTTTCGGCCATTGCCATGCGCCTCGCAGACCATGACACTGGTGAGATATCCGGGCTACGCTAGGCACCAGAGGGCGGTCGGCGCACGGGCAGCGCGCCCGGGCCGACTCCCCGACGACGGAGGAGGCGAACATGGCAAAGACCACTGAGCATCGGAGACAGGGACCGAGCCGGCGGACGCTCTTGAAGGGCGCCGCGGCGGTGGCCGGCGTCGCGGCCGGCACCAAGGCTCTCGGCGGCTTTCCCACCGTCTGGGCCCAGGACACCAAGGACATCGTGATCAACCATTCCGGCATGTCCTACTCGACGATCATCCAGATCGCCGAGCAGGCGACGGTCGACCTGCCGTTCTCGGTGGAGATGTCCGTCACCGATCACGCCGGCATGCTCAACCGGCTGACCACGCAGTCCGATTCCATCGACGTCGCCGACATCGAGCTCTGGATGCGGGTCATCACCGTCCCGCGCGGCATCTACCAGGCGGTCGAGCCGGCCAAGATCACGCACTGGGACAAGGCGACGACGATCTATCGGGACGGCCAACTCGACGGCAAGCAGATCTCGCGTCAGGGGGTCTCGCCCCACGAGGTCATGTACTTCACAGATGCCGACGCACGGGAAATCGCCGACGGCAACACCGACCACGCCACCATGATCCCCGGCGTGTTCAACGCCGATACGCTCGGCATCCAGCCGGACGCTATCGGCCGCCCCATCAACAACTGGCACGAGCTCTTCAACGAGGAGTTCAGCGGCCGCGCGGCGGGCATGGACATTCCGCCGATCATGATTATGGACGCGGCGCTCGCCATCGAATCCACCGGCGAATACACGTACGCCGACAAGGGCAACATGACCGAGGAAGAGATCACGATGACCGTCGACCGGCTCATCGATCTCAAGAAGAAGGGTCATTGGCGGGCGCTCTGGGGCACCTTCGACCAGTCGGTGCAGCTCATGACCTCGGGCGAGGTGGTGATCCAGTCGATGTGGTCGCCCGCGGTGACCGCCGTGCGTGCCCAGGGCGTGCCCTGCATCTATCAGCCGCTGGCGGAAGGCTATCGTGGCTGGGGCAACGGGCTCAGCCTGATGAGCCACCTCGAGGGCAAGAGGCTGGGCGCTGCCTACGACTATCTCAACTGGTACTACAGCGGTTGGATGGGCGCCTTCATCGCCAAGCAGGGCTACTATCTCGGCGTCGCCGAGACGGCCAAGGCCTTCATGGAGCCCTACGAGTGGGATTACTGGTACGAGGGCAAGCCGGCGGAGGGCCCGATCCACGATCCCTACGGCACCCTGATGGAGAAGCCGGGGCACGTCCGCGACGGCGGGTCGTTCTCGCAGCGCTTCGGCAACATGGCCTGCTGGAACACGCTGATGGACAACCACCAGTTCCTGCTCAAGAAGTGGACGGAGCTGCAGACGGCCTGAGCAGAGTCATTCGCACGGGCGGGGTCGGCATGCCGGCCCCGCCCCGCTCTTTCGCCTGATGCGATTCAGAGTCTCGCTGGGTAGGGGCACCGGCGCCACGAGGCGGCCGGGGGTGAGGGCGGTGCCGCTCGGCCTCGCGCTGGCGGTCTTCTTCATCGTGCCGCTCGGCGTGCTGCTGGCGGTCAGCTTCTTCGAGAACGACATGATCTTCGGCATGCGGCCCGCGCTCACGCCGGAGAGCTACGTCGATCTGTTCACCACCATGAACACGCTCTGGCTCTATCTCAGCACGCTGAAATTCGCGGCGATCGTCTGGGCCGTCACGCTGCTGATCGGCTTCACCATCGCCTACTTCCTGGTGTTCCACGTCCGCTCGCTGCTGATCGCGATCGGGCTCTTCCTGCTTTGCACGGTGCCGTTCTGGACCTCGAACATCATCCGCATGATCTCGTGGATACCGCTGTTGGGGAAGCAGGGGCTGGTCAACCAGGCGCTGATGGGCCTCGGCATCGTCGACGACCCGGTGGAGTGGCTGCTCTTTTCCGACTTCTCGGTGGTGCTGAGCTACGTCCACCTCTTCACGCTGTTCATGATCGTCCCGATCTTCAACTCGATGGCGCGAATCGACAAGGCGCTGATCGAGGCGGCGCGGGACGCGGGCGCAAGCTCGTTCCGCATCATGTGGGAAGTCATCGTGCCGCTTTCCCGCAGCGGCATCGCGCTCGGCTCCATCTTCGTCATCGTGCTGGTGATGGGCGACTTCTTCGTCATCAAGGTGATGAGCGGCGGGCGCAGCGCTTCCGTCGTCTCGTCCATCTTCGAGGACATCAACGTGCTGCTCTACCCGTCCGGAGCGGCGAGTGCCGTGGTGCTGCTGATCGTGGTCGTGATGATGGTGATGGGCGTGCTGCGGGTGGTCAACATCCGCAGGGAACTCGCGGGCGCCAGGTAGGAGGGGGCATGGCGCGATCGGCGAAGTCCCACAAGCCCAGGCCCTGGACCTTCTATCCGCTGGCGGCGTTCTTCGGGTTGTTCGTCCTGTTCCTCTATGGCCCGATGTTCTGCATCTACATCCTGTCGTTCCAGGGGCCGAACGCCTCGCTGGTGTTCCCCATGCAGGGGCTCTCGCTGCACTGGTTCGAGGCCCTGTTCGGCCAGGCGCGCACCGGCGACGTGGGTGGCGCGTTCGCGCGCTCGCTGCCGCTCTCACTCATCATCCTCGCGATCACCGTGCTCTTTTCGGTGGCGGCGGGGCTCGCGTTCCGCAGCCGGTTCTTCGGCAACTCGGTGATCTTCTACACGGCGATCGGGAGCCTCGTGGTGCCGGGCCTCGTGCTCGGCGTCGGCATCACGCTGCTGCTCCAGCTCCTCGGCTGGAACGCGCATTGGTACTCGTCTGCGCTCGGCGCGCACCTCACCTGGACGCTGCCCTTCGGGCTGCTCATCATGTTCGCCGTGTTGAGCCGCTTCGATCCGCGCGTGGAGGAGGCGGCGCGCGACCTCGGCGCCAGCAACCTGCAGTCCCTGCGCTAC
>WTGU01000007.1 GCA_011523425.1 Alphaproteobacteria bacterium
ATTGGGCACCCGCAGCAACTCGCTGCGATCGTGTCTGAACGAAAAGTGCTCTAGAACGTCTCAGTCAGTGGAGGGAGCATGACGGTTCGCGTCGCCATCAACGGGTTCGGGCGGATCGGCCGCAACGTCCTGCGCGCCATTCACGAATCCGGCCGTACCGATCTCACCGTCGTCGCCCTCAACGATCTGGCTCCGGTGGAGACCAACGCCCACCTGCTCCGCTACGATTCCGTGCACGGGCGCTTCCCCGGCACGATCGCGGTGGCCGACGGGACGATCGACATCGGCGCCGGGCCCATCCGCGTGCTCAGCGAGCGCGATCCGGCCCGGCTGCCCTGGGCCGACCTCGGCGTCGACGTGGCGCTGGAGTGCACCGGGCTCTTCACCGCGCGGGAGAAGGCCGCCGCGCACCTGGAGGCCGGCGCGCGGGCGGTGCTGATCTCGGCGCCGGGAACGGACTCCGACCTCACCGTGGTCTACGGCGTCAACCACACCGCGCTCACGCCCGAGCACCGGATCGTCTCCAACGCCTCCTGCACCACCAACTGCCTCGCCCCGGTCGCCTCGGTGCTGCACGACGCGATCGGGATCGAGAGCGGCTTCATGACCACGGTTCACGCCTATACCCTGGATCAGCCGGTCCTCGACACGTTGCACAAGGACCTGCGCCGGGCGCGCGGCGCGGCGGGTTCGATGATCCCGACCTCGACCGGCGCCGCGCGGGCCGTGGGCCTGGTGCTGCCAGCGCTCGCCGGCAAGCTCGACGGCACCGCGGTCAGGGTGCCGACGGCCAACGTCTCCATGGTCGATCTCAACTTCGTCGCCTCGCGCGCCACCTCGGTGGACGAGATCAACGGGGCGATCGCCGCTGCGGCCGAAGGCGCCATGGGCGGCGTGCTGGCCTACAGCGAGGAGCCGCTCGTCTCGGTGGACTTCAACCATCGGCCGGAAAGCTCGATCGTCGATGCCGGCCAGACCGCCGTGGTGGAGGGCACGCTCTGCCGCGTGCTCTCCTGGTACGACAACGAGTGGGGCTTCTCCAACCGGATGGGCGACGTCGCGGTCCATCTGGGCTCGCTGTGACGGAGCCGGACTCGGCCCCCACCACGCTTACGGCGGCATGACCGCCTTCCGCACGCTCGACGACATCGAGGTCGAGGGCCTGCGCGTCCTCGTGCGCGTCGACCTCAACGTGCCGATGCAGGGCGGCGCGGTGGGCGACGCCACGCGGATCGACCGCGTCGCGCCGACACTGGGGGAGCTCGCGCTCAAGGGCGCGCGGGTCATCGTCGCCTCCCACTTCGGCCGGCCGAAGGGCAAGCCGATCGCGGCCATGTCGCTCGCCCCCCTCGCGGCGCCGCTCTCCGCGGCGCTCGGCGGCCGGCCGGTCCGCTTCGTCCCCGACTGCATCGGCGAGGCGGCGGAGGCCGCGGCGGCGGCGCTCGCGCCCGGCGATGTCGCGCTGCTGGAGAACCTGCGCTTCCACGCGGGCGAGGAGGCGAACGAGCCGGCCTTCGCCGATGCCCTGGCCCGCCTCGCCGACCTCTACGTCAACGACGCGTTCTCGGCGGCGCACCGGGCCCATGCGTCGACGACCGCGCTGGCGGCGCGGCTGCCGAGCGCGGCAGGGCGACTCATGCAGGCGGAGCTGGAGGCGCTCGGCAAGGCGCTGCACGCGCCGGCGCGGCCGGTGATCGCCGTCGTCGGCGGCGCCAAGGTCTCCACCAAGCTTGCGATCCTCGCCAGTCTCGTCGCGCGGGTCGACCGCCTCGTGATCGGCGGCGCCATGGCCAACACCTTCCTCCAGGCGCAGGGGGTCGCCATCGGCGCCTCTCTCTCGGAGCCGGAGCTCGCGGCGGACGCGCGCCGCATCGTGGCGGCGGCGGACTCGGCCGGGTGCGGGATCGTGCTGCCGGAGGACGTGGTGGTGACGCGGGAGTTCCGGGAAGGGGCCGCGAGTGCCGTGACACGAGCGGCCGAGGTTCCGGCGGACGGCATGATCCTCGATCTGGGGCCTCGCACCTGCGAGCGGATCGAGGCGGCGCTCGCCGCCTCCCGCACGCTGGTCTGGAACGGGCCGCTCGGCGCCTTCGAGATCGCGCCCTTCGACCGCGCGACGGCGAGGTGCGCGCATGCCGCGGCGCGACTGACCGGGGCCGGCACGCTGCTCTCCGTCGCCGGCGGCGGCGATACCGTAGCCGCGCTGCAGGGCGCCGGCGTGCTGGATGCCTTCAGCTACGTCTCCACCGCCGGTGGCGCCTTTCTCGAATGGCTCGAAGGCAAGACCCTGCCGGGGGTCGCGGCGCTGGAGGCGGGCGGCACCCCGTCCGGCGGACGATGAGCGGGCGCAGGCCGGCGATCGTCGTGCACGATCTCGCCCAGGCGACGGCCGCGCTCAGGGCGGCGGCCGCAGCAGGGGTGCCGGTGACCCTCTGGTCCGCGCCGGGAGCGGCGGCCTACGCGGGCCTCGGCTTTCTCGCCGCGGTGTTCGCCAAGGCGCGGGAGGCGGTGCCGGATGCCTGCCACGACGAGGTGGTCGACTGCGCCGCGAATGCCGTCCTCGCCCATGAGGCCCTGAGCCGAGGCTTCGCCGCCGTCGCGTTCACCGGCCGGGGCGCCATGCGCGAGACCCTTCAGGCTATCGCCGAGGGGGAGGGGAGGAGGCTGGTGACCGCGCGGCCGGGTCGGGGTGCGCTCGATCTCGCCCGTTCCGCCGCGCCCGAGCGGGACAGCGCCGCCTATCTCGCGAAACGCTCCTAGGGACTGGAAAACGACCGTGGCGTCGGTCAGGATGAGGCCATGCGAATCACCCGGCGCGTCAGAGAGATTCTCTCCTGGTACGAGAGCGACAATCCCGGCACGAAGGGCAATCTCGCCCGCATCCTGATGCACGGCCGCCTGGGCGGCACCGGGAGGATGGTCGTCCTGCCGGTGGATCAGGGCTTCGAGCACGGGCCGGCGCGCAGCTTCGCGCCCAATCCCGCAGCCTACGACCCGCACTATCACTGGCGGCTCGCGATCGACGCCGGCCTGAACGCCTTCGCGAGCCCGCTCGGCATGATCGAATCGGGCGCCGACAGCTTCGCCGGTGCGATCCCGACCATCCTCAAGGTCAACAACGCCAATTCGTTGGGCTCGGCCAAGGATCAGGCGGTGACGGGCTCGGTCCGCGACGCGCTGCGGCTGGGCTGCGCCGCCATCGGCTTCACCGTCTATCCCGCCTCGGACCGGCAGTACGAGATGATCGAGGAGATCCGCGAACTGGCGGCGGACGCGAAGGCGCACGGGCTCGCGGTCGTCGTCTGGTCCTATCCGCGCGGCGGCTCCCTCTCCAGGGAGGGCGAGACCGCGCTCGACGTGGTGGCCTACGCCGCCCACATGGCCGCGCTCGCGGGCGCTCACATCATCAAGGTCAAGCCGCCGACCGACCATCTGGAGCAGGAGGCGGCGGCGAAGGTGTACCGCGCCCGGGGGGTGGAGGCGGAGACGCTGGAGAAGCGGATCGCCCACGTCATGCAGGCGGCCTTCGACGGCCGCAGGCTGGTGGTCTTCTCCGGCGGCGCGGCGAAGGGGCTGGAGGGGCTCTTCGGCGAGGTCCGCGCCATCCATGCCGGCGGCGGCAGCGGCTCGATCATCGGCCGCAACAGCTTCCAGCGTCCGCGTTCGGAGGCGCTGTCCATGCTGGACACGGTCATCGACATCTACCGCGGCAGGGGCTAGGGGACTCCATTCGTATCCCTCAGGCGCCGGGCGCTCGCTCCGCTCGCTTGGCTACGCGCCAATGGCGCGCGGCGCAGTCGCGCCGTCCGGGCCTTACGGCCCGGCTCGTATCCCGCAGGCGCCGGGCGCTCGCATCGCGCGCCCCCGCGCGCGCATCGTGTGCGGGCGGTGACGTGACCCCCGCCGCTGGGTATGATTCGGGGCTGCCATGAGCGCGCGACCGCTGATCATCGACTGCGACCCCGGCCAGGACGACGCCGTCGCCCTTCTGCTCGCCTTCGCGTCGGCGCAGGAATTCGATCTGCTGGGCATCACCGCCGTCGCCGGCAACGTGCCGCTGGCGCGGACCGAGAGCAACGCGCGCCGGATCCGGGATCTCGCCGGCCGGCCCGAGGTGCCGGTCTATGCCGGCTGCCCCAGGCCGCTGGTGCGCGAGCCGGAGACCGCCGAATATATCCACGGGCCCACGGGCATCGACGGCGCCGACCTGCCGGAGCCGAGCCGCCCCGCAGAGGCGGCCCACGCGGTGGACTATCTGGTCGAGGCGCTGACGGCGGCGAAGGAGCCCATCACGCTGGCCACGCTCGGGCCACTCACCAACGTCGCGCTCGCCATCGTCAAGAACCCGGCGATCCTCGACAACGTGCGCGAGATCGTGACCATGGGCGGCGCGATCGGCCTCGGCAACGTCACGCCGGCGGCCGAGTTCAACGTCCACGCCGACCCCCACGCCGCGCATGTGGTGTTCGAGGCGGGCGTGCCGCTCACCATGATCGGGCTCGACGTCACCCATCAGGCGATCGCGACGCCGCCGCGGCTCGAGGCGATCCGCGCGCTGGGGACGGCGCCGGCGGTGGCGGTCTGCGGGATGCTCGACCTCTACGGCGCGAAGAACGTCGAGGCCTACCATCACGGCGCGCCCATGCACGATCCCTGCGTCATCGCCTACCTGCTGGCGCCCGCGCTCTTCGAGGGCCGCGACATGCGGGTCGACGTGGAGCTCGGCGAGGGCCACTGTTTCGGGCGCACGGTCTGCGACGTTCACGGCCGCAGCGGTGCTGCCGCCAACGCGCGCGTCCTCCAGCGGGTCGACGCCGACGGCTTCTTCGCCTTGCTGACCGAGCGTCTGGCGCGGCTGCCGGTCGTCCCCATATAGGGTGGAGCGGGCCTGCGATGGGGCACGAGCGGGACCAGGGCGGCCAGCCCTCGAGGAGAGGCCCATGAGCCGCGAGCGCAAGCTGCCGACGAAGGGCGAGAGCGGCGGCGCCGACGTGGATGCCTTCCTGCGCCGGGTCGCGGCGACGCCGGCGCCGGTGAAGCACGGCGAGACCGGGCGTCTCATCTTCGCCATGGATGCGACGGCAAGCCGGGAGCCGACCTGGGACCGCGCCTGCCAGATCCAGGGCGAGATGTTCGATGCCACCGCCACGCTCGGCGGGCTCGAGGTGCAGCTCGTCTACTACCGCGGCTTCGGCGAGTGCCGGGCGAGCAAGTGGGTGCGGGATTCGCGGTCGCTGGTGCGCGCCATGACCGCCGTCCACTGCCTCGGCGGGCATACCCAGATCCGCAAGGTGCTGAGCCACGCCCTCGACGAGACCCAGGCCCGGCGGGTCCATGCGCTCGTCTTCGTCGGCGACTGCATGGAGGAGGACGTGGACGAGCTCTGCGCCATCGCCGGCGAGCTGGGCCTGCGCGGCGTGCCTGCCTTCATGTTCCACGAGGGGCCGGACCCGGCGGCGGCATTGGCCTTTCGCCAGATCGCGCGGCTCACCAACGGCGCCTACCTGCGCTTCGACGCATCCAGCGCGCGCCAGCTCAAGGAGCTGCTCGGCGCGGTCGCGGTCTATGCCGCCGGCGGGCGCAAGGCGCTCCAGCATTACGGCCGCCAGCGCGGCGAGGCGGTGCTGCAGATCGCCCATCAGATCAAATGAGCTCTCCCGGCCCCTGCGGCCTTCGCCCGGCGGCATAGGCCGCGCCCGCCGATGGTCGCCTACGTCCTTCTCGGGCTCGCGCTCCTGGTCCTGGTGGTGCTGCTCACCCGCTGGTTCGCCACGGCCAATCCGTCGAGCCTCGCCAAGTGGTTCAAGTGGGGCTTCATCGCCGCCGGCGCCGCGGCCACGATCTTTCTCAGCGTGACCGGAAAGGCGCAGCTCGCCTTCCTGCCGCTCGCGATCACCGGCCTGCCCTGGCTGATGAGCCGCATGGCACGGGGCCGGTTCAATCCCAACCCCACGGCGGGCCAGCGCTCGGATATCGAGACTCCCTACCTGCGCATGACCCTCGACCACGACAGCGGCGAGATGGAGGGCTCGGTGCTGCAGGGGCGCTACGCCGGCCGCCGCCTCGACGAGCTCTCGGAGCCCCAGCTCCTCGACCTGCTCGGCGAGTGCAGCCTGAGGGACGACGAGGGCCGGCGCCTGCTCGAGGCCTATCTCGACCGCACCCTCGGCCCCGACTGGCGCGAGCGCGCCGAGGCGGGGGCGGAGAGCGAGCGCACCCAAGGCGCCGACGCGGGCGGCGCCACGGGCCAGGGCTGGGGACGCAGGAGCAGCCGGAGCAAGAGCGCCGGCCGCACGCCGATGACCCGCGAGGAGGCCTACGAGATCCTCGGCCTGAGCCCCGGCGCCGGCGAGGACGAGATCAAGGAGGCGCACCGCACCCTCATGCGCAAGCTGCACCCCGACCACGGCGGCTCCAACTATCTCGCGGCCAAGATCAACCAGGCCAAGGAGCTGCTGCTCGGCGGCTAGAGCATTATCCGACCATACGAGGTCACCACGGCTTTGACTCCCACCTCCCCCTGTCCCCCAC
>WTGU01000144.1 GCA_011523425.1 Alphaproteobacteria bacterium
GGGGACAGGGGGAGGTGGGTGCCGTTCGAGCCGTGGTGATCTCGTATGATCGGATACTGCTCTAGGCTGAGGCGGTGCCGCGGTTGGGCGGGGCCGGCAGGCGGAGGCGGAAGACCGTGCCGGCGGGCCCCGAGCTTTCGAGGCCGATATCGCCGTCGTGGTTGCGCATGAGATCGCGCGCGATGGCGAGGCCGAGGCCGGTGCCGTCGCCGCGGCCGCCGCTGGCGAAGACCTCGAACAAATGGTCGCGCACCTCGGCGGGAAGGCCGGGGCCCGTGTCGGCGATCTCGACGATCGTGTCGGTTCCCTCCGGCCAGGCGCCGATTCGCACGCTCCCGCCCCCGCCGCAGCGCGCCAGCGCCTCGACGGCGTTCTGTGTCAGGTTAATGATGACCCGGTAGAGCTGATCGCGGTCGGCGCTGACCGCGAGCCCCGGCGGCACCTCGTTGCACCAGACGACCCCGTCGCCGTCGCCGAGCGGAAGCGCCGCCCCCACCTCGTCGACCAGCGGCGCCAGCGCGAACGACGTGCGTCGCGGCGCGGGCAGGAGGCCGGTCGCGAAGCTCAGCGTCTGGGTGCAGAGCGCGATGGCCCTGTCGATCGCGGCGACGAGGGGTAGCGCCAGCTTCTGCACGTCCGGATCGCGGGCCGCCGCCAGGCGATCCGTCAACACCGCCGCGGTCGCCAGCATGTTGCGCAGATCGTGGTTGATCTTGGCGACGCCGGCGCCGAGGGTCGCGAGCCTCGCCTTCTGGCGGAGCGCGGCGCGCACGCGCCGCTGCATCACCTGGAGCTCCCTCTGCGCCAGCCCGATCTCGTCGCGCCGGCCGCTCACTCTCACGGTCGAGGCGGCGTCCTCCGGCGCACGCCGGAACGAGACCAGGCTGTCGGTCATGCGGCCGAGCGGCAGCACCATCAGCCAGTGCAGCGAGAGATAGACGAGGCCGGCGACGATGAAGGCGAGGACGATGGAGAGGATGAGAATCCGCTCCGAGTAGTCGAGCATCGACGCGAACATGGGGGCTTCCGGCAGCACGATGTCGACGACCGTGTCGGCGGGATCGCCGGGCGCCACCCCCATCACCCGGATCGTCCGGTCGCCGCCGCGGCGGAGCGTGTCCGCGGCGTGTCCGATCAGGCCGAGCGGGGTCGCCTCGCGCAGGTCGAAGCTCGCGTCGATCTCGGCCGGCATGTCGTCGCCGAGCACCAGTATCCGCGTGCCCGGCCGCTTGAGAGACACCGCGCTGACGCCGGCGCGGTCCAGCAGGGCGGCACGCAGCTCCTCCGTCACCATGCCGTCCGGCGACGCCTCGACCGCCAGTGCCGCGATGCGCGCGGCGTCGATCCGTTCCTCGAGAAAGACCAGGCGGTGGCGCGCGATCGAGGGGACGTAGATCAGCACCTCGCCCAGGAGGACGAACAGCATCGTGAGGACCAGCAGCCGCGCCGAGAGTCCGCGGGCCGCTCTAGACAGGACCGAAAGGGAAAACCCAGCCAAGACGTCTCGGGGCGATCGCCTGTTGTCTCTCTCGCCCGACTATAGAGCGGGCGCCGCGCGGGCGTCTATCCCAGGCGCTGGAGCATGCGCACGATACGGCGCGTCCTGGCGCCGAACAGCACCGGCGTGTGGAAGCTCCCTGCGGCCCTGGCGCTCGCCTCGCTCAGGGTGGGATAGGGAACGATCGCCTGCGACAGCTTGCCGACGCCCATGCGCTGCTTCACGGCGAGCACCCAGGGCAGGATCAGCTCGCCGGCATGGCGGCCCACGATGGAGGCGCCCAGCACCCGGCCACGCCGGGTCGCCACGACCTTCACCAGCCCCTCGGTCGCGCCCTCGGCGATGGCCCGGTCGTTCTCCGCGAAGGGGAAGCGCAGGATGCGCGGCTCTTCGCCCTTCGCCCGCGCCTCCGCCTCGCTCAGGCCCACGTGGGCGAGCTCGGGATCGGTGTAGGTGACCCACGGCACGGCGACGTAGCGCGCCTTCGCGGGGATGCGGAAGAGTGCGTTGGTCAGCACGATCCGCGCCTGATAGCTCGCCGTGTGGGTGAAGCGGTAGGGGCCGACGACATCGCCGATGGCGTAGATGCGCCTGTTGGTCGTGCGCAGGCGACGGTCCACCAGCACCGCGCCGTCGCTGAGCGCGACGTCCGCGGCGTCCAGCCCGAGACCGTCCACGTTCGGCCGCCGCCCTGCAGCCACCAGAAGGTGCGAGCCCTCGATCCGCCGGCTCTCGCCGTCGCCCTCGCCGCCCGCCTGACAGGTGAGCGCGACCCCGCCTTCGTCGCCAGCGCCGACCGCGGTCACGGTCGACTCCTCGTGGAGCGTCACGCCCTCCTCCACCAGGCGCGCGCGCACGATGGCCGCGAGCTCCGGGTCATCGCGCCCGAGCACCCGCCCCTTCTCGACCAGCGTGACCTCTGCGCCGAGCCGGCGGTAGGCCTGCGCCATCTCGACGCCCACGGGGCCGCCGCCGAGCACCAGCAGGTGGCTCGGCTCCGGCGCCGAATCGAACAGCGTCTCGTTGGTGAAGTAGGGGACCGTGTCGAGGCCGGGGATATCGGGCACGCGCGGGCCGGAGCCGGTGGCGATGACGAAGCGCCGCGCCGTCACGCTGGTATCGCCCACCTCCAGGAAGCGGGGTTTGACGAATCGGGCCTTGCCGAACACCACGTAGGCGCCGAGGCGGCGGAAGCGCTCGGCGGAATCGTGAGGCTCGATCGCGGCGATCGCGCCGCGCATGTGGTCGTAGGCGGCGGCGAAGTCGTCGCCCCGCGCCGCCGCCGCGAGCAGGGCCTTGGACGGAACGCAGCCGGTGTTCAGGCACTCGCCGCCCATCCGGGACTGCTCGATCAGGATGACCGAGGCACCCATCTGGACGGCACCCGCAGCCAGCGAGAGGCCGCCCGATCCGGCCCCGATCACGCAGAGGTCGGCCCTGATCCTGTCGGTTATGGTCCCGGACCGGTTCACGCCCTCTGCTCCCACGCGCCGCCCTCGGTCTGTTCCCAGTACGTCACCGTGTCGCCCCGGTCCTTGTGCGCGCGCCAGCGGGCACGAGCCGCCTCCAGCGCCTGCGGGTCCGTGCCGTCGAACATGTCGAGGCAGCGCTCGAAGCGGTCGAGATCGGAAGGGGCGATGCCATCCACCATGACCACTATATGGGCACCGTTGGGCACCGCGTCATCGGCCGACAGCAAAATCGGCTGGCGCTCGGGCCGGCCGCCCCGCACCGTGCCGTGGGGCAGGAACGAGCCCTGCTCGTAGGTCCAGAGCGCCGCGTCGAGGGCGTCCGCGCGCTCCTCCGAGCCGGTCAGCACCACCGCGCGGCGGCCGCTCTCCAGCACCTTCTCCAGCAGCTTGGGGAGCGCCTTCTCCAGCGGCGTGCGACGAAGCTGGTAGAAGGCGATCTCGGCCATCGCGCCTGTGTCAGGCCTCGTAGTGCATGCGCACCAGCCGGTCGAGGAGCCGGACGCCGAAGCCGGTCGCGCCCTTGGGCACGGTCGGGTCGTAGTCGCGCTTCATCCAGGCCGTGCCGGCGATGTCGAGATGCGCCCACGGCACGCCGTTGACGAAGCGCTGGAGGAACTGGGCGGCGGCCACGCTGCCGGCCTCCCGCCCCTTGCCGACGTTCTTCATGTCGGCGATGGCGGAGTCGATGTCCTTGTCGTAGCGCTCGCCGAGGGGCATGCGCCAGACCTCCTCGCCGGCCTCCTTGCCCGCCGCGAGCAGCCGCTCCGCCAGCTTGTCGTCGTTGCTGAACATTCCCGCCTGGAAGGTGCCGAGGCTGACGATGATCGCGCCGGTGAGCGTCGCGAGGTTGACCATGAAGCGGGGCTTGTAGGTCGCCTGGGTGTACCAGAGCGCGTCGGCGAGCACGAGGCGGCCCTCGGCGTCGGTGTTGATGACCTCGATGGTCTGGCCCGACATCGAGGTCACGACGTCGCCCGGGCGCTGCGCCTTGCCGTCCGGCATGTTCTCGACCAGCCCGACGACGCCGACGGCATTGACCCGCGCCTTGCGGCCGGCCAGGCACTTCATCAGGCCGTAGACGGCCGCCGCACCGGCCATGTCGTACTTCATCTCCTCCATGCCCTGGCTCGGCTTGATGGAGATGCCGCCGGTATCGAAGGTCACGCCCTTGCCGATGAAGGCGACGGGCTGCTGATCCGCCCCGTCGGGCGCGCCGTTCCAGCGCATGACCGCGAGATAGGGCTCGTTCTCGCTGCCCTGGGCGACGCCGAGCAGCGAGCCCATGCCGAGAGACGCCATCCTCTCGCGATCGAGAAGCTCGACCTCGACCCCGTCCGCCGAGAGCGCCTCGATATCCTGGGTGATGGCCTTCGGATACTTGACGTTGCCGGGTTCCGAGATCATGTCGCGCGCGGCGAAGACACCGTCCGCGAGCCTCTCGTTCGGCCCGAACGCCCGCCGGGCCGCCGCCGGCTCCCCCAGCATCACGGTGAGCTGGCCGAGGGACTTCTTGTCCTCGTCCTTCTTCTTGGTGTGGTACTTGTCGAAGCTGTAGCTGCCGAGGCGCGCGCCGACGGCGATCTCCGCCGCCATCGCGGGCGACGCCATGGCGGCGCCCTCCACCGCGTCCACGACGATGGCGCCGGACTTGGCACCGGCGGCGTTCATGCGGCCGACGACCGCGCCGCCGAGCGCCCGCATCCGGCGGCCGTCGATCTTGGCCGGCTGGCCGAGGCCCACGAGAAGGACGGCATCGAGCGCGAGACCGTGCGGGGCGACGACGGTCGTCGACGTTCCCGGCTTGCCCTTGAAGCGGCCTGCGGAGAGCGCGCGGGTGAGCGCGCCGCCGGTTTCCTCGTCGAGCGCGCGGGCGGTTGGGCCCAGCGCACGGTCCTCCGTCACGGGGACGGCGATGACGCCCCTGGACGGCGTCTTGATCTGTGAAAACGTGATCTTCATGGAACGGTCCATCCTGACGATGCCTGCGCCGGCCGCGCAGTCTGCACGCGCGCCCCGCAGCTATCCTATAGCCAAGGTGGTGCGCAGGGTGAAGGGAGGCAAGCCGGGCGATTCAGGCCGCCATCGGCGCGGCCGCCTGGACCTCCTTCCCGACGTCGCAGGCGAACTGGGAGAAGTTCTCGTGGAAGCGGCCCACGAGATCGCGCGCCTGCTCGTCGTAGGCGCCCTTGTCGGGCCAGGTGCCGCGCGCGTCGAGCACCCCGTCCGGCACGCCCGGGCAGTGAGCCGGCACGGCGAGGCCGAACGGGTTGTCGCGCGCGTGCGCGACGCCCGCCAGCCTGCCCTCCAGCGCGGCGCTGAGCAGAGCGCGGGTGTGGGCGATCTCCATGCGCGCGCCGATGCCGTAGGCGCCGCCGGTCCAGCCCGTGTTGACGAGCCAGCAGGCGGCGCCGGTGGTCTCGATCCGCTCGCGCAGGAGGCGCGCGTACTCGACCGGCCGGCGCGGCATGAAGGGGGCGCCGAAGCAGGTCGAGAAGGTCGCCTGCGGCTCGCGCCCAAGGCCCCGCTCGGTGCCCGCCACCTTGGCCGTGTAGCCGGAGAGGAAGTGGTAGATCGCCTGATCCGGCGTGAGCCGCGCGATCGGCGGCAGCACCCCGAAGGCGTCCGCCGTCAGCATGACGATGTTGGTGGGGTGCCCGGCGACGCCGGTGGCGCTCGCGTTGGGGATGGAGGCCAGCGGATAGGCCCCCCTGGTGTTCTCGGTATGGCTGCCGTCGTCGAGATCGAGCACATGGCTGTCGGGGTCCATCACGACGTTCTCGAGCACGGTCCCGAACATCCGCGTCGTCGCGTGGATCGCGGGCTCGGCGCTCGCCGAGAGTCGGATCACCTTGGCGTAGCAGCCGCCCTCGAAGTTGAAGAGCCCGTCGCGGCTCCAGCCGTGCTCGTCGTCGCCGAGGAGCGTCCTGTGCGGATCGGCCGAGAGCGTGGTCTTGCCGGTGCCGGAGAGGCCGAAGAAGACCGCAGGCGCGCCGTCTGCGCCCACGTTGACAGAGCAGTGCATGGGCAGCACGTCCCGCGCCGGCATCAGGTAGTTCATGATGGTGAAGACCGACTTCTTGCATTCGCCGGCGTAGGCGGTGCCGCCGATCAGCACCAGCCGCCGGCCGAAATCGAGCAGCACCACGGTCTCGGAGTTGGTGCCGTCGGTCTCGGGCTGCGCCTTGAAGCCAGGCACCTGAACGATGGTGAACGCGGGCTCGTGATCCGCCAGCTCCTCGTCCGGCGGCGTGATGAACAGGTTGCGCGCGAACAGGCTGTGCCAGGCGAGCTCGGAGACCACCCGCACCGGAAGGCGATATGCGGGGTCGGCGCCCACGTGGCAGTCCTGGATGAACACCTCCTTGCCCTGGAGATAGGCCGCGACCCGCCCGTGGATGTCGCTGAAGACGTCAGCCGAGATCGGCCGGTTGACGGCGCCCCACCAGATGTCGTCCTCGGACGAGGGCTCCTGCACGATGTACTTGTCGTTGGGCGAGCGTCCGGTGTGGGCGCCGGTCATGGCGATCAGCGCCCCGCCCTCGGCGATCTGCGCCTCGCCGCGCCGCACCGCCTCCTCGTAGAGGGCCGGCCGGCGGTAGTTCCAGTGGGCGGCGGCGACGTTGCCGATGCCGTGCTGCCCCAATCCGTGGCGGCTTATGTGGGGTCCGCGCTGATCCATCGGCTGCTCATGGCTTGGGGGGAGGTACACACGCGGCCAAAACCGCACGACCCGGGCGCAGCGCCGGTGCCGGGTGAGGATCGAGCGTTCCCCGAGTCGTTCATGAGTGTCGATCGTGGCGTCGAAAGCAATCGTGCCGACCTGCGGCGTGCATAACAGGATTCGCGGGCGAATGCCAACGACGCCGCAGCCGTGGGTACGGAAGCGCCTCCGGCGCGCAATCCTGTGCGCCGTTCCCGGCAAAATGAGCTAGGTTCCGGCGCCATGACCAAGGGACTAGCCGTCGCGCCCGAGCGGCCGCCGGGTGCGGCCATGCCGTTCCAGCGGCACCTGATACGGACCGCGCGATTCGCCGGCCCGGTGATCCTGGCGCGCGCCGGTCTCCTGGTCATGGTCGCGGTGGATTCCGCGATGCTGGGCCACTACGGCACCCTCTCGCTCGCCTACTACGCGGCCGCGAATGCCGCCCAGGTGGTGATGATCCTGATCGGGGTGGGTCTGCTGCAGGGGACGACGATCCTCGTAGCCCAGGCGCACGGCGCCCGCGACGGCCCCGCCTGCGGCGCCTACTGGCGCGTGAGCTTCGTCCACGGCGTCGTCCTCGGCGTGCTCATGGGGCTGATCTGCCTGCTCGGCCGCTGGACCCTGGAAGCGACGGGGCAGGAGCCCGAGGTCGCCGCCGGCGGCGGGCGCGTGCTCGACATGATCGCGTGGGGCTCGCCGGCGCTCTTCATGTGGGTGGTGTGCACCCACTTCCTGGAGGGCATCAGCCGCCCGATTCCCGGCATGCTGGTCATGCTGGCTGCGGTGGTCGTCAACGTGCTGCTCAACTGGATCCTCATCTTCGGCAATCTCGGCGGGCCGGAGCTCGGCGCGGAAGGCGCCGCCATCGCGACCTCGCTGGTGCGGTGGTTCATGTTCGCGACCCTCTTCGTCTTCGTGCTGCGCCTGCCCGACGCGCGCGCGCTCGGCATCCGCAAGCCGGTCACCGATTTCTGGGCGATCTCGAAGCGGCTGCGGCGCATCGGCTACCCGCTCGGCGCCGCACGCGGGCTCGAGACCGCGGCGTTTGCCGCGCTGGTCATGCTGGCCGGCCATCTCGGCACGGTCCCGCTCGCCGCCTACCAGATCGGCTACAACCTGATCGGGCTTGTCTTCATGGTCGCCATCGGCACCGCGGCCGCGAGCATGATCCGCGTCGGCAACGCGGTCGGGCGGCGCAACGCCACCGACATCGCCCGCGCCGGCTGGGCCGGCGTGCTGCTCATCGCCTGCCTCATGGCCGCCTTCGCGGGGCCCTTCCTCGGCCTCGGCATGCCGCTCGCGAGCCTCTATACCGACGACCCGGCGGTGCTGCCGCTGGCCGCGTCCCTCATCGGGATCTGCGGCATAATCTTGGTGTTCGACGGGATGCAGGCGGTGCTCATGGGCGCGCTGCGCGGGATCGCGGACGTGTGGGTGCCGCCGGGGCTCCAGCTCATCTCGTGGTGGGGCGTCTCGCTGCCGATCGGCTACGTACTGGCATTCGAGGTAGGGATCGGCGTGGACGGCCTGATGTGGGGTATCCTGGCGGGCGCCCTCAGCGCCAGCATCCTGCTTGGTGGCCGCTTCCTCGTGATGCTGCGGCGCCCGATCGCCCGTTACTGAGACAGCCCTGAGGCCGAGACGCCCCAAAATCGCCATAGTGGATGCATAGTCGGGACAGCCGCCAGGGGAGGAACGACACGGTGCCTTCGACCATCGCGCTCGTCGACGACGACCAGCATCTGCTCACGTCGGTCACCATGGCGCTGGAGGCGGAGGGCTTCGTCGTGCGGCCCCACAGCGACCCGGCGAAGGCGCTGCAGGACATGCTGAGTCGGCCGGTCGACCTCGCCGTGCTCGACATCAAGATGCCGCAGATGGACGGCCTGGAGCTGCTGGCGCGGCTCCGGCAGCATTCCGCCATTCCGGTGGTGTTCCTGACCTCGAAGGACGCCGAGGACGACCAGCTCTACGGCCTGAGCCAGGGCGCCGACGACTACATCACGAAGCCCTTCTCGATCCGCCTCCTGGTCGAGCGGATCCGGGCGGTCCTGCGGCGCGCCGACCCGGTGAGGAGCGGAGAGGCGCCCGGCGCCCTCATGGTGCGCGGCGCGCTGGTGCTGGACGAGGATCGCCATCTCTGCACCTGGCGCGGCGAGGCCCTCTCGCTCACGGTCACGGAGTTCCTGCTGCTGAAGGCGCTGGCCCAGCGCCCCGGACACGTCAAGAGCCGGAATCAGCTCATGGATGCGGCCTACGGCGACCAGATCTACGTCGAGGACCGCACCATCGACAGCCACGTCAAGCGCATCCGCAAGAAGTTCAGGGCCATCGATCCGGCCTTCTCGCAGATCGAGACGCTCTACGGTGTCGGTTATCGATACACAGCGCCGTGACTCCAGCGCAGACGGCCTGCAGGCGGCGGCATCCGCCCCGCAGGCGAGGCCCCGGCGCGGCCTGCGCCGGCGCATCGCCTTCCCGCTCACGGCCCGCATCCTCGCCATCAACGTGATGGCGCTGGGGGTCCTGGTCTCGGGCTTCTTCTATCTCGACCACTACCAGCGCGACCTGATGGACGCCAAGCTGGAGTCGCTCGCGCGCGAGGCCGCGCTGATGGCCGCATCGCTCGGCGAGAGCGCGGTCGTCGCCGGCGGCACGGAAGACGCCGGGCTGGACGGCGCCGCCGCGGGGACTCTCGTCCAGCGCCTCAACCTGCCGGGCGACACGCGCGCGCTGCTCTTCGATGCCGGCGGCGCGCTCGTCGTCGATTCGCGGCAACTGCCGATGGCGGAGGTCGAGACGACGGAACTGCCGCCGCCCGAGACGGAGCGCGGCGCGCTGGGCCGGGCGGCGGATAGCGCCTACGACTGGATCACCGCGCGGCTGCCGCCCCGCACCACGGTGCCGCTCTACACCGAGCGCGGCAACCCGCGTGCGGACGCCTTCCCCAAGGTGCTCGGCGCGCTGGAGGGCACCGCCGGACGGGCGATGCACCGCACCGAGGAAGCCCGGCTGGTCGCGCTGGTGGCGGCACCGATACAGCCCTTCCGCCGCGTTCAGGGCGCCCTGCTGCTGGTCGCGGACGCGGGCGACGTGTCGGAAAGCGTGCGCAACGCCCGCTTCACCATCCTGCAGGCGTTCAGCATCGCGCTCGGCATCACGGTCCTTCTCAGCCTCTACTTCGCGGGCACGATCACCCGCCCGGTGCGCCGTCTGGCGCGGGCGGCCGAGCGGGTGCGCGCCGGCGGCGGACGCAAGGTGGCGATCCCCGACTTCACGGCGCGGCACGACGAGATCGGCCGCCTCTCAGAAGCGTTGCGGGACATGACCGAGGCGCTCTGGGTGCGCATGGACGCGATCGAGCGCTTCGCCGCCGACGTCGCCCACGAGGTGAAGAACCCGCTCAGCTCGGTGCTCAGCGCCGTCGATACCGCGCGCCGCGTCGACGACGAGGAGAAGCGCGCGAAGCTGCTCGCCCTCGTCGGCGAGGACGTGAAGAGGTTGGACCGGCTGCTCAGCCAGATCGCCGATGCCTCCAAGATCGATGCCGAGCTTGCCCGGGCCGAGATGCGGCCGCTGGACCTAGGGGCCATGGTGACGACGTTTGCCGAGATGCAGGGCGCCTCCGCCTCCGCTTCGACGAGCGACGACTCCGTCGCAATGCGGCTCGAGATCGAGGGCGACGGGCCCTTCGTGGTTCTCGGCGTGGAGGACCGGCTCGCCCAGGTGATCCAGAATCTTGTCGGCAACGCCCGCTCGTTCAGCCCGCCGGGCGGGACCATCGCGCTCGGGCTGCGGCGCGAGGGGGCCGCGCTCGTCGTCACCGTGGACGATGACGGCCCCGGCGTGCCGCCCGGCCTGGAGGACGCGATCTTCGGGCGCTTCTACACGCTGCGTCCCGAGAGCGAGGCCTTCGGCGCCCACTCGGGCCTCGGGCTCAGCATTTCGCGCCAGATCGCCGATGCGCACGGCGGCCGGCTCACCTGCGTCAACCGGCGCGATGCGGACGGCGCGATCCGTGGCGCGCGCTTTCGCCTCGAGCTCCCCGGCGCGGCCTCGATCAGGCCGGCCGGCACGGACTGACCGGCTCCCCTCGCCCGGCGCGCCCGACTCCGGTCAGTGGACGCTGAGCGGGATGAGCTGGTGCTGGCGCGCGGCGGCGAACGCGATGTCGCGGTCCGGCGCGACGCCGAGGAGGCGGCCGTCGGTCGCGTGGATGCCGTAGGCGACGGCGCCGTCCACGACGACTTCCCTGATGTAGGCTTCGTTGCCGGTGAGGAAGGGGGCGTATTCCCTCTGCCCTTCGGCGTCGGTCCTTTCGCCATCGGTCATGACCATCCTCCTCCTGCCAAGGCGTTCTAGCCCTCCCCTGCCCCGTCGCCGCTCTCGATCGCGATGGTCTTCACGATCTCCGGCGCGGTGGGACGGGTGAGCTCGATATGGAGCAGTCCGTTGTCGAGGCGGGCGCCGGCCACGTCGATCCCGTCGGCGAGCAGAAAGGTGCGGTGGAACTGACGCGCGGCGATCCCGCGGTGCAGGTAGACCGCGCCGTCATCCTCGGCCTGGCGCCCTCTGATATGCAGCTCGTTGCGCTCGACGGTGACGTCGAGATCGTCTTCCGCGAAGCCGGCCACGGCGAGGCTGATTCGCAGCCTGTCGTCCGCCACGTGCACGACGTTGTACGGCGGATAGCCCTCGGTCGAGGAGCGGGCGAGCCGGTCGACCACCTCCTCCAGGCGGTCGAAGCCCAGCAGCAGGGGGCTGTTGAACGGTGACATCCGTGCCATCGCCTGCACCTCCTCCTTCGAGCGAGTGTCGGTGGATGCACCCGATGGCGGCGAACACCCTCCGGCCGGCGAGCGCGGCCGCCTTTCTCAGGCCGGCCGCCTCACCCTCCTGATGTGGGCCTCGCCGGGCCGGGGATCAACCTCTTTTGGCATGCAGATTACTCTGTATTGCAGAGCAAACTGTGCTAGTCTGGAGTCTGTCGCACACTCGGAAGAGCGGAGGGTGCCATGACCGTCACCAGGGACGATGCGCGTGCGGCTCTGCGCGACGCCGAGGCGACAGGCGAGCGGAGCCAGACCCTTTTCCGCTACGAGCTGTCGAGTCCCTACCTCCTGCTGTGGGGCGCGCTGTGGATCGTCGCCGGCGTCGTCGCCGCCGTTTCGCCGGCCAACACCGGCTTCGGCTGGGCCGCCGTCGATTTCGTCGGCCTCGGCGGCACCGCCTATCTGATCGTGCGCCACGCCCGGCGCTGCGGCACGGGCGACGAGCGCGTTCGACTGGTCCGCAACATCGGAACGGTGGCCGCGCTAGCGGCGTTCGTCGGATTGACGCTGATGCTCTTCGGGCCGGTGGCCGGCGGCGACGTCACGATGCTCATCGCTCTCGTGATGGCGGCGGGCTACGCCGTTGCCGGCTGCTGGATCGGCGTTCGCTACGCGGCGGTGGGCGTGGCGCTGGCCGGCCTCTGCGCAGGCGTGTTTCACCTCGCGCCGGCGCAGGTCCCGGTGATCGTGCCGATCGCCGGCGGCGGCGCCCTCATCCTTGGCGGCATCTGGTTCAGGCGTAGCCGATGAGCGGCGCGGACGAGATCGTTCACCAGCCGACGCGCCTCAGGATCATGTCGGCGCTGAACGCCCTGCCCCGCAGGGAGATGATGGAATTCGTCCGGCTCAGAGCGATCACCGGCGCCACCAACGGCAATCTCGGATCGCACCTCGCGACCCTCGAGAAGTCGGGCTACGTGACCATCGCCAAGGACTTCGTGGGCAAGAGGCCGCGCACCCGCGTCGGCATCACCGGGCCGGGGCGGCGGGCGTTTCAGGGGCACGTCGCCTACCTGCGCGAGATGCTGGAAGACGGCGGCGGCACCTGAGCCGCCAGGGAGGATGACATGCACATGACGGCAACACGTTGGAAGCGATGCGCCGGCATTCTCGGCCTCTTCGCGGTGCTGGCGGTGCTTCTCCTGGCCGCTCCTGTCGCGGCGCAGGACTCCATGCGCTTCGACGAAGAGGTGCGGGAGCTCTTCTTCGCCGGCTTCGCCGGCAACGAGGACGCGCTGGAGCGGGGCATGGCGATCTGCGAGGAGACGCTGGAGGCCGACCCCGATCATCCGGGCGCCCTGGTCTGGCAGGCGTCGGGCTGGATGTTCCAGTCCGGCATGGCCTACCAGGAGGGCGACTGGGCCAAGGGCATGGCCCTGTTCGACGACGCCACCGCGCAGATGGATCGCGCCGTCTCGCTCGCACCGGACAGCCTGCAGACGCTGATCCCCCGCGCGTCGGTCTACCTCGCTACCGCTCCCTACATCTACGACACGCCGACGCGCACCAGGTTCCTGGAGACTGTGGTCGACGACTACACCAAGGTTCTCGCCATGCGCGAGCCCTATTTCGCCTCGCTCACGGCGCACAGCCGGGGCGAACTGCTGGGCGCGCTCGCCGAAGCGCTGTGGCGGCTGCAGAGACGCGACGATGCGCAGGTCTATCTGGACCGCATCCTCGCCGAGTTGCCGGACTCGGCCTACGCGCTCATGGCGGAGCGCCAGCTCGCGGAGCCGCAGACGATCCAGCAGCTCACCTGCCTCGGCTGCCACAAGTACTGAGCGCACGTTCCGGCGCTCTCCCCCGGCGGGAAACCGTTCGGTCGCCGGGTGACAGCGACAATGATGTAGCGGCACTTCGCGGACAGCCGCTTGGCGAACGCGTCCTCTATCGTGGATGATGCCCGTGCCCGTGATAGCAGGCTGCGCGCGAGAGTATGGATCGTTTCCGCCTGAACTACGACCTCGACACGCTGCGCGGCGACATCTTCGGCGGCGTCACCTCCATGGTGGTGGCGCTGCCCGTTTCACTCGGCTTCGGTATCGCCTCCGGGATGGGTGCGGCTGCCGGGCTCTATGGCGCCATCGCGGTCGGCTTCTTCGCATCGGTGTTCGGCGGCACCCGCTCACAGATTTCCGGCCCGACAGCACCGATGACCGTCGCAATGGCGGTCGTGCTCACCAGCCACGCGTCCAGCCTCGCCGAAGCCCTGACGGTCGTCGTCCTCGCAGGCCTCCTGCAGGTGCTTCTGGGCGTGTCGAGGATCGGCCGTTTCGTGGCCTACACGCCGCATGTCGTCGTATCGGGCTTCATGTCCGGCATCGGCGTCATCATCATGCTGATGCAGTCGCTGCCGCTGCTCGGCGCCTCGGGCGCGACGGGCGGCCCGATGGGCGCGGCACGGGCGCTTCCGGCGGCCGTGAGCGGCATCGACACCAGCGCCTTCGCCATCGGCGCGGTGACGCTCGTGGTTGGATTCCTGTGGCCGCGACGGTTCTCGCGTTTCGCCCCGGGGCCCTTGGTGGCGCTGGCCGCCGGAACGGCCCTTGGCGTGCTGTGGCTGACGGAAGCGCCGGTCATCGGCGCGATCCCGGTCGGACTGCCGAGCCTGCAACTCGGCCTGCCGCCGGCCGACTTCCTGCTGCACGCGTTGCAGCCGGCCATCATCCTCGCCCTGCTCGGCTCGGTCGACAGCCTGCTGACCTCCCTGGTGGCCGATTCGATGACCGGCAACCGTCACAACCCGGACCGGGAGCTGATCGGCCAGGGCATCGGCAACATGGCTGCAGGACTGATCGGCGCGCTGCCCGGCGCCGGGGCGACCATGGGCACGGTCATCAACATCCGCTCCGGAGGATCGACGCCGGTGTCGGGCGCGCTGCGCGCGCTGCTGCTGTTTGCCCTGGTATTGGGCCTCGGGCGGCTCGTCGAGCCGATCCCGCTTGCCGCGCTGGCCGGGGTGCTGGTCAAGGTCGGCTGGGACATCATCGACTGGCGCATGCTCGCCCGGTTTCATCGCCTGCGGCGCGAGCACTTGATCGTGATGCTGGCGACACTCTGCCTCACGGTGTTCGTGGATCTGATCACGGCGGTCGCGATCGGACTGATCGCGGGCGGAATGGTGCATGCCCGGCGGCTGGGACGGCTGGAGCTCGACAGCGTGGTGTCCGTGCCGCTGCTGGAGGCGAGCTTCTTCGCGGACGGCACGGCACCCGCGCAGGACGACCCGCACGCGGCCCGGGTCGGCATGGTGGCGCTGAGGGGCACGTTGAGCGTCGCTTCGTCTCACAAGCTGGTCAGCGTGGTCGGCCTCGACATCAAGGAACACGAGGTCGTCATCTTCGACTTCTCGGACACCGTCTACATCGACGACAGCGCGGCCATGGTGATCGGGAAACTGCTGGACATCGCCGCAGAGTCCGGGACCGAGTGCATCGTCATGGGGCTGCGAGACGATGTGGCCGCGACGCTGCGCAGCCTCGACATCCTCGGCGCAGTGCCGGCCGACCGGGTTGTCGAAACGCTGGACGAGGCCCGGCGGATCGCGAGAGAGGCGCTCGAAGTCAATGCTGTCGCCGGAAGTGGACAATGACTGTAATGCAGGCCCGCAATTGCTTCCTTCACCGGCGGATGACGGTGCAGACGGACTTGAAGGTTGGGCCGCAACCCTTATTCAGCGCGAGCTTGGTTCCAGCTGTCCCCCGGCCGCCGAACGCTTACATGCGATTGGCGCGCCAACGCGGATTTTAGGTACTGCCCAATCGCGGGCGGCTGGGATCGGTGGTCTGGTCACCGCCATCACTCGCTGAACGAACATGTACCCCGGCGGCGCGAGTGCGCGGGCCCGGCGGGCGCGCTAAGCTGCGGCCGGAGCGTTCGTCGGCAGGCGGAGGAGGTGCGCCATGAACCGGGGAGACGGCGGCAACGTCAAGGAGGGGTGGAGCGCCTGGTGGAGCTTCGCGCGCATCCCGGAGTTTCCGGTCGCGGCGGACAAGACCGCGCTCATCGTGATCGACATGACCTACCAGCAGGCCCACCGCGACTACGGGCTCTGCAAGCGCATCATCGAGGCCGGGCTGGAGGACGACCTCGCCTACTATCTCGAGCGGATCGACAACGTGGTGGTGCCGAATCTCCAGACGCTCATCGCGGCATTCCGCAGCGCCGGCGCGCCGGTGATCTACACCCGCTGCGCCTCGCTGGCAGGCGACGGCTCGGACCAGACCTGGCGGCACCGGCACTTCGGCGTGGTCACCACCGTCGACTCCAAGGACGCGCAGATCCTGGAGCCGCTCGCGCCCGAGGACGGCGACATCATGCTGACCAAGTCGGGCTCGGCGGTCTTCCCCTCGACCAACTGCGAGCACCTGCTGCGCGTGAAGGGCATCACCACCATCGTGGTGAGCGGCATCTTCACCAACAGTTGCGTCGAGGGCACGATCCGGCTCGCCGGCGATCTCGACTTCCGCTGCCTGATGCCGGAGGACGCCTGCGCCGCCATGTCGCCCAGCGGCCACGCCAACGCCATCGAGTATCTCGACGGCAACTTCTGCCACGTGAAGCCCACGGCGGAGATCGTCCGCCTGCTGGGCGCAGGCGCGGGCGCCCGCGCCGCCTGACCTCAGTCGTCCGCCTGGCGGACGATGCCGTCCGCGACGAGCGCCCGGCAGGCGGCCTCGTCGTAGCCGATCTCACGCAGAATCTCCCCGCTGTGCGCGCCGAGGGCAGGCGCGTCCGGGCCGATGGCCCCCGGCTCCTCCCGGAACTTGATCGGGATGCCGAGATGAGCGGCGCCCGCCGCGTCGCGCTCGACCATGCCGCGCGCGGCGAGGTGGGGGTCGTCAAAGGCTTCCTTGAGGTCGAGGACCGGCGCGAAGCAGATGTCGCGGCCGGCGAACCAGGCGACCCACTCGGCCTGGGTGCGGGCGGCGAAGGTCTCTTCGAGGAAGGCGTGGAGCGGCGCCTGCGCAGGCCCGGCGGGCTCGCGGCCGAGGGGGATCAGGTCGGGCCTCCCCACGGCTTCCAGGAAGTTGACGACGAACTTCATCTCGCCTCCGCCCAGCGTGACGTAGCGGCCGTCCCTGGTGCGGTAGGGGCGATAGAAGGCGGCGCCGCCCTGGGTGCGCTCCGACGAGGGCTCGGGCGCGCGGTCTTCGGCAAACACGCGGCCGGCGACGTGCGGCGTCCACGACACCACCGCGTCGAACATGGCGAGGTCGAGACAGTCGCCGCGGCCGGTGGTCTGGCGGCGCAGCAGCGCCATGAGGATGCCGGCGAGCGCCATCAGCGAGCCCCCCATGTCCGACGGCGGCAGGCAGGCCATGGCCGGCTTGCCGTCGCCGTCGACGCCGAGGCTGGCGACACCGGCGAGCGCGTTGACGCTCAGGTCGTGAGCCGGGCGGTCGCGGTACGGCCCGGACTGGCCGAAGGCGGAGATGGAGGCGTAGACGACCTGCGGCGCCCGCGCGCTCACGGCGTCGTAGCCGATGCCGAGGCGGTCCACCACGCCGGGGCGGAAGGTCTCCAGGACCACGTCGGCGGTCTCGGCGAGGCGCATGAAGGCCTCGCGCCCGGCCCCGCTCTTGAGGTCCACCGCGAGGCCGCGCTTGCCGCGGTTGGCGTTGCGGAAATAGACCGTATGGCCGCCCTCGGCCGGCCCGATGGCGCGCGCCGGATCGCCCGTTCGCGGGTCCTCGATCTTGATCACGTCGGCGCCGTGATCGGCCATCATCATGGCGAGATGGGGCCCCGGCAGGAACCGGGAGAGGTCCAGCACCCTGATTCCTTCGAGCTTCATGGCTTGCCTCCATGCCGCCGCTCTCTCTCCGCTCGCGCCGACATACCCCGCCGCCGCAGCGCGCGCCATGGCGGAGCCGCCGCCGCCTTGATCGGGAGGGTGCGCTGTGGTTGTGTGGCCGCAGCTTTCGCGGAGCCTTCATGCACCTGCACCGCACCTACCTGTTCGCCCCGGGCAACCATGCGCGCAAGGTCGCCAAGGTCTTCGGCGCCGGCGCCGATGCGGTGGTGCTCGACCTCGAGGACGCCGTCGCCGCGGCGGAGAAGGAAGCCACGCGGCCGGTCGTCGTCGACGCGCTGCAGGCGCCGCGCGCCTGCCTCGGCTATGTGCGGGTGAACGCGCTGGATACCGACTATTGCTACGGTGACCTGCAGGCCGTGGTTGCGCCGGGTGTGGACGGCATCCTGCTGCCCAAGGTCGAGGCGCCGAGCGAACTGGAGACGGTGGACTGGTTGCTCGGCCAGCTCGAGCGCGAGCGGGGCCTCGAACGGGGCGCGATCGACCTCGTGCCCATCATCGAGACCGGCCGGGGGGTGGCCGCGGCCGAGGCCATCGCGGGCGCAGACACGCGCGTGCGCCGGCTCTCCTTCGGCGCGGGCGACTACACCCGCGACATGGGGATGGTCTGGACCGGCGCCGAGGCCGAGCTCGCCCACGCCCGGGCCTCGATCGTGCTCGCCTCCCGCGTGGGCGGGCTGGAGCCGCCGATCGACACGGTCTTCATCGACCTCGCCGACGCGGACAACCTGGTGCGCTCGACCGAGACCGCGCTCAGCTTCGGCTTCCAGGGCAAGCTCTGCATCCACCCCAAGCAGGTGGGGCCCGTGAACGGCGTCTTCACGCCGAGCGCCGACGCCGTGACCCAGGCGGAGAAGCACGTCGCCGCCTTCCGGGAGGCGGAGGCCGCGGGCTCGGCCTCGATCCAGGTGGACGGCTACTTCATCGATTACCCGATCTACGAGAAGGCCGAGCGGGTGCTGCGGATCGCGGAGGCGATCCGGCAGAAGGACGCGCAGGCCGGCTGAACGGGAGCAGCGGCATGTTGATGACCGGCGAGGAATACCGCGAATCCCTGAGGCGGCTTTCGCCGCGCGTCTATGTGGAGGGCGACGAGGTGGCGTCGGTCGCCGACGAGCCGCGCTTCGCGCCGGGCGTCGCGTCGCTCGCACTCACCTACGATTTCGCGCTGGACGAGCGTCACCGGCACACCATGGCGGCGGTCGAGGAGAGCACCGGCGCAGAGGTCAACCGCTTCCTCCACATCAACCGCTCGACCACCGACCAGCTCCACAAGCTGGAGGCGGTGCGCCTCGTCTGCCAGTACACCGGCTGCGCCCAGCGCTATCTGACCCAGGACGGTCTCAACGCCATCCACCAGGCGACCTGGCACATCGATCAGGAGACGGGCGGCACGGGCGGCGACCTGCACGAGCGCTTCCTCGCCTATCTCCACCGGGTGCAGGCCGAAGACCTCACCCTCGGCGTCGCCATGACCGACGGCAAAGGCGACCGCTCGCGACGCCCCCACGCCCAGGCGGTGCGCGATTCATACGTCCATATCGCCAGGCGCCGGCCCGACGGCATCGTGATCCGGGGCGCGAAGGCCATCGTCACCGCCGCGCCCTACGTCCACGAGTACCTGGTCATGCCCTGCCGCAACATGACGGAAGACGACAAGGACTTCGCCGTCTGCTGCGCGGTGCCGGTGGATGCCGCAGGCATCACGGTCGTCGCCCGCCCGGCGGGCCGGCCGGGAGAGAAAGCGGCCGCCTTCAGCGCCCGCTACGGCCAGTCCACCGGCGTGGTGATCTTCGACGACGTGTTCGTGCCGTGGGAGCACGTGTTCCTAGCCGGCGAATGGGAGCATTCACAGTTCCTGACCCAGGCCTATGCGACCCATCACCGCCATTCCTGCATCGGCGCGCGGGCGGGCTTCGGCGACCTCCTGATCGGCGCCGGCGTGCTGATGGCCGAGGCCAACGGGCTCGAGGTGGAAAGCACGTCGCACCTGCGCGACCGCATGGTGGAGCTGATCAAGATCGTCGAGGGCTTCTATGCCTGCGGCGTCGCCAGCTCGGTCTACGCGCGCGCCGACGGCTCCGGCTGCGTCGAGCCCGACCGCGTCTTCGCCAACATCGGCAAGCTGCTGCTGTCCACGCAGATCTACGACATGCACCGCATCGCCCACGAGGTCTCGGGCGGGCTCGTGGTCGCCCTGCCGGGGCCGGACGAGGACCACAATCCGGCGACCGCCGGCTCGCTATCCGAGATGCTGAAGGGGCGCGACGACCTGCCCTACGGCGAGCGCATGGAGGTCGCGCGCCTGATCGAGGATCTCACCGCGTCCGGCACCGCCGGCTGGTACTCGGTCATCAGCCTGCACGGCGGCGGCTCGCCGCAGGCGACGGGTCTCGAGATCTTCCGCAGCTATCCGATCGAGGACAAGGTGGCGCTGGTCGAGAAGCTGCTCGAGCGGGGCGTGCTCGCCGACGAAAGCGGCGAGAGTCGCGACCGCCAACCGGGCCGATGCTGCCCCATCGGCTGCAAGGAGCCGGAGGAAGCCCCGGCGCCGCCGCGGCGCGCCCGCAACTGAACGACCGATACGCAGTTCCAACCGTCACAGGGGAAAGAGACCATGTCCGTGGAGCAACGTCTTCAGCGTCTGGAGGATATCGAGGCCATCAAGCAGCTCATCGCCCGCTACATGACGGCGGCGGATCACAATGGCGATCCGGCGATGATGGCGCCCTGCTTCACCGAGGACGCGGTCTGGAACTGCGAGGGGATCGGGCGCTGGGAGACCCGGGACGCCATCGTCGATGGTCTGCGCGAGACCTCCACCAAGACGCTCTCCTGGGCGCTGCACTACGCGACCCAGCCGATCATCGAGGTGGCCGACGACGGCCAGAGCGCCACCGGCGAATACTATCTGTGGGAGCTCGCCAAGGCGGTGCAGGAGGACGGCAGCCCGGACCAGGACACCTGGATCGGCGGCTGGTACGAATCCAAGTTCCGCAAGGAAGGCGGCGACTGGAAGTTCAGCCACATCGAGCTGATCCTCAAGCTGCTCAGCCCCGCCAACGCGTCCTCGTGGGAGACGCCGATCCCGCCCTGGAAGGGCTGAGGCCGCGCGGGGGACACCCGTGGACATCACGCAGCGGCTCCGGCGCCTCGAGGACATCGAGGCGATCAACCAGCTCATCGCACGCTACGCCAAGGCCGTCGATCACAACGGCGATCCGGCGCTCGTCGCGCCGCTCTTCACCGAGGACGCGGTGTGGCATTGCGAGGGCATCGGCCACTGGGAGACGCGGGAGGGGATAGTCCGCGACATTCGCCCCAACTGCACCACGTTCATGCCCTGGGCCATCCACTACATGACCCAGCCGCGCGTGGAGGTGGCGGCCGACGGCCTGAGCGCCACCGCCAACCACTACCTGTGGGAGCTCGGCAAGGTGACGCCGGAGGGCGGCGGACCGACCGAGGATACCTGGATCGGCGGCTGGTACGATTCGCGCTGCCGCAAAGAGGACGGCGCCTGGAGATTCGCCCGCATCGACCTCACGCTGAAGCTCTTCAGCCCGGCCGATAGCCCTTCCTGGAAGACGCGGATCGCCCCCTGGTCGCCGGAGTAGCCGGCAGGCGACGCGCCTCGGGCGCCCTCAGTCGAGGATGTCGACGAATCCGGGGAGCGCCCGCATCCGGCCGAGCCACGCTTCGACGGCGCCGTATCCCTTCAGGCTTATGTCGCCGTCGCCGCACTGCGCGATCGCGGGGAACGCGGCCACGTCGGCGACCGTGGGATGATCCAGCGCGATCCAGTCGCGATCCGACAGGCGGTCGTCGTAGAGCGTGAGCGCGATGTCGCTGCGTTCGTTCACCGTCCCGGCGTTGACGCAGAGCCAGGGAAAGAGCTTCGCGAGCCGCGCGTCGTAGGGCCCGAGGCGGATCTCGTAGGCGGCAGCCGACAGCCAGCCGTTGACGATCGCCTCCTGATCGGGATCGCGCGGCATCCATGACTCGTCGCCGTACTTGCGCGCGATCCACACCAGGATGGCCTGCGAATCGCGGAGCACCAGCGAGCCCTCCGTCATGACCGGAAGCTGGCCGAACGGGTTCAGCACGAGAAACTCCGGAGTCTTGTGCTCGTTCTCGAGCAGGTCGATGGGCTCGCGCCGATACTCGACCCCGAGCAGCGAGAGCAGCAGCCGCACCTTGTAGCAGTTGAGAGCGAGCGGCATGTCGTAGAGCGTGATCATTGCGGGCCTCGATCGTTCGGCACCTGGGTCACATCCTGCGCCGCCTCGTCCTGCGGCGCGCGCTACTTCGGCGCCATCCGGAGCGCGCCGTCGAAGCGGATCACAGAGCCGTTCATGAAGGTGTTCTCGGCGATGTGCACGGCGAGCGCGCCATATTCCTCGGCGGAGCCGAGGCGCCTGGGATAGACCGTCGTCTCGAGCAGCGACTCCTTCACCGGCTCGGAGAGCCCCGCCATCATGGGCGTGTCCATCAGCCCCGGCGCGATACAGTTCACGCGAATCCCGTCGCGGGCGAGCTCACGCGCCAGCGGGATCGTCATCGCCGCGACGCCGCCCTTCGATGCCGCATAGTCGAGCTGTCCGATCTGGCCTTCGAAGGCGGCGACCGAGGCGGTGGTGACGATGCAGCCGCGTTCGCCGTCCGCCAGCGGCTCCATGGCGGCCATGTCGGCGGCGGCCAGCCTGCACGAGTTGATCGTGCCGATCAGGTTGACGCGGATCGCGCGGGTGAGCTTCTCCAGCGGGCTCGCGTTGCCGTCGCGGCCCACCAGCTTGGCGCCCGGCGCGATGCCGGCGCAGGCGACCATGATGCGTGCCGGGCCGAGAGCCTCGCGCACGGCAGCGCAGGCGGCCTCGTGGCTCGCCGCATCGACCACGTCGCAGGCCGCCGCCGCGCCGTCGATCTCGGCCGCGACCGAGCGCGCCAACTCCTCGTTCATGTCGAGGATGCCGACCCTGGCGCCGGCCGCCGCGAGCGCGCGCGCCGTCGCCTCGCCGAGCCCCGACGCGCCGCCGGTGACGATCGCCGTTTGCCCGCTGATGTCCATGTCCCGCTCCTTGCGTGATGCGGGCGCCTACATAGCAAACCGCCGGCCCCTGCAAAAGGCGAAGGCCCGTCGCCGCCTCACGCGCCGGCTCTGCCGGGGCGGCGGCGGGTGAGGTAGGCCTCGCGGTGGGCGATGTAGACAGCGCTGGCGACGATGAAGACCGCGCCGACCCAGGTCCAGACGCCGGGAAACTCGCCGAACGCGAACCAGCCGATCATCACCGCGAAGGGGAGGCGCGTGAAGTCGAGCGGTACCACCGCCGTCGCCTCCATGATCGAGAGAGCGCGCGCCATCGAGAAGTGCGCGAGCGTCAGCACGCAGCCGATGCCGAGCAGCCAGCCGAGCTGCTCCAGGGTCGGCGTCTCCCACCACCAGAGCGCCGGGCCGAGCGAGAGCGGCGTCATGATCAGGTTCATGTAGAAGACGATGGCGAGCGGCGATTCGGTGCGCGCCAGCATGCGCACCAGCGCCATCGAGACGGCGAAGAGGAGCGCCGCGAAGATCGCCAGCAGGCCACCGACCGAAAGGGTTTCCGCCCCCGGCTGCAGCACGATCAGAACGCCGGCGAAGCCCACGACGGTGGCGATCCAGCGGCGCGCCCCCACCCGCTCGCCCAGCATCAGGATGGCGACCGGGATCATCCAGAGCGAGACCGTGAAGTTGAGCGTGATGGCCTCGGCGAGCGGTGTCATCTGCAGCGCCGAGTACCAGGCCCACATGGCGAAGACGCCGATGCCGGCGCGGACCGCGAAGAGGCGGAAGCGGCGCAGGTTGAAGCTGCCGAAGCCGCTCCGGGCCATGAAGGGCACCAGGATCAGGGTGCCGATGGCGTTGCGGATGAAGGCAATCTCGAACACCGGAATCTCCGCCGAGACGTGGCGGATCGCCGCCGACATGCCGGCGAAGCAGGCGCAGGTGAAGACCATCAGGAGGACGCCTTCCCAGGTGCGCCCGGCGATGCGGCTGGCCGCTCGTTCCAGGAATCCGGTGCTCATGGCGGGCGGCCTGCTCCCCGTCGCCGCCCGCCCGGCGCCGCGTGAACGGACGCAGGCGGCGGATGCGCTTGCGCGCTCCACCATGCCATAGTGCCGCAGCGCAGGCATGCCCGGCTCTGCCGGCCCGCGCGCCGCCGCCCGTCTCCTCGGCCTCTCCGGCCAGCGTCGGAGTCCCGGCCCGTCAACCCGTGTCGCACCACGCGAATAGCCGTCGATGATCCTCCCGCGCCGCCTGACCGAGCTTCTCGGCGATCCCCGCTACCTGCGCCTCTGGCTCATCGGCGTCTTCAGCATGGGCGCGCGCTGGCTGGAGATGCTGGTGGTCGGCGTCTTCGCCGTCGAGACCACGGGATCGCCGGTGCTGGTGGCGCTGCTGGTGATCCTGCGCATGCTGCCGCTCGCCGTGTTCGGCTCCATCGTCGGCACCATCGCCGATCGCATGGCCCCGCGGCGGCTCCTCCATCTTGGGCTGCTGCTGGCGATGCTGGTCTCGCTCACGGTCCTCGGCCTCGCGCTCTCCGGCATCGCCACCTACTGGCAGATCGCGCTTGCGACCTTCCTCTCCGGCTTGGTCTGGACCACGGACATGCCGGTGCGGCGGCGGCTGGTCGGCGACGTCGCCGGGCCGGGCCGGATCGCCGCCGGCATGAGCCTCGACAGCGCCACCAGCAACGCGATGCGCCTGATCGGTCCGCTCTTCGGCGGGCTGCTCTACCACTGGCTCGGCCTCGCCGGCGCGTTCGGGCTGGCGGCGGCTCTCTACACGATCTGCCTGGCGCTCACGCCGGGCGTGCCGGCGGCATTTCTCGCCCAGGATCCGGTGCGCCGCCCCACCCGGCTGCTCGGCGATCTCGGCGAGGGCTTCCGCTACCTGATGCGGGAGCCCGAGGTCCGCCGCATCCTGTGGGTCACGGTGATCTTCAACATCTGGGGCTTCCCCTTCGTTGCCATGATCCCGGTCATCGGCACGGAGAGCCTCGGCCTGGATGCCGCCGCCATCGGCGGACTCGCCGCGATGGAAGGCGGCGGCGCCTTCGCCGGCGCGCTGCTGATCGCGACCCTCGGCGCGCGTCCCGGCTCCTACCGCCGCCTCTACTTCTTCGGCACCGCGAGCTATTGCGCCCTCGCCTTCGTCGCCGGCTGGATGACCGGGACGGTCCCGATGGCACTGGTGATCTTCTGCGCAGGCCTCGGCGCGGCCGGGTTCTCGACCATGCAGACCACGCTGATCTACGGAATCGCGCCGCCGGAGATGCGCGGCCGCCTGCTGGGCATCCTCTCGCTCACCATCGGCGCCGGCGTCATCGGATTCACCAACATCGGTCTCATGGGAGAGCTCTTCGGCGGCGCCAATGCCGTGCGCATCGTCGCGGCCGAGGGGCTGGTCGCCCTGGTCGTTCTCGGCCTGCGCTGGCCCCGGCTCTGGCGCGACGACGGTCGCGTGTGACCGTTGCAGAGAACGATGCGATGGTCGTATGGTTCGGGCACCCGCCGCGTCCGCGCCGGGCAGGAAATGCACGTGGAGCGAGACCGCGATGAACATCGAGGAACGGACCGGCGACTCGGCAGTCATCGTGTCCCTGGACGGCCGGCTGGACGGAACCACCGCGCCGGACGTCGAGAAGCAGGTTTCCGCCATCGTGGATCGCGGTGACGTCCGCATCGTGCTGGACTGCGACAGGATGAGCTATGTCAGCAGCGCCGGCCTGCGCGTGCTGCTCCTCTGTGCCCGGAAATGCCAGCAGGGCGGCGGCAAGCTGGCCATCGCGGGCCTGCAGCCGGAATGCCTGTCGGTATTGGAGATGAGCGGATTTCACAAGATCATCGAGTGCCACGAGACGAGCGAGGCCGCGCTCGCCGCCGTCTCGTGAGGCCCGGCCGCCGCCGCCGGCCCTCTTCTCGTCGTCCGGAGTCGATTCCATGCTGACGTTCCACGAAGAGATCATGGTGCTCCTTCTCCATGACGAGAACGGCACCTTCCTGCCGGTGAGCGAGCACACGCTCAACCGCGCTCTGACGGGCGCGGTGCTCATGGACCTGGCGTTCGCCAACAGGATCGATACCGATCCCGAGCGGCTGGTCGTCATCGATACCACGCCGACCGGCGATCCCCTGCTCGATCGCATACTGGCCCGCATCGCCGCCGAGACGGGCAGCGCGGACAGCAGGACGTGGATCGAGACCCTGTCCGCCGAGGAGGCGTCCTCGGAGCAGGCGGGAACGATCCGGATGGCCGCGCTCGACCGGCTGGTGGAACGCGGCGTTCTGGAACGCCGGGAGGAGAAGTTCCTGTGGGTCTTCCGCGCCCGGCGCTACCCGACCATCGACGGGAAGGTCGAGCAGGAGGCGAAGAAGCGCATCGCGGACGTGCTCTTCTCCGAAGAGATCCCGGACCCGCGAGACGTCGCCCTCATCTGCCTCGTCGATAGCTGCAACATCCTGCAGACCATCTTCTCGAAGCGGGAGATCGACCGGGTCGAGCCGCGCATCGAGCAGATCCGCAAGATGGACCTGATCGGGCGCGAGATGGCTGGCGCCATCGCCGACATCGAGCGGGCCATCGCCATCGCGGCGGCGCACACCTTCTGACGCTTTCTGACAGTCCCGGACGGCAGCAAGAGCGTATCCGTCTTTGACGGATACGCGACAGGCCGCGACCGCGACCCGCCGCTTATGCGGCGCCCTCGCGGAGGCGCCGGCAGGCGCGCGGAATCGCGCGACGGCCGGCTGCCGTGAGCGACAAAGAGGCGGCGTCAGTCGTCAGACGGCGCGGGGCGGCGGCCGAGCCCGCCCTGCCAGCGCGCGGACGTTTCCTGCCGCAGGCCGAACTGGTCGAGCACGCGCGCGACGGTGTAGTCGACCATCGCGTCGATGGACCGGGGCTCGTTGTAGAAGGACGGGACCGGCGGCAGGATGCTCACCCCGAGCCGCGCCAGCTTGAGCATGTTCTCCAGGTGGATGGCGCTCAGCGGCGTCTCGCGCACCATGAGGACGAGCGGCCGGCGCTCCTTGATCATCACATCGGCCGCGCGGTGGATCAGGTTCTCGCTGAGCCCGGAGGCGATGGCGGCCAGGCTCCGCGCCGAGCAGGGCGCGACCGCCATGCCGTCGATCGCGGCCGAGCCCGACGACATGAGCGCCGCCATGTCGCCCGGCCCGTAGTGACGATCGGCGAGCGCGTGAACCTCGTCGAGGCCCATGCCGGTCTCGTGCTCGAGGGTGTGCCGCCCCCACTTGCTGACGATCAGATGGGTCTCCACCGGCGTCGCGGCGAGCGCCTCGAGCAGGCGGACGCCGTAGACCGCGCCGCTCGCGCCGGTGATGCCGACGACGAGGCTCTTCACCGCCCTAGCGCTCCGCACTCGCGAGCCAGAGCGCGAGGAAGCGCCCGAGCCACGCGTGCACCGCCCGGTGATACCTGGCGTGGTTCGCGCGCTGCTCCGCCACCGTCTGCGCGCCCCTGCGCCCCAGGTCCTCGGCCGGCGGGTCGCGGTCGAGCCAGCGCGAGAGCACCGCGTCGTCGACCTCGGGGTGGAACTGCAGGCCCCAGGTCGTCTCCCCGTAGCGGAACGCCTGGTGCTCGAACACGTCGCGCCGCACGAGGTGACGCGCGCCCGCTGGCATCGTAAACGCCTCGCCGTGACGATGCGCCACGGTGAGCGGCGCGTCGAGGGCGAGATCGTCGGCCGCGCCGTCCAGCGGCTCCACCGGGTAGTAGCCGAACTCGTAGAGCCCGTCGGGATCGGGCCCCACCGTGGCGCCGAGAGTCCGGGCCACCATCTGGCTGCCGAGGCAGATGCCGAGCATCGGCACGCCCGCCGCCATGACGCGGGGAATCCAGTCCAGCTCCGCCCGCACGTAGTCGACGTGGTCGTCGTTGGCGCTCTGCGGCCCGCCGAAGCTGACCACGCCCGCCAGCGAGTCCACGTCGTCGGGGAACGGCTCGCCCTTGTTGGCCCGGACGATGCGGGAGCGCCGCCCGAGCGCGGCGAGCAGAGACGGCACGGCACCGGCGTCGATGGCGGTGACGTGGGTCACGAGCACCACGGGTGCCTCTGGGTCTGCGCTCATCCGCTCATCCGCTCGTGCCTGCGGCGATCACGTGGCGACGAGAAGGCCGTTCTCGAGCGCAAACCGCCGGTCCATGCGCTCGGCCAACGCCATGTTGTGGGTCGCGACGAGCGCGGCGAGCCCGCTCATGCGCACGATATCGAGTAGGGCAGCGAACACCGAATCTGCGGTCTCGTGGTCGAGGTTGCCGGTCGGCTCGTCGGCAAGCAGCACCGCCGGCTCGTTGGCGATGGCACGGGCGATGGCGACGCGCTGCTGCTCGCCGCCCGAGAGGCGGGAGGGCCGATGGCTCGCGCGCGCTTCGAGGCCGAGGCGGGCGAGGAGCGCCTGGGCCCGCTCGCGCGCCGCGCGCCGGGAGCGGCCCGCGATCATCTGCGGCAGGACCACGTTCTCCAGCGCCGAGAACTCGGCCAGCAGATGGTGAAACTGATAGACGAAGCCGAGCCGCTCGCGCCGCACCCGGGTCCTGCGGCGGTCGGGCAGCCCGTCGCAGCGCTCGCCCGCGATGGCGATCTCGCCGGCATGGGGGCGCTCCAGCAGCCCGGCGATCTGGAGCAGGGTCGACTTGCCCGCGCCGGACGGCCCCACCAGGGCCACCATCTCGCCCGGCCCGACCGAGAGCGAGGCGCCCTTCAGCACCTCGATGGCGCTGCCCGCCTGATGGAAGGTGTGCGCCACCCCGCGCAGCTCGAGCGCGGGCGCGCCGCCGGTCGCGGCCGGGTCACTCATAGCGAAGCGCCTCCACCGGATCGAGCCGCGCCGCCCGCCAGGAGGGGTAGATCGTCGCCAGGAACGAGAGGCCGATCGCCATCACCGCCACCATCGCCACCTCGCCCGCGTCGATCCGGGACGGGAGCTGCGAGAGGAAGCGGATCTCCGCCGGGAACAGCGCCGTATCCGTCAGGTTCTCCAGCCAGAGCCTGATGGCGTCGATGTTGGCGGCGAAGGCGATGCCGCCGACGACGCCGAGCGCCGTTCCCGCCAGCCCGATCGCCGCCCCGTTCATGAAGAAGATGCGCAGGATCTGCCCGCGCGTCGCCCCCATGGTGCGCAGGATGGCGATGTCGCGGCCCTTGTCCTTCACCACCATGATCAGCCCGGCGATGATGTTGAAGGCAGCGACCAGCACGATCAGGGTCAGGATCACGAACATCACGTTGCGCTCGACCTGAAGCGCGTTGACGAACTGCGCGTTGGCCCGGCGCCAGTCGACGACCCAGCCCTGCTGCCCGACGGCGGCGCGCACGCCGGCCTCGACCGCGCGCAGGCGTTCGGGATCGGCGGCGGTCAGCCCGATGGCGGTGACCGCGCCGGGCAACCTGAAATAGATCTGGGCGAGGTCGAGCGGCATCAGGACGTAGGTGCTGTCGTACTCGAACATGCCGACGTCGAAGGTCGCCACCACGGGATAGGCGCGCGAGCGGGGCATGGTCCCCATCAGCGTCGCCCGGCCGTCGGGCGAGAGCAGCGTGATCGACTCGCCGACCCTGACGCCGAGCTTGCGCGCCATGCGCTCGCCGATCACGACCCCCTCGCCGTCGGTGAAGCCCTCGAGCCGGCCGCTGACGATGTTCTCGGTGAGGAGCGGGCGCGCCGCCAGATAGTCGTCGCGCACGCCGCGCACCTGGCCGAAGGTGGCGTTGCCCCCGGCCGCCGCGATCACCTGGCCCTCGACGGCCGGCGAGACGGAGACGACGCCGTCGACCGCCCTGATGCGTTCGACCAGCGGATCGAAGTCCACGAGCCTCTCGTCGAAGGAATAGACCGTCATGTGCCCGTTGAGCCCGAGGATGCGGGCCACCAGCTCCTCGCGGAATCCGTTCATCACCGACATGACGATGATGAGCGTGGCGACGCCGAGGAAGATGCCGATCAGGGAGAACGCCGCGATGACGGAGACCAGACCCTCCTGCCGCCGCGCGCGCAGGTAGCGAAACGCGACGAGGCGCTCGAAGGCCGAGAACATGCGCGCCGGCCGCTAGCCGCCGGTCAGGCGCGCCAGCACCGACTCGAACGAGAGCGCCTCGGCCTCGCCGCCGCTCCGCGCCTTCAGCTCGGCCGTGCCGGACTTGACGCCGCGCGGCCCGACCGCGACCTGCCAGGGCAGGCCGATCAGCTCCATCTCCGCGAACTTGACGCCCGCACGCTCGTCCCGGTCGTCGTAGAGCACCTCGACGCCGGCGTCCGCGAGGCTGGCGTAGAGCGCGTCGCACGCCTCGTCGCAGGCCGGATCGCCGGCACGGAGATTGACGAGCCCGACCGCGAACGGCGCCGCGATCTCGGGCCAGACGATGCCCGCCTCGTCGTGGCTCGCCTCGATAATGGCGCCCGCGAGGCGGGAGACGCCGATTCCGTAGGAGCCCATCTCGACCGCGACCTCGGCGCCGTCTGCGTCGGTCACGGTCGCGCCCATAGCCTTCGAGTACTTGGTGCCGAAGTAGAAGATGTGGCCTACCTCGATGCCGCGGCCCTGGTAGAGGGACTCGGCCGCGACCGGGCACCGCTCCGGGTCGTGCTTGTCGTCGGTGGCGGCGTAGAGCCGGGTCCACTCGTCCACGATCGGCTGCAGGTCCGCCTCGTAGTCGATCGCCATCGCCAGCGGGTCGGTATCGAGCCAGGCGCGGTCGCAGTAGACGGCGCTCTCGCCCGTGTCGGCCAGCACGATGAACTCGTGGCTGTAGTCGCCGCCGATGGCGCCGCTCTCCGCCTGCATCGGGATCGAGGTGAGCCCGAGCCGGGCGAAGGTGCGCAAGTACGCCACGAACATCCTGTTGTAGGAGCGCACGGCGCCGGCATGGTCGATGTCGAAGGAGTAGTTGTCCTTCATGTAGAACTCGCGGCCGCGCATGATGCCGAAGCGCGGGCGCAGCTCGTCCCGGAACTTCCACTGGATCTGGTAGAGGTTCTGCGGCAGGTCGCGATAGCTGCGCACCGACTGGCGGAAGATGTCGGTCACCACCTCCTCGTGGGTGGGGCCGAAGAGCATCGGGCGCTCGTGCCGGTCGGTGAAGCGCAGCATCTCCCTGCCGTAGTCCTGGTAGCGGCCGCTCTCCTCCCAGAGCTCGGCCGGCTGCACCGCCGGCATGAGGATCTCCTGGCAGCCGGCGGCGTCCATCTCCTCGCGCACCACCTGCTCGATCTTGCGCAGCACGCGGTGGCCGAGCGGCAGCCAACTGTAGATGCCGGCGCTGGACTGCCGGATCATGCCGGCACGCAGCATCAGCCGGTGAGACACGATCTGCGCCTCGGCCGGGTTCTCCCTCAGGGTCGGCAGAAAGTAACGTGAGCGCCGCATGGACTGTCGCCTCGCTCGCATCGAACGCGCCGCGTTTATGCCCAAGGCCGGGGCAAAGCGCAATGCGGCGGCGCGGCAACGGCGCGTGCGCCACCGGCGACGGTGATAGAGTCCCTCGACGCCGCCAGGAGGTCCCCATGCTGAAGATCTACAATCCCGGCGATATCGCCGGCCCGTTCGGCCACTACGACCACGGCGTCGAGGCGGTGAACGTCTCGCGCCTGCTGCACGTATCGGGGCAGGTCGGCACCGATCCCGACGGCAGCGTGCCGGACGAGGTGGAGGCGCAGATCGAGCGCGTCTGGCTCAACATCGAGGCCGTGCTCGCCGACGCCGACATGAGCACCGCCAATATCGTGCGCACCATCACCTACATGTTGGACCGGAGCGCCGTGCCGCTGCTCGGCGCCGCCCGGCTCCGGCATCTCGGCGCCGATCACAAGGCCGCGTCGTCGACCATCGTCGTCGCCGGCCTGGTGCGGCCCGAGTGGAAGGTCGAGATCGACGCCGTGGCCGTGGCCTGAGCCGGGAGAGCCGCGCTGACCCCCACCGCGCTCGGGCAGGAGCGCTGGCGTGCCCAGCGCGCCTACGTGATGGAACGCTCGCCCTTCCTCGCCCGGCTCTGGGGCGACGGACCTGTGCCGGAGCGGCTGGAGGACCTGCCCGCGCTCCCCCTCTGCGACAAGGCGATGCTGCGCGAGGCGCAGGCGGCGCGCCCGCCCTTCGGCGACTATCTCGCGACCCGGCCCGAGCGTGTGGTCCGCCTGCACCGCACCTCGGGCACCACCGGCCAGGCCATGAACATCGCCCAGACCGGGACGGACGCGGCGCAGACGGCCGAGGTGGGCGGGCGCTGCTTCCGCGCCGCGGGCCTCGCGCCGGGCACGCTCACGGTCCATTGCCTCAACTACCGGATGTGGATGGGCGGGGTGAGCGACCACCTCGCGCTGGAGGCGGCGGGCGCGACCGTCATCCCCTTCGGCACAGGCGACAGCGCGCTCCTGGTGCGCACGATCCTCGACCTCGGGATCGCCGCGATCCACTGCACGCCCTCCTACCCCGCCGCCCTGGAGCGAACCGTCGCGGAGCAGTTCCCGGGCCTCGCGCCGCGCGATCTCGGGCTCCGGCTCGGCCTCTTCGGCGGCGAGGCGGGGCTCGATAACCCGAGCTTCCGGGCACGGCTGGAGTCGGTCTGGGGCTTCGCCGCGCGCAACGCCAACTACGGCGTCTCCGACGCGTTCAGCATCTTCGCGAGCCAGTGCGAGGCGAACGACGACCTGCACTTCCTGGCCGGAGACGTGCTGCATGCGGAGCTGATCGAGCCGGAGAGCGCAGAGCCCGTGCCGTGGCGCGACGGCGAGAGCGGCGAGCTGGTGCTGACCCACCTCGCGCGCGAGGCGCAGCCGCTGGTGCGCTTCCGCACCGGCGACGTGATCGCGGTGACCGGAACCGGCGCTTGCGCCTGCGGACGGGTCGTGCCCCGCTTCCGCGTGCTCGGCCGCAGCGACGACATGGTGGTGGTGCGGGGCGTGAACGTCTTCCCCGCTGCGGTCGGCGGCGTGATCGCAGGCTTCGACGCGCTCTCGGGCGAGTTCCGCATCCGGCTCAAGGGCCGCGGCCCCTACGACCGGCTGCCGGTGGAGGCGGAGCTCGCGCCGGGCCACGAGGCGACGGACGCGCTCGCCGCCCGCGTCGAGGACGCGCTCCGGGCGACGCTCCGCGCGTCTGCCCGCGTGACCCTGCTGCCGCCTGCCGCGCTGCCGCGTACCGGCGGCAAGACGCGGCGCCTGCTCAGGGAGGACTGACGATGCCCGGCACCGTGCAGAGCGAGACGAAGGACGGCGTCGCCACGCTGACGCTCAACAGGCCGGAGCGGCTCAACGCGCTCAACGACGCGCTGCTGGCCGACCTCTGCGCCGCCCTGGACGCGGCACTCGCCGACGATGCGGTCGGCGCGCTCGTGCTGCGCGGGGCGGGGCGGGCCTTCTGCGCGGGCGACGACCTCAAGGAGATCGAGAGCCAGACGGCCGGCGAGGCACAGACGCGGGCTTTCATCGAAGCGATCCAGGCGGTCAGCCGCCGCCTCGTGCTGGGCGACCGGGTGGTGGTCGGCGCGATCCACGGCTGGGCCGTGGGCGGCGGGCTGGAATGGGCGATCAACTGCGACCTCGCGGTCTTCGCCGAGGGCACCCGGTGCTTCTTCCCGGAGATCGCGTGGGGCATGTTCCCGACCGGCGGCGTGACGGCGATCCTGCCCCGCATCATCGGCCTCGCGAAGACCCGCGAGCTGCTGCTGCTGGGCGAGACCTTCGACGCGCACGAGGCGCAGGCGATGGGCCTCGCCTGGCGCGTGGTGCCCGAGGACGAGGTGTTCGACGCAGCACACGAGACCGCAGCCCGCATCGCCGCCCTGCCGCAGCCCGCCGTGCGCGACCTCAAGAGGGTGCTCAACCGGGCGGGCTCCCTCGATGTCGAGGGCGCGCTCGCGCTGGAGACGGAGGCGACCGTGCGCCGCTTCCTCGACCCCGCGACCGCCGAGCGGGTGAAGGGTTTTGGCGGCAGCCGCGCCGGCTAGCCGCGCCTCTCCGCCCAGCCTCCGCCTTCCCTCCCCGCCCGGCCGCTGCCGGGGCGGCGTTGCGCGCAGGCGGTGCCGGGACGACAATGCGCCGGGATAACGCCGCAGACGCGGGAGGCAACGGCGATGAACGAGAGCGCGACCAGCAATGTCACCGTAGGCGCAGAGACGCTTCGGGATCTCTACCTCACCATGCGCCGCATCCGCGCTTTCGAGGACAAGACCGCCGACCTCTTCCAGGAGGGCGTCGTCAAGGGCACGGCCCACAGCTACAAGGGCGAGGAGGCGATCGCCGCCGGCGTCTGCGCGGCGCTGCGCGACGACGACATCATCGCCTCCTACCATCGCGGCCACGGCCACTGCATCGCCAAGGGCGCGCGCATCGACCGCATGATGGCGGAGCTGATGGGCCGCCAGACCGGCTACTGCCAGGGCCTCGGCGGCTCCATGCACATCGCCGACATGGAGCTCAACATCATGGGCGCGAACGGCATCGTCGGCGCGGCCATGCCGCTCGCCACCGGCGCGGGCCTCGCCGCCAGGCTGGAGGGATCGGACCGCGTGGCCGTGGCCTTCTTCGGCGACGGCGCGTCGAACCAGGGCGTCTTCCACGAATCGCTCAACCTGGCTGCGGTGTGGAAGCTGCCGGTGATCTTCGTCTGCGAGAACAACCAGTACGCGCTGTCGACCTCCTACCGGAACACCACGGCCGTCTCCCAGGTCGCGAACCGGGCGGCCTCCTACGAGATCCCCGGCATCACCGTGGACGGGAACGACGGCGTCGAGGTCTATCTCGTGCTGCGCGAGGCCGTCGAGCGCGCCCGCACCGGCGAGGGGCCGACGCTGATCGAGGCGATGACCTACCGCCACGGCCAGCACTCGCTCCGCGTCAACCTGCGCGACCCGCGGCCCGAGGACGAGCTCCAGACCTGGCTCGATCGCGACCCCATCGCGCGCATGGAGAAGCGCCTCAGCAGCGAGGGCGGATTCTCCGAGGACCAGTTCGACGAGACCAACCGCGCCGTCGAGGACGAGATCGAGACCGCCGTGACCTACGGCCGCGAGAGCCCGGAGCCGCCGGTGCACGTGATGCTCGACGCCGTCTACGCCCCCCACGCGGCGCACACCGAGCCGGGGCCCGAGACCGAGCGCATGCTCTCCTACCCCGAGGCGCTCAACGAGGCGCTGGACCAGGAGATGCTGCGGGACGACCGCGTCTTCCTCATGGGCGAGGACGTGGGCGCCACCGGCGGCATCTTCGGCGTCTCCAAGGGGCTGATGGAGCGCTACGGACCCGAGCGCGTGCGCGACACGCCGATCTCGGAGGCGACCTTCGTCGGCTGCGGCGTCGGCGCCGCCATCGCCGGCATGCGGCCGGTGGTGGAGATCCAGATCTTCGACTTCGTGGCGCTGACCATGGACATGCTGGTCAACCAGGCGGCCAAGTTCCGCTTCATGCTGGGCGGCAAGCCGAGCGTGCCGCTGGTGGTGCGCGGGCCGCAGGGCGGCGGCATCCGGCTCGCGGCCCAGCACAGCCAGAGCCTGGAGGCCTGGTTCACCCACGTGCCGGGGCTCGTGGTGGCGGCGCCCTCCACCCCCTACGACGCCAAGGGGCTGCTGGTGGCGGCGATCCGCGACGAGAACCCGGTGGTCTTCCTGGAGCAGAAGCTGCTCTACCTCGGCGGCACCGGGCCGGTGCCGGAGGAGCTCTACGCCATCCCCCTCGGCAAGGCCGACGTCAAGCGCGCGGGCACGGACGTCACCGTGGTCGCGACGTCCGCCATGGTGCCGCGCGCGCTCAGCGCCGCCACGGTGCTGGAGCGCGACGGCATCAGCGTCGAGGTGGTCGACCCCCGGACCCTGCAGCCGCTCGACGAGGAGACGATCCTCGCCAGCGTGCGCAAGACCAACCGGCTGCTCATCGTGCACGAGGCCTGGGTGCGCGGCGGCTTCGGCGCCGAGGTGGCGGCCATGGTGGTGGACAAGGCCTTCGACTACCTCGATGCCCCCGTCGCCCGCCTCGGCGCCCCGCACACGCCGATGCCCTACAACGACCGCCTCGAGCTCGAGGTCATCCCCTCGCAGGAGCGCATCGTCGAGGCCATCCGCGCGCTGCTGTAGCCGGGCCTGAACGAGACGTTCGCACGCCTCGCCGGGGCGCCCTCTCCCGCATCATGCGTCGCGCGAGCCTGACAAGGTCTCGCGCGCACAAGAAGAAGCGTGCGCCTGCCATTCCTGCGCCGCCCTTGAGTACGTCATGCCCGGACCTGCCCGGACTCGTTCCGGGCATGACGTGCTGGGGCGCACCGCGGGCGCCCACAAGGGAGCGTGAAAGGTATTGGAATCTCAGTGCAGAAACGTGAGCATGAGGAGGAAGGGGAGGCAGCGATGGTCACTGAGAGGCGTGCTGAGACAGCCAAAGACAAAAGGAACAGTCGGAAATGGGTGACGTGGAGCATCTGGGTCATTGTCGCGCTGTGTATCGGCGTAGTGATCTGGCAATCAGGAATCTGGAGGGACGAGTCCACCGCCAAGCTTGAAGCATTGATCGAGGCGAACAAGCAAGACAGGGCCGCACTGGAGGAATTGAGGGCCAAGGTGGAAGAATTGCTGGAATCGAACGCGCGGATTGCGCAACAAAACGCCACACTGGAGGAGTTGAGGGCCACACGGGACGAATTGAGGGCCAAACTTGAAGAATTGCAGGCCGAATAGAGATAATCGCGGGAGCGGATGGCACGGGACCGCCTTTCCTCATAGATGTTGCTCGGCGCGCGGGGTCAATGCCGGCCGGCGCAGTAATGGATTGACTTTGCTGCATTGCGAGAGGTCAACCAAATGGCCTGTACACCCCCGGACTTGTTCCCGGGGGCCGGCCATGACGGTCCGAGGGCATGGCGGGCCGAGCATCGCGCCCCGACGCGGCGGCCGGAGGTGGGATTCGCCAAAGAGGGGGGGGCATGCGGGATTTCGCGGGATAACAAGGGATTCCGGCGGGACAGGCGGCCTCCATATCCCACTTGAATCCCACTTGAGCACCGGCTCCCCTGCCGCGCCCCGCTCCTTCCCGCTCGTCCCGGCTCTCGCGCATCGTGCCGCCACCCTCGCACGGCCGCCCCACGCCCTGCACCGCACCATGGTCCGGGGAGTCTCGACACGATTTGCCCGCCTCGCCGTCCCCGGTCCTTCACCAACAAGCGCGAAGCCGTCAGGGCCGCGCAAACCATGACACTGACAAGTCATTTGGGTTAGGGTGCGCGGCGGCATCGGCACGGAGGTGGCAGCCATGGTGGTAGACAAGCCATTCGACGATCATGACGCCCTCGTCGCGCGCCTCACACCGACCGCCTCAAGCTCGAAGCTATCCCGTCCTAAGAGCGAATCCTGAGGGCGGCACACAAGCTGTTCTAGTGCGCGCGACCGCGGCTACTGGATAATAGCATGTCACGAATTCGCCATAACGTGCGAGGAAACAGTGTCTGAAATTCCAGAAAATGTGCCCTCCCGTGGAGGCACAGGTATCGCGGAGTTTTTGGCGGACTTGGGAATTTCCGCCATTTTTCAACCCGGAATCGTCAAGGCGATAGGTCATCTGATGTATGCGGCTGCAGACGTTCCTGCGGCTTATCTGGAAGGAGTCGCTGACAGCATTCGATCCACAACGGAGAGCCGAAGACATCTCCGTCTTGAAGTAGCACGATCCCTAGCCGACAGATTTGAAACCAATTCCGAATTGGCAGCTAGAGCTTACTCGCAGAATGCCACAAAAATTCTTAAGGAACAGATCAATGTGGAGGACGTCTTAGGAATTGCACTTGAGCAACTGTCTACAACTCATGGGACAGCAGAACCCAACGGCGTACCCGAAGACGACTGGCTAACTGCCTTCAGAAACGAAGCTGCACAGCGATCGTCCGAGGAAATGAAACTTGCGTTTGGAAGAATATTGGCCGGACAAATTCGGGAGCCAGGAACATACTCGATTCGCACTATGCGAGCTCTCGGAGTTATGGACACTCAAACAGCATCCCTATTCAAAGTGCTTTGCAACATAGCCTTTGTTGTTTCTGCCGTAGATACTAGAGTCATTACACCAAGCGGCAATGCTGGAAATAACGCACTTCAAGAATTTGGACTTTCATTTTTGAAATTAAATGTCCTACAAGAAAACGGATTGATTATATCGGACTACAATTCGTGGTTGGAGTACTCACAGCTTATCCAAGTTCCAATACCAATGTCATATGCGGGGCGGCGGGTTAGACTTGAGCCATTGGAGGGAATGGGAAACTCGACAAAGTTGCACGGTGTTGCCCTCACCAAAATGGGAACTGAGCTTTATTCGGTGGTGGATCTGGAAGAGAATAACAACTACACAATAAAGTTGGTCGAATGCTTCAGAAACAACAATATAGCCTTACGTATTCTACGATAAGAGCAGTTCTCTGAATGTACTAGAAGGACCTCCTTGTGGCGGTCACCGTCGGTGCGGCGTTTTGCTTGCTCACTGTAGTCGAATCCGTCTCATCGCTCTACCACTCTTTGGTTATGCTATGGTCGCCGCCCGCCCCGTGACTGAGCATGGCGGCAACGTGGGGAGCCGGCATCGCAATGACCTCCAACCGAATGCCCGGCCTGGATTTCGGGCTCGGCGAGACGGCCGACATGATCCGCTCGTCCGTCGAGAGCTTCGCGCAGGCCGAGATCGCCCCGCGCGCCGAGGAGATCGACGCGAGCAACGCCTTCCCGCGCGACCTCTGGCCCCGGCTCGGCGAACTCGGGCTGCTCGGCATCACCGTGGAGGAGGAGGAAGGCGGCAGCGGCCTCGGCTACCTCGAGCACTGCGTCGCCATGGAGGAGGTGAGCCGGGCGTCGGCGTCGGTCGGCCTCAGCTACGGCGCGCACTCCAACCTCTGCGTCAACCAGCTCCGGCTCAACGGCACGCCCGCCCAGCGCGCCCGCCACCTGCCGAAGCTCATCTCCGGCGAGCATGTCGGCGCGCTCGCCATGAGCGAGCCGGGCGCGGGCTCGGACGTGGTGGGCATGCGCACGCGGGCGGAACGCAGGGGCGATCGCTACGTGCTGAACGGATCCAAGATGTGGATCACCAACGGGCCGGAGGCCGAGGTGCTGGTGGTCTACGCCAAGACCGACGCAGAGGCCGGCAGCCGCGGCATCACCGCCTTCCTGATCGAGAAGGGCATGCCCGGCTTCTCCACCGCCCAGAAGCTCGACAAGCTCGGCATGCGCGGCTCCGACACCTGCGAGCTCGTGTTCGAGGACTGCGAGGTGCCGGCGGAGAACGTGATCGGCGCCGAGGGCGGCGGCGTGGGCGTGCTGATGAGCGGGCTCGACTACGAGCGCGCGGTGCTGGCGGCGGGCCCCCTCGGCATCATGCGCGCCTGCATGGACATCGTGCTGCCCTACGTCCACCAGCGCCAGCAGTTCGGCCGGCCCATCGGCACCTTTCAGCTCATGCAGGGCAAGCTCGCGGACATGTACACGGCGATGAACGCCTCCCGCGCCTACGTCTACGCCGTGGCGCAGGCCTGCGATCGCGGCGAGACCAGCCGCAAGGACGCCGCCGGCGCCATCCTCTTCGCCGCCGAGAAGGCCACCTGGATGGCGCTGGAGGCGATCCAGGCGCTGGGCGGCAACGGCTACGTCAACGAGTTCGCCACCGGCCGGCTGCTGCGCGACGCCAAGCTCTACGAGATCGGCGCCGGCACCAGCGAGATCCGCCGCATGCTCATCGGCCGCGAACTCTTCGAGGAGACCGAGTGACGGCGCAGCATACTCGGCGGGCCGCGGTCGCGGCCTAAAGCGAGTCCGTCAAGACGGACCCGCTTTACAGCGTCCGGCAGAGCCTGAAGGCGTCGAGCACGGCGGCGTAGATGTTGCGGCTGGAGACCGCGTCGCCGATGCGGTAGAGGCGGAAGCCGCCGTCGTCGCTCCCTTCCCCGTCCCCGCCGTCTTCCTCCGGCTGCGGCCGGCCCGCCAGCAGCGCCGCCTGATCGACCGCGCCGCCGTTGGCGGCCGTCGCCGCGAGGCCGCGAAAGAGCGCGTCGGCCGGGCGGGTGCCGTGCTCGACCACGATGCGGCCGGTCTCGTGCACCTCCGCCTCGTCGGTGAGCTCATTGCGGAAGCTGACGCGGAGCCGGTTGCCCGCGCGCTCCACCCGCTCCAGGCGCCGGTCGAGCCGGGGCTCGATGCCGAGCTCGTAGGTGCGCTTGCGCCAGATGACCTGCTCGGAATAGGCCATCTCCATGGCGAGGTGGCCGTCGAGGCCGAAGAACGCCACCGCGCCGCCCGCCCGCGCGATCGCCTCGGCCGCCGTCAGCGCGGCGTGGCGGCCGGTCCCGTCATAGACGATCGAATCCTCCCCCGGCGGCACCGCGCCGGTGAGCACGTCGCGGACGCTGGTGCAGTGCTCGGCGCCGTCGATCCAGGCGAGGTCGGGCACGCCGCCGGTGGCAACGATGACGATGTCGGCGCCCTCCAGAGCCTCGGCGCCGGGCTCGACGGCCGTGCCGAGGCGGACCTCGACGCCGAGCCGTTCGAGCTCGCGCGCCCGCCACTCGACGATCCTCGCCAGCTCGCCGCGCCAGCTCGCCTGCGCCGCCAGCAGCACCTGCCCGCCGAGGTCGCCGGTCGCCTCGCAGAGCAACACCTGATGGTCCCGCTCGGCCGAGACCCGGGCGGCCTCGAGCCCCGCCGGCCCGCCGCCAGCCACCAGCACCCGGCGTGGCGTCGGGGCGCGCTCGACCGCGTGCGGCAGCTCCCGCTCGTGGCCGGTCGAGGGATTGTGCAGGCAGGTCGGGCGCTGCGCGCTCATGCAGTGGGTGGCGCCGACGCAGGGGCGCACGCGATTCCCCTCGCCCCGCGCGAGCCTGGCCACCAGCGCGGGGTCCGCGATGTGGGCGCGGGTCATCGCCACCATGTCGAGCAGGCCGCCCTGGATCGCGCGCCGCGCCGTTTCGAGCGAGGTAATCCTCGTCGCGTGGAAGACCGGCAGCCCCACCCGCTCCCTGAAGGCGCCGGCGCGGGCGAGGAACGGCGCCTCGGGCGCGGCCATGCCGGGCATGCAGTCCTCGGCGAGCTTCCGCTCCGTGTCCATGCGGCCGTAGATCGCGTTGAAGAAGTCGATGGTGCCGGACGCCTCGAACAGGGCGGCAATCTCGATACTGTCCTCGAAGCTGAGGTGGTCGGGGCCCGCCTCGTCGATGATGAAGCGCATGCCGACGATGAAGTCGTCGCCCACGCGCTTGCGGATCGCCTCGTGCACCATCAGCCCGAAGCGGCAGCGGTTCGCGAGCGAGCCGCCGTAGCGGTCGGTGCGGCGGTTGGTCGCGGGCGAGAGGAACTGGCCGATGAGGTGCGCGCCGGTGAAGGTCTCGATGCCGTCGAGCCCGCCGTCGCGGCAGCGCTCCGCGGCCTCGGCGAAGTCCGCCACCACCCGGCGGATGTCGCTCTCGTCCATCTCGCGGGCGAAGGCCCGGTGCAGGGTCTCGCGCACCGGCGACGGGCCGATGGGCGGGAGCGCCGCGCCGGCGTAGGGCTCGGCCCGGCCGCCGACATGGCTCACCTGGCACATGAGCGCGGCGCCATGGGCGTGGATGCGGCGCGAGAAGGCGCGGAAGTGCTCGACCACGCGCTCGTCGTGCAGCTCGATCTGCGGAAGCTGCCACGCGGACTCCGGCGAAACGTTGGACGAGCCGCCGAACATGGTGAGCGCGAGCCCGCCTTCCGCCTTGACCTCGTGGTAGCGCTGGTAGCGCTCCCCCGGCATGCCGCCCTCGGCCAGCCCGCAGGCGTGGCTCGTGCTCATGATGCGGTTCCTGAGCGTGAGGTGCTTCAGGCGGAAGGGCTGGAGCAGCGGGTCGGTCGCGGCGTCGCGCGATGACGGCACGCTCTGGGGCATGAGTCCGGTCTCCGGCGGCTGAGGCACGCGGCGCAGGCCGGTGCGAGCCCATCGCCGCTCAGGATAGTGGCGCTGGAGCGCACGCGCAGCCCTCCGGTCGCTCGCGCCGCCGCGCCCGATTGTTCCGGCGTGCTCAGGAGTCTACACTGAGGCAGGCAGCCGGGGCCCGTCCGGGGTTTTGGCTGGACCGGCAGAGGGGTGCGGCCCCGCGCGCTCGACCCGCATGGCGGCGAGAGCGGAACGCCGGCAAGAGCAACAACAGGGGCAGCGTGGCCGCCGCGCGCCGACCGCCGGTCGGGCGAGAGGGGGCGACCATGACGCAGACTCTGTTCACCAACATCATGATCTTCGACGGCTCCGGCAAGAAGACCTACCGGGGCGAGGTGCTGGTCCAGGGCAACCGGATCAAGAAGGTCTCCAAGGGCAAGAAGAAGCTCGCGCGGAACGGCGCCCAGGTGGTCGACGGCGGCGGCGCGACGCTGATGCCGGGCCTCATCAACGGTCACTCCCACATCGGCTACTCCGAGGAGGGGACGTCCCTCTACTCCCTTGGCGACACGCCGCCCGAGGAGAACACGCTGATCACGATGCGCCACGCGCAGATTCTCCACGACCACGGCTTCACCGCCCTGGTCTGCGCCGCGACGGGCAAGACCCGCATGGACATCGTGATCCGGAACGCCGTCGACGCCGGCGAGATGGCGGGCCCGCGCATCCTCGCCGCCTCGCCGGAGCTGACGGTCACCGGCGGCCTGGGCGACGCGCGCCAGCTCCACATGCATCACGGCGCCTTCTCGATCATCTGCGACGGGGAGGAGGAGTTCCGCCGCACGGCGCGGATGCTGTGCCGCGAAGGCGTCGACATCCTCAAGATCATGCCGTCGGGCGACGAGTTCATCTATCCCTACGGCCGGGGCGACACGACCGTGATGACGGAGGAGGAGGTGGCGGCGGTCTGCCAGGTCGCCCGGCAGCGCAACCGGCGCGTCTGCGCCCACGCGCGGACCTCGGAATCGGTCAGGCTCTGCCTCAAGTACGGCGTCAACATCATCCACCACGCAACCTACGCCGACGACGAGACAATCGACATGCTGGTGGCGGCCAAGGACGAGGTCTTCGTGGTACCGGCCATCGGCATCACCCACAACACGGCCTACGAGTCCGCCGAGTTCGGCATGCCGCCGGAAAGCGAGATCGCGCTCCGGCACCACCACGAGCTCGCCATCGTCAGCGAGACCATGAAGAAGCTGCATGCGCGCGGCGTGCGCGTCCTCCCCTTCGGCGACTACGCCTTCGCCTGGGTGCCGCACGGGACGGATGCGCGGGACTTCGAGCACTTCGTGAACTACTTCGAGTTCTCCCCGGCCGAGGTGCTGCATGCGGCGACCAAGCTCGGCGGCGAGCTCTATGCCTTCGCCAACGCGCAAGGGACCGGGATCCCCGAGATGGGAGAGGTCAGGGAGGGCTATCTCGCCGATCTCATCATGATCGACGGCGATCCGCTGGCGGACCTCACGCTCTTCCAGGACAAGGAAAACATCCTCATGGTCATGAAGGACGGCGCCTACCACAAGCCGCCCCAGCCGCGCCGGCGGGTGGCGGCTGCGGCGGAGTGAGCCCGGCAGCGCCCCCTCTCACCGGCTGACGGCCCGCTCCCGCCGCCGCTCGCAGCCGGCCCGCATCGGGTCTCTTTCCCTCCGCCCGCTCGCTCCGGCCGTGTAGGATGCGCGCGCCCGGAGGGAGCGAGCGGCATGGAGAGATACCTCCCGAGCCTCGGAGCGGACGCGCTCAAGGGCGTGCCCGCGTTCGGCGACTACGACGTCGTGGTGATCGGCGGCGGGCCCGCCGGCATCGCCGCGTCGACCACCGCCGCCGAGCTGGGGCACCGGACGCTGCTGGTCGAGCGGCTGGGCTACTGCGGCGGCGCTGCGGTCTCCGGCATGTCGGGCACCATCTGCGGCCTCTACATGACGGTGGAGGAGCCCCGCATCACCCAGCCGCAGCAGGTCGTCTTCGGCTTCGCCGAGCGCTTCCGCGCCGCGCTGGAGGCGAACGGCGGCGTCACCCGCCCGCAGATCTACGGCAAGAGCTGGGTGGTGACCCACGACTGCGCGACCTACAAGCGCGTCGCCACCGACCTGGTGCGGGGCGCCGGCATCGATGCGCTCTACCACACGCAGATGATCGACGTGATCGTGGACGGCGACGCGCTCGCCGGCCTCGTCCTGCTCACCAAGTCGGGCTTCACCAGGGTCGGCGCGAGCCGGGTGATCGACGCCAGCGGCGATGCCGACGCCGTCTTCAAGATGGGGCTGCACACCACCAAGGGGAACGACGGCGTCATCCAGAACCCGACGATGATGTTCAAGATCGGCAATGTCGACGTGCCGCGCTATCTCGCCTACTGGGGCGAGGATACGATCTCGCCGCCCAAGGTCATCTCCATGCTGGAGGCGCGCGACGCGCTGGTGCGCAAGAAGGTCTGGCTCTTCCCGACCGTGAACCCGGGCGAGATGCTCGTGAACGCCACCAAGATCATCGGCTTCGACGGCCGGGATCTGGACGTGACGGACCCGGTCGATCACACCGAAGCGGAGCAGTTCGGCATCTACCAGGCGCGCGCCTTTTTCTCCTTCCTGAAGGAGACCATTCCCGGCTGCGAGAACGCCTATTTCATCGACTACGGCGCCGAGGTCGGCGTGCGGCAGACCCGCTCGATCGACGGCGTGGCGCGGCTGATGAACGCCGATGTCGTCGAGACGCGCAAGTGCCCGGATGCCATCGCCCGCTCGAGCTGGCCCATCGAGCTTCACCAGGGCGCCAAGCCCAAGACGGAGTGGCTGGTGGACGACTATTACGAGGTCCCTTTCGGCACTCTCGTGCCGAGGGAGGGCCGCAACGTCATCGTCGCCGGCCGCTGCCTCAGCGCCGAGCACGAGGCTCTCGCGAGCTGCCGGGTCACCGCCCAGTGCTTCGAGTACGGCCGCGCCGCCGCGATTGCTGCGGACATCTCGATCCGCGACGACATCGCGTTCCGGGAAATCGACGGCGTCGCCGTCGCGGAGCGCATGGGGGCGGACGGCGCGGCCTAGGCGAAGCGGATTGGGCTAGGCAATAACGGCGTGTTATTGCCCAGTTATGTTATTTATCTGATCTTGTAAGAGAAGCATCCGATGCCCCCTGTCACCGTCGAGCGGATCGAGCTGCTGGCGATCGGGCCCGATGGCGAGAGGACCTCCTGGTCCTCCCACCTCGGTCCCATGCACGAGGCGCTGATCCTCGCGCGGCTCGGCCTCGCCAACGGCGTCGACGCGATCGCGGGCACCACGACCTATACCGAGCACGAGTTCGACAGGACCGTGTTCTCCGCGGCGTCATTGATGGCGCCGTTCGTGCTGGGACGCGACGTGTTCGAGAGCGCCGCGCTCTACGCCGACATGCGCAAACGCTCCGTACCGCTCGGCCACATGGCCACCTCTCTTTTCGACATCGCAGTGCATGACGGCCAGGCAAAATCCCTGGAGCGGCCGGTACCGCTTTACCGTACGCTCGGCGCCGCCCGTCACGAGATCGAGGCCTACGCATCGAGCCCGCTGTTTCCGGACGACAACGGCTACATGGACTACTGCCGAACGATGCTGGACCGCGGTTATCGGGCGATCAAGATTCATCCCTATTGCGTGTTGGACGACGACATGCGCCTGGTGCATGCGCTGGTCGAGGAGTTCGCGGACCGGGAGATCGGCTGGAGCCTGGATTCGGACGGGATGTACACACGCGACCAAGCGCTCCGCATGGGACGGAGTCTCGATGCGGCCGGGTGGGAGTTCTTCGAGGCGCCGCTCCCCGACGCGGACCTCGACGGCTACCGGGCGCTCGCGGGCGCGCTCGACCTCGACGTGCTCTGCGGCGGGAACAGCCTCCCCGACCTCCACCTGATCGGTCTCGCGCTCGAGATGGGCGCCTGGGACCGGGTCCGCTTCGACGTGACCGGGATCGGCGGCGTCACCGGCGCCCGCCGGGCCATGGCGCTCGCGGACGCGCACGGCAGGAAGAGCGAGATCCAGAGCTGGGGCTACACGCTGACGCAGGCCGCCAACCTCCACCTCATGCTCGCCCATGCCAATTGCGGCCGCTTCGAGCAGGCGACGCCGGCGGAGAAGTACGAGTTCGGCGCCTGCCAGGTCATCCGCCCGGACGCCGACGGCCTCGTCCGCCCGAGCGGCCTGCCCGGCCTCGGCGTCGAGATGGACCGCGACGCGATCGAGCCCTTCGTCTACGCCCGACGCGTGTTCCGACGATGAGCGTCAGCATCGAGCGGGTGGAGGTGATCTGCCTCCAGGACCCGGCGGCCCCCTACTACCGCTTCGAGGGCAGCTACCGGAACGTGCTCGTGCTCGTCCACGGCGACAACGGGCTCACGGGCATCGGCGAGAGCGACGCCCCGCCGGAGATCGTCCGGGCGGTGATCGAGATGGCGCCCTACAACGAGCGCGCCGAGGGGCTCGCCGCCATCGTGACCGGCGAGGCCGTGGACGACCCGCGCCGCCTGTGGGACGCGATGCTCGCGCGCTCGGCGTGGCACGGCCGGCGCGGCGCGGCGATGCACGCGATCAGCGCGCTCGACATCGCCATCTGGGACCTCTTCGCCCGCTCGAACGGGGTCCCGGTCCACGCGGCGCTGGGCGGCGCGCGCCACGAGCGCCTGCCGGCCTACGCGACGATCTATCCCCTGGAGGACGAGCCCGCGCGCATCGACGCCCAGGTCGCGCCCCTGCTGGAGCGGGGCTTCCGCCACCTGAAGATCTGCGTCGATCCGTGGTGGGCGGAGCCGGAGCGGGTGCGGCGGAACCTCACGCACCTGCGGGCGCTGGTCGGGCCGGCGCGCGGCCTGATGCTCGACGTCGCGCAAGCGTTCACGCGGCTGGACCAGCTCGCGCCCTTCCTCGACCTGCTGGCCGCGCTGGACTTCGCCTGGATCGAGTCTCCCTTCCCGCAGGAGGATGTCGCCGAGCACGCGCGGCTCGGCGCCGCGACGCGCATCCCCATCGGCGTCGGCGACCTGGGCCTCACCACCTGCGGGGAGTTCGAGCCCTTCCTCGAGGCCGGCGCCTTCGACATCGCCCAGCCGGACCTGACCATGTTCGGCGGCTTCACCGAGGCGCTGCGGCTCGCGCGGATGCTGGCGCACACCGGCAAGCGGATCGTGCCGCACAGCTACAACACCGACATCACCATCGCGGCCAACCTTCACTTCATGGCGACGCTGGAGGACGGCGGCCTCGTCGAGGTCTCGACCAGCCCCTCGCGCCTTCGCCGCGAGCTGGTCCGGGGCCTCCCGCCGCTCGGAGACGACGGGACGATCGCGGTTCCCGACGGGCCGGGCCTCGGCATCGAGGTGAATACCGAAGTGGTCGACGCGCTGCGCGTCCCGGTCACTTCCTGAACAGGTCCGCGGCGCCGGTGCGCCCCGCTGATGGCCGCCCCGCCGCCGGGAGGGCGCCGGGCGGTGTCGCGATCCGGCCAATTCGGTGCGGATTCGCAGTAGCCGCGACGATCCGCCCCGCGATAGCCTGTGCGAAGAACCGGCCGACCCGGCCCCCGGCACATGGAGAACGCAGCCATGGCTGAGCACTGGTGGGAAAGCAGCGCGCAGGCGGCCGAAGCCCTTGCGCACGTCGTCCGCCCGATCGAGCGGGCGGGCGGCCTGCCCAACGAGGCCTACGTCTCGCACGCCTTCGCCGATTGGGAGCAGGACGTGTTGCTCGCGCGGAGCTGGGCCTGCATCGGCACCGGCAGGCGCGTGCCCGAGGCGGGCGATGCGCGGCCGATCGAGTTCGCCGGCCTGCCGCTTCTCATGCTGCGCGACAACGACGGCGAGGTGCGCGTCTTCCACAACGTGTGCAGCCATCGCGGCATGATCCTGGTGGACGCGCCCCAGCGGACGCGCGGCACCATCCGCTGCCCCTACCACTCGTGGACCTACGACCTGGACGGCTCGCTCCGCGCCACGCCGATGATCGGCGGCACCGACAGCCACACCTGCCCGAGCTTCGAGCGGGCGAGCCACGGCCTCAAGCCGGTGCGGACGGCCACGTGGTTCGACGCCGTCTTCGTCAACCTGAGCGGGGACGCGGCGCCCTTCGAGACCTTCATCGCGCCGGTGGCCGAACGCTGGAAGGATTTCGACGCGGCCACGCTGCACCACGAGGCGCGCGATTCCTCCTACATCCTCGACGTCGCCTGCAACTGGAAGCTCGCGGTGGAGAACTTCTGCGAGGCCTACCACCTGCCCTGGATCCACCCCAACCTCAACAGCTACTCCAGGCTCGAGGACCACTACCAGATCACCGAGGAGGAGGACGGCTACGCCGGCCAGGGCAGCACCGCCTACCGGCCGCAGCTCGTGGAGAACGGAGACGCCTTCCCCGCCATGCCGGGCCTGCCGGACCGCTGGCACGGGACGGCGGAATATGTGGCGCTGTTCCCGACCGCGCTGTTCGGCATCCACGCCGATCACTTCTACACGGTCACGCTGGAGCCGAAGGGGCCGGGCCGGACCATCGAACACATGGACATCTACTACTTCGCCGACGAGGCGCTGGACGAGGCCCACACCGAGCAGCGCCGGGCCAACGCGCGGCAATGGCAGGGCATCTTCGAGGAGGACCGCTTCGTCGTCGAAGGCATGCAGCGGGGCCGCGCCTCGCCCGCCTATCGCGGCGGCGTGCTCTCGCCGGCGCTCGAGCGCACGACCCACTGCTTCTATCGCTGGGTGGCGACCCGGCTGCTGCAGGCGAGCCAAGCCAACCGCGCTGCGTGAGCGAGCGGCGGCGCTGCCGGATCAGATTTCGCAGGCGGGCACCCGGCAGTGGTTTTCCGTCGCTTCGGCTTCGAGCCTCAGCCTATCTCCCCTTGCCGCGTTTTCAGTCCTCTTCTCAATGGAATCGCGTTCCACCGAATCCGGCAGACATATCACTTCTCTCGACAACACCGCCCATTCCTTCGTGCTGTGTTCCAAAGAACACGCCCGTAACCTCGCCGGCATCGCCGCCCGTTTGCGTGAAAGTATCGCCCCGAACAACCACGCTGTATCCCAGGTCGCCGTCATTCCACATCGTTCCTGAACCGATAGGGCCAGGAGCGGTATTGACGCCCCAATACTCGAGGCCGCTGAAGTCAAGCTGACCAGTGAGCGTTGCGAGATCGACAGTCAAGTCGGCCGTTCCGGCGAGCGATTCCGATTCGAAAGTGAATCCCAGGAGCCGTCCCGACCAGCTAGCATTTCCCGATCCGGATAGGCCGGTTGACGGATTAGGCCCGTGCGCCCATGGCTGAATCAGACCGTTCCTCGACGATGCGCCGAACGACACGTCTTCTATGTCCCCGCGCAAGTGAAACGATGTGTCTGTCCACGGGCCGAGATCGTTCGCGTCGAATGGTCTAAACCCGTATTCATGAGTAAAACGGGTATATAGCGCATAGAGCGCGTCCGTATCTATTTGCGGAAGGTAAGTGATAGGGAAGCCCACATAGTTTCCCGTATTCATAACTGTCCGGTATCCCTGAATATGGGCATAAAAGCCTAGCGCATGAAATATTTCGTGAGCCAGCACCGCCCTCGCTTGATTGCCGCGCCGCACTATATTGGTATTTATCCAGATATAAGAAGCCGGGCCACCACTTGGGCCCCCTATTGAGTATTCTACGCCAGCCACTGTTACCGGCGGTCTCTCTTCGGGAGGCCATGTGTTTTGCGATCCTAATCCCACGTAAATGTGGCCAGCCGGAATGTAGTGTGATTGATAGTCCTCTTCGTTACCGGACGGATGAACGGCACGCTCGGGAGATACCGATATCCTTTTGTCGTATGGCAGTGCGGCATTGATCAGTTGGACAACGCGAATCACATCATCAACATATCTGTCTGAGGTCGTTTCACGTATTTGAATCGTCGGTTTCTGTTCGAACGTGCTGATGTAAGGCGTCCCGGGGTCCCATGAGCTACTTCCAGTTGCCTGCCGCGTAAGAAAATCTTTCACGCGCTCGGAACTCTCTCCGTCGCGGACGCGGCCTGTAGATATGGCTACGCCTCCATGCTGTCCGGCTGGAGACAGGTCGCTGAGAGACGACCTTACATCATCGCCAATCTGGACGCCATCTCCCCTTTGAGTGACCGGTGCGTTTAGTGCCTGAGCCGGCGTCAAGGCGGGCTGCCCGGAGAAAGACGATTCGTCACCGCCTCCACCGCAGCCGGGCAATATCAACGCGAACGAGAGAAGAGCGGTGAATGCCAAATAAGCGGGAAAAGGTCTATTTTGCATGTGACTTTCTCCGCCAATAAGAGAGTGAACTTTGAACTACAATACACATACATACACGGTCCACGAAGAGACAAACCCGGGGTCGTTCATGCCTGCCGGTGCGTCGTGCGGCCGTAGGCCTGACCTATCGCGGCGGCGTGGGGGTCCAGCTGGACGGCGCGCGCGCCGACAAGATGCACGGGAGCGGGGATCTGGCTTGGGCCGACGGTTTCCGCTACGACGGCGAGCGGCACAGCCGGATCAGATCTCGCAGGCGTCGCCGTTGCAGCCCTGCTTGTCCCGCCCCAGCAGGAGACGGAGCGGGGGCAGGTAGAGTGCGAGGCCGTAGAGAAAGTAGAGCGGCACCTGCAGGCAGAGCTTGCGCGTCGCATAGGCGCCGGTGAACGCCCTGCCGCTCCCCTTCTCGACCACCACGATCTCGCCGACGGGCACCTCGCCGAGCGGTGACTCGTCCGTTCGCATCTCGATTCGGCCGAGCCAGTCCAGGCGCGCCGTCCGCCTGGCCTGGCGCGCGCAATCCGGGCAGCGCGCGTTGTAGAAGAGGGTTACGGCCATCGTGCCGCCGGCCCCACGCTCCCCACTCTACGCGCCCGGCTGCGGGCCCGCCGCCACGGGGCGCGTCCGCCCGTAGAAGCCGCGCCTTTCGGTCTCGCTGAAGACCACGTCGGGCGCCTCGTAGTAGGAGAAGACGGCGACGATGCGGGCGCGCGCGCCCTCGACCGGCGTGGTCCTATGTGCGGTGTTCTTCCCCTTGAAGACGTTGAGCGTGCCCGGGCTGAGCGGCATGGTCCGCACGCCCGTGTCGTCGCCGGCGAGCAGCCGGGCGACCCCGCCATAATTCGGATCGGTCTCGCTCCTCAGCCCGCTGCGGTACTGGAACGCGCCGCCCGCCGCGGGCGCCTGCAGGAGGATGGTGATGGTGAACTCGGCCCGGTCGAAGTGCCAGTTGAGGCGCTCGCCCGCGCGGTAGGCCATGACGTTGAGGCGGCCCAAGGGATCGGCCATGGGGTAGAGCCGGGGCTTCTCCAGCGTCGCCGCCAGGAAGTCGATGAGCGGCCGCCACTCGTAGATCCGCGCGATCATGCTGGCCGGAATCTGGTCGCCGCAGATGGTGTGGTTGACGGTGGTGAAGCGGTCGAGCGCCGGGTGGCCGGGCGCGAGCCCCGCGATCTCGTCGTCGAAGTAGATGTTGTGATCGCGGGAATGGGTGAAGGCCTCGGCCGCGAGGACCGGCTCGACCTCGGCGACGCAGGCCCCGAGCGCCTCCGGCCGGACGAGCCCGTCGAGGCTGAACATGCCGGCCTCGCCGAGCGCCTTCCGGCAGCGGGCGACGAGCGCCCGGCCCTGCGCGCCGCCCGGCGCGTGCACGGGCCAGCGGTCGAGGTCGAGAACCTGCCTCATCGGAAGCATCGGCTCTGCGCGCCGCACGCGGCCCCCTGCCCTACAGCCATTCCTCCTCCAGCGGATAGGAGGAGAGCTGCTCGTGGCCGTCCGCGGTGATCAGCACCTGCTCCTCGAGCTTCACCGATTCCAGGCCGCCGGCGGGCGAGGTCAGCGCCTCCACGCAGAGCACCATCCCCTCGCGCAGCACGGCGTCGTCGCCCTGGTCCTCGTCCTGCGGGTAGTGGATGACCGGATACTCGTCGCAGAGCCCGACGCCGTGCATCGCCGCCACGTAGCGCTGCTCGACGAACTCGTCGCCCAGGGGGCGCAGCCGTTCCGTCAGCTCGCGGAAGCCCACGCCCGGCTTCAGCAGCGCCTTGTTCTCCTGGATGTGCGCGTGGGCGTCGGCGTAAAGGCGCCGCTGCTCGTCGTCGGGCCGCGCGTCGCACACCCAGGTGCGCGAGATGTCGCAGCAGTAGCCGTAGGGGCCCACGAGATCGGTGTCGAAGGCGACGATGTCGCCGCGCTCGATCGGCCGCAGCGAGGATTCGCGGAACCACGGGTTGGTGCGCGGGCCGGACGCCAGCAGCCGGGTCTCGATCCACTCGCCGCCGCCGGCGATGTTGCCGCGGTGGAGCTCGGCCCAGAGCGCGTTCTCGGTGATGCCGGGCACGAGCGCCGCCCGCATCTGCGCGATGGCCTGCTCGCACACCTGGATCGAATGACGCATCAGGGCGATCTCGCCGGCCGACTTGATGTTGCGGGCGTTCTCCATCACCTCGAAGCCGTCGAATATCTCGTAGCCCAGCCGCTGCATCTCGATGACGCCCTGCGGCGCGACCCGGTCGATGGCGATGCGCCGGTTGCCGCCGGCGTCCGCCCGGATCACCGAGTCCAGATCGGCGGCCCAGGTCCTCGCCATCTCCGCGAGCTCCGTGCCGGCGATGAAGTAGAGGAAGGCGATGGCCGGGCGCACCTCGCCGATGGTGGGCAGGCCCTCGTTGAGCAGCTCGCTGCCGCCGCCGAACTCGAAGAGGCGGACCGGCCCCTCCGTCGGCACGTAGAGGTAGCGCGACTCGTTGTGGGCGCACCAGATCTGCATGTTCGTCGCATCGCTGGCGTAGCGGATGTTCACCGGGTCGTAGAGGAGGATGCCGGCGAGGTCGCGCTCCGCCAGCGCCGCGCGCACGCGCGCGAGCCGGTAGCGCCGCACCTCGTCGAGATCGCACGGCGGGATGCTGTGCTCCATCGCGCCGTGCTGGCGCGGCGTGTTGGCCGTGTTGCCGGTATCGCTGTTCATCAAATCCCTCCGCGACGACGTAGCAGATCGCGCCGCCGATGCAGGTTACGCCTCACGCGCTTCACGCGCCTCAGACCTCCGTGCCGAGCAGCCGCTCGTCGAAGGGAAACGTGCTCATCGTCTCGATCCCCGTCTCGGTCACCAGTACCTGCTCCTCGAGCTTCACCCCCTCGCCGCCGTCCTCGTGGCCGATGAAGCTCTCGATGCAGAGCGTCATGTTCGGCTCGACGATGCCGTCATAGTCCCGCCCGGAGTCGTAGTCGGCCTCGTAGACGATATAGGGATACTCGCCCGTGGCGCCGATGCCGTGGATCATCAGGTAGTAGCGCCGCTCGTAGTAGGGCTCAGGGATCGTCCACGCCGCCTCCGTGATCTCCCGGAACGTCCGCCCCGGCCGGATCAGGTCCATGTTGTGGTGGATCTGCTCGTGGGCGAGGCGGTAGAGCGTGGTCTGCGCGGCGCTCGGGCGCCCGTCGCCGCAGAGGAAGGTCCGCGAGAAGTCCGCGTAGTAGCCGTGCGGGCCGACGACATCGGTATCGTGGGCGACCAGCTCGCCGGCACGGATCACGCGCTCGCCGCTTTCCTGGAACCAGGGGTTGGTCCGCTCGCCCGAGCTCAGCAGCCGCGTCTCCACATAGTCCGCGCCGTCCGCGATCAGGTGGCGATGGAACTCCGCCCAGAGCGCGTTCTCGCTGATGCCGGGCCTGACGGCGTCCTGCAGCGCCCGCTCCGCCGCCATGACGCAGGCCATCGAGCGCTTCGAGCAGGCGATCTCCTCGCGCGTCTTGATCGCCCGCGCCCTCTCGGCCGGCGCCTGGGCGTCGAGGATGACGAAGCCCCGGTCCGCCAGATGGTTGGCGGCACGCACGTCGATCCGCTCCAGGCCGATCCGGGTCTCGCCCGGACAGTGGCGGCGCATGAGCGCGGCGATCTCGTCGGCCCAGGCCCGCGCCGTCTCGTCCAGGAGCGGCCCGCGCGCGACGTAGGAGACCGTGGTGGAGACGCGGATCTCGTCGATCGCCGGGTTGTCGCGTTCCATGTGCTCGCAGCCCGCGAACTCGAACAGCACGACCGGGCCCTCGACGGGCACGAACACGTAGCGCGCCGGATTGCGCAGGAGGAAGGGCAGCATGTTCCGCGCGCCGGTGGCGTAGCGCACGTTGTGCGGGTCGGTCAGCACCAGGGCCGCCACGTCGAAGCGCGCCATCTCCGCCCGCAGCCGGGCCAGCCGGCCGAGGCGCAGGGCGGTCTCGTCGGGCGCCGGCGGCACCGGGCTCATGGACTCACTCGGCGGCGTGGATTTCCCGGTCGGGGATGGTGATCACGGGCTCGACCTCGCGCAGCTCCTCGAGCGGGATGTGGCAGGCGATGACGTGGCGCTCGGCGTTGGTCCTGACAGGCGGCTGCTCCTCCTCGCAGATGGCGCCGAGTTTGCGCGGACAGCGGGTCGAGAAGGGGCACCCCTTGGGCGGATCGAGCGGGCTCGGCAGCGTGCCTTCCAGGACGATGCGGCGCTTCTCCACCTCGGGGTCCGCGATCGGCACGGCAGACAGCAGCGCCTCGGTATAGGGATGGTAGGGCGGCGCGAAGACCTCTTCCGTCGAGCCGCGCTCCATGATCTGGCCGAGATACATCACCACCACCCGGTCGGCGAGATAGCGCACCGCCGAGAGATCGTGGCTGATGAAGAGAAGCGTGGTGCGGTGCTCGCGCTGAATGTCCATCAGCAGCTCCGTCACCGCAGCGGCGACCGAGACGTCGAGCGCGGAGATCGGCTCGTCGGCGATCACCGTCTTGGGATTGCCGGCGAAGGCGCGGGCGATGCCCACCCGCTGCTTCTGCCCGCCGGAGAGCTGCCGGGGCTTGCGCGAGACGAAGGCGCGCGGCAGCTTCACCGTGTCCAGCAGCTCGTTGACGCGCTCCTTCCGCTTGGCGGAATCGCGCTCGATGCCGAAACGCTTGATGACCCGGCCGATCTGGTAGCCGACCGAGTGGGACGGGTTGAGGGTGTCGTTCGGGTTCTGGAACACCATCTGCAGCGAGGCGAGCTGCGCCGCCGAGCGCTTGTTGACCGGGATGCCGCCGAGATCGGTTCCGTCGAGCACAACTTCGCCGTCGGTCGCGGTCTCCAGCCCCATCAGCACCTTGGCGAAGGTGGACTTGCCGCAGCCGGATTCGCCCACGATGGCGACCGTCTCGCTCTCACCTGCGCGGAAGCTGATGCTCTCGTTCGCCTTGACCTGGCGCACCGCACCGCCGGAGACGAGCGCTGCCAGCGAGCGGTCGCGCACCTTGTAGTACTTGCGCATGTTCGCGACCTGGAGGACGGTCTCGCCGACCTCGATGGGCTCGCGGCTTTCCTCGACCCGCACGGCCTCGGTGACGTCGATCCCCTCCCAGCGCAGGCAGCGGACCCGATGCGCCGGATCGTCGTCGGTATGCACGCCTTCCATCGGGATCAGGCCCTCGTCGCACCTCCCCGCCTCGAAGAACACGCAGCGCGGCCCGAAGTTGCAGCCCTCGGGCCGCTCGTGGGGGAGCGGAAGCTGGCCCTTGATCGAGACCAGCGGGCGCGCGTTCTTGTCGGCATGGGGCAGCGGGATGCAGCCGAAGAGCCCCTGCGTATAAGGGTGCTTGGGCCAGGAGAAGATCGAATCGATCGTCCCCTCCTCCACCACCTCGCCCGAGTACATCACGCAGATGCGGTCGCAGACCTCCAGCATCAGGCCGAGATTGTGGGAGATGTAGAGGAGCGACGAGCCGGTCTTGCGGCTGAGCTCGGCGATCAGCTCGACGATGCCGGCCTCCACCGTCACGTCGAGCGCCGTCGTCGGCTCGTCGAGCAGCAGGAGCGCCGGCTGCGAGAGCAGCGCCATGGCGATCACCACCCGCTGCTGCTGGCCGCCGGAGACCTGGTGCGGATAGGAGATCATCAGGCGCTTCGGGTCCGGGATGTGGACGGCCGACAGCATGTCGTGGGCGCGCTCGAAGGCTTCGGCCCGGCTCACGCCCTCATGGATGATCGGCACCTCCATGAGCTGCTGGCCGATGGTCAGGCTCGGATTGAGCGAGGCCATCGGCTCCTGGTAGATCATGGCGATGTCCTTGCCGCGCACGCGGCGGATCTCCTCCTCGGACATCTCGGCCATGTCGCGGCCCTTGAAGCGGATGGTGCCGCCGACGATGTCGCCGTTGTGCCCCATGTAGCGCATGATGCCATTGGCCACGGTGGACTTGCCGCAGCCGGATTCGCCCACGAGGCCCACCGATTCGCCCTTCGCCACAGTGAGGTCGAAGTCGTAGACCGCCGGCACCTCGCCTGCGCGGGTGTAGTAGCTGAGGCAGAGCCCGGTGATCTCGAGGACCGGCGGCTCAGCGCTGTGATCGTTCATTCCGCGCCTCCTAGTCCTTGAGCGACACTTCGCGCAGTCCGTCGGCCAGCAGGTTGAAGCCGAGCACCAGCAGCGAGACCGCGCAGGCGGGCAGGATCGCCATGTGGGGGAAGCCGCCGGACACGAACGCGCGGGTCTCGGTGATCATCCCGCCCCAGTCCGGGTCGGGCGGCGGCAGGCCGAGGCCGAGGAAGCCGAGCGCGCCGATGGTGATGGTCGTGTAGCCCATGCGCAGGCAGAAATCGACGATCAGCGGCCCGCGCGCGTTGGGCAGGATCTCCATCAGCATGATGTACCAGGGCCCCTCGCCCCTGGTCTGGGCGGCGGCGATGTAGTCGCGGGTGGCGATGTCCATCGTCACGCCGCGCACGATGCGCATGATGCCGGGCGAAGAGGCGAAGACGACCGCGAAGATGATGTTGATCCCCGAGGCGCCGACCTTCGCGATGATGAGCACGTAGAGCACCATGATGGGGAAGGAGAGAATCACGTTGGCGACGAAGGAGAGGATCTCGTCCAGGTAGCCCCGGAAGTAGCCCGCCGCGAGACCCATGAGGATGCCCACCACGTAGGCGCAGGCCGTCGCCGCGGTGGCGTAGAAGAGCACCCGCTGGCCGCCGAAGATGATCCGGGACAGGATGTCGCGGCCGAGATGGTCGGTGCCGAGCAGGAACACGCCGCCGTCCGGCGCGTCTGCGCCGGGGAAGGCGAAGGGCACCATCGTCGCGTTGGGATCGAAGGGCGCGATGAACTCGGCGAAGATCGCGAGGATCACGAAGCCGAGGACGATGCCGGCGCCCACCATGCCGACCGGGCTCTCCCTCAGCAGCGCGACCGGCTTGAGGGACGCGGCGAAGCTCGCACCGAGCCTGGCGAGCGGCGTGCTGGGGGCTCCCATGCGCGGCACGTCGCTCATTTGAACCTGATCCTCGGGTTCAGATAGGTGTAGCCGAGGTCGCCCACGGTCTGCGTGAAGACCGCGACGAAGACCGCCGCCGTGCCGCAGGCCTCGATGACGAAGATGTCGCGCCGGAGCGCCGCCTCCAGCAGCAGCGCGCCGAAGCCCTTGTAGCCGAACGCGAACTCGGTCACGACCACGCCCGACAGCAGCCAGTTGATCTGCAGCATGATCACGGTGAACGGCGCGATCAGCGCGTTGCGGAGCGCGTGCTTCAGGATGATGCGCCGGTAGGGCAGCCCCTTGAGCACGGCCGTGCGTATGTAGGGCGTGGTCATCACCTCGGCCATCGAGGCGCGGGTCATGCGCGCGATGTAGCCGAAGCCGTAGAGCACCAGCACCAGCACCGGCAGGATCATCTGGACCGGGTCGAAGCCCGAGGTCATCGACGAGGTGCCCGGCAGGATGCCCAGCCAGAAGACGAAGATGCCGACCAGGAACACCGCGCTGGCGTATTCCGGGATCGAGGTGGTGATGATCGAGAAGACCGAGATCGACCGGTCCTGCAGCGATCCCTCCTTCATGCCCGCCAGCACGCCGAGGGTGAGCGCGATCACGACCATGATGACGAAGGTGACGCCGGCGAGGATGCCGGTGTTGCCGAGGCGGTCCCAGAAGATCTCGTTAACGGGCCGCTTGTAGATGACCGAGTAGCCGAGATCGCCGGCGAATATTCGGCCTATCCATTCGAAGTAGCGAACGATGACCGAGCGGTCGTAGCCGTTCTCGATCACCCAGGCGTTGAGCTGCTCGGGCTGCGCGTAAGGCCCGAGAACGCTGCGGGCGACCAGCGTCGGGTCGCCCTCGTTGATGAGGAAGAGAAGCAGCGCGACGACCAGCAGGATGAGGATCATCATGCCGATGCGCCGGATGATCAGCTGGACCACGATGCGCTCCAGCCGTCAGACAATACCCACGCGCGCAGCCCCCCGCAGCGCAAAAGGACGCGGCGCAGGCGCCCAGAGACGCCCGCGCCGCTCGGTTAGCTTAGGCGTCGTCCAGCCACACCTCGTGGAACTGGTGATACAAGGTCGGGTGGACCTTCAGGCCCTTCACCTTCTTGTTCGCCGCCTTGTAGACCGAGCGCCAGAAAGGCTGCGGGATGATCGCGTCGTCCTGCAGGATCTTCTGGCAGACGGCCATCTTCTTCTTGCGCTCGTTGACGTCGAACGTGCCGTCGGCATCGTCGAGCGCCGCATCGAAGGCCGGGTTGTCGTAGGCGCATTCGTTCCACGGCACGCCGGCCCGGTAGGCAAGGCCGAGCACCATGGTGCCGAGCGGGCGGTGCGTCCACGCCGTGTAGCCCCACGGCGCCTTGTCCCAGACCTCCCAGTACTGGTTGGCCGGCATCTTGTTGATCTCGATGTTGATGCCGGCCGGCGCCGCCTGGTTTTTGAAGATCGCGCAGGCGTCGGTCATCCACGGGCCCTCGGTATCGCCGTTGGCGATCTCGATGGTGATCCCGTCGGGATAGCCGGCCTCGGCCAAGAGCGCCTTCGCCTTCTCCACGTCCCGCTTGAGCGGCGGCAGTTCCGCGTACTCGGGATGGATCGGGCAGACGTGGTGGTTCTCGGCGACCTGGCCGCGCCCCTGGAAGGATTTTTCCAGCAGCTCGGCGTGGTCCATGCAGGCCGCCACCGCCTGGCGCAGCTTGAGATTGTCGAACGGCGCCTCGGTGACCCGGAAGCGCATGACCGCGGTCTGCGCCGTCGTCACCGAATGGATGTCCACGAAGGGCAGCGCCGCCACCGCCTCGTGGGCGTCGCTGGGCAGACGGTAGATCATGTCCACCTGCTGCGAGGCGAGCGCCGCGACCCAGGCGTTGGTGTCCTCGCCGTGGTCGTAGTAGTGGATCTCGTCCAGGTAGAAGGGGCCGGCCCACCAGTCCCGCGCCTTCTTGAGGATGGCGGCCTCGCCCACGTCGTTCCGGACCAGCTCGAACGGGCCGGTGCCGATCGGGTTCGAGGCGAGATCGGCCTCGTAGTCCACGCCGAAGCCCCGGTGCACGATGGCGGTCGGATAGTTGTAGAACTTCTCCGGCATCGCCAGATCGGGCTGCTTCAGGTTGAACTGGATGGTGTGATCGTCGATCACCTCGATGGCGTTGGGGATGCCCCGCTTCACGCCGTCAGCATCCGCCTCGACCATGGCCCCGAAGAGCCCGAGGTTCGACGAGCCGACCGCCGGGTCGAGCCAGCGGCTCACCGTGTGGGCGACATCGGCAGCGGTGAAGGCGTCGCCGTTCGACCAGGTGACGCCCTGGCGCAGATGGAAGACCCAGGTCGAGAGATCGTCGGAGGCCTCCCACTTCTCGGCGAGGTAGGGGACCGTGATGTTGTCCGACCGGGTCCTGGACAGATGCTCCACCATGAAGCGCGCGACGTTCGACCTCTCGACCCAGTCGAAGATGGCCGGGTCGTCCATCGCCTGCACCCGCTGGGAGACCTTGAGCACGCCGCCCATCTTGGGCTCGCCGGCGCTGGCGGAGCGGATCACGTCGCCGCCGGGCATGCCGGCCATGGCATAGGCCGTGCCGGCGGCCACGCCGAGCAGCGTCGCCTGGCGCAGGAAGTCGCGCCGGCTGATCTTGCCCGTCTGCAACTGGTCGCAGAGCTCCGGCATATAGGAATGTGTCTCCGCGCCCAACGCGCGCTCCGACGGCAGCGTGTAGCGCCGCGGATCACGGCTCAGCACTTTCTTGTCACTCATAGACGTAACCCTCCTTTGTGTGATTCGCGTCGACGGTGCCGAGGCTAGACGGCGCCGGCGAGCCGGCATTGGAAGACGTGCCTTGGTCCCGTTCCGCCTGCCTGTCACCAGTCCGGTTGGGACCAAGCCTAGCCCAAAGCGGAGCCTCTGTCGCCCCGCTAAACATCTCGGAAAACGCAAAAAACCTCCCCGCAGTTCGACCTGCTCTCGAAACCGATATGGCATCATCACATTTTCGCATGCCAATGACCTCAGTCGCGCATGCGGCCGCCATTGGGATCGTAGAGCGGCGTGGTCTCGACCCGTGCCGGGAACATCTCGCCCAGGATCTCGATCTCGAAACGCTCGTCGGTCGCCGCGATCGCCGTCGGCACGTAGCCGAGCGCCATCGACTGCCCCACGTGGTGCGCGTATCCGCCGGAGCAGACATAGCCCACGGCCGCGCCGTCTCGCAGGATCGCCTCGTCGTTGGAGACGTCGATCGGCGCGCCGTCGATCTCCGGCGCATCGATGACCAGCGGCACCAGGCGCTTCGCGGGCCCCGACCGGCGCTCGGCGTCCGCCGCCGCCTTGCCGACGAACTCCTTGTCCCATTGGATGAAGGCGTCGAGCCCGCTTTCCGCCGCCGTGAAGTCCGGCCGGTAGTCGAGCGTCCAGATGCCCCAGGCCTTCTCCAGCCGGAGCGACATCAGCGCCCGCGCGCCGTACCAGCAGAGGCCGAGATCGGCGCCGGCGGCCTCGATCGCCTCCGCGAGCGCGATCTGGAACTGGGGTGCCACGTAGATCTCGTAGCCGAGCTCGCCCGAGAAGCTGAGCCGCGAGACGATGGCCGGGACGCCGCCGACGAAGCACCGGCGGATGTCGCGGAAGCGGAATGCGTCCGCCGACACGTCGTCGCGGGTGATGCGCGCGAGCAGTGCGCGCGAGCGCGGGCCGGAGAGGGCGATGCCGTGCAGCGCGTCGGAGAGGTTGCGGTAGTCGACGCCCGTGCCGAGGCGCTGCACGAACCAGCGCCGGTGCGCCTCCTGCATCGCGCCCGAGCCGACCACCAGGAAGTCGTCCTCGGCGAGACAGGCGACGGTCAGGTCGCCGTAGAGCTTGCCCTTCTCCGTCAGCATCGGCGCGAGCGCGAGGCGGCCGGGCCCCGGCACGCGGCCGGCCAGCACGCGGTCCAGGAAGGCGCGGGCGCCGGGGCCGGTGAACCCGTGCTTGGAGTAGTTGGCGATCTCGATGCAGCCCACGGCCTCGCGCACCGCCCTCACCTCGCGCGCGACATAGTCGTGCGCCCGGGAGCGGCGGAAGGACGGGTCCTCGTGGGCATCCTCGGGCCCATCGGCGAACCAGAGCGCGTGCTCCAGCCCGAAGCCCTGGTCCATCACCGCGCCCTTCGCCACCAGCCGGTCGTGGAGCGCGGTGGTCTTCTGGCGCCGGCCCTTCGGCAGGGTCTCGTTGGGGAAGGTCATCACGAAGCGGCGCTCGTAGTTCTCCGACGACTTGACCGTGCCCCACTCGGGCGTCGCGAACTCGCCGAAGCGGGCGATGTCCATGGCCCACACGTCGATCGAGGGCTCGCCGTCGATCATCCACTCGGCGATGCTGCGCCCGACGCCGCCGCCCTGGCAGAAGCCCGCCATGACGCCCACCGCCACCCAGTAGTTGCTGACCCCCGGCACCGGGCCGATCATGGGGTTGCCGTCGGGACCGAAGGTGAAGGGGCCGTTGATGACGTCCTTGATCCCGGCGTCGGCGATGGCGGGTATCCGCTCGAAGGACATCTCCAGCCGGTCGGCGATGCGATCGAGATCGGGCTGCAGCAGCTCCTGGCCGAAGTCGAGAGGCGTGCCGGCGACGTTCCAGGGTGTTGACTTCGGCTCGTAGGTTCCGAGCAGAACCCCTTGGCGCTCCTGGCGAAAATAGATGTTGGCCTCGTAGTCGATGCCGCCCGGCAGGCGGCCGGCGCCGCCCTCGGCCATCCGCTCGACGATGACGGGGATCGGCTCGGTGATGAGGTAGTGGTGCTCCATCGGCTGGACCGGGAGCTCGATGCCCGCCAGCCGGCCGACCTCGCGCGCCCAGAGCCCGCCGCAGTTCACGACCTGCTCGGCGTTCACCGTGCCGCGCGGCGTCACCACGTCCCACGAGCCGTCGGCGCGCTGGCTGGTCTCGACCACCGGCGTCTGCGTGAAGTACTGCGCGCCGTGCACGCGGGCCGACTTGGCGAAGGCGTAGGTCGCGCCGGAGGGGTCGAGGTCGCCGTCGAGCTCGTCCCAGAGTGCCGCGTAGTAGTGCTTGGGATCGATCAGCGGGTGGCGCTCGGCGACCTCGGCGGGCGAGATGAACTCCTGGTCGAGCCCCATGTAGCGGGCCTTGGAGCGTTCGCGCTTCAGGTAGTCGTACCAGTCCCGGGTGGAGGCGAGATAGAAGCCGCCGGTCCGGTTCAGCCCGACCGACTGCCCGGAGGTCTCCTCGATCTCCTCGTAGAGGTTGATCGTGTAGCCCTGCAGGCGGGAGATGTTGGGGTCCGACGAGAGGGTGTGGATCATCCCGGCCGCGTGCCACGACGAGCCGGCGGTGAGCTGGTCCCGCTCCAGCAGGATCACGTCCTTCCAACCGAACTTCGCGAGGTGGAACAGGATCGAGCAGCCGACCACGCCGCCGCCGATGACGACCACCCTGGCATGGCTGGGAAGCGGCTTGCCGGCGGTTCCGGCGCTCTCGTCTCGCCGAATCTCGGGCATCGCGGCACTCACTCGGTTTCAGAGCCGGCGGGACGGTCCACTTCCCTCCGTCCTCATACCACCCGAGCGCGCGCGGTCATTGGCCTCTATAAGACGTGTCCTGCTCCGATAGCGGCAGAATCACCCATTCGGCCCGCCGGCGGCGGCGCGCCAATAGGGGGTGGCCGCGGCGAAGGCGTGCCAGTCCTCCGCGATCCTGGCGCGGACCTCCTCGCGGGCGCGGGCATGCCAGCCCATCACCTGGCCGGCGGCGATCCCGAGCGCGGTGCGATCCTCGCTGTCGCGATGGGCATGGAGCAGCTCCCGCAGGCGCCGCTCCGCCACGACCGCGTCGTTGAGGCGGCCGAGCCCGTCCTGCAGCCGCCGCGCCGCCCGGATGTAGGGGCGGGGCTTGCTGTCTGGGAACTGCGCGGCGAAGAACTCGCCCGCGTAGCGCAGCTTCTTGAGCGTGATCCTGAGCCGATGGAGACGGTCGTCGGAGAGCCGCTCGAATCTGCGCCCGCGCTTGAGCACCCGCGCGTGCCGCTTGTCGAGCAGGCATCCGGCGAGGTCCGCGAGCGGCCGGTCGAGCGCGGCCCCGTCCGCCCCGATCCGCCAGCCCGCGGTCTCGATCCAGCGGCTGAAGCCGAGCAGGAACGACGTGTACTCGGGCGCACGCAGCGCCTCCGCCTGCTCGTAGGCCCGGGCGCGCTCCGTCTCGGCCGCCGCGGCGAGCCGGTCGAGAGCGTCATCGCCGGGCCGGGCGTCGCGGACGGCCGGCAGCGTCTCGATGATGAACACGTCCCAGTCGCGGGCCGGGCCGAGCAGGTCGATGAGGCGGCTCGCCTCGCGCTCGATCCAGGCGGTATCGCCCGGCGGCAACACGCTCTTGAAGGCCGAGATGGCCGAGCGCAGCCGGCGCAGGGCGACGCGGAACTGGTGCACGCCCTCGGGATCGCTGTGGTCCAGCACCGCGTCGTGGTTCGCGGCGCAGTGGCTCGCGCAGGCGCGGAAGATCGCGGCGAGCGCGTCCTCCACGGAGATCCCCGGCGCCAGCGCGAGGGCCGGCGCCTTGCAGCCGGCATAGCCCTCGCCGCCCGCGAGCACGTAGCCGCGCTTGGCCTTGCTCGCGGTCTGGATGCGAAGCGGCGCAGACGCGTGCAGCGTCATGGCGAGCTCGTAGAGCGCGCTCGCCGGGCCCTCGATCAGCTCCAGCTCCAGCTCGGAGATGGTGTCATGCCGGTTCCGCGCCCTGATCTCGCCGCTGTCGAGCGCGAGCTCGACCAGCGCGGTGCCGCGACCCGGCGCAGCGACCTCGACCGTGGCGGTGCGCCGCATCACGTCCGTGGAAAAGGCCGGCGTGAGCTCGGCCGTCCGGAGCGGCCCCACCGCGGCGCGCACCGCCGGATCCTGCACGACGGGCAGGCTCGGTGCCGTCCCCTCGACGGGGCACGACCACTCGTTGCGCCTGAGCACGGCGCCGGCGTCCGACGGCCCCTCCGACTTGAGGGTCTGGACCAACCGCTCCCCGTCCTCGCGGATGCGCAGCGTGAAGCCGCGCCGGCGCAGGCGGAAGTCGCCGGTATCGTAGTAGGTGCTGCGCAGCCGCCGGGCGCGCTCGCGCCCGCCTGCGGGAACTGCAGCGCGCCAGCCGCGGTCGAGGGCGGCGGGGTCGCCGCCCAGCGTTAGCTCGACCTCGAGCGCGTGTCCGCTCTCTGCGGCGGCGGTCTCGGCCCCGCCGTCTTTCTCTCCCATGGCCCGCCGTTCCCGCTGCCGGATGCAGGAGTCGCGTTCGCCCGCGCCTCAGCGGGAGATAGTCACGAAACTCCCGTCGCATCGTCAAGGACAGTGAAGCGAAACCGTGACGACAGCATCCGTTCGCGCCGCTGCCGCCGCCGTTTTGAGTTGATGGAGGGGCGGCCTTCCCCTATTCAGGGACGCAAGGCGCGTCGCCTCACGAAAGCACGTCAGAGCACACGTCACGAACAGGAACGAATTCAGTGATGCAAGGCACGTCGCCGCACGAGAGCACTCCAGAACACGCGTCACGAGGAGGAACGAACCCATGGCCGACAAGGACATGAGCTGGCCGAGAGCACCGCTCTCGCGGCGGTCTTTCCTGAAAGGCACGGCGGCGGGTGCCGCCGCTCTCACCGCCGCCGGCACCGGCATGGTCGCCGGTCGCGCGCAGGCGTCGGACTGGTCCGGCGAGACCCTGCGCTTCATGATCATCAATCCGCACGCCGGCTCCATCAAGCCGCTGTCGGAGGGCTTCAACGAGCTGACGGGTGCTGCGGTCGAAGGGGTGAAGGTTCCCTACGACCAGATCACGGCGCAGTCGACTCTGGACGTGATGTCCGGCACCAACGAGATCGACGTCTTCCAGTACTGGTACGTCGACAAGGAAGCGCTGGTGCGAGACGGCGTGCTCGCCGACATCACCGATCGCATCGCGGCGGAAGAGGCCGACATCGACCCCGCCGACTTCCTCGGCTCGCTCTACGACGCCTACACCCTGGTGGACGGGCGCCGCTACGGCCTGCCCTACGACGGCGACACGCACGTCCTCTTCTACAACAAGGAGATCCTCGACCGGAACGGGCTGCAGCCGCCGGCGACCTGGGACGAGTACAACGCCGTCGCCAAGGCGGTGACGGACGCGGAAGCGGCCAACGGCGTCTACGGTGCGCTGCTGATGTGCAAGCAGTTCCCCATCATCCTCTGCTCCACCTACGCGAACCGGCTGGGCGGCTACGGCGGCGACTTCCTCGACGCCAACGGCGCGCCGGCGCTGACCAGCGATGCCGCCATCGGCGCGGCGCAGACGATGCTGGAGGCCGGCCCCTCTGCGGTGCCGACGCCGCTCGAGACCGAGTTCGGCAATTCGATCCCCGTGTTCCTGAGCGGCGGCGCCGCCATGATCGAGTTCTGGACCGACCTCGGCACCTGGGCGCAGGACGCGAACCAGAGCCAGATCGTGGACAAGTGGGGCGTCGTGCCCATGCCGGTCGCCGGCAGCAACACGGTCAACCGCCCGGCGATGAACGCGGGCTGGTCCTTCGGCGTCTCGTCGGGCTCGCACAATCCCGAGATGGCGTGGGAGTTCGTGCGCATGTCGTCGAGCAAGGACTTCCACGTGCGCGTGCTCACCGACAACACCACCGGCGTCGACCCGACCCGGCGCTCAGCGATGCCTGCCTACCGTGACTTCGCGCCGCTGCAGGCGGACGCCGTGGAGCAGGCCATCGACGACGCCTTCCCCTGGCCGACCAAGCCGGACTCGCCCAAGCTCATGCAGACGCTCACCGACGAGCTCGGCCTGATGATGGCCGGCGACAAGACCGTCGAGCAGGCCATGGGCGATGCCCAGGCCGCCTGGGAGGACATTCTCGGTTAGCCTGACCGTGGGCCGGGCGGCTGCAGGCGCAGGGGTGACCCCCGCCGCGGCCGCCCCGTCTTCCCGTTATGGCTGAGCCGGACTCCGCGCCGGCGCGCGCGCGGGCGGCAGTGGACGCGGGCGGTCGCAGGGCCGGCTCGCTCGCGCTCGACCGGCGGAGGCTGATCGGCTGGGCGGTGGTCATGCCGCTCGTCGGCGGCCTCGTCGTCTTCGCCGTCTATCCCTTCATCTACCTGATCTTCCTCTCCTTCTCCGATTCCAACCTGGGCACGCTGTTCCGCGGCTGGGTCGGCGCCGAGCACTACACGGACTCCATCGGCCAGGCGAAGTTCACGAGCTCTCTGGTCCGCTCCATCGTCTTCGCGCTGATGACGACGCTGGCGTCGGTCGTACTCGGCGTTTGCGTGGCCCTTCTCGTCGACCGCGCGGTGAAGGGCCGGCAGATCCTGCGCACGCTCATCCTGCTGCCGCTGATGACCCCGCCGATCACCGTGGCCGTCATGTGGCAGCTTCTGCTGATGCCGAAGGGAGGCTGGCTCAACAGCTTCCTCATGGACATGGCGCTCTTCAGCCAGCCGGTGAGCTTCCTGGGCTCGCCCACGATGGCCTTCCCCTTCGTCTGCCTCGCGGACGTGTGGCAGTGGACGCCCTTCATCGCGCTGATGACCTACGCGGCGCTGCAGACCCTGCCCGAGGACATCTACGAGGCGGCCAGGCTCGACGGCGCGTCGGGGCCCGCGATGTTCTGGTCGATCACGCTGCCGATGCTGGCGCCGGCGCTGCTCGCCATCGCCGTGCTCAAGCTCGTCATCGCCTTCAAGGTCTTCGACCTCGTCTTCGTGCTGACGGGCGGCGGGCCGGGGCAGGCGACGACGGTCTCGAGCTTCTACATCTACAGGGTCGCGATCCAGCAGTTCGACATCGGCGCGGCGGCGGCGCAGACGCTGATGTTCGCTGTGGTGGTGGGGCTCGTCACCATCCCCTTCACCACCGCCCACGACGTCGCCGAGAAGAGGCTCTCGTGAGGGGCGCCCGCGCCAGCGCGGCCGACGGCGGCCGCTGGCTCTCGGAGGCGCCGGTCGACCTCTGGACGCTGGCGCGCTGGGCCGGCACCGCAGCCGTGGTGCTCTTCTTCATCTTCCCCATGATCTTCATGTTCATGGTCTCGCTGAAGACGCAGCCCGACATCGCGAGCGGCGGCTTCCTGCCCGAGGAGTGGTTCTGGCAGAACTACCCCGACGCGTGGAACTCCGTCGCCGTCGGCACCTACCTGCGCAACTCCATCGTCGCAGCCGCGCTCGGCGCACTGGTGACGCTGGTCATCGCCGTGCCCGCCACGCACGCCATCGTGCGCTACCGCATCGGCGGCAAGTTCCTGCCGGCCTTCATCCTCGCCACTTACGTGGCGCCGCCCATCGTGGCGCTCTTCCCCCTCTTCTTCCTGCTGCGCTCGATCGGCCTGGTGAACACGCTCTTCGGCATGGCGCTGGTCTACGGCGTGATGAACCTGCCGGTCGCCTTCTGGCTGCTGTCCAGCTTCGTGCGCCGGCTGCCGGAGGAGCTGGAGGATGCCGCCCGCATCGACGGCGCGGGCTACGGCTCCGTGCTGCTGCGCGTCACCGTGCCGCTGCTCATGCCGGGCATCATCAGCACCGGGATCATCTGCCTGATCCTCGCCTACAACGAGTTCCTGCTGGCCTCGTTCCTGACGCGGAGCGAGAGCACGCAGACCCTGCCGGTGGGCCTCTCCCTCTACCAGGGGGACCGGCAGCTCAGGTACGGCCAGATGTCGGTGGCCTCGCTCATCGGCATCGTGCCGGTCTACCTGCTGGCGATGTTCTTCCAGCGCTGGCTGATCCGCGGGCTCACCGCAGGAGGCACGAAGTAGCGATGACCGCACCCGTCGAGATCGCCACCATGCTGCGCGAGCTGGTCGACGTGCTGCTGCCGGGCGACGGGCGCTTCCCCGCCGCCAGCGCCGCCGGCACCCACGGCGCGGTGGCGGAGCGGCTGGTGGCGCAGTTGGGGGAGAGCGCGCTCGACGACCTCGCGGCCGCGATCGTCGATTGCGGCGGGCCGCTCGCGCCTCTCGATGCGGCGGCGCGCGAGGCGGTGGTGCGCCGCTTCGAGGAGACCCGCCCCGAGCAGTTCGAGACGCTCCGCATGGTGAGCGTCCTCGCCTATTACGAGAGCCCCGCCGTGGTGCGCGCGGTGCGCGCCCTCGGCCACGACTACAACGACGCGCCGCAGCCCGCGGGCTACGCCATGGCGCCCTTCGACGAGCGCGACCCGCAGCAGGCGCCCGCGCACCGGCGCGGCAGCTACGTCAGGACCGAGGATGTGACCCGTCTCGATCTCGCACCGCTCCCAGCCGATCCGCTCGCGCCGGAGACCGTCACCGGCGACGACGCGGTGGCGAGCGGCCGCGGCGCCATCGCCAGGGGCGCGGGCAGCCGGACCTCGGCCCGCAGGGCCGGTGACGCCCCGACGGGCGAGCGGACCTAGGGCCGGGAACGGGGACGAGCCATGGCCAGCGTCGAGATCAGGAACGTCTACAAGTCCTTCGGGCCCGTCGAGGTGATTCACGGCATCGACGTCGACATCGCCGACAGGGAGCTGGTCGTGCTGGTGGGGCCGTCGGGCTGCGGCAAGTCGACGCTGCTCAGGATGATCGCCGGCCTCGAGGACATCACCGCAGGCGAGATCGCCATCGGCGAGAGGGTCGTCAACCGGGTCCCGGCCAAGGAGCGGAACATCGCCATGGTGTTCCAGTCCTACGCGCTCTATCCGCACATGACCGTCTACCGCAACATGTCCTTCGGCCTGCGCATGCGGAAGATCCCGAAGGACGAGCAGGATCGACGCATCGCCTGGGCGGCGGACATCCTCGAGCTCACGGACTACCTGAAGCGCTATCCGCGCCAGCTCTCCGGCGGGCAGAGGCAGCGCGTCGCCATGGGGCGCGCCCTGGTGCGCGAGCCCATCGCCTTCCTCTTCGACGAGCCGCTCAGCAACCTCGACGCCCAGCTCCGCGTGCAGATGCGGACCGAGATCCGCGAGCTGCACCAGCGGCTGCAGACCACCATGATCTACGTCACCCACGATCAGGTGGAGGCCATGACGCTCGCCGACCGCATCGTCGTCATGCGCGACGGCTACATCGAGCAGATCGGCGCGCCCGCGCACGTCTACGACCGGCCGGCCAACACCTTCGTCGCGGGCTTCATCGGCTCGCCGCAGATGAACCTGCTGCCCGGCACCCTCGGCGCGGACGGCGGCATCGCGCTGGAGGGCGGCGTCACCGTGCGCCCGGACGGGAACCTCCCGGCGGAGCCCGGCCGCGCCGTCCTCTACGGCATCCGGCCGGAGGACCTCCGCCTCGTCGGCGAGGGCGAGGGCTTCGCGCTCACGCTCGACGTGGTCGAGACCACCGGCCGCGAGATCGAGCTGTTCGGCACCCTCGGCGCGCGGCGGCTCTGCGTGCTGCTGCAGGCGCGGGCCTCCGTCCGCCCCGGCGAGACCGTGTGGGTGAGCCCGGACCCGGCGCGCGCGCACGTCTTCGACGCGGAGACCGGCGTCCGCCTGGACGCCGCCGGCCCGGCCTGAGGCCCTCGCCATGGTGGCGCGCAACGCGCACGAGCACGCCGACGTCGTCGTCGTCGGCTCCGGCCCCGGCGGCGTGATCCCGGCCCTGGTGCTGGCGCGGAAGGGGCTCCGCGTGGTCTGTCTCGAGCAGGGCTCGTGGTTCCCGCCGTCCGCCCGCCCCCATCACGGCCGCGACTGGGAGTGGCGGCGCGCCACCGACTGGTCCATCGCCGTCAACGTGCGCGCGCACCCGCACGACTATCCGGTGGACACCGAGGACGAGACGACGCTGATGTGGAACGGCGTCGGCGGCTCCACCGGCATCTACACCGCCACCTGGCCGCGCTACCGGCCCTCCGACTTCCGCAAGGGCACCGAGCACGGCCTCGCGCCGGACTGGCCGATCGCCTACGAGGACCTCGCGCCCTACTTCGAGATGGCGGACGAGGCCTGCGGCGTCTCCGGCTGGGCGGGCGATCCCGCCATGCCGCCGCGCGGCCCCTTCCAGACCCGCCCCGGCCCGCGCGGGGCCATGGGCGCGGTCGTCGCGCGCGGCTTCGATGCGCTCGGCTGGCACTGGTGGCCCATGCCGTGCGCCATCCTGGCGGAGGGCTACGACGGCCGCCTCGCCTGCAACAATTGCGGCGCCTGCCAGAGCGGCTGCCCGCGCGGCTCGCTCAACGACATGGCGGTGACCCACTGGCCGAGGGCGCTTGCCGCCGGCGTCGAGCTCAGGACCGACAGCCGGGTCGAGCGGATCGAGACCGATGCCGCGGGCCGCGCCACCGGGGCCGTCTACGTCGAGCGCAATACCGGCGTCCGCCACCGCCAGACGGCGGACGTGGTGATCCTCGCCGCCAACGGAGTGGGCACGCCGCGCCTGCTGCTGCTGTCCGAGAGCGCGGCGCACCTGAACGGTCTCGCCAACCGCTCCGACCAGGTCGGCCGCAACCTGATGCACCACACGCTCGGCATGGTGGAGTGCTGGGTCGACGCGCCGACGGAATCGCACAAGGGGCTGATCTCCGCCATCGCGATCTGCGAGGAGTTCGCGGAGAGCGACACGTCGCGCGGCTTCGTCAACGGCCTCACGCTGCACATCGTGCGCCAGAACGGCGCCGGCTATCAGGCGCTCGGCTCGCACTCCGGCAACGCCGCGCCCTGGGGTGCCGAGCACCATGCCTGGTTCGCCCGCCACTTCGGGCACGGCATCGGCATCCTGATCGTCGGCGACGACCTGCCGCGGCCGGAGAACCGCGTCACGCTCTCCGACAGTGTGGTCGATTCCTCGGGCCTGCCGGCGCCCCGCATCGCCTACGGCATGTGCGAGAACGACGGCAGGCTCGCGCGCTTCGGCATCGACCGCGCGGTGGAGCTGGCAGGCGCCATGGACGCCTGGGACGTCAAGGTCAATCCCTTCCGCGATGCGAACGGCGTCTACGCCCCGCCCGCCTGGCACCTGCTCGGCACCGCGCGCATGGGCGCCGACCCGGAGTCCTCGGTGGTCACCAAGTGGCACCAGAGCTGGGACTGCCCCAACCTCTACATCACCGACGGCAGCGTCATGGCCACCGGCGCCGCGATCAACCCCACCAGCACGATCTCGGCGCTGGCTTACCGCGCCGCCCACCATCTCGCCGACAATTTCGCCGACGCCCGCCGGGCGCAGAGGCCGCTGCCGGAGTAGGCCCCGCCCGCCCCCGGCCATGGAATTGCCGGCACTTCATTGACATCCTATGAGATATCACTTAGCCTCAGGTGGTGAGGCTCGTGCTGGACACGAATGTCATCGTTGCCGCATTCCGAAGCCGCCGTGGCGCAAGCAACGCGCTCCTCCGGCTGGTCGATGCGCGGCAGGTGACACCGCTGTGCTCCACAGCCCTCTTCCTGGAGTACGAGGCGGTTCTCAGCCGCGCACGGACGCGCGCCATCACGGGACACGATCTCGATGACGTCGCCGCGATCATGCGCTCCCTCGCCGCTCTTTGCGAGCCGGTCGACATATCCTTCCGGATTCGGCCTGCGCTGCGAGATGCCGACGACGAGATGGTTCTTGAAGCAGCACTCAACGGACGAGCGGACGCCATCGTGACGCACAACGTCAGGGACTTCGGGACGATCCAGAACCTGGGCCTCGAAGTCGTCTCCCCCGGCGCAATCGTAAGGAGACTGTCTCCATGACCGACGCCCGGCGCTACAAGTATCCGCTGCAACTGCCGGTGTCTCTGAAGGAGACGGCGGCACGCCTCGCGCGCGAGGACGGCGTGTCTCTCAATCAGTGGATCGTCACGGCGGTGGCACAGAAGATCGGCGCCGTCGAGACCGCGGAGGCATTCCTCCGAGAGCGCGCGGCGGGTGCAGCCGCGGGCGATCTGAGGCGCTACCTGGACGAGGCGCCGGATGCGCCGCCCGAGCCGGGCGACGAATTGCAGCACTGATCCGGAGCGTTCTCGTTTCGCTGGGAGGGGGGCCGCCCGCCCCTACTGCGCAGTCCAGCCGCCGTCGATCAGGAGGCTCGTGCCGGTGATCAGGCTGGCGGCATCGCTCGCGAGGAAGACCACCGCCCCCATCACGTCGGGCAGCTCGCCGAGGCGGCCGAGCGCGATGCGGTTCATCGTGTCCTCCCGGAAGGCCGGGTCGTCGAGAAAGGGTCGCGTCATCGGCGTCGATATGAAGGTGGGCGCGATGGCGTTGACCCGGATGCCGTGGGGCGCGAGGTCCATCGCCATCGCCTTGGTCATGCCCTCGACGGCGTGCTTGGTGGCGCAGTAGACCGTGCGCCTCGGCCCGCCGACATGGCCCATCTGCGAGGACATGTTGACGATGACGCCGCCCCGCCCCGCCGCCACCATCTCGCGGGCGACGGCCTGGGCGCAGAAGTAGGCGCCGCGCACGTTGATGCCCATGACGGCGTCGAAGTCCGCCACCGTCACGTCGAGCAGCGGCGCCGGCCGGTTGCCGCCGGCGTTGTTGACGAGGGTATCGACCGGCCCGAGCGCGGCCAGCGCCGCCGCCGTCCGCTCCACGTCGGCGATGTCGAGCGGCAGCGTCTCCGCAGAGCCGCCCGCCTCGGCGATCTCGCCCGCCACCCGCTCGAGCGCATCCCGGCCCCGCGCCGCGAGCACCACGTGGGCACCGGCCTCGGCGAGCGCCGCGGCACAGGCGCGACCGAGGCCGCGGCTCGCGCCGGTGACCAGCGCCCGCCTGCCGTCGAGCCGGAACGAGGGCGTTCGCGGCAGCGCGTCGTCGGCCGCGCCGGCGCCGGAATCAGGCAAGGTTCCTGCCGCCGTAGCGGCGCACGCGGATGTCGGCCTGCTCCTTGTGCCCGGCGAAGCCCTCCAGCGCGCAGAGGCGGGAGCAGTACTCGCCCACCATGGCAGACGCCTCGTCGGTCAGCACCCGCTGGTAGGTGCAGGTCTTGAGGAACATGCCGACCCAGAGGCCGCCGGTGTAACGCGCGGCCCGGCGCGTCGGCAGGGTGTGGTTGGTGCCGATCACCTTGTCGCCGTAGGAAACGTTGGTGCGGGGGCCGAGGAAGAGCGCGCCGTAGTTGGTCAGGCGCGCGAGGAACCAGTCCGGGTCCTCGGTCATCACCTGCACGTGCTCGGCGGCGATCTCGTCCGCCGCCGCCACCATCTCGTCGAGCGACTCGCAGACGATCACCTGGCCGTAGTCGCGCCAGGCCTGGCCCGCGATCCCGGCCGTCGGCAGAACGGTGAGCTGGCGCTCGACCTCGGCCATGGTCTCGCGCGCGAGCCTCTCGGAGTTCGTCAGCAGCGTCGCCGGCGAGGTGGGGCCGTGCTCGGCCTGACCGAGAAGGTCGGCGGCGCAGAGCTCGCCGTCCACGCTCTCGTCGGCGATCACCAGGGTCTCGGTGGGGCCCGCCAGCAGGTCGATGCCCACGCGGCCGAAGAGCTGGCGCTTGGCCTCCGCCACGAAGGCGTTGCCGGGGCCCACCAGCATGTCGACCGGCGCGATGCTGCCGGTCCCGAGCGCCATCGCGCCCACCGCCTGGATGCCGCCGATGACGTAGATCTCGTCGGCGCCGGCGAGGTGCTGGGCAGCGACGATCGCGGGCGCGGGCCCGCCCTCGAAGGGCGGCGCGCAGGTGGCGATGCGCTCGACGCCCGCCACCTTCGCCGTCACCACCGACATGTGGGCGGACGCGAGCAGCGGATACTTGCCGCCCGGCACGTAGCAGCCGACGGCGTTCACGGGGATGTTCCTGTGGCCGAGCACCACGCCGGGCAGGGTCTCGACCTCGACGTCCTGCAGCGCGTCGCGCTGGACCTGCGCGAAGTTCCTGATCTGCTCCTGCGCGAACAGGATGTCGTCCCGGTCCTGCCCCGTGAGCCGGGCGAGGCAGGCCTCGATCTCGCCCGCGCTCAGCCGGAAGTCCTCGCGCTCCCAGTTGTCGAACTTGATCGACATCTCACGCACCGCCGCATCGCCCCGGCTCGCGATGTCGTTCAACGCGTCCTCCACGACGCGGCGGACCTTCTCGTCCGCCGCCGCCGCCTCGGCATCGCTGATGCCGGTCTTCAGATATCGAGGCATCGGGATTTCCGCTCGCTGTTGCGCCGCAGGGCCTTCAGGTCTCGACCGTGACCCCGCGCCAGAAGGCGACATGGTCGCGGATGTTCGCGGCCGCCGGCTTGGGGTCCGGGTAGTACCACGCGGCGTCGGCGTTGCGCTCGCCCGCGACCTCGATGGTCCAGTAGTGCGCCGTGCCCTTCCAGCCGCAGACGGTCGTCGTCTCGCTGGGGCTGAGGAACGCCTGCCTCACCGAGCCCGGCGGGAAGTAGAGGTTGCCCTCGACGGTCTCGCAGTCGTCGCTCTCGGCGATGACCTGCCCTCGCCAGATCGCGCGCGCCATGGTGCGCCTGCGATCAGGCCGCCGTGGAGATCGCGCCCATGTCGTTGTCGACGATCACCGGCGATTCGAAGTACTCGATCTCGGGCTCGACGCCCAGGCGCTCGCGGATCCCGGCCCGCCAGGCCGCGTCATAGAGGCGCTCGGCATCCTCTCGCGACTCGAAGAGATAGACGCCGCCGCCGGTCCGGCCGTCCTCGGACAGGAGATAGTATTTCCGGATCAGGCCCTGGACGCCCTGGTAGAGCGGCGCGGACGCCTCGAATGCGGCCCTGGCCGCCTCGCGCGACTTGTCCTCGGGCAGCGCGAAACGGACGATTGCGGTTACCGCCATAGTTCAGCCTCCTCGGTTCGCCATTCCGGGCCCAGAATACCGCCCGGCCCCCACGGGGTCATCAGACGCGGTGGGCGGGCGACCGCCCCGCCCCATGCCGTCATTCGACGCCCTCGGTCACCCGGAAGTCGCGCTCCACCGCGCCTTCGAGCTTCGCGGCCGCGGCCTGGTAGGCGGAACCCTTGTAGGTGGCGAGCGCTTGCTCGAAGCTCGGGAACTCGACGACGACGGTGCGCTCGACAATGCCGGCACCGAAGGCCTGGACCCGGCCGCCGCGCGCCAGGAACGTGCCGCCGCCGGCCAGGATCGCGGGCCTTGCGAGCTTGGCGTATTCCGCGAGCGCGTCGGGATCCTTGATCTCCCGGTAACAGCTTACCCAGTAACCCTTCGGCATTCCGTCCTCCTTCTGGTCGTGCGTCCGACTCTCTCTCCGGGTCGTCGGCGCATCGACAGCCTAATGTCCCGTTTCCAAAGTTCATACGGCCTAGCTAGTAGGTGATCTCACCGATCCCGCCCCTCCCACAAGTCGTCATGCCCGGGCTTGTTCCGGGCATCTTTCTCAGCAAGGCCCACCCGTCGCCGGGCAAGGGCGTGGATGCCCGGAACAAGCCCGGGCATGACGGCAGGGGGGGAGAGCACGGACGACTCCATGCGCGCGACCGGCCGTACTAAGATGCACGCACGCCTCGGCCGGGCGGAGGGGAGCATGACCGGCTACACGAGCGAGCAGCTTCAGGCGATGGTGCGGCCCGACCGGGTGCACCGCGCCATCTACACCGACCCGGCGATCTTCGAGATCGAGATGGAGAAGATCTTCCGCCGGGTGTGGCTCTATGTCGGCCACGAGAGCCTGGTGCCGAACCCGGGCGACTACTACTGCACCCACCTCGCCCGTCAGCCGGTGGTGCTGAGCCGGCACGCGGACGACGGCATCTGCGTGCTGTTCAACCGCTGCGGCCACAGGGGCGCCAGGGTGCTCAACGCCGAGCGCGGCAACGCCAAGGTCTTCACCTGCATGTATCACGGCTGGAGTTTCCGGCCGAACGGCGCGCTCGCCGGCGTGCCCATGCGGAAGGACTTTCCCGAAGAGCCGCTCGAGGACCCGCAGTTCGGCATGGCGCGGCTGCCCAGGGTGGAGAGCTATCGCGGCTTCGTCTTCGCCTCCTTCAACCCGGACGCCGAGCCGCTGCTGGATTACCTGGCCGAGGCCCGGCACGGCATCGACGAGCTGGTGGACCGCTCGCCGGAGAGCAAGGTGGCGCTCTCCGCCGGCTGCCACCGCTACCACTATCGCGGCAACTGGAAGCTCCAGCTCGAGAACCTGGCGGACATGTACCACCCAGCCGCCTGCCACGCGTCGACCGTCGGCCCCGACGGCCGGCAGTTCAAGCGCCGCGCCGGCGCGGAAGGCGGAGACGCCGCGTTCTTCGCTCCCAACGGCGAGGCCATCGTCGCCCAGACCGGCGTGCGCGGCCTCAACAACCGGCACAGCTCCGAGGCCTCGCTCTTCGATCGCGAGCAGTCGGGCGGGCACTGGGACGACTACCGCGCCATCATGGTGCAGCGCTACGGCGAGGAACGCACCGCCGACATCCTCAAGAACCGCCGCCACAGCATGACCTTCTTCCCCAGCTCCGACATCCTGCTGGCGCAGACCTCGGTGCGCGTGATCCGGCCGGTGGCGGTGGACTTCACCGAGGTCGAGGTCTGGCCGGTCCGCCTCGAGGGCGCGCCGGAGAGCATCTCCGACGACCTCGTGCGCTTCGTGAACATCACCCATGCCGCCGCGTCGTTCATCCAGTCCGACGACATGGAGGCCTTCGAGCGCTGCCAGGAGGGGCTCACGACGCAGGGCTCGGACTGGGTGCTGGTGGCGCGCGGCCTCGGCGCCGAGATCGACGAGGGCTCGGGCGTGCTCTTCGGTCCGCGCTCCAGCGAAGTCGGCCAGCGCGCCCAGCACGAGGCCTGGCGCGACCTGATGGGCGCATGAGCGTCACCGCAGAAGCCCGCGCCGCCGCCGGCTCGAACGTCGTCGGCCTCGACGAGCTGCGCCGCTTCATCGAGCACGAGGCCGACCTGCTGGACGAGCGGCGCTTCGACGAGTGGTGCGACCTCTACACCGAGGACGCCGCCTACTGGGTGCCCGCGGCGCCCGAGCAGGAAAGCTGGCTCGACCACGTGTCGCTCTTCTACGACGACAAGGCGACGATGCGGACCCGCGTCCAGCGCCTCAACCACCCGAGGATTCACTGCCAGAGCCCGCCCAGCCGCTGCGTCCGCGTGATCTCGGGCGCCACGCTCGACGGAGTGACGACGGACGGCGCCTGGCTGGTCCGCTCCAAGTTCGTGATGGTGGAGGACCGCCCCGGCAACCCGCAGCGGGTCTTCGGCGGCCGCTACGCCCACACCATCGTGCACGACGGCGAGCGGCTCCGCATCCGGCTGAAGCGGGTCGATCTCACCAACTGCGACCAGAGCTTCCCCATGCTCACCCAGCCGTTCTGAGCGGCGCCCGGCCCGCGCCCCTCCGCCCGCCACCCTGCCCTGCAATTCGATCGACGACGCAACCGAGACATGTCCATGAGTTTGGCACCAGACGCGCAGACCGACGACGCCCGAAGCGGCGCGCTCACCTACATGGCGACGTCCGCCGAGGCCTCGCTCTACCGCAACGGCAAGGTGCTCACGCGCCGGGACAGCCAGGGCAACGACGGCGGCAGGGCCGGCCTCGATCTCGAAGAGCGGCAGATGCCGGTTCACGACGCGCGGCGTCTGGCGAGGCCCGAGCGGCGCACGCTTCACGCCAACGGCTTCGAATTGCTCGAACGCCCCCTGCCCGCTCCCGACCTGGACTTTCTCAACCACGACCGGGTCGTGCGCGACTACTACCCGCTCTGCGCGGACATCGTCCGGGAGGCGAGCGGCGCGCGCCACGTCGCGGCCTTCGACCACAACGTGCGCTCGGCGTCCGGCAAGGAGAGCGGGCGCCGCATCGAGGGCGGGCAGCACGTGCAGCCTCCCGCCCACCTCGTGCACGGCGACTACACCCTGACCAGCGGGCCGCAGCGGCTGCGCGACCTGGCGAAGCCGCCCTCCACCAACGACACCTATCGCACGCTGCTGGCGGATGGCGCGACGCTCCTCGACGAGACGAGCGTGGCGCGCGCGCTCGACGGGGGCCGGTTCGCGATCATCAATCTCTGGCGCAACATCGCGCCGGAGCCGGTCGCCACCCACCCGCTCGCGCTTTGCGATGCGACCAGCGTGCGCCCCGACGACCTGGTGGTCTTCGAGATCCACTACACCGACCGGATCGGCGAGAACTACTTCGCGAAGCACGCCGACCACCATCGCTGGTATTTCTATCCGGCCATGACCGGCGACGAGGCGCTGCTCATCAAGCAGTGGGATTCGGCGGGCGGGCTGGCGCGCTCCGGGGGCGCGAAGGCGGATGCGATGTGCCCGGACTCGCCCTGCACCTTCAGCTTCCACAGCGCCTTCGAGGACCCGACGACGGCACCGGACGCACCGGATCGCTGGAGCATCGAGGTGCGCTGCGTGGCGCTCTACGACTGAGTCCCCGTTCCGTCGATTCGTTTCGCCCGGGCTGCTCCGCCTGCGGTCGCGCCGGGACAAGCGGCTGTTTCCAGGCGGTGCCCAGGCGGTAGGGTGAGGCATGGGACAGGAGTCGCCGCAGGCAGCGCCGCAGCCGGGCGGACCCGCACGCACGGGCCAGGCGCACGCGCATGTGCTCGCCTTCCTCATCATCGTCATCATTTCCACGTCGTTTCCCCTGGGCGAGCACATCACCCACGGGCTCGACCCGGCGGTGATGATGTGCATTCGCTTCGTCCTCGCCGCGCTCCTCATGGCGCCCATCGTGGCCTGGCGCGAAGGGCTGGCGCTGCCGACGGCCCGCTCGTTCCTGCGCTATCTCGCGCTCGGCGCGCCGATCGCCTTCTTCTTCTGGTGCATGTTCGAGGCGCTGCGCTACACCAGCGGCCTCAACGAGAGCGCGATCTTCACCATCGTGCCGGGCCTCTCCGCGCTGTTCGGCGCGGTGCTGGTGGGCGAGCGGCTCGGCCTCCATCGTCTGGCCGCCCTCGGCCTCGGCATGATCGGCGCGCTCTGGGTGATCTTCCGCGGCGATCCCGCGCGCCTCTTCGATCTCGACGTCAACATCGGCGACGGGATCTTCCTCGCCGGCTGCTTCGGCTACGCCATCTACAGCTCGCTCATCAAGGTCCTGCACCGGGGCGAGCCGATCCTGGTGCAGTCGTTCTGGACGATGGCGACGGCGGGGCTCTGGCTGCTGGCGGCGAGCAACGTCAAGCTCTGGCGCACCGACTGGGGCGAGGTCGAGACGGTGGTGCTCGGCGGCATCGTCTACCTCGCGGTCCTGCCGACGCTGGTCACCTTCTTCCTCACCCAGTACACGACGCTGCGCCTCGGCCCGACGCGAGTGCAGGCCTACGGCTACGCGCTGCCGGCGATCGTACTCCTGCTCGACCTCGCGATCGGCAAGCCTGCGCCGCCGCTGATGACGGTGCCGGGCCTCGCCATCGTCCTGCTGGCGAGCTTCGTGGTGCAGCGGGGCGCGATCCGCGAGTTCCGCCCCTAAGGCCGCAGCCACGCGAGACCCTGCCGTGCCCGACGTCGAAGCCTCGTTCCACATCGACCAGCCCGCGAGCCGCGTCTGGGACTTCTTCCAGGACGTGCCCGAGGTCGTGACCTGCATGCCGGGCACGGAGCTCCTCTCCCAAGAGGGCGAGGCGACCTATGCGGGCAGGGTCACCGTCAAGCTCGGGCCGGTGACGGCCGCCTTCGAGGGCGAGGCCACCATCGTCGAGACGGACCGCTCCGCCCGCACCGCCACGATCGAGGCGACGGGCGTGGACCGCCGGGGCAGCAACCGCGCGACGGCGCGCATGGCCTACGAGATCCAGGAGCATGACGGCGGCGCCCGCGTCAGGCTTCACGGCACCGTCAAGCTGAGCGGCGCGCTTGCCCAGATGGGCCGGGGCGGCATCGTACAGGACGTGGCCAGCCACCTCACCGCGCAGTTCTCGTCGCGTCTTCACGAGAAGCTCGCCCGGCACGGGCAGGAGGGAGACGTCGATGCGGACGCTCAGGCGCCGCCCGGCGCGATCGCGGGCACCCGCGTGGCGCGCATCGTCGCCCTGTCGTGGATCAGGCGGATGCTGGCATCGCTGCTAGGACGAGGGGGTTAGAGCGTATCCGTCCTTGACGGATACGCGACAGGCCGCGACCGCGGCCCGCCGCTTATGCGGCGCGCCCGCGCAGGCGCCGGCCGGAGGCCGGCTGCCGTGAGCGACAAGGGGCTAACTCTTCCGCGCCTGCCTCAGCATCCTGTGGATCGCGTCGGGCGTGAGGGGCGCCTCCCGGATCGGCGCGATCCCGAAGGGCCGCAGGGCATCCTCGACCGCTGACGCATAGACCTGCGCGACCGGGATGGTGCCCGCCTCGCCCACGCCCTTGACGCCGAGAGGGTTGAGCGGAGTGGGCGTTTCCGAGTGCAGGATCTCCACGTCGGGCACCTCGGTCGCGTAGGGCATAAGGAAGTCCATGAAGTTGGCGTTGAGCGGCGTGCCGTCCTCGTCGAACTCGCAGCGCTCGTAGAAGGCGCCGCCGACGCCCTGCGCAATGCCGCCCATCACCTGGCCTTCGACGATGGTGGGATTGATCATCCGCCCGCAGTCGTGAATGCAGACATAGCGCCTGACCTCGATCGTGCAGAGCTCGGGGTCCACTTCGATCACCGCCGCATGGGCGCCGAAGGCCCAGGTCGCGTGCGGCGGGCTGTAGTAGTCGGTCGCCTCGATCCCCGGAGTCCGGCCTTCGGCGAGCTGCGGCCCGTCGTGGCGGCTCGCCGGCGCGAACTGGGTGGCGCTGGCCGACGGCTTATTGAAGGCGTAGCGCAGCGGATTGGTCGCGGTCGCGATCTCCGCCAGCGTCGCCGAGCGGTCGGTCCCCTTCACCCAGGCCGCGCCGTCGCGCAGCTCGATGTCCTCCTGGCTGCACTCCATCATGTTGGCGGCGGCCTCGACGATCTGGGCGCGCGCCTTCACCGCGGCCATGTGGATCGCGTTGCCGCTGCACACCGCCGCGCGGCTCGCGAAGGTGGCGACTCCCCACTCGAACGCGCCGGTGTCGCCCTCGACGACGATCACGTCGTCCACGCGCGCTCCCGTCTGCTCGGCGGCGATCTGGGCGAAGACGGTCTCGTGACCCTGGCCCTGATCGGTGAGGCCGGTGTTGACGTAGACCTTGCCGGTGATCGGGTGGATCTTGACGTGGCCGCCCTCGTAGGGGCCGAGCCCGGTTCCCTCGACGTAGAAGCCGAGGCCGAGGCCGAGGTAGCGCCCTTCCTCGCGGGCGGCCGCCTGGGCCGCGCGAAAGCCGTCCACGTCGATGGTCCGGCAGAGCGTCTCCAGCGCCTCCTCGTAGGCGCCGCTGTCGTGGCTGACGTGCAGGCCGTCGGCGAAGATCAGCCCCTCGCGCAGATAGGGGAACTCGTCCTTGCCGATGAAGTTCCGCCGCCGGACCTCGAAGCGGTCGAGACCGAGCTCGCCGGCGAGCTGATCCATGGCGCGCTCGATCGCGTAGCAGGCGTGCGGCCGGCCGCAGCCGCGATAGGGCGTGACCTGCACCGCCGGCAGGTAGACGGGGCGGAAGGTGACCCGGAAGTTCGGGATGCGGTAGGGGCCGGCGATCGACGTCGCGCTCACCAGGGCGACCGCGACGCCGTAGGGAATGAAGGCGCCGGTGTCGTGCAGGAAATCGTCCCTGAGGCCGATCACCCGGCCGTCCTTCATGGCGGCGATCTCGAGCGTGTGGATCTGCGCCCGTTCCTGGGAGGCGCCGATGAAGTTCTCGACCCTGTCCTCGATGTACTTGACCGGGCGCCCCAACTCCATCGCGGCCAGCGGCACGAGCATTTCGTCGGGGTGGAACATCATGATCTTCTGGCCGAAGCCGCCGCCCACGTTGGGCGCGATCACGCGCACCTTGTCCTCATCGATCCGGAAGAGCGAGGCCAGCCCGCCACGAACCGAGAGTGTCGACTGCGTGCTGTCCCACACCGTGAGCTCGCCGGTCACGGCCTCCCAGCGAGCCGCGATGGCGCGGCATTCCAGCGGCGCTGCGGTGCTGCGCTCGAGCCGGACCCTGATGCGCGTGACGTGCTCGGCCTCGGCGAACGCCGCGTCGGTATCCCCTGTCTCGACGCAGAAGCGCCCGGCCACGTTGTTGGGCACGTCCGGGTGAACGCGCGGGGCATCGTCCATGACCGCCTTGTCGAGGTCCATCTCGACCGGCAGGGGGTCGTAGTCGATCTCGATCAGGCGCACCGCATCCTCGGCGACGTAGCGGTCCACCGCCACCACCATCGCGATGCACTGCCCGACATAGAACACGTCGTCGCGCGCGAGTGGCCGCTGTGTCTTCGGATGGGTGAGGTCGGGCGCGGGGATTAGCAGAGGCAGCGGGGCGTCGAGCGCGCCGATGTTCTCGCAGGTATAGACCCTGACCACGCCGTCGAGGGCTTCCGCCGCGCTGACGTCGACGGAGCGGAGCTTCGCCCTCGCGACCGTGCTGCGGGCGAACGCCGCGTGCAGCGCGCCGGGCAGGTCGATATCGTCGATGAAGCTCCCTTCGCCGCGCAGGAGGGCGGCATCGGCATTGCGCTCGATGCGTTCGCCGAACCGGCGGGTCGACACGGTCGCTGCCCTCCCCCGCCTCAGCCAGCGCCGCGCATCAGCGCGGCGCTGCGCCGGAAGGCGGCCACGATGTTCTTGTAGCCCGTGCAGCGGCAGAGGTTGCCCGAGAGGACCGCGCGAATGGCGTCATCCGAAAGGTCGGGATCCTCGTTGCCCTCCAGGTAATCCACGATCGCCATGACGAAGCCCGGGGTGCAATAGCCGCACTGCAGGCCGTGGCACTCGCGAAAGGCGCGCTGGACGGGGTGGAGCGAGCCGTCGGGGCCGGCCACGCTCTCGATCGTGCGAATCTCGGCGCCGTCGGCCTGCACGGCGAAGGCGAGGCAGGACCGCCCTGCGTGTCCGTCGATGATCACCGTGCAGCATCCGCAGACGCCGTGCTCGCAGCCGACATGGGTGCCCGTGAGCCGCAGCTCGTGGCGGATGAAGTCGCTCAGCAGCATGCGAGGGCTGACCTCGCGCTCGATGCGCTCGCCGTTCACGGTCATCGATACGGCGACGCGCGGATCGGGAGACGGGCGGGGCGGAGTCCCCTGTCCGATCCGTCCCGCCATCACGCCCGCCCCTCGACGCGCCCGGCGGCCTTCGCGACGGTGCGCCGGACCAGCGCCGCCACGAGGTCACTGCGGTAGTCGAGGCCGGCCTGGCGGTCATCGCCCGCCGTCACGCACTCGCGCGCGGCCTCGGCGGCGTCCGCGAGGGCCTCTCCCTCCGGCGGGGCGCCGAGCAACGCGGTCTCGGCAGCGGCGAGGCGCGTCGGCTTCGAGGCGATGCCGCAGGCCGCGAGCCGCACGGCGCTGCAGACGCCGTCCCTCAGCGTCACCAGCGCGCAGACGCCGGCGAGCGCGTAGTCGCCGTGGCGGCGCGCGACCTCCTGGAAGGCGTAGCCGGTGCGGGGAGGAAGGGCCGGTATGCGCACCTCCGTCAGCAGCTCGCCCGGCTCGAGCGCCGTGGTCATGTGGAACAGGAAGAGCTCTTCGGCGGCGATGGTTCGCTCGCCCCCAGTGCTGCGCGCCACCACCGAGCCGCCGGTCGCGACCAGCATGCAGGGCAGCTCCGCCGCGGCGTCGGCATGGGCGATGCTGCCGCCGACGGTGCCGCGATTGCGGATGACGATGTGCGCGACGTTGCCCAGCACCTCCGCAATCAGGGGATTCGCGCGCCGAACCGCCTCGTCGCGCTCGAGGTCCCGCTGGCGGGTCATCGCGCCCACCCTGATGACGTCGCCCTCGACCGCGCGCGCCTCGAGCGCGCCGATCCTGCGCAGGTCCACCAGCGTGGACGGCGCGGCGATGCGGAAGTTCATGGTGGGAATGAGGCTCTGCCCGCCCGCCAGCGGCCGCGCCATCTCGTCGCCCGCGAGAGCGTCCAGCGCCTCCTCGACGCTGCGCGGCGCCACGTACTCGAACAGCGCAGGCTTCACTCCGCAGCCTCCTGGAGCATGCCGGCGGCGAGCCCCCCGGTCACCGGGGCGGCCGTGGCCGCCGCGACCGGACTAGAGGGCTCCACCCGGACTGATCGAGAGACGTGGTGCAGCTCCGCCGGCCCGCGCCCGTGCTGCCGTCGGCAGCCTCAGGGCACGACCGGCGGGGCGATGAGCGACGGTCCTCACGCGGCGAGGAAGCGGTTCCACTCCTTGATGAAGAGGGTGATGTTGCGCGGCCAGATCATCCAGTAGGCGATGTTCGACTGGCGCCGGAGCTTCGGCCCGGTGTCGCGCCCGCGGCCCTCGTACCACTTCAGCCACGAGTCCTCGGACATGTAGTTGCGCGCCGTGTCCGGGCAGGGCGAGTAGTAGCCCTGCTCGGCGTCCGCCGCGCCGCGCCAGCCTTCGAGGCACCAGTCCATGTAGGCCATGGCGACCTCCGGCTGCTCCGCCTCGCTGGAGAGGCACATGCCGTAGTACCAGGCGCCGGTGCCCTCCCATACGTCGACGTACCAGCACGGGATGCCGCGCTTCCTCACGTCCTCGATGACCGGGTTCCAGCAGTCGATGCCCCACACCTCCTCGGAGGCGAGCAGGTTCACCGCCTCGCCGTAGTTGGTCCAGAGCGCGCGGAAGACGCCGTCCTGCTTGGCGCCGATCAGGAAGTCGATGACGTTCTTGAGCTCGTCCGGCTCGAGATCGCCATAGCCCACCGTCACCGGATCCATCTTGCGGTTCTTCACGAGGTAGCTGGCGCAGCGCGGCGGCCCGATCAGGTCCTCGTTCTGGATCGAGACCTTGCCGCGCACGTCGACGTCGCGCCACTGGCCCTCGTAGAGCACGCCGAGGGTATCCGGCGTGTTCCGGTCCGCCTGCGTGTCGGCGAACTTGTGGGGCAGGATGCCCAGCGCATCCATGTTGTAGATCTGCGGCAGCATCCCGAACGAGGTACGGCTGTCATCCCAGTAGACCATCGCCACCGGCCAGCCGCTGGTGTGGTCGGCGCCGACATGGGCGGGGTCGGTGAAGAGCGTGTCGGCGAACTCCCAGTTGGTGATCTTCTCGGCCGGGATCGGCGCGATCGTCCCCGCCTCGCGCAGCGCAGGCACGCGGAAGGCGTTGGTCTCGATCATCGAGAAGGTCTCGTAGCCGCCGGTGATCCACTTCTGGACCGAATCGGCGAGGCTCGCGACCTGGCCCGTGACCTGCAGCCCGCCGCTCATCTCCTCGAACTGCTTGAAGAAGCGCTCCTGCGCGGAGACGCCGGTGCCGATGAGCTGCATCGGCTCGTCCTGGGTGATGCCGGCGACCCGGTCGGAGAACGCGGCCTCGGCCTGGCTCGCACCCAGGCCGGCTGCCGCGACCGCGGCCGTAGCCCCCGCCGCGGCCATGAACTCGCGCCGGTCGAGCCATGCCGCCGCACGCGAGCGTTCCTCGGCCTTGTCGCAGAACTGCTCGTGTCTCTTGTCTAGGTGTCCGTCGTCCATCTCTGCCTCCCTGAGCCTGTCGAATTCATCGGCGGCGCCCGACCTGCGCCGGGCGGCCCGTGATTACTCGGCGGCAGCCCTGCCGGCCGGAGCCTCCGTGCCGAACTGCTGCAACATCCCGGTAAAGGCCTTCTGCTCCGGGAACCTGTAAGTCTTCCACTTGCTTGTCTTGCGGCCGATCTCGACGATGCTCTCGGCCATCTTGGTGGCGCACACCACCCCGTCGAGCACCGGAATGCCGAGCTCGGCCTCCAGCCCGTCGGCGAACTCCGCGAAGCCGGCGCAGCCGAGGCAGATCGCCTCGGCATCGTCCTCGTCGCGGGCGCGGTAGCATTCCTGCCGCAGCTTCTCGAGCGAGCCCTCGTAGTCCCGCTCCACGTCGAGCACGTAGACCGGCGAGGTGCGCACGCTCACCCTGTGGCTGAGCCCGTAGCCGGCCACCATGTCCACTACCGGCACCCGGAAGCGCGGGATGATGGTGACGATCGCCACGCGGGCTGCGAGCTGGCACGCCAGGTAGAGCGACGCTTCCGCGATCCCGATCACCGGCTTGTCGGTCATCTCGCGCGCGGCGTGCAGGCCGGGGTCGCCGTAGCAGGCGATGATGTAGGCGTCGAAGCCCTGCTGGTCGCCCTTGCGGATCTCGTTCAGGATGCCGGGCACGCACAGGTACTCGTCATAGAAGGATTCGATCGAGGCCGGCGCGTAGTCGGGCGTCACCGCCACGACCTCGGTTCCCTCCCGCGCGACCGAGCGCCCCGCCACCGCGTCGGCGTCCGTCATGTCCTGCGACGAGTTGGGGTTGATGATCATGATCTTCATGGTGACCGCCTCCCTGTCGCAGCCGGGACCGCACGCGTCCCATGCTGCCTGATCCCTGAGCGAAGCGTACAACCGCGCGCGCGCCCGAGTCCACAATCGCGCCGCCCGAGACTCGCGCCGCCCGCGCCGCGGGTCCGCGCGCTCCCGCTCAGTAGCCGCACCAGCGGCGGGCCAGGATTTCGTAGACCTCCGCCGCCTGCTCGATGTGAGCCACCGGGCAGTACTCGTCCGTCTGGTGCGCCATGTGCATCTCGCCGGGGCCCAGGATGACGGTCGGCGGCCGCCCGTAAGCCGGGCTCAGCGCGGACGCATCGGTGAAGTAGGGAGCGCCGCGCGGCTCGATCGGCTCGCCGAGGATCGGCTCCATCACCGCGTAGATCTCCTGAATCCACGGGTGGGTGTGCGGGGTGTGCACGCCGCCGCAATCGACGATGCGGGCGATCTTGTTCTCGTCGCCCAGATAGCCCTCCAGCCCGGAGAGGATCTTCGCGTGGTCCTGCTCGGGCAGCGTCCTGATGTCGACGGTGAACTCGGCGTGGTCCGGCACCGAGTTGAGGTTGAGGCCGCCCTGCATGGTGCCGACGTTGAGGGTCGAGCGGCCGAGCAGCTCGTGGGGCATCACGTTGAAATCGAACTCCTCGAGCCTGGTCACCGAGCGCGCCGCCTTGTAGAGCGCGTTGTCGCCGTGCTCCGGCATCGAGCCGTGGGAAGTGATGCCCTCGGTCTCCACCTTGAGCCAGAGCGCCCCCTTGTGGCCGAGAATCGGGTAGTTGGAGGTCGGCTCGGCGATGACGATGGCGCCGGCCTCGCCGAGCGCGCCGATCTCGCCCAGATGGAAGGAGCCTTCGCAGCCCGTCTCCTCGCCGGCGCAGATCGCGAGCACGATGTCCGCCGATCCGCGCTTCTCCTCCTGCGCGAGTTTCAGGGCGACGTGGACGAAGGACGAGATTCCGGCCTTCATGTCGGTGGTGCCGCGGCCGAAGAGCTTGCCGTCCACGATCTCGGCGCCAAAGGGATCGACCGACCATTCCTTGGCCCCGAGAGGCACCACGTCGATATGCCCGCCGAAGCAGAGCGGCTCGTTGCCGCTGCCGCCCTCGCCGCGCAGCACGGCCACGAGGCTCGTCCGCTCCGGCGCGAACTCGTAGTAGGAGACCTCGAGCCCCGCCGCGCTCAGCATGTCGCCGAGATAGTGGGCGCACTCGACTTCGCGACCGGGGGGATTGCGGGTGTCCATGCGGACGATGTCCCTGGTGATCTCCAGCGCGGACGGTATGGGCGGCATGGACTGGGTTCCTTCTCCCCGGCGGCAGGCCGCCAGTATGGCCAGAGCGCCGCCGAGGGTCCAGATCGAGCGGGACACCCGGTGCCCGGAGCCGCCGCCACGCCTGAACCGCGACGCCGCGTTTGTGCTAGGTTGCGCCCGGTTCAAGCGGGGCCCGGCGCCGTCGCGGGCCGAAGGGGCGAGGAGCGGACCATGGCGCGAATCGTGCGATTCCATGAGACCGGCGGGCCCGAGGTGCTGCGCCTCGACGAGGTGCCGGAGGTGGACCCGGGCCCCGGCGAGGTCCGGATCCGGATCGAGGCGATCGGGCTGAACCGGGCGGAGGTCATGCTCCGCGAGGGCATCTACCACGAGCGCCCGGTCTTTCCCTCGCGCATCGGCTACGAGGCTGCCGGCGTGGTGGAAGCCGTCGGTGACGGGGTGACCAATGTGAAGGAAGGCGAGCGCATCGCCACGGTCCCCTCCTTCGCGCTCTCGCAGACCCGGCAGGGGGTCTACGGCGAGAGCGCCACCGTGCCGGCCGAGATCGCCGCGCCCTACCCCGCGGCGCTGACGCCGGCCCAGGGGGCCGCGCTCTGGATGGCCTATCTCACGGCCTACGGCGCGCTCGTCCGCTACGGCGCGCTCGGCCCCGACGACGCCGCGATCATCACCGCCGCGAGCAGCAGCGTCGGCATCGCCGCGATCCAGATCGCGAGGGAACGCGGCGCCACCGTGATCGCGACCACACGGACCGCGGCGAAGAAAGATGCGCTCCTCGGCTTCGGCGCCGATCACGTCGTGGCGACGGAGGAGGAGGACCTGCCGGCGCGGGTCATGGAGATCACCGGCGATGCCGGCGCCCGCGTGGTCTTCGATCCGATCGCGGGGCCGCTGCTGACGACGCTCTGCGGCGCCTGCGCGCCTTACGGGACGATCTACGAGTACGGTGCGCTGCATCCCGGCGAGACCGTCTATCCCCTCATGCCGATGCTGGCGAAGTCGCTCACCATCACGGGCTATCAGGTGCTCGACTTCGTGCGCGACGAGGCGCGCTTCGCGGCCGGGCGGGACTACATCTTCGCGGGCCTCGCGAGCGGCGCGCTCTCGCCCGTGATCGACCGGGAATTTCCACTGGAGCGGATCGTGGACGCACACCGCCACATGGAATCCAACACCCAGTGCGGCAAGATCGTGGTCACGGTGTGACGGCGGGAGGATCTCGCGTTGACCGCGGTTCCATGGCGGTGAGACACTAGTAGGGCCTGCGCGACGCCAGGCTCCCCGCGGAGGACGATGCGATGGCAAGCGGCACGAACGGACGCGAAGGCAGCGGATTCGAGACCGACGTGGTGACCCGCGAGATCGTGCGCGGCAAGCTGCTGGCGGTGGCCGACGAGATGGGCGTGGTGCTCGCGCGGAGCAGCATGAGCCCGGTCATCTACGAGGTGCTCGATTTCGCCTGCGGCTTCTGCGACGCGGACGGCGAGCTGGTCTCCCAGACCAACGGCATCACCGTCTTCACCGGGACCTTCTCGCTCCAGATCAACATCATCAAGGAGAAGTTCGGCGATCGCATCCGGCCCGGCGACATCTACATGCTCAACGACCCCTACCACGGCGGCACCCACTACAACGACGTGGGCGTGATCAAGCCGGTGTTCGTGGACGGCGAGCTGTTCGCCTTCGCCATCTCGATCTCGCACTGGACCGACGTCGGCGGCAAGGCGCCGGGCTCGCTGCCGGCGGACGCCACCGAGGTGTTCCAGGAGGGCATCTGCTTCCCCGGCATCCACGTCTACAAGGAAGGCGAGCGCCAGGACGCCATCTTCGAGATGATCGCCGCCAACGTGCGCCTGCCGAAGATGGCGCTCGGCGATCTCAACGCGGCGCTGGCCTCGGTCCGCATCGCCGAGAACCGCTGCCTCGAGCTCTGCGCCAAGTACGGCAAGCGCGCGGTCTCGGAGACCTTCCGCCACATCCTCGAGACCAGCGAGCGGGTGAGCCGCGAGGCCGTCGCCGCGCTGCCGGACGGCACCTACGAGGCCGAGG
>WTGU01000021.1 GCA_011523425.1 Alphaproteobacteria bacterium
TCCCGCATGGAGATCGGCGCGGCGAAGTTCACGCAGGCATAGCCGAAGCGGTACCAGCGCCGCCGGATCATGAGGCTCACGTTGTGGGCGGCGAAGCGGAGCGCGGTCATCAGCACCCGCAGCCTGCTACGCCGGGGCTCGCCGGGGCGTGGCGCGCGCACCAGCATGCGGTCCTCCAGCACGCGGTCGTAGTTGATGCCCACCGGCACGAAGACGAGATCGCGGGAGCCCTCCGGGTCGAATGACGAGACCATGTAGCTGATGAGGCCGAGCTTGGGCTTGCGCAGGCGGCCGTCGCGGCTGAGGCCGCCCTCGGGATAGACCGCCTGAACCACGCCGCCCGCCGTCGCCGCCTGCACGTAGCGCGCGAGCACCTGGCGGTAAAGCCGGCTGCCCGAGCCGCGCCGGACGAAATAGGCGCCGAGCGAGCGCACCAGCATCCTGAGCGGCCAGACCCGCGCCCACTCGCCGACGGCGTAGCTCAGCGCAGACCGGTGCGCCGCCATGTAGGCGACGATCACGTAGTCCATGTTGCTGCGGTGGTTCATCACGAAGACGACGCTGGCGCCGGGCTCGATGCGGGCGAGCGCCTCGTCGTCCGAGTAGCCGAGCCGCACGCGGTAGAGGCTCTCCACCGCGCGCCGCGCGATGTGGTAGCCGATGCGGAAATAGGCATAGGCGTTGAAGGACGGCACGATCTCGCGGGCGTAGCGCTCCACCTGCCGGCTCAGCACCTCGCGCGGAACGCCGGTGGCCTGCGCCTCCGCATCGATCGCCTCCATCACCTGCGGGTCGTAGCTGAGCTGGTCGATGAGCACGCGGCGCCGGGTCTGCAGGAACGGCGGGATCTCCAGCTCGAGCCGCGTGTTGACCTCGTCGATCATGCGATTGAGGCGGCGCCGCAGGAACCAGCGGGCGCTCGGCATGAAGATGCGATCCAGCGCGGCCCAGAGCGCGAGCGCGCCGACCACCGCGAGGATCCAGAGCGGCAGCGCAAGCGAGCCGGTCATGCGTGACTCCCGTGGGTGGCCTGCTGCAGGCGGCAGCCGCCGGAGACGCGGCGGCAGGGCGCGCCTGCAAGGCTCGCGGCTCCACCGCTAATGCGATAGTTATAGCAGCTTAGTGCGGGCGCGGGCGCAGGCGCGGTGGCGGACCATGACGGCGGCGAACTCCAACGAAGACCAATTCGCGATCCTGCGCCGGACCATGGTCGAGCAGGTGGCGCTGCATGCCGACCATGTCGGCGTCAGGACCGGCCGCGCCGAGATCGCCGGGCCCGTGATGGAGGCGATCGCGCGGGTGCCGCGCCACGCCTTCGTGCCGGTGGAGATGGCGCTCTACGCCTATCTCGATTCGCCGCTGCCGATCGGCTGCGGCAAGACGATCTCGCAGCCCTTCATCGTCGCGCTGATGACCGACCTGCTGGAGATCGGCGCTGAAGACCGGGTGCTCGAGATCGGCACGGGCCTCGGCTATCAGGCGGCGCTGCTGGCGGAGCTTGCGGCCGAGGTGTTCACCGTGGAGGTGATCGAGGAGCTGGCCCAGAGCGGGCGCCGCCGGCTCGCCGAGCAGGGCTACGGCAACGTGCGCTTCCGCGTCGGCGACGGCAGCCTGGGTTGGCCCGAGCATGCGCCCTTCGACCGCATCATCGCGACCGCGGCACCCGATCTCCTTCCGCCGGCGCTGCTGCAGCAGTTGAAGGCCGGCGGGCGCATGGTGATCCCGGCAGGGCTCGAGGACGATCAGCGCCTGCTGCTGGTCACCAAGGACGAGGGCGGGCGCTTCGAGACCGAGGAGATCCTGCCGGTGCGCTTCTCCCAGCTCGTGAGCGGCGCAGACGCTGCGGACGACGACGGCTGAGCCGCCACGCCGGGGCGCCGGGCATGGTCGGCATGGCCCCGGCCCCGGAACAGCCCGCAACGCGAACGGCCGCCGTCGCGCACTCTCCTCTGGCCCCCTTGGCCCTTGATGGTCCGACCAAATATATGTACATGATATAGATACATATAACAGCATGGGCGAAGGCGATGGGCAAGACAATCGCGGCGGCCGAGTTTCAGGCGAAATGTCTCCGTATTATCAATGACATGAGCGAGGACGGCGAGGCCGTCACGATCACCAACCGCGGCCGTCCGGTCGCGCTGTTGTCGCCGGTGCGACCGGCGCGCGAGGTTCGATCCATCATCGGCGCCATGGAGGGATCGGTGCTGGCCTACGACGATCCCTTCCTGCCCGCCACAGGTCCCGCCGACCGGGGCTCCACGCCGTGATCGTTCTGGACACCCACGTGCTGGTCTGGGCCGTCAACGACGAGCGGCGCCTCGGCGCCGAGGCGCGCGCGGCGATCGCGGCGGCGGGGGAGACGGACGAGATCGGCATCTCCGCCATCACGCCGTGGGAGATCGCGCTGCTGGCCGAGAGCGGGCGTCTTCGCCTGGCGCAGGAAGCCGGCGCCTGGATTCGTGCGGCGCTCGCTCTGCCGGGCATCAGGCTGCTGCCCATCGACCCCGCCATCGCCACCGACAGCGCGCGGCTGCCGGGGGCGTTGCGGGCCGATCCCGCCGACCGCCTCCTCGTCGCCACCGCCCGCCAGTGCGGCGCACCGCTGCTGACCGCCGATTTCGCCATCCTCTCCTACGCCGCGGGCGGCCACGTACAGACCATCGACGCCACCCGCTAGCCCCCCGCCGCGCCGCCACGCCCCGAAGTGGCACACGCCCCCTCGTTTTTTATGCGGGATATCCCGGGACAAAGCGGCACGAAGCGGCACAAAGGGGGGGCGAACGGCGGCTCGGCGCCGATGTGCGCGCGGCAGACCCGGACGGGGGGCGAAAGTGGGATTCGCCAAAAAGGGGGGCATGCGGGATTCGCCGGGATGACGAGGGATTCAGCGCGGGACATTTTCCGAAGAAGGTGGGATTCCGCCGGGATATCCGGGCGGGTTTCCGGGATGAATCCCGCGACCGCGAGGTGGCGCCGGGCGTCTCCCGTCGCCCCGTCTTCACTGCCCCGCTCTCTCACGCACCACATGGCGCGAGTCTGGCGCAGGCGCTCCGCGCCGTGCACCGCACCATGGTGCGGTGCACACGGCGCAGGCGGCACGCCATCGACCGGGCCCGGCGCGATCCGGGCTAGCGCATTGCCGGCGCGGAGGGCGGCGCTATAGTCCGGCCGCACGAGGCAATGCGGAGCGTGAGCGCGGATCGCCATGAGCGACTTCACCCTGGTCATCGGCAACAAGAACTACTCGTCCTGGTCGCTCAGGCCCTGGCTTGCGCTGCGCCACGCCGGAATCCCCTTCGACGAGCGCCTGCTCCTGCTCTTCGACGAGAACTGGAAGGAGGCGATCGCCGCCGTCTCGCCCTCCGGGCGCGTGCCTGTGCTGCTGCACGGCGAGCGCACCGTGTGGGAGACGCTCGCGATCATCGAATACGCCAACGAGCTGTTCCCGGAGGCCGGCCTCTGGCCCGAGGACCGCGACGCCCGCGCCGCGGCCCGCGCCGTCGCCCACGAGATGCACGCGGGCTTCGGCGCCCTCCGCAGCCACATGCCCATGAACCTGCGCCGCCTCGACCTCAAGGGGAAGGGCCGCGGGCCGGGGGTGGACGACGACATCGCCCGCATCTGCACGATCTGGCGGGATTGCCGGGCCCGCTGGGGCGCCGGCGGCGACTTCCTGTTCGGCGCCTTCGGCGCGGCCGACGCCATGTACGCGCCGGTGGTCACCCGGCTCGATACCTACGGGGTCGACCTCGACGAGACCTGCGCCGCCTACAGCCGCGCCGTGCTCGGCCTGCCGGCCTTCGTCGAGTGGCGCGACGCGGCGCTGCAGGAGCCCTGGATCGTGCCGGAGGACGAGATCGACTGAGCGCGGGCGGGCGGGGTGGCCCGGAGTCGCGCCGTGTAGTATGGAATTGGGCCGTCGCCCGGTATTCAGGCGTGTCGCGAGCTAGAGGGAGTGGGGGCTCATGCATCTCACTGTACGGGAAGAGGAACGCATCCAGATCTGGGCCGCCGCCGAGATGGCGCGACGGCGCCTCGATCGCGGCATCAAGCTGAACTACCCGGAGGCGATCGCGCTGATCTGCGACGAGATCCTCGAGCGCGCGCGCGAGGGCAGCATCCCCATGCTGACCGACATGATGGAATACGGCGCCACGATCCTGAAGCGGGACGACGTGATGACCGGGGTGCCCGAGATGATGAAGATCGTCCAGGTCGAGGCGCTGTTCCCGGACGGGACGAAGCTCGTCACGGTCATGAACCCGATCCGCGACTAGCGCGGGCCGAGGGAGGAGAAGGCCGATGGCCAGGAAGAAATGGAGCCCGCCGCCGCTGCCGGAGTCGGTCGTGCCGGACGAGGCGTTCGAGGTGGGCGAGCCGGAGAGGTGCGGCGCGATCGACTTCGCCGACGGCGACATCGAGATCAACGCCGACCGGCCGTCGCTGGAGATCGTCATGGTCAACACCGGCGACCGGCCGATCCAGATCGGCGCCCACTACCATCTCGCCGAGTGCAACAAGGCGATGGCCTTCGACCGGGCGGCGGCCTTCGGCATGCGCCTCGACGTGCCTTCCGGCAGCGCCGTGCGCTTCGAGCCGGGGCAGAGCCGCAAGGTGAAGATCACCGGCTACGTCGGCCGCCAGGTCGCCTACGGCATGAACAACATGACCAACGGCTCGGTCCGCTCCGGCATCATCAAGGAGCAGACCATGCGCCGCCTCAGGGCCGAGGGCTACTGCTTCGAGGGCGAGCGCTATCCGGTCGAGACGCCGCCCGACGAGAAGTTCGGCGCGGGCTCGGACGGCGACTGACGCGCGAGGCAGGAACGACGAAGGGGCGCCGGCCGCGCCGCGATCGGGGCCAGGAGCAGGGAAGCAGAGCATGAGCACGAAGATCGCCCGCCCGGACTACGCCGCGCAGTACGGGCCGACCACCGGAGACAAAATCCACCTCGCCGATACCGGCCTCGTGGCCGAGATCGAGCACGACTACACCACCTACGGCGACGAGCTCGTCTTCGGCGGCGGCAAGACCATCCGCGACGGCATGGGCCAGGCGTCGAAGTGGAAGCAGAGCGACGGCGGGCTCGACATGGTGATCACCAACGCCGTGATCATCGACCCCGTCCTCGGCGTGGTGAAGGGCGACATCGGCGTGCTGGACGGCGAGATCGTCGGCGTCGGCAAGTCCGGCAACCCCGACACCATGAACATCACGCCGGGGCTGATCGTCTCGCCCAACACCGACATCCTCTCGGTGGAAGGGATGATCTGCACGCCGGGCTTCGTCGACATCCACCCCCACTTCGATTCCGTGCAGCAGCTCTACGAGTACCAGAACGCGGGCTTCACCACGGTGATCGGCGGCGGCTCGGGGCCGAAGACGGTGGGCATCGAGTGCCCCGGCGTCTTCAACATCCAGCGCATGCTGGAGGCGATGGCCGACATCCCGCTCAACTTCGGCAACTTCGGCAAGGGCAACGCGGCGACGCCGGGCTCGCTGGTGGAGCAGATCCTGGCCGGCGCCACGGGGCTCAAGATCCACGAGGACTGGTCCTCCTCGCCGGCCGCCATCGAGACCACCATGGAGCTCGCCGACGAGTACGACTTCCAGGTCCAGATCCACGCCGACACGCTGAACGAGACCGGCTACTACGAGGACACCATCGCCGCCATCAACGGCCGCGTCATGCACATCTATCACTGCGAGGGCGCCGGCGGCGGCAACGCGCCCGACATGATGCGGGTCTGCGGCGAGCCGAACCTCCTGCCGAGCTCGACCAACCCGACCAACCCGTTCTCGATCAACACGTACGACGAAGAGATCGACATGTTGATCACCTGCCACAACCTGAACAAGAGCGTGCCGACGGACATCGCCTTCATCCAGGGCCGCGCCCGGGCGGAGACCATGCGGGCCGAGGACGTGCTGCACGACATGGGGGCGATCAGCATGATCGGCTCCGACAGCCAGGGCGTGGGCCGCGCGGCCGAGAGCGCGCAGCGCTCCTTCCAGCTCGCCGCCGTCAACAAGGTGCGCTTCGGTCGTCTCTCGGAGGACGGCCTGGGCAACGACAACTTCCGGATCAAGCGCTACCTCGCCAAGGTGACGATCAACCCGTCGATCTGCTTCGGCGTCGATTCCTACGTGGGCTCGATCACGCCGGGCAAGCTCGCGGATCTCGTCTTCTGGCGGCCGGAGTTCTTCATCGCCAAGCCCGAGGTGACGCTGAAGGGCGGCTTCATCTCGCACGCGGTCATGGGCGACCCGGCCGGCTCGCTGATGACCGGGCAGCCGCTCAAGTACCGCCCGCAGTACGGCTCCCTCGGCGTCAACCCGAAGCGGACGAGCTATTCGTTCGTGACCAAGGCCGCGCTCGACAACGGGCTCGCGGACCGGATCGAGACCCAGCAGCTCAAGCCGGTGAAGCGCTGCCGCACCATCTCCAAGCGCGACATGATCCACAACGACGCG
>WTGU01000069.1 GCA_011523425.1 Alphaproteobacteria bacterium
CCGCCACTGCGGCGCTCGCGCTCGCCGACGGAACGGTCTTTCGCGGCCGCGGCCTCGGCGCCCGCGGCGAGGCCGTGGGCGAGATCTGCTTCAACACCGCGATGAGCGGGTACCAGGAAATCCTGACCGATCCCTCCTACGCCGGGCAGATCATCACCTTCACCTTTCCCCACATCGGCAATGTGGGGACCAACGAGGACGACCTCGAGGCGGGCACGCCGGCGGCGCGCGGGCTGGTGCTGCGCGCCGACATCACCGAGCCCTCGAACTGGCGCGCGGCCCAGCACCTCGAACGCTGGCTCGAGCGGCACGGCCTCGTCGGCATCGCCGGCATCGACACCAGGCGGCTGACCCGCCTGCTGCGCACCGGCGGCGCACAGGACGGCGCGCTCGCGCACAGCGATACGCCGGAGGCGATCGACGAGGCCGCGCTCGTCGCCACGGCGCGCGCCTGGCCGGGGCTGGAGGGCATGGACCTCGCCAAGGAGGTCTGCTGCCGCCAGTCCTACGACTGGACGGAGACCGCCTGGGACCCGGCGAGCGCGGGCTACGGCACCGTCTCTGCGCCGCGCTATCACGTCGTCGCCGTCGACTACGGCGCGAAGCGCAACATCCTGCGCTCGCTGGCGTCAGCCGGCTGCCGCGTGACCGTCGTCCCCGCCACTGCGGATGCCGAGACGATCCTCGGGCACGGGCCGGACGGCATCTTCCTCTCGAATGGGCCGGGCGACCCGGCGGCGACCGGCACCTACGCCGTGCCCGTCATCCGCGCGCTGATGGCGAGCGGGCTGCCGATCTTCGGCATCTGCCTCGGCCACCAGCTCCTCGCGCTGGCGCTCGGCGCCGAGACCCGGAAGATGCCCTTCGGCCACCGCGGCGCCAACCACCCGGTCAAGGAGATCGAGACCGGGCGGGTCGAGATCACCAGCCAGAACCACGGCTTCGAGGTCACGGCGGACTCGCTTCCCGCCGGCGTGACCGCCACGCACGTCTCCCTCTTCGACGGCACGCTGGAAGGGCTTGCGGTCGACGAGCGGCCGATCTTCTCGGTTCAGTACCACCCGGAAGCCTCGCCCGGCCCGCAGGATGCCCAGCATCTCTTCGGCCGGTTCGTCGCGCTGATGGGCTGAGGGCGGGACTCCGGACCATGCCGCGCCGCACCGACATCGGCTCGATCATGGTGATCGGGGCCGGTCCCATCGTCATCGGCCAGGCCTGCGAGTTCGACTATTCGGGCACCCAGGCCTGCAAGGCGCTCAAGGACGAGGGCTACCGGGTGATCCTGGTGAACTCGAACCCGGCGACGATCATGACCGATCCCGAGTTCGCCGACGCCACCTACGTGGAGCCGATCACGCCCGAGATCGTGGGGCGGATCGTCGCCGCCGAGAAGCCGGACGCCCTGCTGCCGACCATGGGCGGGCAGACGGCGCTGAACACGGCGCTCGCGCTCGCCGACGACGGCACGCTCGCGCGTCACGGCACCGCGCTGATCGGCGCCTCGCGCGCGGCCATCTCGATCGCAGAGGACCGCGAGGCCTTTCGCCGGGCGATGGAGGAGATCGGCCTGGAATGCCCGCAGAGCGGGATCGCGCGCTCCCTCGACGAGGCCCGCCGCGTGCTCGACCGGGTGGGGCTGCCGACCATCATCCGGCCCTCCTTCACCCTCGGCGGCACCGGCGGCGGCATCGCCTACAACCGCGCGGAGTTCGCCGAGCTCGCGGCCGCCGGCATCGACGCCTCGCCCGCCAGCGAGATTCTGGTCGAGGAATCGGTGCTCGGCTGGAAGGAATTCGAGATGGAGGTGGTGCGCGACCGGGTCGACAACGCCATCATCGTCTGCTCCATCGAGAACCTCGACCCGATGGGCATCCACACCGGCGATTCCATCACGGTGGCGCCGGCGCTGACGCTCACCGACAAGGAGTACCAGCTGATGCGCAACGCCGCCATCGCGGTGCTGCGCAAGGTGGGCGTCGAGACCGGCGGCTCCAACGTCCAGTTCGCGGTGGACCCGGCCACCGGCCGGCTGGTGGTCATCGAGATGAACCCGCGGGTCTCGCGCTCGTCGGCGCTCGCCTCCAAGGCGACTGGCTTCCCCATCGCCAAGGTCGCGGCCAAGCTCGCGGTCGGCTACACCCTCGACGAGATCGCGAACGACATCACCGGCGTCACGCCCGCCTCCTTCGAGCCCAGCATCGACTACGTGGTGACCAAGGTGCCGCGCTTCGCGTTCGAGAAGTTCCCCGGTGCCGAGCCGCTGCTCACCACCTCGATGAAGTCGGTCGGCGAGGCCATGGCGATCGGGCGGAGCTTCAGCGAATCGCTGCAGAAGGCGCTGCGCTCCATGGAGACCGGGCTCACCGGCCTCGACGAGATCGAGATACCCGGCGCCGACGGCGGCGACGAGGAGGCGATCGTCGCCGCCCTCGGCCAGCCCAGGCCCGACCGCCTGCTGCTGATCGCCGAGGCGCTGCGGCGGGGCGTGAGCATCGACGCGGTCCACCGGGCCACCGCCGTCGATCCCTGGTTCCTGCGCGAGATCGACGGCATCGTCCGCGCCGAGGCGGAGGTTCGCGCCCATGGATTGCCGGCCGATGCGGCCGCCCTGCGGCGGCTGAAGGCTCTGGGATTCGGCGACCGCAGGCTCGCCACCCTTGCCGGCATCGACGAGGCGGCCATTGCGGCGCGGCGGGCGGCGCTCGGCGTCCATCCCGTGTTCAAGCGGATCGACACCTGCGCCGCCGAGTTCGAATCGCGCACGCCCTACATGTACTCCTGCTACGAGACCGGCAGCGGCGCAGACGCGCCCGAGTGCGAGGCGGACCCGAGCGCGCGCCGCAAGGTCATCATCCTCGGCGGCGGCCCCAACCGGATCGGCCAGGGCATCGAGTTCGACTATTGCTGCGTCCACGCGGCGTATGCGCTGAAGGACGCGGGCTTCGAGACCATCATGGTCAACTGCAACCCGGAGACCGTCTCCACCGACTACGACACCTCCGACCGGCTCTACTTCGAGCCGCTGACGGCCGAGACGGTGCTCGACATCGTCCGCGTGGAGCAGAGCGTCGGCGATCTGGCGGGGCTCAACATCCAGTTCGGCGGGCAGACGCCGCTCAAGCTCGCCAAGGCGCTGGAGGCGGCGGGCGTGCCCATCCTGGGCACCGCGCCGGACGCCATCGACCTGGCCGAGGACCGCGAGCGCTTCCGCACCCTGCTGGCGGAGCTCGGACTGCGGCAGCCGGAGAACGAGACCTGCACCGCGAGCGCGGATGCGCGCGCCATCGCCGAGCGCATCGGCTACCCGGTGGTGGTCCGCCCGTCCTACGTGCTCGGCGGCCGGGCGATGGAGATCGTCAGCGACAGCGAGGGGCTGACGCGCTACATGCGCGATGCGGTGGAGGCCTTCGGCGACGGCCCGATCCTACTCGACCGTTACCTCAAGGATGCCGTCGAAGTCGATGTCGACGCGCTGGCCGACGGCGAGAACGTCGCCGTCGCCGGCATCCTGGAGCATATCGAGGAGGCGGGCATCCACTCGGGCGATTCGGCCTGCGCGCTGCCGCCCCATTCGCTCGATGCCGGGACGCTGGACGAGATCCGCCGCCAGACCGTGGCGCTGGCCCGCGCGCTCGACGTGCGCGGCCTGATGAACGTGCAGTACGCCATCCAGGACGGCACCGTCTACGTGCTGGAGGTCAACCCGCGGGCGAGCCGCACGGTGCCCTTCGTCGCCAAGACCATCGGCGCGCCGATCGCGAAGCTGGCGGCGCTCGCCATGGCCGGCGAGAGGCTGCCGGAGACGATGATCAACGGCGGTGCCGCGCCGGAACACGTCGCGGTCAAGGAGGCGGTGTTCCCCTTCGCGCGCTTCCCCGGCGTCGATCCGGTGCTCGGGCCGGAGATGAAGTCGACCGGCGAGGTCATGGGCATCGACCGCGACTTCGGCAGCGCCTTCGCCAAGGCGCAGATCGGCGCCGGCATGGACCTCCCGGTCTCGGGCCGGGCCTTCGTCTCGGTGCGCGACGACGACAAGCCGGCCGCCGTGGCGATCGCCCGCAGTCTCGCCGCGCTCGGCTTCGATCTCGTCGCCACCGCCGGCACCCGCCACGCGCTGGCGCAGGCCGGGATCGCGGCCCAGCACGTCAACAAGGTGCAGCAAGGCCGCCCGCACATCGTCGATGCCATCAAGGACGGCACGATCCAGCTCGTGGTCAACACCACGGGCGGCGCCCAGGCCAGGCTCGCCAGCTATCAGCTCAGGCGCGCCGCGCTCGAGCATCACGTGCCCTATTTCACGACGCTTTCCGGCAGCCGCGCCATGATCCGCGGCGTCGAGGCGCTGAAGGGCGGCGGTCTTGATGTCGCCTCCTTGCAGTCCTATTCTCAAGCGCATCGGAAGGTCGGCGGGCAACGCCGATAGCGCGCAATCATCCGCAGGCTCGGGAGAGGGCGCGCCCCGGAGGAGGGCGCGCAGGAGTCCGGCGATGGACAGGCATTTGATGACGCCCGAGGGGCACAAGCGCCTCAAGGACGAGCTGCGCCGGCTCAAGGCGGAGCGGCCCCGCATCGTGCGCGAGATCGCCGCCGCCCGGGAGCACGGCGACCTCTCGGAGAACGCCGAGTACCACGCCGCGAAGGACCGCCAGGGACTCACCGAGGCGCGCATCCTCGAGCTCGAGGCGAAGATCGGCGGCGCCGAGGTGATCGACACCAGCACGCTCTCCGGCGACCGGGTGCAGTTCGGCGCGACGGTCTCCATCGTCGACGAGGACACCGAGGCCGAGAGCACCTACCAGATTGTCGGCGCCGATGAGGCCGATGCGAGCGAGGGCCGTCTTTCCATCACCTCGCCGCTGGCGCGGGCGCTGGTGGGCCGGGCGACCGGCGATTCCGTGGAGCTCGAGACTCCGGGGGGGCGCCACACCTACGAGATCACCGCCGTCCTCTACGGCTGATTGACCGCGGCACCCCCCTGGCGGGGACTGGCCGGTTTCCGTCGCAATTCCGACAGTGCGCGGCGGCGCGCGTGCGCACCGTGCCCCGTGGGGTAAGATCGGGCACGAACAGCGGCGGATTCCCTGACATGACGGCAGCACCGGACGACGGCGAAGGCAGGGCGCGACGAGGCGGCCGGCGCGGCGGCGGCCGCGCCGCACGGCGCGCGGAGCGGAGCGGCGGCAAGATCGAGCACCTGCGCTACATCACGCGCGACATCCCCTCGGTGGGGCTGCTCACCGACGAAGGCCTGGCGCTCATCGAGGAGAACGCGGAGACCATCCTCGAGGAGATCGGGATCGACTTCCGCGAGGATGCGGAGGCGCTCGATCTGTTCCGGGAGGCCGGCGCCGACATCGACGGCGAGAGGGTGCGCTTTCCGCGCGGGCTCGCGCGCCGCCTGGTATCGACGGCGCCCGCCAGCTTCACCCAGATCGCGCGCAATCCCGAGCGCTCGGTGGAGATGGGCGGCCCCAACACAGTCTTCGCGCCGGTCTACGGGCCGCCCTTCATCTACGACATCGAGCAGGGGCGCCGCTACGCCCAGCTCGAGGACTTCCAGAACCTGGTCAAGCTCTCCTACATGACGCCGGCCATGCACCACTCCGGCGGCACCGTCTGCGAGCCGGTCGACGTGCCGGTCAACAAGCGCCATCTCGACATGGTCTACGCGCACATGCGCTATTCGGACAAGCCGTTCATGGGCTCGGTCACGCACCCGGAGCGCGCCGCCGATTCGGTCGAGATGGCGAAGATCCTCTTCGGCGCCGACGTCGTCGACAGCCAGGCCGTCATGGTCAGCCTGATCAACGCCAACTCGCCGATGACCTTCGACGCCACCATGCTGGGCGCCCTCAAGGTCTATGCCCGCGCGAACCAGGGCCTGCTCGTCACCCCCTTCATCCTGGCGGGTGCGATGGCGCCGGTCTCGCTCGCGGGCACCATGGCGCAGACGCTCGCGGAGGCCATGGCGGGCATGGCCCTCGTCCAGCTCTGCCGGCCCGGCGCGCCGGTGATCTTCGGCAGCTTCCTCAGCTCGATGTCGATGCAGACGGGCGCGCCGACCTTCGGCACGCCGGAAGCCACGCTGGCGATCTTCGGCCTCGCTGCCCTGGCCCGCCGCCTCGGCGTGCCCTTCCGCAGCGGTGGCGCGCTCACCGCGTCGAAGCTACCGGACGCGCAGGCCGCCTACGAGAGCGCGAACACGCTGCTGCCGACCGTGCTCGCGGGCACCAACTTCGTGCTCCACGGCGCCGGCTGGCTCGAAGGGGGCCTCGCCAGCGGCTACGAGAAGTTCGTCATGGACGCGGACCAGCTCGGCATGATGCAGGTGCTGGGGAACGGCTACGACCTCACGGCCAACGGCCAGGCGATGGACGCGATCCGCGAGGTCGGCCCCGGCAGCCACTATCTCGGCTGCGCCCACACCCAGGCGAACTTCGAGACCGCCTTCTACCGCTCCACCGTCGCCGACAATTCGAGCTACGAGCAATGGCAGGCCGACGGCTCGAAGAACGCGACCCAGCGGGCACACGATCTCTACAAGGCGATGCTGGCGGACTACGAGGCGCCGCCCATCGACCCCGGCATCGACGAGGCGCTGAGGGACTACGTGGCGAAGAAGAAGGCCTCCATGCCCGACGCCTTCGCTTGAGTTAGCCTCGCGTCCGCCGCCTGTTCCGGCGGCGCGCGGCCGGTGCCGGCGCCGCCTCCGCGGCCGGCAGGGCGACGTGGCTCGGCAGGTGGACGTACGTCGCCGTGCCGTGGGGGATCGCCATGGCGTCGACGAAGTGGCGCTGGAAGGCGGGCTCGACGGCGGTCTCCACCTTCTCGATCCGGCGCACCACCGTCTCGATCTCGTCGCGCGCGGCCCGATCGAGCAGCGCGATCAGCGCGCCCGTGCCGGCGGCGTTCCCCGCCGCGGACACCTTGTCGAGGGGGCAGTCCGGGATCATGCCGAGGACCATGGCGTAGAGCGGGTCGATATGGCTGCCGAAGGCGCCGGTCAGCACGATGCGGTCGACCGCCTCGATGCCGAAGCGGTCCATCAGAAGCCTGGCGCCGGCCATCAGCGCCGCCTTGGCGAGCTGGATCGCGCGCACATCGTTCTGATTGACGAGGATCGCGGGCTCGCCCGGATGGAGCACGTAGGCGAAGGTCCGCCCCTCCTCGACGATGCGCCCGGTGCGCGCCTGCGCGGCGCCCGAGATGGTGCCGTCGGCCAGCAGGATGCCGGCGAGATACATCTCGGCCAGCGCCTCGATGATGCCCGAGCCGCAGATGCCGGTGACCCCCGTGGCGGCGGTGGCCTCGGCGAACCCTTCCTCGTCGGACCAGAGCGCGCAGCCGATGACTCTGACCTTCGCTTCCAGGGTCTCCCGGTCGATCCGCACCCGCTCGATCGCGCCGGGCGCGGCCCGCTGGCCGGCCGTGATCTGCGCGCCCTCGAAGGCGGGCCCGGTGGGCGAGGACGCCGCCAGCAGCCGCTCCCGGTTGCCGAGCACGATCTCGGCGTTGGTGCCCACGTCGACGAGCAGCACCGTCTCCTCCGCCCGGTGCGGAGCCTCCGAGAGCACCACGCCCGCGGCGTCCGCCCCCACGTGGCCGGCGATGCAGGGCAGGACGTAGACGCGTCCGCCGGGGTTCATGTCGAGGCCGATGTCGCGCGCCTGAAGCGTCAGCCCGCCCGAGCGCGCGAGCGCGAAGGGCGCGCCGCCCAGCTCGGTCGGATCGATGCCGAGCAGCAGGTGGTGCATGATCGGGTTGCCGACGAAGGTCGCGTTCAGGATGTCGCTCCGCTCCGCGCCCGCCTCCGCCGCGACCTCGCCGATCAGCGCGTTCACGGCCTCGCGCACGGCCTCGGTCAGCTCCGCCTCGCCGCCGGGGTTCATCATGACGTAGGAGACGCGGCTCATCAGATCCTCGCCGAAGCGGATCTGCGGGTTCATGCGGCCGGCGGACGCCACGACCTCGCCACTGGAGAGCGCAGCCAGGTGGCAGGCGAGCGTCGTGGAGCCGATGTCGAAGGCGACGCCGAAGGCCCGGTCGCGGAAGCCGGGCCAGACGGCGATGATTCGCTTGGCCCCGTGGACGGCGACCGTCGCGGACCATTCGCCGTCGCGGAGCGCGCGTTGCAGCCCCTGCAGCACGTGGAGGTCGCAGGCGAGGCCCTCGAGCCCCCATTGCGCGCCGAGCGCATCCGCCAGGCGCTCGAAGTCGCCGTTGGGCGCGTCCATGTCGGGCTCGGCGACCTCGACGTAGTGCAGCCGGATGGTGGGATCGACCGTGAAGTCGCGGGCCTCGGCGCGCTTGCGCACGACCTGCTTGTGGACCTGGCTCTCGGGCGGAACGTCGATGACGAGGTCGCCCCGGATCAGCGACGAGCAGCCTAGGCGGCGGCCCTGCTTCAGGGTACGGCGGGCGGCGTAGCGGGCCTCCTTCTCGCCCGGCGGGCTCAGATGGCCGGGCGCGCTCTCGATCCCGAACTTGGCGAAGTGGCCGGTGCCCGCCTCCACTTGGCAACGGCCGCAAAGCCCGCGCCCGCCGCACACCGAATCGAGATCGACGCCGAGAGAGCGCGCGGCGTCGAGGACCGTCGTGCCGTGCGCGAAGCGCCCGCGCCTGCCGGATGGGGTGAAGACGACGAACGAATGGTCCGTCATGCCGTCAGGCGCTGACGGCGGCGCCCTCCCGCCGCCGCCGGCGACCCTCGCGGCGGCCGCGCCTGCCCTCGCCGCCGACGCCGCCCTCGGCCGCGGGCTCGCGGAAGCGGGTGAGCCAGCGGGCGCAGTCGGGATCGTTGCCGTTCATCATGTCGGCGGCCATGACCGCGGCGATCTCCGCTTCGTGCAGCGGATTCATGATGGCGGACGTAAGCCCCGAGCGCGCAGCCATGCTGAGGAACGCCGCGTTCACGCTCGGCCGGTTGGGCAGGCCGAAGCCGATGTTGGAGGCGCCGCAGGTCGAGTTCACGCCCAGCTCCTCCTTGAGCCGCCGCATGATGGCGAAGGCCTGGACGCCAGCCTTGTTGATGGCGCCGATGGGCATGACCAGCGGATCGACCACCACGTCCTCCTTGGGGATGCCGTGGTCCATGGCGCGCTCGACGATCTTCTTCGCGATCGCGAAGCGCTCGTCCGGGTCTTCCGAGATGCCGCTCTCGTCGTTGGAGATGGCCACGACCGCGCAGCCGTACTTCTTCACCAGCGGCAGCACGGATTCGAGCCGCTCCTCCTCGCCGGTGACCGAGTTGAGCAACGGCTTGCCCTGGTAGGCCTCCAGCCCGGCCTCAAGCGCCGCCACGATCGAGCTGTCGATGGAGAGCGGCACGTCGACCAGCGACTGCACGAGCCGGACGCATTCGGCGAGGATCTTCGGCTCGTCGGCGAGCGGCACGCCCGCATTGACGTCGAGCATATGCGCGCCGGCCGCGACCTGCGCCAGCGCGTCCCTCTCCACCCGCGCATAGTCGCCGGCCGCCATCTCCGCCATCAGCAGCTTGCGGCCGGTCGGGTTGATGCGCTCGCCGATGATGCAGAAGGGCTCGTCGAAGCCGATCACCACCTCTTTCGTCGCGGAGCTGACGACGGTGCGTGTCATGGCGTCCCTGCCTCCTCGCCGGCTGCCGCCGCCGTCTCCATGAAGCCCGCCAGCTCGCCGTAACCGACATGGCGATGGACGTAGCCGAGCCCCAGGCGCTCGGCCGCCACGCGGGCCCTGGCCTCGAGCGCGGCGTCGCGAACCTGCGAGATGTAGACGACGTTCGTGTAGTTGCCGAAGTAGTCGTCGCGCAGCTCCGGCCAGCGGTCGAGGCCCAGGCCTTCGATGATCAAGCGATCGAAGTGGCGCACCATGTAGTCGGTCAGGAAGAACTGGGTCGGGTCGTCGTCGGTGATGGCGGCAAACGCCTCCTGGCCGGTGTAGAAGGCGTAGCAGTGCGGCCCCTCGATGCGCCGCACCCTTTCCTCCTCGATCACCGCGTCGAGCAGACCGCCGGTGCCGCAATCGCCGTAGGCCACGAAGATCGCGCGGTAGCGGCGCCGGTTGGCGCGGATCTTCGCCCGCACCGCCTCGGGGATCAGGTGGGGCCGGTTGTGCAGCTTGGCCGGCAGGCAGGTGATGTCGAGATGGTCGAAGCCGTTGGCGGCGCGGAAGTCCACGATCTCGCGCGCCAGCGCGCCGCAGGCGATAACGAGCGCGCGCGCAGGGCCGGCGGAGGCGAACGCGGCCTCGTCGTCGACCGAGAGGTCGGTGTGCTCTGGCTTCGCAGTCGCGGCCGTCATGCGCCGGCCTCAGGCGGCTCCCGCTTCGTCGGCGCGCAGGTTGTGCCGGCGCTTCATCAGCTCCTTGGCCGTCTCCACCGTGATCGCGGCATCGGAGCAGTAGGCGTCCGCGCCCACCGCCTTGGCGAACTCCTCGTTGAGCGGCGCGCCGCCCACCATCACCATGTAGTCGTCGCGGATGCCCTTCTCCTTCATCGTGTCGATCACGACCTTCATGTAGGGCATGGTCGTGGTCAGCAGCGCCGACATGCCGAGGATGTCGGGCTCGTGCTCCTCCAGCGCGGCCAGGTAGTTCTCCACCGGGTTGTTGATGCCGAGGTCGATGACCTCGAAGCCGGCGCCCTCCATCATCATCGTCACCAGGTTCTTGCCGATGTCGTGGATGTCGCCCTTGACGGTGCCGATCACCATCTTGCCGGCGCGCGGCGCTCCGGTCTCGGCCAGCAGGGGGCGGAGGATGAACATGCCGCCCTTCATGGCGTTGGCGGATTTCAGCACCTCGGGCACGAAGAGGATGCCGTCGCGAAAGTCGATGCCGACGATGCGCATGCCCTCGACCAGCGCCTCGGTCAGGATCCTGTAGGGCTCCCAGCCGCGCTCGAGCAGGATCCTCACGCCCTCCTCGATCTCCTCCTTGAGACCGTCGTAGAGGTCGTCGTGCATCTGCTCGACGAGGTCGCCGTCGTTCAGCTCGCTGAGAATGATCTCGTCGTCCGGCATGGGCCCTGTCCTGATCCGGGAAACGACTGCGCCGGGCATTCGGTGACGGCGCCGCGCGCCGCTAGCTGGAAGTCCTCTCGCGGATACGCGGCTCGGCGCCTGAACCCCGTCCCTTTTGAATCATATGGCGACCGGCAGACTATTCCTCACACGACATCGCCTTGTTGCCCGGCGACAAAGCGCGAATTATCGGCCGCCCCCGCCGCCCCGTTCCCTCTTCACGTCATGGCCGGGCTGAGGAACGGACAGGAACGCTAGAGGGGCGCCGGCCCCGGCAGGGCGACGTCGATCGAGCGATAGGGCGTGGACCCGCTGGTCAGCCGCTTGGTCTCGCGCGGCGCGTGCCCGAAATGCTGGCGATAGGACTTCGAGAAGTGCGAGGCCGAGACGAAGCCCGTGGCCAGCGCCACGTTCGTCACCGACATGCAGGTCTGCTGCAGCAGGGCGCGCGCCCGGTTCAGCCGCATGTCCAGGTAGTAGCGGCTGGGCGTGCAGTTCAGGTACTTCAGGAACAGCCTCTCGATCTGGCGGGTGGAGAGCCCGACCTCGCGGGCGAGCTCCGCCTGGCTCAGCGGCGCCTCGATATGCTCCGACATCAGGTTGATGCTGGAGAGCAGCCTGGGCTGGCTGACCGCGAGGCGGAGGCGCAGCGCCATCCTCTGGTGGTCGTCCTCGCCCCTGATCCGCTCGCACACCAGCCCCTCCGAGACCGCCGCGGCCAGCTCGTAGCCGTGGTCGCGGCTGATGAAGCTCAGCATCATGTCCGAAGCCGCCATGCCGCCGGCGCAGGTGTAACGGTTGCGGTCGATGACGAAGATGTCCTCGCTCACGTCGATCTCGGGGAAGTCCTCGACGAAGCCCGGCAGGTTCTCCCAGTGGATCGTGCAGCGATAGCCGTCGAGCAGCCCGAGCCGGGCCAGGACGTGGCTGCCGGTGCAGAGCGCGCCGATGTTCGTGCCGCGCCGCTCGATCTGGCGCAGCCAGATGGCGAGCCGCGAGTCCTCGAAGAGGTGGGTCTCGATGCCGCCGCAGAGGAAGACGGTGGAGAGCCGCGCCGCGGCGTCCCCCATCGCGAGATCGGCCGCGACGCTGAGGCCGGCCGAGGAGGCCACGGCGGTGCCGTCCATTGAGACGGTGCGCCACTCGTAGAGCGTGCGGCCGCTGACGTAGTTCGCGAGCCGCAGCGGCTCGATCGCGCTCGAGAGCGCGCCGAGCGAGAACTTCGGGACCATCAGGAAGCCGAACTGGGAGCCGGGGTCGGTGGTCTGCATGGCATCGCCGCCGGTGAGGCGCCTCCCTGCGGCGTCGCTTGGCACACGAACGCCGCTCGTGCGTGACCTCTGTTCAAATTACGACACCGAGCGGCGGATAGGGCAACAGGATTCTCGCGCCGCGCTGTTCCTCGGCGACCGGCGCGCGGAAGGCGCCCGGAGTGGGCGGAGAGGTCAGGCGTTGACGTCGACCACGACGCGGCCGCGCACGCCGCCCGCGAGGATCTCCTCGCCCTGCTCCACCACCTCGGCGAGCGGGATGACCTCGGTCATCGCCGCGAGGGCCGAGCCCGGCAGGTCGCGGGCGAGCCGCTGCCACGCTTCCCGGCGCGGCGCGGGCGGGCACATGACCGAATCGATGCCGAGCAGGCTCACGCCGCGCAGGATGAACGGCATGACCGTAGTCTTCAGCCCCGCGCCGCCGGCGAGCCCGCAGGCCGCGACCGCGCCGCCGTAGCGCACCTCGGCGAGCACGTGGGCCAGCATCGCGCCGCCCACCGTGTCGACGGCGCCGGCCCAGTGCTCGGAGAGCAGCGGCTTCTCCGGCGCCTCGGCGCGGGCGCCGCGGGGCAGCACCTCGTGCGCACCGAGACCGGTAAGGTAGTCGCGGCACTCGTCGGCGCGGCCGGTGATGGCGACGGCCTCGTGGCCGAGGCGGGCAAGAAGGGCGACGGCGACGCTGCCGACGCCACCGGCGGCACCGGTGACGGCGACGGGGCCCGCGCCTGCGGCAACGCCCGCCCGCTCGAGCGCGATGACGCAGAGCATCGCGGTGAAGCCTGCCGTGCCGATGGCCGCCGCCCACTTGGTGTCGCAGCCCTCGGGCAGCGGCTCCAGCCACTTGGCCGGCACCCGCGCCCGTTGCGCGAGCCCGCCGGGGTGCCGCTCGCCGACGCCCCAGCCGGTGAGTACCACGGCCTGCCCCGGCGCGAAGTCGGGCGACTCGCTGCTTTCGACCGTGCCGGCGAAGTCGATGCCGGCGGTCATCGGCGGCCGCCTGATGATCGGCGCGCGCCCGGTGAGGGCCAGGCCGTCCTTGTAGTTCAGGCAGGAATAGTCGATCCGCACCGTGACCTCGCCCTCCGGCAGGTCGGCCTCGGTGAGGGTCCTGATCCCGGCGACGGTCTCACCGTCCTGCCGATCGACGACAAGGGCTCTGTAGCTGTCTGACATCGTGCGCTCCCACCCCGCATTGCCTAACGCCGTCTCAATATCCGCCCGCGCGGGGTCAGGCAACCGTGGCGGGCACCCGCCCGCCTTGACAGGCGAAGCGCCGCGGCTAGAGTGCCGCGACTTTCGCGCAAACTGAGGACTCGACGCCGCCGCAATGCCGACACTTTCGTTGCCGGACGGCGCGGCGCGCTCGTTCGATGCCCCCGTCACCGGCGCCGACCTCGCGGCAGCGATCGGGCCCGGACTCGCCAAGGCGGCCCTCCTCGTCGAGGTCGATGGCGAGCTGCGCGATCTCTCCCGCCCCATCGAGGAGGACGCAGCGGTGCGCGTGATCACCGCGCGCGATACGGACGCGCTCGAGGTCATCCGCCACGACGCCGCCCACCTGCTGGCGGAGGCGGTCAAGGAGCTCTACCCCGACGTCCAGGTGACCATCGGCCCGGCCATCGAGGACGGCTTCTACTACGACTTCGCCCGCGACGAGCCCTTCACGCCCGCCGACCTGGAGCGGATCGAGGCCCGCATGGCCGAGATCAAGGCGCGCGACGAGACCGTGGCCCGCGAGGAATGGGCGCGCGACGACGCGGTGAAGATGTTCGAGGGCATGGGCGAGCACTACAAGGCGGAGCTGATCGCCGCGATCCCCGACGGTGAGCCCATCACCCTCTACCGCCAGGGCGGCTTCGTCGATCTCTGCCGCGGCCCCCACCTGCCGTCGACCGGCAGGGTGGGCGCCTTCAAGCTCCTCAAGGTCGCCGGCGCCTACTGGCGGGGCGATGCCCGCAACGAGATGCTGCAGCGCATCTACGGCACGGCCTGGCCCGACGACAAGCAGCTCAAGGCCTATCTGCACCGCCTGGAGGAGGCCGAGAAGCGCGACCACCGGCGGCTCGGACGCGAGATGGGCCTCTTCCACTTCCAGGAGGAGGCGCCAGGCGCCGCCTTCTGGCATCCCAAGGGCTGGACGCTCTTCCGCACGCTCGTCGACTACATGCGGATTCGGCAGGACCGTGCCGGCTACCAGGAGGTGAGCACACCCGACATGATGGACAGCGTGCTCTGGGAGGCCTCCGGCCACTGGCAGACCTTCCGCGAGCACATGTTCACCTCGCAGACCGAGGACGGCCGGCACTACGCGGTCAAGCCGATGAACTGCCCCGGCCACGTGCAGGTCTACAAGCGCGGCATCAAGAGCTACCGCGACCTGCCGCTGCGCATCTCGGAGTTCGGCAAGGTCCACCGCTACGAGCCGTCGGGCGCGCTGCACGGCCTGCTCAGGGTGCGCGCCTTCAGCCAGGACGATGCCCACATCTTTTGCACGCCGGAGCAGACCGAGGCGGAGTGCCGGGGCGTCACCGAGCTCTGCCTCGACATCTACCGCGACTTCGGCTTCGAGGACGTGCAGATCAAGTTCGCCGACCGGCCGCCCAAGCGGATCGGCGCAGACGAGGTGTGGGACCAACTCGAGGCGGCGCTCATGGGCGCGCTCGAGAGCATGGGGATCGACTACAGCCACAACCCCGGCGAGGGCGCGTTCTACGGGCCGAAGCTCGAGTTCGTGCTGCGCGACGCCATCGGCCGCGAATGGCAGTGCGGCACGCTCCAGGTCGATCTCAACCTGCCGGAGCGCCTCGACGCCACCTATGTCGGCGAGGACGGCCAGCGGCACCGGCCGGTGATGCTGCACCGGGCGCTGTTCGGCTCCCTCGAGCGCTTCATCGGCATCCTGCTGGAGCATTACGGCGGCCACCTGCCGCTCTGGCTGTCGCCGACCCATGCCGTGGTGGCGACCATCACCGACCAGTGCGCCGACTATGCGCAGGCCGTGGCCGCGCGGCTCGGCGATGCCGGGCTTCGCGTCGACGCCGACCTGCGCAACGAGAAGATCGGCTACAAGGTGCGCGAGCACAGCGCGGCCAAGGTCCCGCTCATCCTCGCCGTGGGCGCGCGGGAGGCCGAGGCCGGCACCGTCTCGGTGCGCCGGCTCGGCTCCAGGGATCAAGAAAATCTTGCGCTCGACGAGGCCGTCGCTAGGATTCGCCGGGAGGTGGCCGGCCCGCTCGGCGGTACGGCCGTGCAGGAGGGCACGGGCTGATGCAGCGTCCCAGCGCCCGTGCGGCTGCCGGCAGCCGGGGACGCACCACGACGAAGGGAGCCAGGGGATAGCGAGACATCCGGTCGCGGCACCGCCGACGCGCGAAGGACCACGCGTCAACGATGACATTCTGGCGGCAAGTGTCCGCCTGATCGATCAGAACGGAGGGCAGGTCGGCGTCGTCGCCGTGGAACGTGCCCTGGAGCTCGCCGACGAGGTCGGCCTCGACCTGGTCGAGGTGGCGCCGGAGGCGGAGCCGCCGGTCTGCAAGCTGCTCGACTTCGGCAAGTACAAGTACGAGGCCCAGAAGAAGGCCAGCGAAGCCCGCAAGAAGCAGAAGACCATCGATATCAAGGAGGTCAAGTTCCGGCCCGGTATCGACGAGGCCGACTACGAGGTGAAGCTGCGCAACATCCGCCGCTTCCTCGACGTGGGCGACAAGGTCAAGGTGACCATGCGCTTTCGCGGGCGCGAGATGGTCCACCAGGATATCGGCATGAACGTGCTCATGCGCGTGCGCGACGATCTCGGCGAGCTGGCGAAGATCGAGCAGCTGCCGAAGATGGAGGGCCGCCAGATGACCATGGTGATGGCCCGCAGGTAGCCGCACCGCGACGAGCCTTCGCCCCGCGCCCGCGGGGTGACGGCGGCGGGGTTCCATCGAGATGGCGAGAGAGGCAGCGGGCGCAGCCGGCGCCGCCTGCACGCTGCCGCTTCGGCTCTTGAATCCGGCCGACACACCGAGTACAAGAGCGCGCGCCCGGCGCCCCTCATCCTTCGAGAAGTGACGAGACACGCGAGACGCCCATGTCCAAGCTCAAGACCAAGAGCAGCGCCAAGAAGCGGTTCTCCGCCACGGGGCGCGGCAAGCTTCGCCGGCGCGCGGCCTTTCACAGCCATAATCTGACCAAGCGCGCCAAGAAGGTGAAGCGCAACCAGCGCACCTCGCGGGCGCTCTCGGCGGCGGACGCGGCGATCGTGCGGCCCTTCCTGCCCTATCTCTGAGCGCGGCGGAGGAACTCCCATGGCACGGGTAAAGCGGGGCGTGACCACCCACGCCCGGCACAAGAAGGTGCTGAAGATGGCCCGCGGCTATCGCGGGCGGGGCAACTCCAGCTACCGCGTGGCGCTGGGGCGGGTCGAGAAGGCGCTGCAATACGCCTACCGCGACCGCCGCACCCGCAAGCGCCGCTTCCGGGCGCTATGGATCCAGCGCATCAACGCCGCCGCCCGCGAGCACGGGCTCACCTATTCGCAGCTCATGCACGGGCTGGCGCTGGCCGAGGTGGAGGTGGACCGCAAGGTGCTCGCCGACCTCGCCGTGCGCGAGCCGGCGGCGTTCGCGGCCGTCGTCGAGCAGGCGCGGAGCGCCCACGGCCAGACCGGCTGATCGGCCGCCGCGGCGGCGGGACACGGCCGTCGGAGAAGGCTCCTTGGAAGACCTCCACGCCCTGGAAGAGCGGATGCTGGCGCAGATCGCCGACGCCGGCGATCTGCCCGCGCTGGAGCAGGCCCGTGTCGCCGCGCTCGGCAAGCGCTCGCCGCTGACCCAGGCGATGAAGGGACTGGGCGGCCTCGACGTCGATGCCCGCAAGGAGGCCGGGGTCCGGCTCAACCGGATCAAACGCAGGCTCGGCGACGCCGTCGAGGCGCGGCGCGGGGCGCTGGAGCGCGCCGCGCTGGACGAGCGGCTCGCGACCGAGCGGGTCGACGTCACCCTGCCGCCCCGGCCCGAGGGCGAGGGCGCCGTTCATCCCGTCGGCCAAGTGCTGGACGAGCTGATCGCGATCCTGGCGGACATGGGCTTCCGCGTCGCCGACGGGCCGGACATCGAGGACGACTTCCACAACTTCACGGCGCTCAACATCCCGCCGGAGCATCCGGCGCGGCAGATGCACGATACCTTCTACTTCCGCGCCGACGAGGCGGGCGAGCGCATGCTGCTCCGCACCCATACCTCGCCGGTCCAGATCCGCCACATGCAGGCCGAGCCGCCGCCCCACCGGATCATCGCGCCGGGCCGCACCTACCGCTGCGACTACGACATGACCCACACCCCGATGTTCCATCAGATCGAGGGGCTGGTGATCGACGAGAGCACCCACATGGGCCATCTCAAGGGCTGCCTGATCGACCTGGCGCGCGCCTTCTTCGAGGTGGACGACCTGCCGGTGCGCTTCCGCCCGAGCTACTTCCCCTTCACCGAGCCGTCCGCCGAGATGGACATCGGCTGCTCGCGCGAAGGGGGCGGCTTGCGGATCGGCCACGGCGCCGACTGGATGGAGATCCTGGGCTGCGGCATGGTGCACCCGAAGGTGCTGGAGATCGTCGGCCTCGATCCCGCGCGCTACCAGGGCTTCGCCTTCGGCATCGGCGTCGAGCGCCCGGCGATGCTGAAGTACGGCATTCCCGACCTGCGCAGCTTCTTCGACGCCGACCTGCGCTGGCTGCGCCACTACGGCTTCGCGCCCTTCGACGTCCCCAGCCTGGCCGCGGGACTGAGCGCGTGAAGTTCACCCTCTCCTGGCTGAAGACGCATCTGGAGACGGAGGCGTCGGTGGACGAGATCGCGGCGACGCTCACCGCCATCGGCCTCGAGGTGGAGCAGGTGCGGCGGCCGGGCGACGAGCTCGCCGCCTTCACCGTCGCCCACGTGGTCGAGGCGCGGCCGCATCCGAACGCCGACAAGCTCAGGCTCTGCGTGGTCGATACCGGAGCCGAGCGGGTGGAAGTGGTCTGCGGCGCGCCCAACGCGCGCACCGGCATGAAGGGCGTCTTCGTGCCGCCCGGCACCACCATCCCGGGCACCGGCATGGTCCTCAAGAAGGCGAAAATCAGGGGCGTCGAGAGCTGCGGCATGCTCTGCTCCGAGAGCGAGATGGGCCTGAGCGACGAGCACGAGGGGATCATCGAGCTGGAGCCGGATGCGCCGGTGGGCCAGCCCTTCGCGGAAGTCATGGGGCTGGACGACCCGCTCTTCGACATCGCCATCACGCCCAATCGGGGTGATTGCCTCGGCGTGCGCGGCATCGCCCGCGACCTCGCGGCGGCGGGCCTCGGCCACCTTAGGGAAGCCGGGATCGAGCCGGTCGCCGGCGCCTTCACGAGCCCGATCGGCGTCTCGCTCGACTTCCCGGGCGACGGGCCCGCCCCCTGCCCGCTCTTCCTCGGCCGCCACATACGCGACGTGCGCAACTGCGAGAGCCCCCGCTGGCTCAAGGAGCGGCTCGCCTCGGTGGGCCTGCGCCCGATCTCGGCGCTGGTCGATCTCACCAACTTCCTCACTCTCGACCGCAACCGCCCGGTGCACGTCTTCGACGCCGGCAAGGTGAGCGGCGACATCTGGCTCCGCCTCGGCCAGGGCGGCGCACGCTTCGACGCGCTCAACGGCAAGGAATACGTGCTCGACGACGAGATGTGCGCCATCGGCGACGGCAGCGGCGTGATCAGCCTCGCGGGCGTCATGGGCGGCGAGGCCACCGGCTGCACGATGGAGACGACGGAGGTCTTCATCGAGATCGCGCTCTTCGACCCCGTCCGCACCGCCGCGACGGGCCGGGCCTTCAATCTCGAGAGCGACGCCCGCTATCGCTTCGAGCGCGGCGTCGACCCCGCCTTTGCCCGGCCCGGCATGGAGCTGATGACCCGTCTCGTGATCGAGCTCTGCGGCGGCGAGGCGAGCGAGATCGTCGTCGCCGGCGAGGAGCCCGCCTGGCGGCGCGAGATCGCCTTTCGCCCCTCCCGTGTGCGCGCGCTCGGCGGCGTCGACAGCGCAGCGGCGGAATCGGTCGCCGTGCTCAGGGCGCTCGGCTTCGCCTGCGCCAAGCGGGAGGACGACCTGGTCGCGGTCGCGCCGCCCTCCTGGCGGGGTGACGTGGCGGGCGAGGCGGATCTGGTGGAGGAGGTGCTGCGGATCGCGGGTTTCGACCGGATCCCGGCGGTCTCGCTCGCCCGGCCGGCAGCCGAACGGAGCCGCCCGGCACTCTCGCCGACGCGCCGCCGGCTTGGCGCCATGCGCCGCACGCTGGCGGCACGCGGCATGTTCGAGGCGGTGACCTGGTCCTTCATGCCGCGCGGGCACGCCGCCCTCTTCGGCGGCGGCGGGGACGCGCTGATGCTTGCGAACCCGATCAACGCCGAGCTCGATTCCATGCGCCCCTCGATCCTGCCCAACCTGATCGAGGCCTGCCGGCGCAACGCCGACCGCGGCGCGGGCGATGCGGCGCTCTTCGAGGCGGGGCCGGTCTACGCCGGCACACGACCGGAGGACCAGCGGACCTCCGTCGCCGGCGTGCGCGCACTCGCCGCGGTGCCGCGCAACTGGCACGGACCGGCGCGGCCGGTGGACCCCTTCGACGCCAAGGCCGATGCGCTCGCCGCACTCGGCGCGGCCGGCGTCTCGCTCGCCGGCCTCCAGACCAGGGCGGAAGGCCCGGACTGGTACCACCCCGGCCGGGTCGGCACCCTTGCGCTGGGGCGCACCGCGCTCGCCTCGTTCGGCGAGCTGCATCCGGGCGTGCTCGCGGCGCTCGGCGCCGAAGGGCCGATGGTGGGCTTCGAGGTCGCCATGGACGCGCTTCCCCGGCCGAAGGCGAAGGCCACGCGGGCGCGGCCGATGCTCACCGCCTCGGACTATCCGGCGGCGGAGCGCGACTTCGCCTTCATTCTCGACGGCGACGTCCCGGCCGCGGAGGTGGAGCGTGCCGCCCGCAGTGCCGAGAAGGCGCTGATCAAGCGGGTCACGGTGTTCGATCTCTATGCCGGGCCGGGCATCGACGCGGACAAGAAGTCGCTTGCGATCACGGTCCGCCTCGAAGCCCCGGATCGCACGCTGACCGATCCGGAAATCGACGCGGCGGCCGCGAAGATCGTCGCCAACGTGGCGAAGATCACCGGCGGCGTGCTGCGCGGCTGACCGCGCGGCGGCGCCGGCGCAGGAGTGGGGCCGCGGCCATGAGCGAGCTGGCGCGCATCCGCAACGTCGCGATCATCGCCCATATCGACCACGGGAAGTCGACCCTCGCCGACCGGCTGATCGAGCGCTGCGGTGGCCTGCAGAAGCGCGAGATGACGAGCCAGGTGCTCGATTCGATGGAGCTCGAGCGCGAGCGCGGGATCACCATCAAGGCGCAGACGGTGCGCCTCGCCCATCGCGGCGCCGACGGCACCGAGCATGTGGTCAACCTGGTCGACACGCCCGGCCACGTGGACTTCTCCTACGAGGTGAGCCGCTCGCTCGCCGCCTGCGAGGGCTCGCTGCTGGTGGTCGACGCCACCCAGGGTGTCGAGGCGCAGACGCTCGCCAACGCCTACCAGGCGGTGGACCACGACCACGAGATCGTGCCCGTGCTCAACAAGATGGACCTGGCGTCGGCCGAGCCGGAGCGGGTGAAGCGGCAGATCGAGGACGTCATCGGCATCGATGCGGCCGGCGCGCTCGAGATCTCGGCCAAGACCGGGCAGGGGATCGAGGCCCTGCTGGACGCGCTCGTCACCCGCCTGCCGGCGCCCGAGGGCGACGAGGACGCACCGCTCACGGCGCTGCTGGTGGACAGCTGGTACGACCCCTATCTCGGCGTGGTGATCCTGGTGCGCGTCCTGCACGGGCGGCTCACGCCGCGCATGAAGATCAGGATGATGGCGTCGGGCGCCGAACACGAGGTCGAGCGGGTCGGCGTGTTCACGCCGAAGAAGACGCTGGTGAAGAGCCTCGGGCCGGGCGAAATCGGCTTCATCACCGCGGCCATCAAGGACGTGGCCGATACCGAGGTTGGCGACACGATCACCGCGGTGCGGCGGCCGGCGGCGGCGGCGCTGCCGGGCTTCCGCCCCAGCGTGCCGGTGGTCTTCTGCGGCCTCTTCCCGGTCGATTCGAACGACTACGAGCGGCTGCGCGAAAGCCTCGCCAAGCTCCGCCTCAACGATTCGAGCTTCCACTACGACGCCGAGAGCTCGCCGGCGCTGGGCTTCGGCTTCCGCTGCGGCTTTCTCGGCCTGCTCCATCTCGAGATCGTGCAGGAGCGGCTGGAGCGCGAGTTCGGCCTCGACCTCGTGGCGACGGCGCCGAGCGTGGTCTATCGCGTGACGCTGACCGACGGGCAGGAGCTCTCGCTCCACAACCCGGCGGACATGCCCGACCCCACGCGCATCAAGCGCATCGCCGAGCCCTGGATCCACGCCACCATCCTGGTGCCGGACGACCACCTCGGCGGCGTGCTTGCGCTCTGCGAGGAGAAGCGCGGCATCCAGCTCGACCTGACCTATGCGGGCAACCGGGCGATGGTGATCTACCGCCTGCCGCTCAACGAGGTCGTGTTCGACTTCTACGACCGGCTGAAGTCGGTCTCGCGCGGCTACGCGAGCTTCGACTATCGCCTCGAGGAGTATCTGGAGAGCGACCTGGTCAAGCTCGCCATCATGATCAACGGCGAACCCGTGGACGCGCTGGCGTTGATCGCCCACCGCAGCCAGGCGGAGAAGCGCGGCCGGGCGCTCTGCGTCCGCCTCAAGGAGCTGATTCCGCGCCAGCTCTTCAAGATCGCGATCCAGGCGGCGATCGGCGGCAAGATCGTGGCGCGCGAGACGGTGAGCCCCCTGCGCAAGGACGTGCTCGCGAAGTGCTACGGCGGCGACGTCTCGCGCAAGCGCAAGCTGCTGGACAAGCAGAGGAAGGGCAAGAAGCGGATGCGCCAGATCGGCAACGTCGAGATCCCGCAGGAGGCCTTCCTCGCCGCGCTGAAGATGGGCGAGTCTTAGGCCCTGTGCCGGCTCACCAGCGGTGACGGCGGCGGCGACGCCTCCCGATCAGGAGAAGCAGCACGGCCGGCACCAGGGGAATTGCCCAGGCGGGGCCGAGCAGCACCGGCAGCACGACGTCGGACCAGAGCCAGGGGGCGATACCCTTCTCGATGAGGGCCTGGAAGCCGACGAGGCTGTTCGCGCCCGCCCTCGCCCACAGCTCGCCCGCGCTGATCAGGCGATAGTCGCCGGCGCCCGCCCACGAGTAGACCTCGTGGCCGAACGTGGCGAGCGCCAGCAGCAGCAGCAACACCCCAACGAGCCGAACGATGATCATGCACCTATCCTCTGCACAGACAAATATGGTGCCTGGCGTATTGCAGCGCCAGATGTTGTTGCTATTGTTTCGCCGCCGGGGAGGGATGGCCGAGTGGTTTAAGGCGCACGCCTGGAAAGCGTGTTCACCGAGAGGTGTCCGGGGTTCGAATCCCCGTCCCTCCGCCAGCCTTGCTCCGCGCAGCACCGGCACATGCCGCTAAACCCCCGGATTTCCGGGGCTTTTCTCTATGTCGCACACCTGAACGTTCCCGCGAATAATGCGCGGCGCGCAGGGTCTGTGCCGACCGGCACGGCAATTCAATGAAATCTCACCATTGCGTGGGGTCAACGAGGCGCGCCTAACAACCGCCGGAAGCCGTGCGGATCGTCCGAGTTTGTTCTGCTCAATGGCCGATCCGGATCGCGTCGGGAAGGAAGGTCACGATGTCCGGCACGAAGGTGATGAGCAGTGCGAGTCCCGCCATGATGAGGAAGAAGGGAAGCGTCGCGCGGGCGATGCGACCGATCCGCTCGCCGGTCATGCCCTGGATCACGAACAGGTTGAAGCCCACGGGTGGCGTGATCTGGGCCATCTCCACCACGATCACCAGGAACACGCCGAACCAGATCTTGTCGAAGCCCGCCGCCGTCACCAGCGGCAGCGTGATGGGCAGCGTCATGACGATGCTCGACATGCCTTCGAGCACGCAGCCGAGGATCGCGTAGAACACCAGCAGCAGCACGATGAGCGCGATGGGCGAGAGGTTCAGCGCGGCGATCTCGCCCGCGATCATGCGCGGCACGCCGAGAAAACCCATGGCGATGGAGAGGAAGTAGGCGCCGGCGACGATCAGCCCGATCATGCTGATGGTCCGGACCGCGCCGAGGCTCGCCTTGCGCAGCGTCTCCCAAGTGAGCGTCCCCTGTGCGGCGCTCACGATCAGCGCGCCCAGCACGCCGACCGCGGCGGCCTCGGACGGGCTCGCGATCCCGCCGTACATCGAGCCCAGCGCCGCGAGGATCAGGAACACCACGGGGCCCAGGTGCCGCAGGCCGAGCAGCTTGTCGGCGAGGCTCATGCTCTCCGCCTCGGCCGGCGCGAGCGAGGCCTTCCAGCTCGTTCGGATGCCGAGCCAGGTCATGTAGAGCAGCGCGAGCATGAGCCCCGGAATGATGCCGGCGAGGAAGAGCTTGAGGATCGAGGTCTCCGACAGCACGCCGTAGATGATGAGGATGATGCTGGGCGGGATCAGGAAGCCCAGCGTACCGGCGCCGGCGAGCGAGCCCATCGCCAGGTCGCGGTCGTAGCCGCGGCGCAACAGCTCCGTCAGCGTGATGCGGCCGACTGTCGCCGTGGTCGCGGCCGAGGAGCCGGAGATGGCCGCGAACATGGTGCAGCCCAGCACGTTCACGTGCAGCAGGCGCCCCGGCAGGTGCGTCGTCCACGGCGCGAGCCCGGTGAAGAGCGAGGCGGAGAGGCGGGAGTGGAACAGGATCTCCGCCATCAGGATGAAGAGCGGGAGCGCGATGAGCTCGGGCGTGGTGGTCGCGTTCCAGGTGAGCTGCGCGAGCAGTTTCTCGACCGGCAGGTCGCGGAAGATGGCGAGCCCGGCCAGGCCGGGCGCGTAGAGGGCGAGCCCGACCCAGACTCCGAGACCCAGGGCCAGGGCGAGCACGCCGAGTACGGCGCCGGCGGCTGCGACGGTCATGCGCTCATCCCGCGCTGAACTCGTCCTTCGCGGCTTCGTCCTCCGGCGGCTCGCCGATCAGCAGGCGCAGCGCCCGGGCAACGAGCTGCAACGTGAGCAGGGCCGCGCCGAAGGCCATCGCCGCCTGGGGGTAGACGAGAGGCGTCTCGTCGATGGTGGGCGACGTGCTGCCGCTCACCCATGACCGCGCGGCGAAGGCGGTGAGCGCCCACGCGAGGAACCCGGCGATCATCGTGCCGACCACCGTGGCGGCGGCGTCGAGCCAGTAGGCCAGCCGGGGCGGAATGCTCTGCGAGAGCAGCATCACCCTGACGTACCCGCCCGTCCTGAGCGCGAATGCTGCGGCGAGGAAGATCGAGACCGCGAAGAAGTACGCCGCGTACTCCCAGGCGAAGGAGAGGCTGACGTTGAGGACGGTGCGGCAGAAGATCTCCGCGAGGATGAGCCCCGCGATCCCCAGAACCAGCACGGCCGCGACGTAGCCGCAGCCGCGCGACAGCGTGTCTATGCCTGCGAGAACCCGTGCGAGAACGGACAAGGGGCCGGCCTCCTCTGCCCGCTCCGGGCTGTCCGGACCGGAGCCCGGTGCCGACGACGACCCGCCGGGCACCGGAGCCGCGCCCGGCTAGCGCTCGATGTCTTGCCGGAAGCCGTCGATGATCGCCTGGCCTTCGTCTCCCAGCTCAGCCAGCGCCTCGGCCAGCATCGGCTCGGTCGCGGCCTGCATGTCGGCCAGCATCGCCGCAGGCACCTCGCCCATCGCCACGCCGCGCTCGTTCAGGATCTTCGACTTGGCCGCGTCTTCCGCCTTGCTGACCTGCCAGAACACCGGTTCGAGCATCCGCGCCGCGGCCTCGATGGCGGCGCGCTGGCCCTCGGCAAGCGCGTGCCAGGCATCCAGGTTGACCGAGACCATGTTCGACGACCAGACGTGCCTCGTCGGGTACATGTGCGTGAGGAACTCCCAGAACTTCCCGTCCACGCCGGAGCTCGCCGAGGTCGTGACCGCGTCGATGGTGCCGGCCGCGAGCGAGGGGACCACCTCGCCCCAGGGAAGCTGCACCGAGGTCATGCCGATGCGGTTGAACATCTCGGTCGTCGTGTCGTTGTAGGTGCGGATCTTGATGCCGGCGAGGTCCGCCACCCCCGCCGCCTCCACCTTGGTGTAGACGTACTGGCGCGGCCACGGCACGACGTAGAGCGCCTTCTGGTTGTACGCCGCCGCCACCCTCTCGATGGCCGGGCGAAAGTGCTTGTGGAAGATCGCGAGCTCATCGAGGTCCTCGATGATGTAGGGCTGCGTCTCCAGCCCGAGGATCTTACGCTCGCCCACCTGCTGGTTGAGCAGCATCTCGCCGATGGGCACGAGGCCGTCGCCGACCGCGTTCAGCATCTCCGGCCCCTTGAAGCCGAGGGAGCCGCCCGGGTGAATGTTGATGACGACCTCTCCGCCGGTCACCTGGCTCACCACCTTGGCGAAGGTCCTGGCGTTTTCGACGTGGAAGTTGCCGTCGGTCCACGCGAGCGGCAGGTCCCACTCGGTCTCGGCGACGGCAGTCGCGGTCAGAGAGACCGAGAGCAGCGCCGCGGAAGCAAGGGCGATGGCTGCGCGTTTCGCGGAATGCATCATGGCTCAATACCTCTTCGTCAAATCCGGCTTCAACGATCCTGCCCTCGTTCCGGGCGCGGCCCGCATGTCGCGCTCTCTCATTGTTCGGAGAGGAAGACGCTCGAACAACGAATTCCTACCCGATGGCAACGGCTTGCGCTACGTCCGCCACCCCACGATCCGATCCGACGCGAATAATCCGGGCTAGGTATACACCTCCGATGACACGCGCGACGACCCCACGGCGTCACCGATACAGTGCGCACCGCAGCATCAGGCCGCGCCCGGGCCGAGCTTCTGGACGTGAGCCCCTTCGATCCTCAGCGGCGGCCGGCGCCGAGCAGCTTCTCCGCCTCTACCTGGAAGTCGTCGAAATAGTCGAGCGCGTCGTGACCGCGCAGCGCGTCACGATGCTTGAAGCAGTTGACGGTGTGCCCCTGGGCGACCGTGTCTTCCGGCGGCATCTCGCTGCGGCACCGATCGTCGGCGAAGGGGCAGCGCCCGGCGAGGTAGCAGCCGGTCGGAAGGTCGATCGGGCTCGGAATCTCGCCTGCGAGGTCGACGGCGCTTTCCCGCTTGAGGTTCGGGTTGGGCAGCAGGACGGAGGAGAGAAGGCCGACGCTGTAGGGATGGCGCGGGTGGCTGAAGAGCTCCTTGGCCGTGCCGAGCTCCACGATCATGCCGAGATACATCACCGCGACGCGGTGGCTCAGGTAGCGCACCGTGCTGAGGTCGTGGCTGATGAAGAGGTAGGCGGTCTCCAGTTCCTGCTGCAGGCGGATCAGGAGGTCGATGATCTCCGCCCGCGCCGTCGGGTCGAGAGCCGAGGTGGGCTCGTCCAGCACGATCAGCTCGGGATCGGTGACGATGGCGCGGGCGATGCCCACTCGCTGCTGCTGGCCCGCGCTGAGCTCGGCCGGGAACTGCTCCAGCGTCGAATCGCGCAAGCCCACCCGGCGCGCGACCTCGCGCACCCGCCGGCGCTGGTCGGGGCGGGAGACTCCCATGGAGCGCAGCGGCTCGGCGATGGTGTTGCCGATCCGCACCTGCGGGTCGAGGGATTCGGCGGGCTCCTGGAAGACGAGCTGCAGCTTGCCGCGCAGCTCGCGCGTGCGGATGTTGCGCCGCCGGTTGATGGGTTTTCCGTGGAAGCCGATGGAGCCGTCCGTCGACTTGATGAGGCCGAGGACGCAGCGGCCGACCGTTGTCTTGCCCGAACCGGACTCGCCCACCAGCGAGAGCGTCTCGCCCCTGGCGACGGAGAAGCTCACCCCGTTCACCGCCTGCACCACCGAGCGCGAGCCCGCGATGGGGAAGTGCTTGACCAGCCCGTCTACGGTGAGGACGGCGCTCATGCCACCCGCTCCACCGGGAAGTGACAACGCACGAGGTGGCGGGTGCCGAGCTCGCGCAGGTCGGGGTGACGCGCGTCGCACTCGTCCTCGCGGTGGACGCAGCGGGGCGCGTAGAGACAGGCCCTGCCTGCCTCCGCCTCGGTCGAGGCGAGCGGCTTGTGCCACTTGTTCCGGAGCGCCGGGTTGTGGGCGAAGGCGGCGAGCAGCATGACGCTGTACGGGTGCTGCGGATTGTCGAAGAAGTCGCCGGTCTTCGCGAACTCCACGATCTCGCCGCGGTAGATCACGGCGACGCGGTCGCAGAAGTGCGCTGTGATGCCGACGTCGCGGGTGATGAAGAGCATGGAGGTGTCGTGCTCGCGCACGAGCGTGCGCAGCAGGTCGAGCACCTGGGCCTGCACCGTCACGTCGAGGCCGCTGGTGGCGTCGTCCGAGATCACGAACTTGGGCGAGCAGACGAGCGAGATCGCCATCACCACCCGCTGCGCCATGCCGCCGCTGAGCTCGTGCGGGAAGGCGCGGAAGCGCCGCGCGGGATCCGGGATGTGCACCGCCTTCAGCATGTCGAGCGCCATCTTGTCGGCCTCGGCGCGGCCGATGTCGAGATGGGCGCGGGCGACGGCGGCGATCTGCTTGCCCACGGGGATCAACGGGTCGAGCTCGCTGCGCGGGTTGGGGATCACCATGGCGATGTCCCTGCCGCGGATCGCGCGCAGCTGGTTCTCGGAGAGCGCCCGCATGTCCTTGCCGTCGAACTGGATCGAGCCGCTGTCGATGCGTCCGGGCTGGGTCAAGAGCCCCATCACCGCACGGGCCAGCGTCGTCTTGCCCGAGCCCGATTCGCCCACCAGCCCGACGATCTCGCCGCGGCGCACGCTGAGGTCGAGGTCCCGCACCGCGCGCACCGGCTCCTCCTCGTAGACCGGGTAGGAGACGTTGAGTCCGGCGATGTCGAGCATCGTCGTGCCCGGCGCGCCCGCCTGCGGTGCCATGGTCGTGTCGGTTGCGGCGGCGGCCATCGTCAGCCCCTGATGCGCGGGTCGATGGCGAAATAGATCAGGTCCACCAGCAGGTAGATGATCAGCGACAGAATCGCCGAGAACAGCACGAAACCCAGCACCGGATTGATGTCGGCGTTGAGCACTCCCTGCACGGCGTACTGGCCGGCCCCGCCCCAGCTGAAGACGATCTCCACCAGCACGGCGCCGCCGATGAGGAAGCCGTAGAGCACGCTCACGATGGTGACCACCGAGGGCAGCGAGTTGCGGAACGCCTTGCGGATCACGACCCGCTTGGGCAGCCCGCACATCTCGGCGTAGCGGATCAGGTCGGATTCCAGCATCCGCTCCATGGTCGCCTGGGTCATCTTGAGGATCGGCCCGGCGTTGATGACGGCGAGCGTCACCACCGGCAGCACGAGGTGGCCCAGCGTCGACCAGAGCGCCTGCCAGTTGCCGGCGATCAGGCTGTCGATGATCAGGAAGTTGGTGACCGGAGCCGGCGGCAGCACCGCGAAGTCGATGCGCCCGAGCGGTGCCGGGGCCACCTGCATGATCGTGTAGAACAGGTAGATCAGGATCAGCCCCAGCCAGAAGTCCGGCAGCGAGCCGGCGAGCAGGCCGTAGTAGTCGGAGAACTTCTTGACGATCGAGCGCTTGAAGTAGGCGGCGGCGACGCCGAGGGGAATACCGATCAGCAGCGCGAGCAGGAGCGAGAGGGTGATGAGCTCCAGCGTCGCGGGGAAGCGGATGGCGAGGTCGTGGAAGACGGGCTTCGTGGTCTGCCACGAGGTGCCGAGGTCGCCCTGCACCAGGTTCTGCAAGTAGATCCAGAACTGGTCGATGATCGTGCCGTCGAGCCCCATCTCCGCGTTGAGCATGGCGAGCTGCTCTTCGGTCGCGAAGGGGCCCAGCATCATCACGGCCGGGTCGCCGGGGATCAGCTTCACCAGCAGGAAGCTCACCAGGATGATGCCGAAGAGCTGCGGCCCGATGAAGAGGAAGCGGCGGCCGATGTAGCGGAGGATACGCATCGCGCGGGCCTACGATGCCCTCTTCCTCTCGCGCAGCGTGCCGGCGAGGGCGCGCCTGCGCGCCGGGTCCGCCAGCACCTCGACGCTCGCGCCGACCAGCGCGAAGCCGAAGACCGTGACCGCAAGCGCGATACCGGGAAAGACCGAGGGCCACCACTGACCGGTGATGATGTTCTGGAAGCCCATGGCGATCATGCTGCCCCACTCGGGCGTGGGCGCGACCACGCCGGCGCCGACGAAGCTCAAGGCCGCCGTCAGCAGGATCGACCAGCCGATGTTGACCGAGAGCTGGGCCAGGATCGGCGCCATCGAGTTCGGGATGATGTGGCGCAGCATGATCATCAGGTCGGAGGCGCCCGACACGTAGGAAGCCTCGACGTAGCGCATGTTGCGGATCGCCAGCACCTGGCTCCGCATGAGCCGCAGGTAGATCGGCGCGTTCACGAAGGCGATGGCGGCGATGATGCTCTCCAGGCTCTGGCCGAAGATCGCCACCAGAGCGATGGCGAAGACGAAGACGGGGAAGGCCTGCAGCACGTCGGCTGCGCGCATCACGAAGCCCGCGCCGAAGGAGCCGAAGCCGCCGCCTTCCTGGTAATAGCCGACCACCGCACCGATGAAGGAGCCTACGACGGCCGAGATCATCGTGCCCGCGAGCGCGATCGTGAGGTCGATGCGCGGCGCGTAGACGATGCGGCTGAAGATATCCATGCCGGTCGCATCGGTGCCGAAGAGGTGGCGCCAGCTCGGGCCCTGCAGGAAGTCGGCCGGGTTCGCGACCTCGGGTTCGTAGGGCGCGATCAGCGGCGCGAAGATGGCGAGCACGATGACGAGCAGAACGATGACGTAGCCGAGCGCGAAGAGGGGCCGCGCCCGCAGCACCGCGAACAGGAAGCGGAGGGCGAAGAGAGTGGCGTCCCAGCGGCTGCGCTCGGAAGAGCCGGCGGCGATGTCCGTCATGGAACGCGCGGCATGCGCATGGCGCGAGTGAGTGTTCGCTCAGAACGGGGGGATGCGGTCGGGCCGCGCCGCCGCGGGTGGCGACGCGGCCCGGAGAGCATCCCTTACGCCTCCCGACTGAAGTCCTGGAAGCGGATGTTGTTGGAGGTGTAGTAGGTCCACCCCTTGATGTCGGAGCGGCGCGCCATCGAGTAGTTCGTGAAGGCGACGAACACCCACGGCGCCTCGCGCATCACGATCTGCTGCACCTCGTCCATCATCGCGAGGCGCGCATCCATGTCGCTCGTTCTCGCCGCATTGTCGATGAGCTCGTCCACCCGTGCGTTCTCGTAGTTCGAGTAGTTGATGAACGACTTGGAGTGGAAGTAGAGGTTCATCGAGTAGCCCGGATCCGGGCACCACGGCGAATCGTAGTAGAAGATCATCGGCTGCTTGCGCTCGGAGACGTTGTTGTAGAACGTCGATGCCGGAATCTTCTTGAGCTGGAGGTTGACCCCGATCTCCTTGAGCGCGCTCTGGAAGAGGATCGCCGTGGTCTCCTGCGTCGTCACTGCGGCGTTGTAGCCGAGCGTGGTGTCGAAGCCGTCACCGTATCCGGCCCCCTTGAGCAGCTCCCGCGCCAGGTCGAGATTCTGGGTTTCGTACTCCGAATAGTCCCCGTTGAAGCCCGGATAGATGTCGGGCATGCAGCCGGTGAGCGGGCTCGCCAGGTTCTGGAACACGGTGGAGATGACCTGCTCCTGCGGGAACGCGAAGTTCATCGCGCGGCGCACGTCGATGTTGTCGAAGGGCGGGATCTTGGCGTTGAGCTCGATGAGCAGCTTGAAGGTCGCGCGGACCGTGTCGACGCTCACGCCCGGCGCGTTCGCGAGCTGCACCAGCTCCAGCGGCTGCAGGTATTGCGCGATGTCCACCGCGCCGCCCTGCAGAAGCTGGGCCCGGTTGGCGGACGTGGGCACCTCGCGCAGGATCACCGTGTCCATGGCCGCCTTGCCGCCGTAGTAATCCTCGCGGGCCTTGTAGACCGCCTGGGCGCCCCGCGTGAGCTGCTCGATGCGGTAGGGGCCGAAGCCGGCGGTCTCGTTCTTCAGGAACTCCTTGGCCCACGGGTCGTCGGAGCCGCCGACTGCCTGGCACTGCGTGGAATCGTAGATCGGATTGTAGAGGTTCGGCTGCAGCTTCAGCAGCAGCGGGTTCGGATGGTCGAGGTTGAAGGAGACGACGTACTTGTCCTCGGCCTTGATCTGCTCCTTCCGCTTGAGGCTGATGGTGTTGGCGAAGAAGCCGCCGATCGCGCCCAACTCCAGCTTGCGGTGCCAGGTCCAGACCACGTCCTCGGCGGTGAGCTCGTTGCCCCAGTTGCTCTTCACGCCTTCGCGCAGCTTGAAGCGGATCCACTGGCTGTTGGGGTCGATCTCCCAGCTTTCGGCGAGCTTGCCCTTCATGTTCACGCGGCCGGGGCGGTCCGGGTAGTCCTTGATGTCCTCGCGCAGGGCGTCGGGGTCGTCAGGGTCGGGGATCTTCTCGAATTCGACGAGCGAATCGTAACAGGCAGCCACCGATTCGAAGGTCCCGAGGCTCACGTCGTATTCGCTGTCGAGGCTCTGCGGCGTCGCGGGTGCGGCGATCACCAGAGTCGATGCCCGGTCCTGCGCCAAGGCGTCGCGGCCTGCGATCGCCCCCGGCACCGCCGCCGCTGCGGCTGCCGCGGTCGTGCCCTTGAGGAAGGTACGCCGGTCCAGCGACCAGCGATTGCCCGTCGAATTCGTCATGGTGATCTCCCTTGATGAACGGTGCGGGGCCGGTGGCCCCGCAGTCCGCGCCAATATAGGCGAACGCGCTGCCCGACGCGACGATCATGCGGCAATCACCGGGCGAAGGCGGCGATCATCGCTTCGTGGTTTGCGCGTGTTTCTTCCGGGTCGTCGGGAAAGATCGGGCATGTCAGGATCACGGTGTCGACGAGACCCTCGAAGGGCGCGAGCTGCGCGCACACCTCGTCGGCCGTTCCCGCCAGCACCAGCGCATCGATCATGTCCTCCGTCACCGCGTCCAGCATGGCCGGAAAGTCGTTTCGCGCATGGGCCGCGCGAATGCGCTCCTTCTGCTCGGCAAACCCCGCCGGATCGAGAACGATGTCGAAGTAATCCAGCGTCGCGTAGAAGGCGATCGCATGCCTGACTGACGCACGGGCGCGCGTCCGATCCTCGTGCACGGTACAGGCCTTGAGCGTCGCGATCTCGAAGGGCACGTCGCTCCGGCCCGCCCGCGCCATGCCGGCGGCGATTCGCGGTCGCACGATGTCGCGGAAATAGGCCGGCGTGTTGAGCGTGTTGGCCAGCAGGCCATCGCCCACCTCGCCGGCCAGCTCCAGCATCCGCTCCCGCACGGCCGCGAGGTAGATCGGCACCGGCGGGCAGGGCGCGGGGATGAAGCGCCGGTAGCCGCGAACGCTGACGAACCGGCCGTCATGGTCGATGGCTTTCGTCGGACTCGCGGTCCACATCTTGCGGATGCACCCGACGTACTCGCGCATGCGCGCAACCGGTTTGTAGTCGGCGAGCCCGTGCCAGTCCCTGTTCCACTCCCGGGGCGCGGTACCGAGGCCCAGCACGAACTTCCGGCCGGTGAGCTCGGCCATGGTCATGGCCGCGGTCTCGGTGTGCATCGGCGGGCGCGCGAAGGTGGCGACGGCGGTTCCCAATCGCACCGACTTGACGACGCCGGCCATGGCAGCGAGCGGCGTGAAGGCATCGCGCCCCAGATCGCTCGACCAGAGACTGTCGGCGCCGGCCTCCTCGGCCATGCGGGCGTAGCGGAGAATCTCGTCCAGCGACAGGTTGTCGCCGTTGAAGAGAACACCCCACTTGATCCGGCGTTCGGCGGCCACGTCCCCACCTCCTCTCATCGGCTTTCAACGAAGCGGCAGGTCGTCGCCGCGACCGCGACCGCGCCTCGCGGGCAATCAACACATTAACCCGCACTTCTCGCCACGGTCATGGTCCGTGCGGCGGCGAAACACACTTGCGCCGCCGCGCCCGCTGACGGCAAGCTTCCCACGCGGCAGTCGGGGGAGGATCGTCGGAAGCGGCGCGCCTCGCAATCAACGGTAGAAGGCTGTCGCGCAGGGAGGGACCGACAATGCACATTTCATGGCTGCATCGCCTGCTCGTTGCGTTCGTGGCTGCCATCGGCATGGCCGGTGCGGCGCAGGCCAAGGACCTGCTGGTCCTGGCGGACGACATTCCCGCCGGTCTCGACTACGACGGGCCGACGGCCTCGCTGATCCCGACCTACGGCGGCATCGCGAACCTGCTGGAGCCGCTGGTCTACTACGCCCACGGCGAGGTGAACGAGGAGGGCGTGCAGCTGCTCGACTTCGACAAGTTCGAGGGAAGGCTCGCGGAATCCTGGACCTACGACCCCGAAACCTTCACCTGGACCTTCACGCTGCGCCAGGGCGTCAAGGGCTGCAACGGCGCCACCTTCAACGCCGATGACGTGGTCTACACCTTCGCCCGCGCCAAGTCGGTGAGCGGGGCCGCGCCGATCGGCTGGTTCCTCTCCAACGTCGGCTCGATAGATGGTTTCACGCCGGCTGTCTTCGCGCAGGACGAATCCGGTGCTGCGGCGCGGACGCTCGGCGACGAGGTCAAGAAGATCGACGACTACACGGTCCAGATCCGCCAGTCGGGGCCGAACCAGCTCTTCCTCCGCGTGCTCACGATCTTCGGCCTCTACATCTACGACAAGGAGACCATGGAGGCCAACGCGACCGAGGAGGACCCCTGGAGCCACACCTACAACAACAACGTCAACGCGCCGGGCTTCGGCCCCTGGTGCCTCGACGACTGGGACAAGGGCGCGGGCTTCACCGTGAAGGCGAACCCGGACTACTACCTCGGCGCGCCGGCTTACGACCGGGTGGTGCTGAGGAAGGTGCCGCAGAGCGCGAACCGCGTCGCCATCCTGCAGTCGGGCCGGGCGCAGATCGCAGAGCGGCTGACGCCGAAGGAATACGACAGCCTCAGCAAGATCGACGGCGTCAAGGTCGTCAGCGCCTACGGCAACGAGAACCTGTTCCTTTACGTGAACTACCAGGTGCCGCCCTACGACAATCTGGCGATGCGCAAGGCGCTGGCCCATGCGGTGCCCTACGACAAGGTCATCTCGACCAGCTACTTCGGCAAGGCGCGCAAGTGGCCGGGGATGATCCCGACGACCTATCCGGGCTACCACGAAGCCTCGGTCCAGTACGCCGAGGATCCGGATAAGGCCGGCGCCTACCTCGCCGAGGCCGGCTATCCGGAGGGCCAGGGCCTGGAGGCCTTCCCCGACGCGCTCCGGATCACCTACATCGCCGAGAAGGAATCGGCCCTCGGCCCCACGGCGACAGTGCTGCAGACGGCGCTCCGCGACGTGGGCATCCCGATGGAGCTCGATCCCATCCCGCAGACCCAGTACGGCGAGCGCGAGCTGGTCAAGAAGGACATGCCGCTCGGGCTCACCGACCACGTGAAGCCCATCGGCGTCGACGCCGCCTACGGCATCCTGCTCAGCTACGTGACGGCGGCCAAGGGCGGGATCATGAACGCCATGAACTACAGCAACGAGGCGGTGGACAACGCTCTCTTCTCGACCCTGAACGAGGCGGACGACGCCAAGCGCGCGGCGACGCTCGTGGACATTCAGGAGACGCTGATGGAGGAGCTCGCGATGGTGCCGATCCTCGAATACAAGACCCACTGGGCGACGTCGGCGGACGTCACCGGGGTCGTCTGGCACCCGGACAACGCGCTCCACTATTACGACTTCCGCCCGGCCGAGTAGGGCGCCGAGCGGGAGGCATGACGGTGGAGATGGAGCTTACCAAGGAGCGCACGGCGCTCGTCGTCATCGACATGCAGCGGGCCTTCCTCGAGGACGAGGGCTCGCTGGCGAAGGCGGGAATCGACATCACGGGGCTGAAGGCGGCGCTCGAGCCGTGCCGGCGGCTCCTCGCGTCGGCCCGCCAGGCCGGGGTGCCGGTGATTCACACCCGCTACGTCTACCGGCCGGACTACGCCGACGGCGGCATCCTCGTGAACTACATCATGCCGCAACTCCGAGAGGTGGACTCGCTCGCCGCCGGCACGCCGGACATCGAGATCGTCGACGAGCTCGCGCCGGTGGACGGCGAGACGGTGATCGACAAGAACCGGCCGAGCGCCTTCTACGCCACCAATATCGAGCCGCTGCTGAACGGACTCGGGGTCGATAGCCTCGTCGTCTGCGGCGTGACCACGAACATCTGCGTCGAGACCACGGTGCGCGACGCAAGCCAGCGCGACTACAAGGTCTTCGTGCCGAAGGATGCGACCGGCGAGCTGGAGCAGCTCCGCTACGACGGCGCGCTTGCCGGCATGGCCTGGGTGTTTGCCAAGATCGTGGACACCGACGACGTGATCAGCGTCTGGGGTCAGGGCAACCGGTGAGCGAACGGCCGGCGGCCCGGCGGCGGCCGGCGGCCATACACTGACAAGGCCGCTGCTCTCGCGCCATGATCGGCCGCTTCGTCCTCCGCCGCCTCGGGATCGCCGTGCTTCAGCTGCTCGGCGTGGCGCTTGCCGTCTTCTTCCTCATCAGGCTGCTGCCGGCCGATCCCGTCGCCCGGCTGGTGGGGCTCAACGCCAGCGAGGAGGCGTACGCCCAGGCCGAGCGCACCCTCGGCCTCGACCGGCCCGTCGCCGATCAGCTCCTGAGCTTTCTCGGGCTTTCCTCCGACAGGGGCGCAGACGGGCTGGCCGACGGCAGCCTCGGCCTCTCCTGGGTGACAGGCGATCCGGTATTCCTCGAAATCGGGCGCTTCCTGCCGGTCACGCTGGAGCTGGTCACGCTCGCGCTGCTGATCTCGTTCCTGATCGCCATCCCGCTCGGCATGGCGAGCGCGACCAAGCCGGGCGGCATCGCCGACCGCATCGCCTTCGTCTGGGGCCTCTTTGCCGGCGCCCAGCCGGACTACTGGTGGGGGCTGCTGTTCGTCTTCCTCTTCTTCTTCATTCTCGGCATCGCGCCGCCGCCGCTCGGCCGCATCGACCCGCTGCTCATCGAGCCGAGCGTCATCACGGGCTTCCTCACCGTCGATTCGCTGCTGCAGGGACGGCTCGACACGTTCGTCTCGTCCCTCCATCACCTGATGCTGCCGATTCTGACCCAGGTGTTCGTGGTCTCCGGCGCCATCACCAAGATGGTGCGGCAGAACATGGTCCGCGCGCTGCAGTCGGACTACATCCTCTACGCCCGCTGCTGCGGCCTCTCCAAGCGGGAGGTCGGGCGCTACGCGCTCCGCGCCGCGCTGACGCCGGCGGTCACGCTGGTCGGCATCTTCTACGGCGTGCTGCTGAGCGCCGCCGTCACCGTGGAGCTTGTGTTCTCGCTGGGTGGCATCGGCGAGTACGCGATCCGCTCCATCCTCTCCTTCGATTACCCGGCGATCCAGGGCGTGGTGTTGATCGTGGCGCTGGTGTCCCTGCTCATCTATCTGCTGCTCGACATCATCCACGCCTACCTCGATCCCCGGGTGAAGTATTGAGCGGGGCGGGCGCAGCATGACCGATCTCACGGGCGCACCGAACTCCGCACTGCCGGCGGTGGACCGCCGCAGCCTCCTCGCCCGGCTGCGCAGCGACCGCTTCTTTCTCGTCGGCGCCGTGATCGTCGTGCTCTCGCTCTTTCTCGCGGCCTTCGGCCCGCTCATCAGCCCCTACGACCCGCTGCGGTCGACCGGCGAGATCTCGACGCCGCCGCCGCCCATCGAGACCTGGCCGCGCCTCCTCTACGAGACGGTGAGCGGGCAGCGCGAGGCCCCGCCGCACTGGTTCGGCACGGACCAGTCCGGCCTCGACGTCTTTTCGCGCGTGATCTCGGCGCCGCGCGCGGACATGACCATCGCGCTCGGAGGGGCGCTGATCTCGCTGGTGATCGGCACCTTCCTCGGGCTGCTCGCAGGCTTCTATCGCAACTGGGCCACCGAGTTCATGATGCGAATCTCGGACGTGCTGCAGTCCTTCCCGGTCTTCATCACCGCGATGATCCTGGTCGCCCTCTCGGGCCGCCAGACAGGCAACCTGGTGCTGGCCCTGGCGCTGGTCTACACGCCGATCTTCGTGCGCCTCACCCGCGCCGAGGTGATGGCGCAGAGTTCGCGCGGCTACGTGCAGGCGGCGCTCGCGGTCGGCAACTCGCGCTGGACCATCGCGATCAAGCACGTGCTGCCCAACTCGCTCGTACCCTCGCTGGTGCAGATGTCGGTCACCATCGGTTTCGCGATCATCCTGACGGCCGGGCTGAGCTTCGTCGGCGCGGGCGTGCGCCCGCCGACACCCGAATGGGGCAGCATGATCTCCATCGGCGCGCCGCAGTTGATTCTGGGCGAGTGGTGGCCCTCGGTCTTCCCCGGCGTCGCCATCTCGCTGACGGTGCTGGGCTACGCCTTCGTCGGCCACACCATCGAAGCCGAGTTCCGCGAGACATGAGCGCCGAGGCTTTGCACGCCGCTGCCGGCGGCACCGACCGGATTCTCTCGGTGCACGGCCTCACGGTTGCGTTCGCCGGGAGCCAGGGCGCCGAGCACGTCGCGGTGAAGGACTTTTCGCTCACCATCGGCGCGGGCGAGTTCGTCGGCGTCATGGGAGAGCCCGGCTGTGGCAAGTCGACCGCGGCGATCGCCATGATGGGCCTGGTACGCCCGCCCGGCCGCATCGTCTCGGGCGAGGTGCACTATCTGGGCCACGACCTGCTGGCCATGAGCGATGCGGAGCTCGATTCCATCCGTGGCAAGGACATCGGGCTCATCGTGCAGAGCCCGCGCACCTCGCTCCATCCGATGCTGACGGTGGGTCGGCAGATCGAGAACGTCTACCGGGCGCACAACCGCGTGAGCCGCAGGGCCGCGCGGGCGCGCGCCATCGAGATGCTGCAGCTCGTCGGGATCAACGACCCCGAGCGGCGGGTGAAGTCCTACCCCCACGAGCTCTCCACGGGCATGACCCAGCGCGTGCTCATCGCCATGGCCATGAGCTCCGGCCCGAAGCTCCTGATCGCGGACGAGCCCACCAGCGGCCTCGACGTGACGATCCAGGCGCAGTTCCTCGACCAGATGTGGGAGGCGGCGAACCGCACCGGCTCCGCCGTGCTGGTGGTGACGCAGGACCTCGGCATCGTCGCGAACTACTGCGACCGCGTGGTCATCATGGAGCGCGGCGAGATCGTCGAGGCCAGTGCCGTGCGGGACTTCTTCACGGCGCCCGCGCACGACTACAGCCGGCGCATCCTTTCTCTGCAGCGCGAGAGCGCGGCCAGCCTGGCGGATACACCCGAAGCGCAACAGGCAACCGCTGAGCCGCTGGTCTCGGTGGAGGGTCTCGCCAAGGAATTCGACATCCGCGGCTCCAAGGACAAGGTCCACGCCGCCGACGATGTCTCCTTCGCCGTCCATCGCGGCGAGGCGATCGGCCTCGTCGGCGAGAGCGGCTCGGGCAAGACCACGGTCGGCCGCTGCATCGTGCGCCTGGAGGAGCCGACCCGGGGCACGGTTCGCTACGGGGACGAGATCGTCAGCGACCTCGCGCAGCGGGAATTCACGCCGTTCCGCAACGACATGCAGATCGTCTTCCAGGACCCGACGGATTCGATGAACCCGCGCTGGAGCGTCGAGCAGGTCCTGACGGAGCCGCTCGACCTGCACACGACGCTGTCCGCGGCGGAGAAGCGCAAGCGCGTGACGGCGCTGATGAGGATGGTGGGGATCGATCCGGCCGTGCGCGAGGTCAAGCCGCGCCAGCTCGGCGCCGGCCGCCAGCAACGCATCGCCATCGCCCGCGCGCTCGCCACCGAGCCCGCCTTCATCGTGCTCGACGAGCCGACCTCGGCGCTGAGCCCGGAGACCCGCGCCGAGATCATCGAGCTCCTGATCCGGCTCTCGCGCGAGCTCGACATCGCCTATCTCTTCATCTCCCACGATCTGACCACGATCGAGCGCGTCTGCGACCGCATCGTGGTGATGTACCTCGGGCAGGTGGTCGAGACCGGCACACGCACGGAGGTGTTCCGGGCGCCGCTGCACCCCTATTCTCGGGTGCTGCTGGCTTCGCACCTCTTTCCCGACATCGCCGACCGGCGGGTCGACCGGCCCGAGCGCGTGACGCTCAAGGGCGAGATACCGAGCCCGGTCTCGCTGCCGGAGGGCTGCTATCTTTACGGGCGTTGCCCGAACCAGGTGGAGCGCTGCCGCGCCATGCCGCAGACGCTCGAAGAGGTGTCGCCGGGCCGCTCGGTGCGCTGCTGGCGTGCGGTGGCAGGCGAGCTTCCGGGCTAGGATCGAGAAAGGACACAAAATGCAGGGGCAGTTGCGATGAAGGCAATCGATATCGTCGTCAACCCGTACACGCCGCAGGAGGTGGAGCAGGGCCAGACCGGGATCGACGCGGTTTTCCAGGACCAGATTAGGATGCCGGCGGAAATGCGCGGCGGCGTCACCGTCGACGACTATGTCGAGAAGATGAACCGCGCCGATATCGAGCTCTCGCTGATGATCGCGGTGCGCGCCGGCGACATGCGGCTTGCCGGCTCGTTCGAGATTTCCTACGAGCGGGTCCACGAGATCTGCCGGAGCCACCCCACCCGCTTCGCCGGGCTCGCAGGCGTGGATCCCTATCGCGGCATGCAGGGCCTGCGCGACCTGGAGTACGGGGTGAAGGAGCTGGGCTTCGTCGGCGCCCACCTTTATCCGCACTGGTTCGAGCTCGCGCCCGACGACGCCAAGTACTATCCCTACTATGCCAAGTGCTGCGAGCTCGACGTGCCCATCATGATGCAGGTGGGCCACAGCCTGGTGTACCAGCGCGAGCGCCGGATGCGCAGCGTGGGGCGCCCGATCTGCCTTGATCAGGTGGCCTGCGACTTCCCCGAGCTCAAGCTGCTCGGCATCCACATCGGCATTCCCTGGACCGACGAGATGATCTCGATGGCGTGGAAGCACCAGCACGTCTACATCGGCGTCGATGCCTACGCGCCGCGCTACTGGCCGCCGCAGCTCATCCACTATCTGAATACCTACGGCCGCCAGAAGGTGCTGTTCGGCACCGACTGGCCGGTGATCGACCCGGAACGTGCGGTGGCCGAGATCGCCGAGCTCGACCTCCGCCCGGAGGCCTACAAGGCGCTGATGCGGGAGAACGCGCTGCGCGTCTTCAGGCTGCCGCAGGTGGCGGTACAGGGCGGCTGAGGCCACGCCATGACCGGGGGCGACGGCGGCCGGCCCGCGACCTACCGCTCAACCACCATCGCAACGGGAATCCGCACGGCAGCGCAGCGCACGCCGGAGAAGACAGCGCTCCGCGAAGGGGAGCGCACGCTCACCTACCGACAGCTGGTCGAGCGGATCGACCGGGTGAGCGCCGGCGCCCGGCACGATCTCGGCCTCGTCCCCGGCGACCGGGTGATGCTGCTCGCGCTGAACCGCCTCGAATACATCGAGGTCGTGGCCGGGTTCTCGGCCATGGGCGCGGCGGTCGCCACGATCAACACCCGGCTCTCCGCGAAGGAGCTGGAAGCGATCTGCCAGGATTGCAGGCCGCGCGTGCTGGTGGTCGACCAGGCCTGCGAGGAGCTTGCCCGCAGCGCTGTGCTCGAAGGAGTCGAGCGCGTGCTGGTGCTCGGCGGGAGCTACGACGAATGGCTCGCGCGCGCGGTACCGGAAGAGCCGGACGAGACGCCGGAGGAGTGGCAACCCTTCGCCATCTCCTACACCTCGGGCACCACGGGCACGGCCAAGGGCATCGTGCTCTCCCACCGCTCGCGGGTGCTGACGTGCTTCGGCATGGCCTCGGAGTACGGCTGCTACGGGCCGGACGACACCCACCTCGCCTTCGCGCCGCTGTTCCACGGCGGCGGCTTTGCCTTCGCGCTGGCCGCCGTCTTCTTTGGCGGCTTTTGCGAGCTCCTGCCCCGCTTCGACCCGGAGCTGGTGATGCAGCGGCTCTGCGACGGCCGCTTCACCGGCACCTTCATGGTGCCGACGCATTTCCACGCCATCCTCAACCTGGGCGAAGGCGTGCTTTCGCGCTACCGCGACCACGGGCTCACGGCGCTGGTCTCCAACGCGGCGCCGCTGCCGCAGGTCACCAAGGAGAAGATCGTCGCCCAGTTCGGCGCGGGCGTGCTGCACGAGACCTACGGCTCGACCGAGGCCGGTATCGTCACGAACCTGCGCCCGCCCGATCAGCTCCGCAAGAAGAGCTGCGTGGGCCTCCCCTTCGTCGGCAACCGCATCCGCCTGCTCGACGACGAGGGCAACGAGGCCGCGCCCGGCGAAGTGGGCGAGCTCTTCAGCACCTCGCCCTATCTCTTCAACGGCTATTGGAACAAGCCGGAGGAGACCGCTGCGACGATGCGGGGCGGCTGGGTATCCGCCGGCGACATGGCACGGCGCGACGAGGAGGGCTACATCTATATCGTCGACCGCAGGAAGGACATGATCATCTCCGGCGGGGTCAACGTCTATCCACGCGAGGTGGAGGACGCGCTCTCGCGGCATCCGGCGGTGCGCGAGGTGGCCGTGGTCGGCGTGCCGGACGCGTACTGGGGCGAGCGGATCAAGGCGTTCGTCGTGCCCCAGCCGGACGCGCGGCCCTCGCCCGATGAGCTGATCGCCTATGGGAAGGAGAGCCTCGCCGCCTTCAAGGTCCCCAAGGAGGTCGACTTCATCGACGCCCTGCCGCGCAACCCCGGCGGCAAGGTGCTGAAGCGGGTACTGAGGGAGCAGGGCGCGGGGTCGACATGATCGAGCATCGCTTTGTCATTTGCGGCGCGCGCCGGGTCATGGTGCGCCGCGCCGGGAGCGGCCCGCCGGTCCTGCTGCTTCACGAATCGCCGGTCTCGTCGGCCGCGTTCGTGCCCTTGATCGGGTCGCTGGCCGAGCGCTTCACCGTGATCGCGCCCGACACGCCGAGCTATGGCGGCTCCGACCCCCTGACCTTGCACCGGCCGCAGATCCCCGACTACGCCGACGCGCTCAGGGAGGTGGTCGACGTCCTCGGCCTGGAGCGCGCAGCCGTCTTCGGCCGCCACACCGGGGCTGCCATCGCGATAGAGTTCGCGAACAGCCACCCGGAGCGCGTCAGCGGCGTCGTGCTCGACGGCTGCCCGGCCTTCACGCCGGAAGAGATGGAAGAGCTCGTGGCGAGCTACCTGCCGCCCTTCCGCCCGGACTGGAGCGGTAGCCACGTCGCCTGGCTCTGGTCCCGCATCCGCGACCAGTTCAGCTTCTTTCCCTGGAACCGCCAGGGGCCCGCGTCACGGCTCGCCATCGACATGCCCCGGCCCTCGATCCTGAACCGGATCGCGACGGACCTCTTGCTGGCGGGCGACGGCTACCGCATCGCCTACGAGGCGGCGTTTCGCTACGACGGCGCCGCGGCAGCGGCGGCCGCGCGCGTGCCCGCCCACTACATGGCGACCGAGACCGACGTTCTCTTCCCCCACCTCGACCGCCTTCATTCGCTGCCGGACGACGCGCATATCCACCGGCTGACGGACGCGGAGCGCGTGACCGCCATCGGCGATCTGCTCGCCGCCTGTGCCGACGGATTGCCGCCGGCGCCGCCTGCGCCGGAGGAGACGGGCGTGCGGCGCTTCATTCAGGTAGACGGCGCATCGCTCATGCTCCGCCAGTGGGGAGACGACAGCGCGCAGCCGCTGCTGCTCGTGGCCGATCTGCCGGGATCCACGCGAGGGCTGGACCCCGTCGCAGCCCATCTGGCCAGGGAGCGCCGGGTCGTCGCCATCGATCCCCCCGGCCACGGCCTCTCCTCCCCCGCTCCGGCCGACATGGCCGACGGCGGCGTCGAGCTCGTGGCCCGCGCGGTGGCGTCGCTGGGGCTCGGGCAGGTCGATGTCGCCGGGATCAACGCGGGCGCCTGCTGGGCGGCGCATCTCGCCGGGCGCCTTGGGGCGGATTGCGGCCGTCTGGTGCTGATCGACCCGCCGCCTGATCCGCGGGCGCTGGCCGAATGCCTGCCGGCAACCGCGCTCGCGCCCGTCTGGAGCGGCGCCCACCTGCTCACCGCCTGGCATCTGGCGCGCGAATCCCTGCTCTACCGGCCCTGGTTCGTGCCCACGGCTGCCACCCGGATGCCGGTGGAGATCGGGCTCGACGTTGACCTCCTGCACCGGCGCTTCGTCGACACGGTCATTGCCGGCGACGCCTTCCCTCGGACGCTGCAGGCGGTGTGCGGAGAGCCGTGGCCGGCTCTGCTCGCGCCGTTGGCGGGCAGGGTCGCGGTGGTCACTGGCGAGGGCATGCCGGACGCGGCGGAACAGGCGGCGCTTGCCGCAGGCGCCTCGGCGCCGGTCACACGCGCCGTCCCCGACGCGCGGGGCTACGCGGACGCGATCGTGGCGGCGATGGAGCGAGAGTGAGCGGCGGCCTCGCGGCGCGCCTCGCCGATCTGGTCGGCGCGGTGAACGTCATCGACGACGCGGCGGAAAGCGCCTACTACGCCCACGATATCGCCGGCCCTGCGCCGCACCCGGCGCACCTCGTCGTCCGCCCGCCGAGCGTGGACGCCGCCGTCGCCAGCGTCGCGGCGATCACCGGCGCGGGCCATGCGCTCACCGTACGGGGCGGCGGCCATTCCTACACCGGCGGCTACGGGCCGACGCGGCCGGGAACGGTGATCCTCGACACGAGCGCGCTCGACCGGGTGGTCGAGATCGACGAGGCCGACGGCTGGGTGATCGCCGAGGCTGGCTGCACCTGGCGCACGCTGCACGAGGCGCTTGCGGCGGCAGGGCGCCGGACTCCGTTCTTCGGCCCGCTCTCCGGCGTCGTGGCGACGGTCGGCGGCGCGGCGTCGCAGAACGCCGCGTTCTTCGGCTCAGCCCGGCACGGCCCGATGTCCGAGAGCGTGCTCGGCCTTGACGTGGTGACGGCGGACGGCGCCCTGATGCGGCTCGGGCGCGTCGGCGATCAGGCGTTCGCGCGGGATTTCGGGCCCGATGCCGTTGGGCTCTTCCTGGGCGACGGCGGCGCCTTCGGCGTCAAGCTGCGCATCACCATGAGGCTCGTTCCACTGCCTCCCGCCACCCGCTTCGCCTCCTTCGCGTTCGAGAGTTTTGAGGCCGCGATCGATGCGCAGATCGCGCTGGCCGGCATGGACGAGATCAGCGAGAGCTACGGCTTCGACGCCGAGACCCACGAGAACCTGCGCCGCGCCGGTTTCAGCATCGGCGAGGGGGCGGCGGCGCTCCGCGACGTGGCGCAGGCGGAAGGTGGGCGGGCGAGCGGCCTCGCGGCGGCGGTCAGGACCGCGGCGGGCGTTCGCCGCGCCGTGGGCGAGACGCGCAACTCCCTCCACCTCGTGATCGAGGGCGCGAGCGAAGCGGCAGTGGCGGAAGCTTGTGACGGGATCGCCGCTTGCGCCAGCCGTCACGGCGGCACCGAGATCCCGGACACGATCCCCCGCATCACCCGCTCGCGGCCCTTCCGCCCGCTCAAGGCGCTGCTGGGGCCCGACGGCGAGGCGTGGCTGCCGATGCACGGGCTGCTTCCGCTCTCCCGCGCGCGGGATGGCCTGCAGGCGGCGAAAGATTGTCTCGCGCCCCACGAGGACGAGATGCGGGCGATCGGCATCCGCGTCACGCGGCTCACGACCATGGTCGGCGACCGGCTGCTGCTGGAGCCGCAGTTCTTCTGGCCGGATGCGCTCTCACCCTTTCATCTGCGCGCCGTTACGGACGCGCAACGAACGCAGTACGCGGATCGGCCACCCAACGAGGAGGCGCGGGCGCAGGTGCACGCCTTGCGCGCGGCCCTGGTCGAGGCGCTCGCCGCCCACGGCGCGACCCACTACCAGATCGGCACCTACTATCCTTATCTGGAGCGGATCGATCCGGGCCAGCGGTGGCTCATCGAGTCACTGAAACGGACACTCGATCCGAAGAACTTGATGAGTCCCGGCGTCCTGGGCCTGTGACGGGTCGCTCGCCTCGGAATCCGGGCTACGCCGCCGCACGCGGCCCGATCGGGCAGTGCGCCTCGCGCTCGACGAGGTCGTAAACGAAGAGGAACTTGGCGATCCCGGTGAGCACGGCCGCCACCATACCGAGCTCGAATATCTCGCCATCGTCGAAATGCGCCGAGAGATCGGCGTAGAGGGCGGGCGTGAGCTGCCCCTCCATGTTGGGGAGCGCCATCTCGGCGGCGAGACGTAGCACCGCACGCTCCTTCGCGGAAAAGGCGTCGTTCTCCTCGTCCATGATGGCGTCGAGCTGGGCGTCGCTGACGCCGGCTCGGCGTGCGGCCTCGACGTTCCCCTTGTTGCAGAAGGCGCAGCCGTGGGTCATCGAAAGCCGATAGCGCAGCAGTTCCTTGATCCTGACGTCGACCCGGCCGCCGTAGAAGACGCCCTCGTAGAAGCTCTTGAAGTACCATTCGAGCATGTGGGGCGCATTGGCGCCGATCTCGTAGAAGGTCGCATCGCCGCCCTTGCTCTCCTGCAGCGCACGGCTCTGCCGATAGGCGTCTTGCAGCCAGTCGCCCATGGCGTCCGGCCCCACCCTCCGCAACAAGGGATTGGGCATACCCGCCTCCCCGGATCGTGGACATCCCGCGACGGCGAGAGTGGCACGAAACCGCTCCTCCCGCCACGCCCACGCACAAACGGGCAACGCTGATGCGCATTCCAGAAGCCCTCGTACTGAGCTGCATACTCGGCTCCGGAAGCCCGCTATGCTCCGTTTGGGTGTGGTGGGCCAACTGTGGGGCTGGCGAGAAGACGCCCCTGGGACGTGGTGTATATCAATAGGTTATGCGAGGGTGCGCATCCTCGTCCCTCCGCCAGCCTCGCTCCGCACAACACCGGCATATGCCGCTACCCCCCGGAATACGACGGTTTTCATGTCTCTGAGGCGAGCGCGCCGGGCCCGGCTGGCGGGTCGCGGCCGCGGCGATGACGGCCGCGCCTATTCCGATCTTCTCCCTCCTCGTGTGGCGCTATATCGTGCGGGCATCCGACGCGGCAGCCGCAGGACGAACGACATGGCAATGCCCGAATCCGACGACTCGGGCCGGGTTTCGCGCGTCTGCGCGCGCGACTCCGCGAGAGGCCGCGTGCCGGCGCGCGCGTTCGACCGCAGTGGCCGGGCGGCACCCCTCATAGCCCTGAGGACGCGGGATACCTGAGACCTCTATCGAATGCGGGCTAGAATGCGCGGGCCCGCCACGCTGCCGAACGGTGAAAGGACCGAGCGATGGAACTGTACGAGGCGATGCGCACGACGTTTGCCGCGCGCGACTTTACCGACGAGCACCTGCCCGACGAGGTGCTCTACGAGATGATCGAGAATGCCCGCTTCTCGCCGAGCGGGGGCAATCGCCAGGGCAACCGGGTCATCGTCGTGCGCGACATGGCGACACGCGAGCGGATCGCCGAGCTGACGGTGCCGGTCGCCAAGCGCTACCGCGCCCAGATCGACGCGGGCGAGAGCCCCTGGAGCGCGCACGTTCCGACCAAGGTCTCACCCGAGCAGATCGAGGCGACCCCCGCGCCGGCCATGCTGACCGGGCCCTACACGCAGTCCTCGGTCGTGCTCGTCGTCTGCGTCGACCTCAAGGTCGTCGCCGCCACCGACCAGTATCTCGACCGCGTCGGGGTGATCAGCGGCGCCTCGATCTACCCCTTCGTCTGGAGCCTGCTGCTGGCGGCGCGTCAGAACGGCTTCGGCGGCACCATCACGACGCTCCCCATCGCCCACGAGCCCGAGATCAAGGCGCTCCTGAACATCCCGGGCGATCACGCCGTCTGCGCCGTCGTGCCCCTCGGTCGCCCGCCCAAGCAGCTCACCAAGCTGAAGCGCCGCCCGGTGGAGGAGATCGCCACCCGCGAGCGCTTCGACGGCGCGGTGTTCACGCTGGACTGACGTACGCCCGCCTGAGACGACAGGGCGGACAGCAGGGGGCAAAGACGACGAGACCCCGCAGGCATTGCCCGGCGGGGTCTCGCGCCGACCGTGGGACCGCACAGCGCCCGCACGGCGCGTGCAGCCGGTGTGACTCGCAAAATACTCTACCGAAGGGTTGAACATTTGCCGGGAGCCGGTATGTTCAACCACATGGTTGAGCATGATCTGAACCGGGTCTTCCACGCGCTCGGCGATCCCACCCGCCGCGCCATCCTCGATCGTCTGGCCGAGGGGGAAGCGACCGTCAGCCACCTCTCCCGGCCTTTCGACCTCTCGTTCGCCGCAGTGTCGAAGCATCTCGGCGTACTCGAACGGGCCGGCCTCGTCACGCGCGAAACGCGGGGGCGGGAACGGGTGTGCCGGATCAACCCGGCCGCCCTCGATGACGCCCGCTCATGGCTCGAGTTCCACGAGCGCTTCTGGACGGACCGCCTTGAGGCGCTCGAGGCCCTTGTCGGAGCCGCCCCGGACAGACCGGACGACTCGCGATGACCGAGTTCGAATCCTCTGCGGGAGCTGCAGAACGGAACATCTACCTGACGCTTCACCGCGTGATCGACGCGCCGGTCGAGGCGGTCTACGCCGCCTGGACCGAGCCGGAGATGTTGCGTCGCTGGCTGGCGCCCGGCAATGCGACGGTCGTGCGTGCGGTCGCCGAGCCCGAGGTCGGCGGAACGTTCCTGGTCGAGATGCGGGGGGCGGACGGGCGGAGATGGCTCACCCGTGGCGTTTACCGTGACGTCGTACCGCATCGTCGTCTCGTGCATACCTGGCGCTGGGAGGGCAGCGAGATCGAGTCACTCGTCACCGTCGAGTTCGAGCCGGAGTCGGCCGGCAGGACGCGCCTGACCCTGACGCACGCCCGGTTCGCGGAGGACGAAGCGCGCGACGAGCACGTGCGGGGCTGGACCGGCTGCCTCGCGAAACTGGAGGCGCTGTGGGCGGGATGAACCGGATCGCGCCGACCCCGCGTCAGGACTGGGTATCCGACGCCATGTATCCCTTCGAGAGCAGGTTCTTCGCCACCGAGTCGGGACACCGGATGCACTTCGTCGACGAGGGCGAGGGCGAGCCGATCGTGTTCGTGCACGGCAACCCGGCCTGGTCGTTCGAATTCCGTCATGTAATCCGGGAACTTCGCTCGGAGTTTCGCTGCGTCGCGCCGGACCATATCGGCTTCGGCCTGTCGTCGCGCAGCAGCCGGCGCGAGGACCATCATCCAGAAAGTCACGCGCTGAGGTTCGCCGCCCTGCTCGATGATCTCGACCTTCGCGACATCACGCTCTTCATGAACGACTGGGGCGGGCCCATCGGCCTCGACTTCGCGCGCAGGCATCCGGAGCGCGTCCGTCGTCTCGTCATCGCGAATACCTGGTGCTGGCCGGTCGGCGACGACTTCCACTTCAAGGCGTTCAGCTTCCTGATGTCGAGCTGGATCGGCCAGTACCTGATCCGGCACCGCAACTTGTTCGTGAACAGGGTGATGCCGAAGGCGGTGGGGGATCGAAGCATCCTGACGCCGGAGATCATGGCGCAATACCGCAACGCGCAGCCGACGTCCGATACGCGGGCTGCCATGGCAGCCTTCCCGGGTCACATCGTCGGCGCAGGCGACTGGCTGCGCTCGATCTGGGACGACCGCGCGGCCTTTGCCGACAAGCCGGCGCTCCTTCTCTGGGGCCTGAAGGACATTGCGTTCCGAAGGAAGGAACTCGAACGGTGGACGTCCGTTCTGTCGGACCACGAGCTGCACGAGTTCGAGGACTGTGGGCACTTTCTCGCGGAAGAAGCGCCCGACAGGGTCGCATCCGCGCTCCGGGACTTCATGGAGCGAGCCGGATTCCGGCCCGGCGAGCGAGAAGGCTGACCTGCGCGTGTGTGGGGAGCGGCGAAATCCATCCGCTCAAGAGCGACGCCCGACGAGATAAGAACGAGGCAGCGCGGCGGAAGACGCCGACGACTGCGACGCGTTGCGCAGGGATGGGCGGTCGGGGATGTCCGCCCGGAGTCCACGGTCGCCAGGACCTCCGCGACGTCGATATGAAGCGACTCAGCCGGGTTTGCGGGCGACGAAACAGTAGAGCGGCGTGAATATGCCCATCTTGCCGCCCGCGACGTAGGCGTTGGCCGTTCTGTCCATCAATTGAATAAGGTCCGCAGAACCCTTCGGAAAGAGCCGGAACGCCTCCGCCAATCGCAGACCCGCGAATATCGCCTTGCGGCCCAGGGGCGTCCTGCGAAACGCATTGCGCAACGTGCCGCTCTGACCTTCCATGGGTCGATACCACCCTACGCCCTGGCCTTCCCTGTCGTCCCTGTCCGCCGCTTCGATGACGTCGTATCCCGCAGCCTCAAGCGCGCGATTCACCTCGGCGAACGTGGCGATCTCTTTCAGGGCGATCCCCAGCTTGAGTTCATGCTTGGCGGTGCGGTGAAGGCTGTCGTCGGGGTCGAACTTTTCTGTCATGCACATCTCCTGACCCCACAGCCGGGCTCCCGGTTTTAGCACACGATAGATCTCCGCAAACGCGCGCTCCTTGTCCGGCGCATGGCACGTCGACTCGATCGCATAACCCGCATCGAACGAGTCGGCTTCAATCGCGCTCATATCCATGAAGTTGCATTTGACGTACTCGGCCATGTCGTCGAGCCCCGCCTCGACGTTCCTCCGCCTGGCCTCTTCCAGCTGCCGTTCGTTATTGTTGATGCAGACGACCCTGACGCCGCTTTCGCGGGCAACCCGCCGCATAGGGCCGCCCACTCCGCAGCCGACATCGACGACCACCATGCCCTCTCGCAAGCCCAGCTTTTCGATCATCAGGCGCTGATGGCGAACGATCGATTCTTCCAGCGATTCTTCGCGCGTCAATGGCGCAAAGTGCAGGGATTCGCTCCACCCGAATTGCATGATGTCGTTGCACAATGAATAGTAATCGTTCACCGTCTCGGTGAAGTCATAACTGCTGCCATCGGCTTCAGCCTGCCTCATTCTGTCAGGCCAACCGTGAAATCGTGCGACGCGACTACCGACGTCCCGCCCTTGGCGAACGATCTGCAGGAGTCTGAACGGACTTGTCGACATGTGCCGTTTGTTGAACCTGTTGCGGTTTTCTGATCTCGTTAGTGGTGGTAACGGCGCGGAAGTGTTTGCCACCGCTACACTGGCTTATTTCCCGACAATAGGGGAGGGATTCACGCGAAGGTGGCGCCCTTCGCCGCTACCGCCGGGCCTTGCACAGGTCAAGGGCAAAGCCCCTTGATCAACCCGGCCCTTGGCACCGCTGGGCCTGACGCACGAATTGAGCGTGCCACCGTCGCCGTACATGCCCGGCTTGGCGAGCGATTTCGCCTTCGCAGCGGTCAGCCGTCCCATGCAGTCCCCACATCCACACCCACACTCGATCACACATTCTGGTGGAATCGAGCGGAACGGACAAGTACGAAAACAAGGAAAAAGCCCTGCCGGAGCAGGGCTTTAGTGTCTTTCCTGAGAACAGGATGGACCTTGTCGGTCCTTGATCTGGCTCCCCGGGCCGGACTCGAACCAGCGACCCAGCGGTTAACAGCCGCTTGCTCTACCAACTGAGCTACCGGGGATCATGGATAGCCTTCTGGCCGCTCACCTCCCGGCTGAACGTCCATTCTCGCTCCATATAGCACCAAAGGAGCGCCCGTTCCAGACACCCCGGCCCCGGCAAGCGGAGCCGCCCCAGCCACCGCCCCGACCGCGGCGCTAACCGCCGCCGGGTACCAGGTTGTGCGGCGCCCGGCTGAGGCTCTCGGCGCCGTCGTCCGTGACCGCGTAGGTCTCGCCGAGGGTCATGGCGAGCCCTGCATCGCTGTTCGCGAGGATGATGTGGACGAAGAGGACCATGCCCGGCGCCACGACCTGCGGATTGCCGGTGTAGAACATCGGGCCGTCCATCCATGAGGGCGCGAAGGTCGCGCCGAGGCTGTAGCCGCAGGCGTTGAGGCGATGCTCCCGATAGCCTGCGCGATCGAGCACGCGGGCGTGGGCGTCGAAGACCTCGCCGAACGTGCGGCCGGGGTGCAGCGTCTCGCGGCAGGCGTCCAGCGCGTCCGCAGAGGCCCGGTGCATGGCCGCATGCGCCTCCGAGACCGGGCCGATCACCAGCGTGCGCATGAGCGCGGCGTGATAGCGGCAGTAGGTGCCCGCGAACTCGATGGTGAGCTGGTCCCGCTCCGCGAGCCGGCGCCGCCCGGCCTTGTCGCGGCAGAGCAGCGCGTCGGCGCCGGAGCTGAGGATAAAGGGATTGCCGGGATACTCGCCGCCGCCGCGGAAGACGGCCCCCTGCATCGCGGCGAGGATGTCGCCTTCGAACGCGCCGGGAGCAGCCAGCCTCTCCGCTTCCGCCAGGGCATCGTCCGCGAGCGCAGCCGCCCGGCGGACGTAGGCAAGCTCGCTCTCGCTCTTGACGAGGCGAAGCGCGGAGACGAGGTCCGACGCGTCCTCCAGCGTGCAGAAGTCCCCGAACGCCTGCTCGACCGCGAGCCAGTTCGCGGCCGTGAGACCCTGGGTGTCGCGTTCGACGCCGATGCGCGCACCGGCCGCGCCGTGCCCGGCCACCACGTCGCGGAGCGCCGCAGCGGGGTCGGCGCCGGCCTCGTCGACCCAGATGCGGATGTCCTCGATGATCGAGGTGTGCCGCGCCTGGCGGAGGTCCGGCGCGCGGGTGAGCAGCGTCATCCGCCCGTCGCTCCCGAGCCAGAGGCACTGGAAGAAACAGAACCCGAAGGTGTCGTAGCCGGTCAGGTAGTACATGCTCTCCTGCTTGAAGAGCAGGATGCCCGCGAGGCCGCGGTCGGTGAGCGCCCGCACCGCCGCAGCGCGCCGCCGCCCGAATTCGTCAGCCGTGAAGTGGGTCGCCATCGCACCCGTACCTTTCGCCACGCCGCATCCCCTGGCTGCGGACGATAGGGCGCGCCGGCGCGAGCGTAAACCACGCGGAGCTTGCCCGCGCGCGCCGCGCCAGGACTACCGCTTCGCGGCGTTTACCGATAAGGAAGGCGTCCGTGACCAGCGCAACGTATCGAGCCGGGGAAGGCGCGATGCCCGATCGTTTCCAGTTCGGCCAGGTGGCCCGCGTTCCGGCGGCGACGGACAACGTCGCGATCGCGACGCGGCGCCTCGAAGCCGGCACCCTCGTCGCCGACGGGACCGGCGCGTTCCGCCTCCCCTACACCGTCCTGGAGGGACACCGCTTCGTCCGCGTGCCCGTTGCCGAGGGCGCGCGCCTCACCTCCTGGGGTCTCCCGTTCGGCATCGCGGCCCGCGCGCTGCAGCCGGGCGAGTATGTCTGCAACGAGAGGATCCTCGCCGCGCTGGTGGAGCGCGACATCGACTTTGCTCTGCCGGACGCCGCCAACTTCAGCGACACCATCGAGACCTATGCGCTGGACGAAGCGACCTTCAGCGCGGGAGAGCAGGTGGCGTCCGCCGAGGAGCCTGCGACCTTCGCCGGCTTCCGCCGCCCCGGCGGGCGCGGCGTCGGCACCCGGAACTTCGTCGTCGTGCTGGCCACCACCTCGCGCGCCAACGGCTTCGTTCGCGAGGTCGCGGGCCGGGCCGCGGCGGCCGCGCCTGCGGGCGTCGACGGCGTCGTCGCGGTCACCCATACCGAAGGCGGCGGCAGCGCGCGGCCCAACAATCTGGACCACGTGCTCAGGGTGCTCGCCGGCTTCATCGTGCATCCCAACGTGGGCGCGGTGCTGGCGGCCGACGACGGCACCGGCGCCTACGCCAACGACGACCTGCGGCGCTTCATGGAAGGCCGCGACGACCCGCTCGACCACGTGCTCCACGCCTTCTTCCGCATCGAGGGAGAGCACGAGCGGGAGGTGGTGCGCGCGGCGGCGCTGATCGAAGGCTGGCTGCCGGAGGTCGCCGGCCAGCGCCGCACGCGCGAGCCCGTGGGCGCGCTGCGGCTCGCGCTCCAGTGCGGCGGCTCGGACGCGTTCTCCGGGGTCTCCGGCAACGCGCTGGCGGGCTGGGTGGCGCGGGAGGTCATCCGCCACGGAGGCGCGGCCAACCTGGCCGAGACCGACGAGCTCATCGGCGCCGAGCCCTACGTGCTGGAGAACGTGCGCGATGCCGGCACGGCACGGCGGTTTCTCGGGAAGATCGAGAACTTCAAGCGCTACGCCGCCAACCACGGGGCCACGGCCGAGGGCAACCCCACCGGCGGCAACAATTTCCGCGGCCTCTACAACATCGCGCTGAAGTCGCTCGGCGCCGCCCGCAAGAAGGCCCCCGACGTGCGGCTCGACCACGTCATCGACTACGGCGAGCCCATGCGCGCGCCCGGCTTCTACTTCATGGACAGCCCCGGCAACGATCTGGAGAGCATCGCCGGCCAGGTGGCGGCCGGCTCCACCCTCATCCTCTTCATCACCGGGAACGGCTCGATCACCAACTTCCCCTTCGTGCCGACGCTCAAGTTCGTGACCACCACGGGCCGCTTCGAGCTGCTCGCGAACGAGATGGACGTGAACGCGGGCCGCTACAACGACGGCATGGAGATGGATGCGCTCGGCGCGGAGACCTTCGAGCTCGCGCTCGACGTCGCCTCCGGGCAGCGCAGCAAGGGCGAGCGCGCGGGCCACGCCCAGGTCTCGGTCTGGCGCGACTGGCCGCGCACCGGGACGGACGGGCTGGAGGAGATACGCCTACGGCCGGCACCGGCCGGGCGCCCGCTCGCGGTGCGGGATGCGGCTCCCCTCGAGCTTGCCTTCGACGCCGTGGTCACGGGCCAGGGTATCGCCTCCGACCAGGTCGCGCTGGTGATGCCGACGAGCCTCTGCTCCGGCCAGGTGGCGCGCCTCATCGCCGACGACCTCACGCGGAACCCGCCCGCGTGGAGCGACGTCTCGCGCTTCGTCGCCCTCGTGCATACCGAGGGCTGCGGCTCGGCCAACGGGGCCGGCCTCTATCTCGACACGCTCACCGGCCACCTCGCGCATCGCTGCGTGCGCCACGCGGTGCTGCTGGAGCATGGCTGCGAGATGACCCACAACGACGCGGTGCGCCACCATCTCGCCGCGCGCGGCCTGGAGACGGAGCGCTTCGGCTGGGCGAGCGTGCAGCTCGACGGCGGCATCGGCCGCGTCCGCGCCAAGGTGGCGGGCCAGCTCGAGGCCATGGCCCGGACCCGCTCCGCGGCGCAGCCCGAGAGACGGCGCGTGGGCGCTGCCGAGATGCGCCTCGCGCTTGCCGCGGACGGGCCCATGCCGGAGTCGGTCGGGGCGGCCTTCGGCCGGCTGGCCGCCGGCCTCGTCGCGGCCGGCGCGACCGTGGTCGTAGCGAGCAGCGGGAGCCTGCTTGGGAATACCGGCTTCCGCCGCGCCCTCCTTCCGGCGGGCGCGGTGCCGGCGGCCTCTCTCGCCTTCGCCCAGCCGGCAGCGGGCGCGGGGTTCCACGTCATGGAGACGCCCACCGAGAACGCGGTGGAGACCTTCGCCGGGCTGGGTGCTACCGGGGTCGAGCTGATGCTCTGCCACGTCGGGCGGACCCCGCTGCAGGGCCACCCCATGCTCCCCCTCCTCCAGGTGACGGCCGACGAGGCGGTGGCCGCGCGCTACGGCAGCGATCTCGACCGGGTCTTCGCGCCAGGGCACGACACTCCCTCCATCGCCGCCGCACTTGCGGCGCTCGTCGCGGAGACGGCCTCCTGCCGCTACCGGCCGGCGCTCTGGTCGCGCGGGGTCACCGAATTCCAGCTCACCCGCGGTCCGCTCGGCCTCTCCATGTGAGGGGACGGGATGCGCAGGCCAGGCGGCGCCCGGTTGCGCCGCCGGCTGAATCGTGGCACATCACGCGCGCGGCGCGGCCGCCGCCGGTGAGGCCCCAAGCGGGTTGCCCGCGGCTTTCTCTCCGCCGCATGTGGGCGCATAGCTCAGTTGGTAGAGCAGCTGACTCTTAATCAGCGGGTCCTAGGTTCGAGTCCTAGTGCGCCCACCAAAATCCCCTCTATATCAATGCATTAGAGGGGATTTTCATTTGGTGTTCCAGGCTCTCTTTCTTCAGGCACCCTATAGGTACCACTGTTTTGTAACCTCCCGGCCGCTCCAGACCACGGCGAAGGTAAAGGTTCGGGTAGGTTCGGGTGGTGCGGGGCGATGCGACCTCGCACACCTATGAGCGCACGATCCAGCCGCTGCCGAAGCTTGGGCCGTGGGTGGACGAGCTCGAGCGCCGCCTGGAGGCCAACGAGAGGACTAAGCGCCGGAGGTTCCTGTCGGCCCACCGGGACAACCGGGTTGAAGGCGGGGTCGGTGCCGGCGACGTGAAGGCAAACGGCACGGGCGCTCAACTGCGTATAACAAGAGATAATAGTAAGGCCTCCGGCTCGCGTATTTCTCATTGCTTGACCGCGTCCTTTCGCTAAGGACAATTGAGTCCGCTGGTGCAGAGTCACTTGACCATGTGAGAAGCCGACATGGCTGAGGTTGGGGCCGATCCAGGCGGCTTGGGCGCCGGAGCGGCCGCGGGCGGCAGGCCGCTCCAGCCGTCGCTCTGGAGCGCCCTCCCCCACTTCCTGCCGCTTCTGATCTTTCCGCTGATCGTCAACGCCGCGCTGCAGGGCAGCTGGTGGATCGCGGCGCCGTTCGTCTTCTTCATGCTTGCGGGTCCCCTGGATGTCGCGCTCGGCGCGGACGAGAAGAACATGGACCCGGCGAAGACGCCCGAGAGGCGCCTGTTCTGGCACAATCTGCCGGTCTGGGGGTGGGCGTTTCTCTGGCCCCTGACCTTCGCCTTCACGCTCTGGCACATCCTCGTCGTCGGCCATCTGGCCCTCTGGGAGACCGCGTTGATGGCGGTGGTGCTCGCGACCGAGGCACAGGCGGTCTTCATCGTCGGCCACGAGCTGGTCCATCGGCGGCACACGTGGGAGCGCCGCCTCGGCGAGTTTCTGCTCGCGTCCGCCTCCTACCCGCACTACGCCACGGAGCACATCTACATTCACCACGCCCTCGTCGGCACGCCGCTGGACGTGGGGTCTGCGCCCAAGGGCGAGAGCCTCTGGCGCTATTTCCCGCGCGAGCTGGCGAGCAACATCCTCGGCGCCTGGCGCGTCACCCGCGAGCGGCTGGCACGCCGCCGCCTGCCCATGTGGCACTACAGCAATCCCTTCTGGCGGTACGGCTTCGAAACCGCTCTCTGGTACGCGCTGATCTACTGGATGGGCGATTGGTGGGCAGTCCTGATCTACGCCGTACTCTGCCTCGGCGTCGTGCTCTCGATGAAGATCAGCAACTACATCCAGCACTACGGCCTGCGCCGCATCCGCATGCCCAACGGCCGCTTCGAGAAGGTCCGGCCCCGGCATTCGTGGAGCGCCAGCTGCAGGTTCAGCAACTGGATGTTCTACAACATGCAGCGCCATCCGGATCACCACGCGGTGGCGAGCCGGCCGTATGCGCTGCTGCAGCATCGCGGCGAGGACGAATCGCCGCAGTTGCCGGGGAGCTACGGCAAGATGTTCGGCTTGGCGGTGCGACCGAAGCGCTGGTTCCGGACCATGGACCCGCTGGTCGATCAGTGGCGCGCCCACTTCTACCCCGAGATCGAGGACTGGAGCCCCTACGACAGCGCGGTTGCCGAAGCCCGGCCGGAGGCCTTCGACGCCATCGTCGAGATCTTCGGCGCCGCGCCGCGGCTCGCCGGGCTGATCGAGCGAAGCCCGGAGCTGCTCGACAGCCTCAAGAGCCGGGAGTTTACCGATCTCGATCTCCCGGGCGGCTTCGGGCCGGACCTGGAATTCGAGGTGACCGCCCGCAGTGGCCTCACGCGCCTCTACTGGACGCACGAGTTCGGCGTCGCGGAGATGACCGAACAGATCGCCGAAGCGCCCGTTCAGGATGTGAGCGACACGGCGGACGCCGTGCGCAACTGGTCGAACGACAAGACCTTCCAGATCGGCATCCACATGCTGCGCGGCAATCTCACCCCGATCGAGGCGGGAACGGCGCTCGCGAATGTCGCGGAGGCCGCGATTGCCGCCGTGCTCGAGGCGGTCGACGAGGAGATCGCCGAGACCCGCGGCCCGCGCGGCGAGGGAGGGATCGCGGCGGTGGCTCTGGGCGATCTGGCAAGCCGGGACGTGGCGCCCGGCATGGCGCTGGACCTCCTGTTCGTGCATGGGGGCGGCTCCGCCGGCGAGCAGGAGGCGACGTGCCGCCGCTACGGCGATGCGCTCCGGCGGCTGTCGCGCGGCAGCCTGCTGTTCGCGGACGCGCCGCGCGGTGGAAAGGGACGGGCCGCGAGAGCGCTCTCGGAGTTCGCCGATGGCGGCTGGAGCGCCGGATCGGCGGACGAGCTGCTGGAGCTGACACGCGCGCGCTGCGTCTTCGAATCGGGCGAGAGCGGGATCGGCCGGCGCTTCGACGAGGCGCGGCAGGCGCTGCTCGGCCGCGGCGACGCGCACGCGGCGCTCGTCGCCGAGCTGCGGGGCGGAGCCGGCGGCACGGCCGCACCGGGGCTTGCCGCGCTCGACGAGATGACCGGCGGCCTCGACGACGTCGAGCGCACTGCCCGGCTTCTCCAGCTGACCGGCCCCGGAGACGCCGTGGACGACCCGGCGCCCAGGGCGGTGGCAGTCTTCGAAGCTGCAGGAGCGCATGGCGCGATCCCCGGCGACGGCGCGGAGGCCTTGATCGAGGCCGCCACGATGTGGCGCACCCTGCGCGGCATTCTGCGGCTGATTGCGGACGACGGCGTCGTGGACGGTGCAGCGGCGACCGGGGTCAAGGCCGCCATTGCGCAGGCCGCCGGGCTGGACGATTTCGACGCGCTCGCCAACACGATCCGCGATAGGGCATCCCGCGCCGCAGCCGCGCGCGATGCAGTGAACGGAACGCGTGGCCCCGCTGCCGGCACGAGCTGACGTGACGGATCGCCCTGCCCGATCCGGTTCGCGCCGCGGCATCCTGACGACGACATCCGCTGCCGATCACGATCCGATCGAGCGGCCGGCGCTGACGCCGCACCTCGAATTCCGGTCACTCGGCGAAGACCGTGCGCTGCTGGTGTCGGACTCCTTCAACACGTTGCTGCACGGGCGGATCCACTGCGATCTGCTGCCCCTTCTCGACGGCCGGCGCGCGCGGGACGAGATCGTTGCCGCCCTCGCGGGCGTCCATGCGGGCGCCGAGGTGGAGCAGGCGCTGGCCTCGCTCGCCGCCAGGGGATACGTCGTCTCCGGCGCGCATGCCATGGACCGCTCCCGGGCGGCGTTCTGGTCGGCGCTGGGCGCCTCGCCCCGCCGGGTGGAGGAGCGGCTCGGCGCATCGACGGTCGCGGTCGAGGGAGACGACGGCCGCCTCGTCCGCGGCCTGGGCGCCATGGGCGTGACGGTGGCCGCAGATCGCCCGACGCTCGTCGCCGTCGTCTGCGCCGACTATCTCGACGAGCGGCACGACTCTCTCAATCGCCGCCACCTTGCCGCCCGCACGCCCTGGATGCTGGTCCGGCCCGCGGGCGTGCAGCCGCTCTTCGGACCCGTCTTCCGGCCGGCGGAACAGGGCCCGTGCTGGGCCTGCCTCGCCTACCGGATGCACGGCAATCAGGAGGTGCACACCTTCCTGCGCAATTTGGGCGGCGAGGATGCGGCCTTCGTGCCTTTCGCCGCCGTGCCCACCACCCTGGATGCGGTGGCGGGCCTCGCCGCGGCCGAGATCGCCAAGTGGCTGGTCCTGGGCGACGCGGCGCCACTCCACCAGAGGGCGATCTCGCTGGACCTCGCCAGCCTCGAGAGCGCGCACCATCCGACCATGCGCCGGCCGCAGTGCCCCGTCTGCGGCGACGAGGCGCGCCATCGCGCCGACCGGCCGGCGCAGCCGGTACGCCTCGGCCCGAGCCCGAAGGGCACGCGCAACAGCGGTGGCGTGCGCGCGATCTCACCGGAGGAAACCCTCGCCCGTTACCGGCATCTGATCAGCCCGGTGAGCGGGATCGTCACATGGGTGGCGCGCACCACGGCGGAGTCCGACCCCTGGCTGCACGTCCACTGGGCCGGCAGCAATCTGGCGCTCCGGATCAGGAGCCTGAGCTCGCTCAGGCGCAGCCTGCGGAGCAAGAGCGCGGGCAAGGGGAGCACCGCGCAGCAGTCCGAGGTAAGCGCGCTTTGCGAGGCGATCGAGCGCTATTGCGGCGCCTTCCACGGCGACGAGATCAGGCGGCCGGCGCGGTTATCGGATTTTGCGGCAGCCGGCGGCGCGGAGGCGATCCACCCCAACCAGGTTCAGCTCTTCAGCGAACGGCAACTGGACCACGCAGACGAGATCAACGCCCGCGGCCATCCCTACAACGTAGTGCCGCCGCGCTTCGATCCCGAGAAGGAGATCGACTGGTCGCCGGTGTGGTCGCTCACGCAAGGCCGGCACCGCTATCTCCCCACGTCCATGCTCTACGGCATGACGCCCGAGCAGCGGGCGCATGCGGACCTCTGGGCGGATTCGAACGGATGCGCCGCCGGCAACACGCTCGAAGAGGCGATCCTGCAGGGGTTCTACGAGCTGGTGGAGCGCGATGCCGTCGCCATCTGGTGGTACAACCGGCTGCGCCTGCCCGCGGTGGAGCTCGGGAGCTTCAGCGACGACTACCTGTCCACCGCGCCCGACTATTACCGGGGCCGCAATCGCGACATGTGGGTGCTGGACGCGACCTCAGACCTCGGCATCCCCGCCTTCGTCGCGCTCTCGCGCCGCACCGACGTCGAGAGCGAGGACATCATCTACGGCGCCGGCGCGCACGCGGACCCGCGTATCGCAGCGCTCCGCGCGGTGTGCGAGATGAACCAGTGCCTGACCTGGGTGCCAAGCCCGGGCGACGGCGGCGGCCGCTACGGCGTGGACGATCCCATGTGCCTGTGGTGGTGGAAGAACGCGACGCTCGCGGACCATCCCTACCTGGCGTCGGCGCCGGATGCCACGCCGCGCCGCCGGGCGGACTATCCGGTCCCCGACGGCGCCGACCTGAGAGAGGACGTGGAGCGCTGCCGCGCGCTGGTCGAGGCCCGGGGCATGGAGTTCCTCGTTCTCGACCAGACCCGGGCGGACGTCGGGATGCCGGTGGTTCGGGTGATCGTGCCGGGCCTGCGCCACTTCTGGGAACGCTTCGCGCCGGGGCGGCTCTTCGACGTGCCGGTGGAGATGGGCCGGCGCGAGTCTCCCCTGGCGGAGTCCGACCTCAATCCGGTCCCGGTCATCGCCTGAGAGGCCGACAATGAAGAGCCCCATCGACGCAGCAGAATTTCTCGTGTCGAAAGCCGGCGACGACGACGCGTTTCGTGACCGTCTTCTCGCAAACCCCCAGGAAACCATCGAAGCGGAGCTCGGCGTTACCCTTGACGGAGATCATCGGATTCACGTGCACGAAGACAGCTATTCGGCGACCCATCTCGTGCTTCCGCCGCGCGAAAAATACACTCGAGAAGAACGGGAGGAAGCAAGAGGCGGTGCGGCGTCGCTCGAGTTTCTTCGCAAGACAATGCACGACCCCGCGCCTCCCCGTCGTCCGCCTGCGCCCGGACGGTCGCGATCCCGAGAGGTCGTCCCTACCGCCGAGGCACTGGCGAGAGAGGCCGAAGAAAGCATCGGTCTCGGTCTCGAATTCCTGAAGTCGACCATCGACGAATTCGGGGCCTGGCACTGCATCCGCTTCAACACCGCCGACCCGGACATTCCCCGGCATTTCGAGAGGCCCCCCTTCGTTTCGGCTCTCTGCGTGCTTGCCTTGGAGCGTTGCCCTGACGCGCGCGCAAAGGCCATGTGCGCTGCCACCAGGGCGTATCTTGTCGGCTCGATCGAATATCCCGGGCTATGGCGCTACTACCGCCATTTGCCGCAAGACCTCGACAGCACGGCGCTCTGTTCGCTCGTCCTCCGGGCTCATCCCTGGATTTTGCTGGGCAGAAACGTTCCGAAAATACTGGCCAATCGCGACGACGAGGGTCGTTTCCTGACATGGCTCCTGGCAGAAGACGAGCCCACTGTCGTGTCGACCTTTCGCATCGAAGCCGACCCCGTCGTCAATGCGAACGTCATCGCCTATCTCGGCGACCACCCCGAAACCGAACCCGCCCAACGCTGGCTGGAAGCCCTGCTTGGCGAAGGCGGCGAGACGAATTCGTCCAAATGGTATCCGGATACCGTCGCGATCTACTATGCGATCAGCCGCGCCGTGGTTCGCGTGCAGCCTGCTCTCGATCGCCTGCGCCCGGTGCTCGCGGAGCGCATCCTGGGTTTGCGCGACGGGACGGGAGAATTCGGCAACGTTCTCCAGACCGCCCAGGCCGTGTCGGCGCTCCACAATGTCGGACGCCTCGAAAACGATCACGCCAAACGCCAGGCGGAAAAGTTGATCGATTTGCAAGGTGACGACGGTAGCTGGCCGGAGCTTCTCGCCTTCGGCGACCAGTCCGTCAAGTGGGGTACGGCAGGCCGGATAGGGCACGGCTCCGAAGCCGTGACGTCCGCGTTCTGCATCGAGGCTCTGGCACGTCTCGTCGAGACATTGCGGGCCTGAGGGAGGCGCCGTTACGACATGCTCGTCCGCACGGGCGTTCGCAAGCGCCCTCTCGCTGAAGCCGATTCGACTCCCGCACCCGTTGTCGCGTGAGGAAGCACCATGGACGTTGACGAGGCAGTCACGCTTACCCAGGACCGTCTTGCCCAAGAGGGCGGCACCATGGCCGACCTGCTCGGGCACTTTCGAAGCGGGATTTCGCCGGTTCTCATCGGCGATTCCGAATGGGAGGACATACTCGACTGCGCCGTGAAACTTCCCATCACCATGGGCGCTCTGCCGTTCGGCTTTGAGCTGCCGCTGCATGCACGCAGGCCACAGGCTGATTTCGGTGTTTCGCTCGCGAGCGGAACCAGAACGGCGGCGTTTTTCGAAGAGCGCGCTCGGACCGACCAGTCGGATGGAACCGCGAAAGCGATCGTGCAGTTGTTCAGACAAATGGATGACGAAGACTCACCGCTGCGTGACATTGTCGGCCGCAAGTTGATGCTGGAATTCGACATCGGCTCGGCGCGGGAAAGCAAGATATCGCTTCCGGGCATGTTCCTGCGGCCGGGCGAACGCCCCATCATCGGCGCCCGTGGTCAGGCGGACGATGTCGCCATGGTGGTCGACGCGCTCGCTTCCTGCGTCGGCTGGGAGGTGACCGACGCCGAGCGGGCGACCGTCGAACGCGTTTACCTGGCGCAGCCTGGAGAGACGCGCATGGATTCGTTCGGTGTGTTCCCGTCTCGCTCGCGGGCGATCCGCCTGGCGATCATGGGCTTCAGATCGGGGCAGGAAACATGTTCCTATCTTGAAGACACGGGCTGGCCGGGCCGAATCCAGACCGTCGCCTCCGTGATTGCGCGCTTCAGGGAGCGCGCGAACATCGTCAGGGTCGGGGCGAACATCGACGTGCAGGAAGAGGGTATCGGTCCGACGCTCGGCCTCACGCTCATCGTCAAGCAGAGATACACGAAGGATTCACGCTATTGGCTCGACGGCCTGACCGATTGGGACCCGTTCCTGGCGGCACTGAGCCACGAGGACCTCGTCGTTCCGGAGAAGCTTGCGGCGCTTGCCGACTGGGTCTCGAGACCGACAACGCTTTTTGCGAAGTCCGGGCAGTATGTACTGCTGCGCGGCATTCACCACATAAAGCTGGTCATATCCGGCAATCGGCTCCGACACGCGAAAGCCTACGTGTTCATGGTGCTTTCCGGAGCGGTCTCGGCTTAGAGACGAAGGTGCCCCCCGGCGTTCGCGAAGGGGGGCAGTTCAGGCCGCGCACGAACGCGGATTCGGAATGTTCCGCTTGTGACCGGCTACACGCCGGCCATGGGATCTACCAGCAACAGCACAGCCCGGCCGAGATGGCCTCGAGCTGCTCCTCGCTGATGTTCGGGTCCGGCGGCAACGCGAGATGCACCGTCTGCATGTCGCTCTCATGGACCTTGATCGTCATCGACTCGGGAATGGTGATGCCCAGCTCCTCGGAGATGGTGCTCTTCGGATCTGCGAGAAGCTGCTGTCGGAAATCCGCATCCAGAGCAGACTTCTCGACTATCTGCTTCAGCATTTCGTCGCCACTTCTCATGGCAATGCTCCCTCGGTTCACGCACGATACCGAGTAACACGATCATTTTTCCCGGTCAAGCGCCTGAAGTAACGGAATTTATTATGGTATCGACAAGTTTATCTTATGACGCCGGAATGCCTGGTGTGGCGTACGGCGGCCGCGCGCCGGCTTCTCAGGACTCGGTCGCGGCCCGCTTCGCAGATCGCCGGTCGAGCGCCGTCAGCAGCGCCGGCAAGAGCGTCAGGTCGGCAACGAGCGCAAAGGCGATGATCAGCGCGGTAAGGACCCCGACCTGGGCGGTCGGAACGAACGGAGAGAACACGAAGATGAGAAAACCGGCGACGAGCACGACCGTCGTCGTGAACAGGGCACGGCCGCTCGTGTCGAAGGCGTAGCGCACCGCCTCGTCCGGGTCATGGCCGAATTCATGCCGCGCACGGCGGTACTTGCTGAGGAAATGCACCGTATCGTCGACGACGATGCCTATGGTCATGGCCACCACGACAGACAGCGAAAGACCGACCTGTCCGACCGCCAATCCCCAGACGCCGAAGCCCAGCACGGCGGGAAGCAGGTTGGGAACGATGCTTATCAGGCCCAGCCGCAGCGAGCGTAGAGCGAAGAGGAGAATGGCGGAGATGGCCAGGAGCACGACCAGCGTCCCGATCAGCACCGCCTGGATGTTGCGCTGCCCGATGTAGGCGAACAGCGCCGAGGGCCCGGTGCTGTTCACGCTGGCGACATGCGGCGCGTTTTCCTTCAGCCAGGTCTCGGCACGTTCGTTCAGTTCGAGCACATCCTTCGAATAGAGGGTCTCGGTCGATACCGACATGCGCGTGGCCGACCTAGACCGGTCGATCTGGTTGTTCACGTCGAGACCGTCCGGCAGCGAAAGCTCGTAAAGGAGCAGGTATTGCGCTGCCAGCTCCCGGCTTTCCGGAATCCCGTACGCGGCCGGGTCGTCGCCGTGCATGCTCTTGTTGAGTTGGCGGAAGGTGTCGGTGATGACCGACACGTGGCGTACCGGTGCCTGCTCCCGGTACCAGTCGGCGAAGTTCGCGACGTCGGCGAGGAAAAGCGGATCCGTGGCGCCGCCTTCGCTGGATGCATGCAGCGAGTATTCGAGCAGGGTATTCCCGCTCAAGCGCTCATCCATGAAATCCGTGTCCTGTCTGAACTCGACGCTCTCGTCGAAGAAATGGACCAGAACGTCATTGAGATCGTTGCGCGGAATGCCCAGAGCCATCGCCACCACGACCACCAGCCATCCCGCGAACAGCGCCTTCCTGTGGTGCAGCACGAAGTCCGCCACGCGGTTCATCGAGAGCCCGCGGAAGAGCCGGCGCTCCTTCGGCGCACGCATGGGGAGAAGCGAGAGGATGGCCGGCAGGAAGGTGACGGAAAGTATGAACGACGCGCCAATGCCGATGGCGACGAAGTTGCCGAGATGGCGGTAGGGCGGAACCTCGGAAAAGTTCATGCTCAGGAATCCGAGCGCCGTCGTGAGACTCGCCAGAAACACCGGATGCAGGTTGAGCCTGACGGCTTCGACGATGGCATCGCGCTTGGAATCCCCGGCTCGGAGACGCTGCTGCAACGCCACCAGCAGGTGCACGCAGTTCGCCACGACAATCATCAACACGATGGTGGGGGCCGGGGAGACGGGCGGCGAAAAGGGCAGGCCGAACCACACGCCGAGGCCCACCGACACGAAAATGGAGAAGACGATCACCATCCCGGTCGTCGCCACCCCCGCCCAGCGCCGTGTCAGGAGGCCGAGGATCACGGCCATGAGCAGAAGGCTCGCGGGAAGGAAGATCATCTGGCTGCTGAGCGAGGCTTCCACGAAGGTCTGGTTGACCATGACCGTGCCGACGACGCGGAGGTCTAGGCCCGGGAATCGCTCTTCCGCCTCCGCCGCGATCGATCTGGCGAATTCGGCAACCTCGGCGACGGCCTCCAGCAGGCCGTCCTCCGGCAGCTCAACGGTGACGTTCACGACGCTGACATCGCCGTTCAGGGCCAGGATGCTGCCCGCGATGCGCGGGTCGGACAAAGCGATGGCACGGACGTGCTCCCGCGCTTCGGCTCGGGTCAGCTCCTGGGGATCGACGAGGTCCCGCACGTACAGGTCGTCGCCGTCGGCGGTCGTGTATTGAAAATTGGCGAGTGAGTCGACGCGCCGGGAATAGGGTGTCTGCCAGGCGGCCTTCGTCAGCCAGACGGCCGCAGAGAGTGCGTCTTGCGAGGTGGCGTCGCCATCGTCCGGCACGATCAGGAAGGCGATGTTCTCGTGCTTGCCGTACGTATTCTCCAGCTCCTCGAGCGCCAGAAGCTGCGGATTGTCTTCGTCGAAGAAGATTCGATAGTTGGCGGAGAACTCGAGCTGGGTAACGCCCAGCGTCGCGACCGCAACCACGAACACCGTGGCCGCGATGACCCACCAGCGAGCCGCGAGCACCCGCTCGGCAAATCGCTTTGCGAATTGCTCTCTTGCTATCTCGGGTCTGTCCACAGGACTGGCGCCATTCTTCCGCTCACGCGATCTGCCTCCTGACCAGTTCCCTGAATACGCCGTCGGCCTCCATGAGTTCGGCGAAGGAGCCGCTCTGCACGACTCTTCCGGCCTGCAATACGTAGATTCGGTCGGCCTGTTCCAGCGTGGACAGGCGGTGGGCGATGACGAGCCGGGTGGACGTCAGGGCGGCGAGGTTGCGCATGACCTTGGCCTGGTTTTCGTTGTCCAGCCAGTTGGTGGCCTCGTCGAACAGCATGATCCGCGGGCTGCCAATGACCGAGCGGGCGATCGTCAGGCGCTGACTCTCGCCGCCGGACAGCACCGCCCCGCTGGTGCCGACCATGGTCATCATGCCCATGGGCATGCTCTTGATTTCGGCCTCGAGCTCGGCGATCCGGACCGCCGTCCAGACCTCCTCGCTGGCCACGTCGTCGTGGTGGCCGACCAGGTTATCCCAAAGATCCTGTGGATGGAGTCCGACCGATTGCGGTACCGCGCCGATTCTCCGGCGCACCTGCCTCAGGTTCAGGTGCCTCAGATCGCGGCCGTCGTAATACACGGCGCCGGCGGTGGGCCGGTCTATGCCAAGCGCGAGCCGGAAGAGCGTGCTCTTGCCGGCCCCGGACTCGCCGGCAATCGCGACGAATTCCCCGGCACGGGCGCAAATGGTGACGTCGTCGAGAACCAGCGGGCCATCAGGATCGTAACGGAAGGAGATGCGGTCGAACAAAATGTCGCCGCCCAAGTACTCGACCGGCTCTCCTTCGAGCTCGGTTTCAGGAGCCGCGGCGAGCAGCGGACGCATCTGATCGAACGCCGGCAGCATGGCGACAATGGTGCCGAAGGACTCTCCGAGGCGGGCGATGGCAGACTGGAACGTGATGAAGACGATGTAGACGACGAGAAAATCGCCGACCGGAACGGTCCGCTCGCCCACCGAGATCACCGCGAAGAGCAGCACCCCGCCGGCGAGAAACGGGAGCGCGGCACCGAACGCCCGCGAATGTCCTTCCAGCGCATTCAGCTCCAGCTCCGCCCGCTTCTGCTCGCGATAGTCTCGCGCCCAGATGGCGAACGCCGACCCTTCCGCGTTCTCCACGCGCAACTTGGCGATACCGCCCACGATCTGGAACAGCCGGCCGGCGACGCGACGCGCCGCACCGATCATCCGCCCATAGGGCGAAATCTGGCGCAACCCGAGGAGGACGGTGACCAGCAGCGACGCCAGGCTGAAGGCGAGCGCAATGGCTCCGAGAGTCGCATCGTAGAAGAAGATGACGCCGAAGACCGGAAGCAGGAAGACGATCGACAGCAGGCTGTCGGCGACGATTCCCTGCACACCGTCGCGAAGGGTCTGGAACGTCATTCCCGACATGGCCAGATCGCCGGCCGGATGGCGGCGCAGGACGCTCGGCGGCAAGCGCATGAGGCGGTCCCACACGGCAGCTTCGACCCGCGACGCCGAGCGCCCCTCGAGCCGCATCATGGCCGTGCTCTGAGCCATGTGCAGCAGTGCACCGAGCAGGCCGAACACCGCCACCACCACCGCAACGACGTAGAGCGCTCCGACGTTTCCGCCCGTCGCGACGTGACTTGCGACGAAGCCAAGCGCGATTGCCGGCAGCAGCTTGATCAGGCCGCCCGGAAGACCGGCAATCACCAGCCGCGCCAGATCCGGGGCCGATCCATGCAGGGCGATACCCAGCAGGTCTGCCGGTTTCACGTTCCCCGACGGCAATGGCCGATAGAACATCCAGGCTTCGTCGCCCAGCGCATCGGCGCGCTGCGCCGTCATCCGAACGCTGCGCTTGCTGACCGGGTCGACTTCCCGGTAGCGCCCAAGCATCCCCGGCAGCAGCGCTACGGGCCGGCCGTCTTCGGCGCGGAATGCCAGCAACGCGTTGCTGTCGCCGCGCCACCAGTCGCCCTCGTCCTTGAGCCGCACGCGCCGAGCACGCACGCCCGACGCATCGAGAACGTCAACGAGGCCGATCGGAGACTCGGACGGTCCCGAGCGCGCCGGAATCCTGAAATCGATGCCCTCACGGCGGCCGATGATGTGCAGGGCATCCGTGAGGGACGTGTCCTCGACGCTTGCATCCCGTTCGATCGGACGATCGTAGATGTTGTAGAGCCGCTGCCGCGCAGCTCGTTCTGCCGTCCGGCGGCTGGTGGTTCGCGCGCGTTCGAGATTCGCCTCGTCGACCATCGCCAGCCGGCGGTTGAGGCGCTCCAGGGCGAGAGCAACCGCGTGAAAGGAGGCGAGCGCGGGCAGCAGCTTGCCCGTTCGCGCCAGAGCCTCGGTCGACTTGCCGGAAAGAGTCGCCTCGTCGAACAAGGTGAGCCAGCTCGTCCTCGTCAGCGCTATCACGGCGTCGTGCGGACCGCCGGTCCCGGCAAGCTCCGACTGGTCGACGACATCCATAAACAGGCTCGTGCCGGGTGGCGGTTGGGATACCCACACCACGCCGCGCCGCACCGACAGCGTGCAGGGGGCGAGCGCCCGCGTCATGCCGGGCTCGGCCAGCGCAGTGGGACGCGGAAGGCGGCCTGCAAAACGCGACAACGTCTCGGTAATGGCGTTCAGCCATGTGTTGGTCTGCTCCGCCAGCTCCGACGGCCGAACCTCCGACAGCAGGGATGTCGGCAGGCGTCTCAGGAGAGTACCGGGCTGTCCCTTGGCGATCAGGCTGAGCGTCGTGCCTTCGTCGTCGTCTCCTTCATCCGGTGCGACGCCCGGCACCAGCCATCCCGCGTCGCGGCGCAGCAGGTGCTGCGGCGCCGCCTGCTCGACGCCGTCCTTGAATTCGACCAGGAACAGATTGACGGCACCCTGATCGATGAACCAGACACTGTCCGGGTCGTCGAGCGTCACGGGCAGATTGCCCGCGCAGGGCACCGACGTGCCGGCGCGCTCGGCGAGCTGGGCCAACGAGGTATATGCCGTCCCGGCGCCCTGCATCAGCCTGACCTCGCCAGCTTGAAATAGGTGCCGTCCCGGTCGGCGATCAGCTCCTCGTGCGTGCCGCGCTGCACTTCGACGCCCTTGTCGAGCACGATGATCTCGTCGCAATCCCGCACGGTGCTGAGCCGGTGTGCGACGATCAGGCAGGTGGTGCCGCGACGCCGCAAGGCGTCGTCCACGCGTTCCTCCGTCGCGGCGTCGAGGGCGCTGGTCGCTTCGTCCAGAATCAGCAGCGTCGGATTGCCGACCAGCGCACGGGCGATCTCCAGCCGTTGCCGCTGACCGCCGCTGAAGTTCGCCCCGCCTTCCTCGACGAGGGTCGAATACCCCTGCGGCCTGACGAGAATTTCGTCATGGATTCCCGCATCCCGCGTCGCGGCGAAGATGGCTTCATCGGGAACAGCCGGGTTCCACAGGGTGATGTTGTCGCGAAGGGTGGCGGAAAAGAGCACGACGTCCTGATCCACCATGGAAATGGACTGCCGCAGCACTTCCTCCGGAATCTCGTCCCGCACGTGGCCGTCGAACTGAATCTCGCCCGACCAGGGCTGATAGACGCCCGAAACCAGGCGCGCCAGGGTCGACTTGCCAGACCCGCTGGGGCCGACCACCGCAACGCGCTGTCCCGGCTTGATCACGAGGTTGAAGTCCTTGATCAAGGGCGGCCGGCTCTTGTTGAACCCGAAGGTGATGTTTCGCAGCTCGAGCTGGCCGGCAAGCTGGAGCCGGCCGTTGAACGTGGGGATCGATTCCGATTCCGGACTGCGGCGCTCGAACACGGGGTCTTCGGCGGCCTTGGAAATGTCGTCCAGGCGTTGCAAGTCGGTTTCCAGCGCCTGGCGCTTCTCGGCGAACTCCAGGAAGCGCCCGACGGGTGCCAGAAACATCTCCGCCAGTATGTAGAACCCGACCAGCGTCCCAAGCGTCATGTCTCCGGCCATGACCAGGCTTCCTCCGAAGCCCAGGATCGCCGCGCTGCGAAGTGCGGCAATCAGGCCGGGGAGCGCGGTATTGACGGAACCCAGTTCCGAATAGAGCTGGCGCGCCCGAAGCTCGCGCGCCTGCTGACCGCTCCAGCGCGAAAAGAAGCGGTCATCCGCGCCCGTCATGCGCAGGTTTTCCGCGTGATTCAGCATCTGCATGCCGAAGCCGATCAGCAGGCCCTGTTCGCGCCGCATTGCCTGACTTCGAACGGCCCGGAGCCCGTTGAGAAAGTGAGCCAGAAGTCCGTGCAGAAGAGCAAGAAACAACACGATCAGAGTCAGCAGCGCATCGTAGGCGAACATCGCGATGAGCAATATCACGCTCATCGCCATGTCGATGATGAGCACGAGGAACTGGTCCGTCAGATTCTTTGCGACCCTGTCGATGGACGAGACCCGATCGGTGAGGTCGCCGACCAGTCTGTGTTCGAAGAAATCCACCGGCAATCGCAGCAGCCGGGTCAAGCCCCGACTGTAGCCAATCACTGAAATTCGGACGGCCAGTCGCTTCAGGAACCGGTGCTTGAGCAGCGAAAGAACGTAGACCAGCACGCCGCCGCCCAGAAACGCCGCCACCACTCCGCCCCACGCCCCGTGGTTTTCCAGAACGTCGTCCACGAACACGCCGAGAGAAGCGGGAACGATGAGCGTGAGCAGCGTCAACAGGAGTCCGCAGGCAAGAAGTCCCGCAACCACACGCCACGACTCCACGGGCAGGCTGCTCAACTGCCTGACCAGGCCGATACGCTCGCCACCGGGCGTGAAGTCGGCGCCACGGCTGAACTGCAACGCAATTCCACTGTAGCTCCGCGCGAACTCTTCTGCGGAAACCCGGCGCCGACCGGTCGCCGGATCATTGAGATGGAAATAGCGGTCGTCAAACCCTTCGAGAATGACGAAATGGCTGAATTGCCAGAACAAGATCAGGGGTAACTGCAGCCTTTTCAGCTGCTCGGCCCGCACGCTGAGTCCCCTGCATTCGAGACCGTAATGTCTTGAGGCGCGCAAGATGCTCGCGGCACTGCTGCCGTCCCGGCTCACCTCGCATTTCTCGCGCAATTCGGTAGGTGGCACCCAGCGTCCGAAGTAGGCCAGGACGCTGCCGAGGCAGGCGGCGCCACATTCCGATGCATGCATCTGCAACAGAATTGGCGTCGTTACCCTTCGTTTCGAGACGTCCGCGCCGGCCTTGTCGCTTGCCCCCTTGGAGGCGCGCAGGGGCATTTTACGATCGCCTCATTTGCAGGAAGGCGACCGGCGACTGTCTGCCGAGCTCGATGACGATCCGGCATTCTCTGCTCGCAAGGGATGCGATATCCAGGCCGGCATCGAGCGCAATCTCGATTCGGTGCATCAGGACCGGCGCCGCACCCTCCAACGTCGCCAGCGAGTCGGACAGCGGTACGGCGGAAACGCTCGCGACCTCTCCGTCCCGGGTGGCCGCCTCTCCATCCGCCATGACGAGCTCGATCACTGCCGGCAGTCCCGCCTTGATATTCGGCGCGAATTCGCTCTCGATCCAGACGAGGGCCTGCACGGACTCGCTGCCGACGCCCAGGCTTTCGCCGGGCTCGATAAGGACGCCGTCTACCGAATGGCTGCGCGCTACATCGCCAAAGACGAGCCATGCTGCCAGCGCAACCAGCAACAGGGCGATACCCGCGACGAGCAGGCGCTCCCGCGGTGTGGAAATCTTCAGAAGCCGGTCGAGTTGTTCGCGTTCTTCTTTTGCCTTGGCAACTGTATCATGAAAGGAGTCAAAGGGATTATTGAACACGACCGCCGTAGCCTCCGCAAAGAAATCGGCCAATTCCAAGAAAAAGCTGATGTGACTTGCGTGGCGCTTTGTCGAATCCTATACAAGCTTGACCGAAAAAGGTCAAGTCTTGGGACTCCCGGCAAATTCGGCTTGATGTGCTTCGGTTGAGTGCGACCATCCTGCGGCGCGCGCCGCCACCGTGTCGCGAATCCCATGCAGAGGATGCGTCCTGAAGTTGCCGGATAGTCCGGGACTTCGCCCTTTCCGGGAAGTCAAGGTACAATACGCGGTGCTCATCACTGGACGTTGCGGATGTTCCCTGGGCACGAAACCGGCGACAGGCGCGTTGTTCACCACGGCTGGGCAAGGCGCTTTAGGCTCTCCCTGCGCGCGTCGTCGGCAGTCCTGATCCTGGTGCTGGCGGGCTTATGCCTGCAATTTGTGGAAGCCCTCGCCCAAGACGAAACGCCGGAGGAAAAGGGCCTCAGGATTGCGCGTGAAGCCAGCGCCCGCAACGACGGTTTCGGCGACTTCACCGCCGAGATGACGATGGTGCTGCGCGATCGCCACGGTCGGGAAAGCGTCCGTCAAATGCGCCTCAAGGTGCTGGAGGTGCCGGAAGACGGCGACAGGAGCCTGTTCGTGTTCGACCAGCCGCGAGACGTGCAGGGAACCGCCCTGCTCACCCATGCCCACGTCAACGCGCCGGACGACCAATGGCTCTATCTGCCGGCCCTGAAAAGGGTGAAGCGCATCAACGCCTCGAGGCGTTCGGGGGCCTTCATGGGAAGCGAGTTTTCATACGAAGACATGAGCTCGCAGGAGGTGGACGAATACAACTACAAGTACCTTCGCGACGAGCCCTGCGGGGAACTGACCTGTACGGTGACCGAGCAAATTCCCCTGGACAAGGAGTCCGGATACAGCCGCAGAATCGCCTGGCAAGACACGATCGAGCTTCGAATCTGGAAGATGGAGCTTTACGACCGAAAGAACTCGCACCTGAAGACCCTTACACTCGTGGGTTATCAGCAGTATCTGGATCGGTACTGGCGGGCGGGGGAACAGACCATGGTGAACCACCTCACCGGAGCGAGCACGGTTCTCAAGTGGTCAGGTTTTCAGTTTCGCAACAATCTTAGCGAGAGCGAATTTACCCAGACGGCGCTTAGACGCGTGCGCTGATGCGAGTCGGCGGCGCAATTGCGGCCCTCTTGCTCTTGGCCGCCGCAAGCGCCAAGGCACAAACTCTGGATTACTCGGGCGACCTGAGCCTGGAGGGGCGGTGGTATCCGCAATCGCCGGCGTTCCCGGATCAGCGCTCCGGCACTGGCGGACTGGTCGTCAAGCCGACTGTCTACGGCGATTTGGGGGAATCGACCAGCTTTACTGTCTCCGCGTTCTATCGGTACGACAGCGCCGATTCGCGACGCACGCACGCGGACCTGCGCGAGGCGTATCTCCTGACCTACGGGGACTTGGAAGACATTTCCTGGGAGCTCAGGCTGGGCATCGACCGCGTTTTCTGGGGCGTTGCCGAGCTGACCAACCTCGTGGATATCGTCAACCAATTGGACCTCGTCGAGCATCCCCGCAATCGACCGAAGCTCGGCCAACCCATGGCGCACCTGACGATATTCGGCGACTGGGGCATCGCCGAGACGTTCGTGCTGCCGTATCATCGCAAGCGCCCCTCTGCGGGACGTCACGGGCGTCACCGTTCCGGCTTTCTGATCGACGAAAGCGCCTTGTACGAGAGCGGTGCCGGAGAACGTCACGTCGACTTCGCCTTTCGCTACAGCAACACCGTGGATTTGCTCGATTTCGGCCTGACGGCATTTGCCGGAACAAGCCGCGAGCCGTCTTTTCTCGCCCGCCATCAATCCGAGACGATCGGCGCGGCCCTGATTCCGTACTACGAGCAAATCCGGCAATTCGGATTGGACGCGCAGCTCACGACCGAGCCATGGCTTTACAAGATGGAGGCGATTTACCGCAGCGGAGCGCACAATCTCCTGGGCCGGGAGGAGGATTACGGCGCCGTCATCGTCGGCACGGAACGCACCCTCTACGCCGTGTTCGATACCCGAGCCGACCTGACCGTCCTCGCCGAGACGCTCTACGACGGACGCGATCGTCGTGCGACGAGTGCCTGGGCGAACGACCTGTTTGTCGCAGGGTCCGTCGCGTTCAACGACGTGCAGAGCACCACGCTCGTTGCCGGCATCCTGGCCGACCTCCGCCACGATTATCGTGTGTTGAGCCTGGATCTGAAACGTCGGCTGTCGAGCGGCTGGTCGATGCGCGTGGAGGCCATCGCGAATCTCAGCATGGATCCGCAGGACCTGACTTACGATGGACGGCGCGACAGCTTCCTGGGCGCAGAAGTCACGTACAGCTTCTGATGGGCATCCGTGGCCTGGACGTGGCGGCCGCTGCAATCGGCGATGACGGGACGATCATGCTAGCTGGCCCTGCACACCGCCCTTCCATGCGTTCCGGCGCGGAGCGGCCGAGCGCCGGCCTCTGCGAGGGTCAGTCGCGGTGATGCTGCCGGGCATGAGTTCCTTGCGGAAGATCGCGGTCGTCGGGCGAGGCACCGCAGGGTCCTTGGCGGCCGCGAGCGTGTCCCGGCTTCTCTCGGGCAGCGACCACGAATTGCACCACATATACGATTCGCGCATCCCCGTTATCGGCGTCGGCGAAGGCAGCTGGCCGAGCCTGGTACAGGAACTGCAGCGGCTGACCGATTTGCCCCACGAAACGGTCCAGCAGCGCTTGAAGGGAACGCGCAAGTACGGCGTGGCGTTCGAGGGATGGGGTCGGCGCGGCCGCGACTTCACCCACTACTTCACGCCGCAGCAGGTGTCCTACGCCTACCACCTGTCGGCCGACTTGATGGGCGAGCTGTTGCACGAGAGCACGCGCGCTCGCCACATCGACGCGAGGGTGCTCGACATCGCGAGGGTGGAGGGCGGCGCGCAGGTGGAATGCGAGGGCCTGGCGCCGGAGCGCTATGACCTGGTCTTCGATGCCCGCGGGTTCCCGAAGGAGCTCGATCCCGACCGCCACATCGACATTTCCTTCATCCCCACCAACACGGCCGTCATCCGCCGCTGCCCGGCAATCGTCGAGGACAGGCAAGACGGGCCGGTCGTGCAGCATACCTACACCCGTGCGGTCGCGCGTCCGCACGGCTGGGTATTCGTCATTCCGCTGACGGTCCACACGTCCTACGGGTACATCTTCAACCGCGACGTCACCGGCCTTGCCGACGTGGAGTCGGACTTCGACGCATTTCTCGAAGGCGACGGCGTGTCGGAATTCGAACAACGCGCCGTCATTCCCTTTCCCAACTATGTCCACCGTCAGATATTCGACGGCGCGGTGGCCCGCGTCGGCAACGCGGCGGCCTTCATGGAGCCTCTCGAAGCGACGGCGATCGTATCCGCCCAGTTGCAGATCGGGATGGTCCTCCACATGCGCCTCAACCGTTCGATCGAGCATCTCGAGCGCGACGCACCGGTGGTCAATCGCTTTCTCATCAGCAACATGCTCTGCTACGGCCTGTTCGTCGGCTGGCACTATTCCTGCGGTTCCCGGTACGACAGCGAGTTCTGGCGCCACGCCCGCAGCCACGTCTGGCCTCGACACCGAACGGCAGCAGACCCCGAGGCGGTGGATTGCACCGCGCTCCACAAGTTCGACGACATGATCGAATTGTTGAACCGGGCAGTCATCGACAAGGCGGACTGGAACCGGATGTGCGCGGTCCCCCTCACCAGCTATGCCCAGATGTCGCAGGGGCTCGGCGTTTAGAGCGTATCCGTTCTTGACGGATACGGACCAACCCTAACCCTTTGATACTCCTCGATTGTAGGGGGCAAGTCGCGCGCCGAACGACACCCGGCGCCACATGGCGCGCAGTCGCTCACGGAGCGGTTGGAGCCTGCCGGCCGGCAAAGAACCGGCCGAGCTCGGAATCCGGCACCTGCTCTTCCGCATAGCCAAAGGTGCCGTGATCGCGGATCTCCGCGGCCGCCCGCCGGATGAGACCGAAGGTGGCGCGCGCGAGCGACCCGCCGATGCTCACGCGCTTCACCCCCAGGTCCTCGAGCTGGCTCACGCTCATCGGGCTGCCGGCGAGGCCCATGACCACGTTGACCGGGGCGCCGACTTCCCTCACCAACCGGCCGATGGTCTCCGCGCCGGCGACACCGGGCACGTAGAGGCAGTCCGCGCCTGCGTCCCGATAGGCCACGGCCCGTGCCACCGATTCCCCGAACGGGTCCGGGTGCCCGACGAGATAGCACTCGGCCCTCGCGGTGAGCGTGAAGGGAAACGGCAGGGAAGCGGCTGCCGCCGCGGCCGCCTCGATTCTCTCCGTCGCCAGCACCCGATCGTAGAGATCGCCCGTGCCGTAGCCGACCGCATGATCCTCGATGCTGGCGCCGACCGCGCCGGTCTCCGCCACCCGGCGGATGGTCTCGGCCACCTCCTCCGGGGTGTGTCCGTAGCCGTTCTCGGCGTCCACGCTGACCGGTATCCGAACCGCGCCGGCAATCCGACGGGTCTCCTCCAGCGCCGCATCCCGGCCGAGCGCCCCCTCGTAGTCGGGGAGCCCCAGGCAGTACGCGATGCCCGCGCTCGTCGTGCCCAGCGCGGGGAAGCCGGCCGCTTCGAGCATGCAGGCGCTGCCGGCGTTCCACGCGTTCGGCATCACGAATATCCCGTCGGCCGAATGCAGGTCCTTGAACGCCGCTCCCTTGATCTTCTGCGCTTCATTCATGGTCTGGCTTCCGCTTGCGAACGTGCCTGTCCGGATCGGGACCGATCTCGTCCGGCAGGCCCGCCATCCCGGAAGATGGCGTCCCTGCGGCAGACGGATCGGCCCTCGATGCGGCCGGCGCGGCTCACGACTCCGAGCCCTCGGAGTCCGGCTGCTTGCCGTAGGTCTTCATGATCTCCAGGACCTCGGCCATCTTGCGGCTCAGGATGACCGTGGGCTCCCGGCCGGCGGCCGCGCCGACGGCGAGCGTGCGGCAATAGAGCTCGGCGAGATACTCGACCTCGACAAGCAGCCTGACGCAGGCGTCGGGCGTCTCGCCGATCACCACCGCGCCGTGGTTCTGCAGGAGACACGCCTTCCGCCCGTCGAGCGCCTCGACCGCCACGTCCGAGAGCGCCTGGGTCGTGGGCGTGCGGTAGGGCGCGCAGCGGATGCTCGTGCCGCCGGCGGCAGCCACCATGTAATGCACCGCGGGGATCTCCAGCCCGAGCACGGCGAGCGCGGTGCAATGGATGGAATGGCTGTGCAGGACCGCGTCCACGTCGGGCCTGGTGGCCAGGATGTCGCGATGCAGCCGCCACTCGCTCGTGGGGCGGAGCGGACCCTCGTGCCCGCCGGCGATATCCATCTCGACGATGTCGCCCGGCGTCATGGTCTCGTAGTCGCGCCCGGACGGCGTGACGAGGACACGCTCGCCGGCCCGGAACCCGATATTGCCCGAGGTGCCGTGATTGAGGCCGAGCGCGTTCATCCTGCGGGCGGCATCGAGGATGGCGCGCCGCGCCCGGAGGTTCGTGGTTCGCTTCCGGGCCATGGGGGTGCAAGCGGCGGGCTCTAGGAGCCGCCCGGGCCTCGCGTCATCGCTCGAGGGCGGCGACGACGTCCGCCGTGATCGCGTCGATATCGCCGCCGCCGTCCACCCGCGCGAAGCGCCCGCCGGCCTCGTAGTGGGGGATGATCGGCGCGGTCTGCTCGCGGTAGGCGGCGAGCCGGGCGATCATGGTCTCGCGGTTGTCGTCCGCGCGCCGGGTGAAGTTCGTGCTCCCGCACTGGTCGCAGACGCCCTCGGTCGCCGGCAGGTTGAAGCGCTCGTGATAGCCGGCACCGCAGTCAGCGCAGGAGAAGCGGCCGACGATGCGCTCGATCAGCGCCTCCTCGTCGACCTCGATGGCGACCACCCTGTCGAGCACGAGGCCGCGCTCGGCCAGCATCTCGTCCAGCGCCGCCGCCTGCGCCACCGTGCGCGGGAAGCCGTCGAGGATGAAGCCGTTGGCGCAGTCCGGCGCCTCGATCCGCTCCGCGATCAGCGCCACCATCAGCTCGTCCGGCACCAGCTCGCCGGCCTCCATGATCGCCTTCGCCTGGGTGCCGAGCGCGGTGCCGGCCTTGACGGCGGCCCGCAGCATGTCGCCGGTGGAGATCTGGACGATGCGGAAGCGCTCGACCAGCCGCTGCGCCTGCGTGCCCTTGCCCGCCCCCGGTGGGCCGAGAAGGATCAGGTTCAACGGCGGCTCCCCCTGAGCTTCGCCTTCTTGATCAGCCCTTCGTACTGGTGGGCGAGCAGGTGGGACTGGATCTGGCCGACCGTATCCATGGTGACGGTGACGACGATGAGCAGGCTGGTGCCGCCGAAATAGAACGGCACCGCGTACTGCGAGATCAGGAGCTCGGGCAGGAGGCTGACGGCGGCGAGATACATGGCGCCCCAGAAGGTGAGCCTCGTCAGCACGTAGTCGAGATATTCCGCCGTGTTCTTGCCTGGACGGACTCCGGGTATGAAACCGCCGTTCTTCTTCAAATTGTCGGCCGTGTCCTCCGGGTTGAACACCACCGACGTGTAGAAGAACGTGAAGAAGATGATCGCGGCGGCGTAGATGATCATGTAGACGGGCTGACCGCGCCCGAGGAAACTGGTCAGCGCCGTCAGCCACTCGGGCCCGCCGCCGGCGTTGATGCTGAGCGCGGTGATCGGCAGCAGCAGGATGGAGCTCGCGAAGATCGGCGGAATCACGCCGGCGGTGTTGACCTTGAGCGGCAGATGGGTCTGCTCGCCGCCGAACATGCGCCGCCCCACTTGTCGTTTGGGGTACTGGACGACGATCCGTCGCTGCGCCCGCTCCATGAAGACGATGAAGGCGATGACGGCGACGGCCATGACGAAGAGCGCGATGAGCACGACCGCAGAGAGCGCACCCGTCCGGCCGAGCTCCAGCGTGCTTGCGAGCGCGCCCGGCAGCTCGGCGACGATGCCGGCGAAGATGATGAGCGAGATGCCGTTGCCGACTCCGCGGGCGGTGATCTGTTCGCCGAGCCACATCAGGAAGATGGTGCCGCCGGTCAGCGTCACCACCGTGGTGAGCCGGAAGAAGCCGCCCGGATCGATCACCAGAGCACCGCTCTGGCCGCTGTAGCCCTCGAGCCCCGACGAGATGCCGAACGCCTGCAGGGCGGCGAGGAAGACCGTGCCGTAGCGGGTGTACTGGTTGATCTTCTTGCGCCCCGCCTCGCCTTCCTTCTTGAGCTGGGCGAGGTGCGGCGAGACCGTGGTCATGAGCTGGATGATGATCGCCGCCGAGATGTACGGCATGATGTTGAGCGCGAAGATCGTCATGCGCCCGAGCGCGCCGCCGGCGAACATGTTGAACATGCCGAGAATGCCGCCGGCCTGCTGCTGGAACACCTCGTCGAGCACCACCGGGTCGATGCCCGGGATCGGGATGTAGGTGCCGAGGCGATAGATGATCAGGGCGCCGAACGTGAACAGCAGGCGCTTCTGAAGCTCCTTCGCCTTGGCGAAGGCGCCGAAATTGAGGTTCGCAGCGAGTTGTTCGGCCGCCGAAGCCACGTTCGTCAGGCTTCCTTCGTCGTTGCCTCGGCCTCCGCCTCGGCCTTGGCCGCCACGCTGACGGTCACCGAGCCGCCGGCAGCCTCGACCGCGGCGATCGCCGCCTTGGATGCGCCGGTCACCTCGACCGCGACCGCGCTCTCGATCCGGCCCTTGGCGAGCAGCCGCACGCCGTGCCGCCCGCGCACCAGGCCGGCCGCAGCCAGCGCCGCCTCGGTCACGGGCGCGCCGGCATCGATCCTGCCGCGCTCGATCGCCTCCTGCAGGCGGCCGATGTTGACGGTCTCGAAGGTCTTGCGGAAGCGCGCGTTGGTGAAGCCCCGCTTGGGCAGACGCCGGTAGAGGGGCATCTGCCCGCCCTCGAAGCCCTTGAGGGCGACGCCCGCCCGCGACTTCTGGCCCTTGTGGCCGCGACCCGAGGTCTTGCCCCGGCCCGAGCCGATGCCGCGGCCGAGCCGCCGTCCCTTCTTGGACGCGCCCGCGCGGTCCTTGAGCTCGTTCAGCCGCATCACTCCGCCTCCGCCTCCACCGGCTCGGCCCGCACGAGATGCGAAATCTTGTCTATCATCCCGCGCACGGCGGGCGTGTCCTCAAGAACGCGGCTCCGGTGCATCTTGTTGAGGCCGAGGCCGATCAGCGTCGCGCGCTGCTTCGCCGGCCGGCCGATCGGACTGCCGATCTGGGTGACGCGCACCTTGCGCGCCTTGGCCTCGGCCGCAGGTCCCGCCATCGCCTACTCCTGCCCCTTGTCGGCCGCAGCGGACTCGTCCTGGCCGAAGATCTGGCTCACCGTCCGGTTGCGCTTGGCCGCGACGGCGCGGGGGGAATGGCAGCGCCCCAGCGCATCGAACGTCGCCTTGACCATGTTCTGCGGATTGGAGGTGCCGACCGACTTGGCGACCACGTCCTTCACGCCCAGCATCTCGAACACGGCGCGCATCGGGCCGCCCGCGATGATCCCGGTGCCGGGCGGTGCGGCGCGAACGATCACCTTGCCCGCCCCGAAGCGCCCCTGGACATCGTGGTGCAGGGTGCGCCCCTCGCGCAGCGGCACGCGGATCATGCGCCGGCGCGCCTGCTCGGTCGCCTTGCGGATCGCCTCCGGCACCTCGCGCGCCTTGCCCGAGCCGCCGCCGACGCGCCCGCGCTGATCGCCCACGACGACGAGCGCCGAGAAGCCGAAGCGCCGGCCGCCCTTCACCACCTTGGCGACACGGTTGATGCTGACCAGCTTGTCGAGAAGCTCGGGCTCCTCGCGGTCCCTGTCCCGCTCCCGCCCGCGGCCGCCGCGATCCATGGATGGTCGTGCCATAGTGGGCCCTTCCCCCTAGAAAGAGAGGCCGCCTTCGCGGGCCGCCTCGGCGAGCGCGCGCACGCGCCCGTGATACTGATATCCCCCGCGGTCGAAGACCACTTCCTTGTGACCGGCGGCCAGCGCACGCTCGGCGATCAAGGCGCCGACGCGGCCTGCGGCCGCGCGGTCCGCTCCGCTCTGGCCGCGCAGCCCGCCTTCCACCGTCGAGGCCGCGGCGACCGTCCTGCCCGCTCTATCGTCGATCACTTGGGCGTAAATGTGGCGGTTGGAGCGGAAGACCGAAAGCCGGGGCCTGCCGCCCCCGGCGGTGCGCAGCTTGAACCGCACCCGCTGCTTCCGCTTATCGAAGTCGCTCTTGCTCATGGCTACTTCTTCTTGCCCTCCTTGCGCCGGACGTACTCGCCGACGTAGCGGATGCCCTTGCCCTTGTAGGGTTCCGGCTTGCGGAAGGCGCGGATCTCCGCGGCCACCTGACCGACCGCTTGGCGGTCGGCGCCGGCGACCCTGATCGCCGTCGGCCGCTCGCAGGTGATCTCGATGCCGTCGGGGATCGGAAACTCGATCCTGTGGCTGTAGCCGAGATCGAGCGTGAGCGTGCGGCCCGCGACCTGGGCCCGGTAGCCGACACCCTCGATCTGCAGGTCCCTGTGGAAGCCCTGGCTGACGCCCACCACCATGTTGTTGATGACGCTCCGGGCGAGCCCCCACATCTGACGCGCGCGCTTGCCCTCGCCGTGCGGCGTGACCACGACCTTGCCGTCGTCGAGCGCCGCGCTCACCTCCGGCGCGATGCGCCCGTCGAGGCGGCCGAGCTTGCCCGCCACGGAGACAAGGGCGCCGTCGATCGTCACCTCGACGCCGTCGGGGATCGGAACCGGATTCTTGCCGACGCGGGACATCTCAGAAGACCCGGCAGAGCACTTCGCCGCCCACATTCTGCTGGCGCGCCTCGTTGTCGGAGAGCACGCCGCGCGGCGTGGAGAGAATGGAGATGCCGAGCCCGCCATAGTAGCGGGGCAGGTCCTTGATACCCGAATAGACACGCCTGCCCGGCTTCGACACCCGCTGCAGCTCGGCGATCACCGGGCGACCCTCTTGGTACTTCAGCTCGATCGAGAACGCCGGCTTGCCGCCGTCCGTCTCCGCCGGCTCGTAGCCGCGGATGTAGCCCTCGCGCGTGAGCACATCGAGCACGGCGCCGCGCAGCCTGGACGCCGGCGACAGGACGGCGGACTTGCGCGCCTGCTGCCCGTTCCGGATCCGGGTCAGCATGTCCGCGAGCGGATCGGTCATCATGGCTTCGGCCTCACCAGCTCGACTTGACCATGCCGGGCACCTGGCCCGCCGAGGCGAGCTCGCGGAGCGCGATGCGCGACAGGCCGAACTTGCGATAGGTGCCGCGCGGCCGGCCGGTCAGCCCGCAGCGGTTCCGCACCCGCACCTGAGCCCCGTTGCGCGGTAGTTGCGCCAGCTTGAGCTGCGCCGCGAAGCGCTCCTCCGCCGGGCGCGAGCGGTCGCGCACGATGGCGCGCAGGCTGGCGCGCTTGGCGGCATCCCGCTTGGCGAGGCGGCGGCGCCTGTTGTTCTTCTCGATGGTGCTCTTCTTTGCCATCTCCGTGCCCGGCTCCTCCGCGCCTAGTGGCCTGTGAACGGCATGCCGAAGCCGGCGAGCAGCGACCGGCCCTCGTCGTCGTTCCTCGCCGTCGTGCAGATGACGACATTCATCCCGCGCACCTGGTCCACCTTGTCGTAGTCGATCTCGGGAAAGACGATCTGCTCCTTGAGGCCCAGCGCATAGTTGCCCCGGCCGTCGAACGCGCGTCCCGAAAGCCCGCGGAAATCGCGCACCCTGGGGAGCGCGATGGTGACCAAGCGGTCCAGGAACTCGTACATCCTCTCCCGCCTGAGCGTCGCCTTGCAGCCGACCAGCATGCCGGTGCGCACCTTGAACGCGGCGACCGACTTGCGCGCCCGGGTGATGATCGGCTTCTGGCCGGCGATCAGCGTCATGTCCTGGACCGCCGCCTCGATCTTCTTGTTGTCGGCCGCGCCTTCGCCCACGCCCATGTTGAGCACGATCTTCTCGAGCCTCGGCGCCTGCATCGCGTTGACGTAGCCGAACTGCTCCATGAGCTGAGGCCTGACCTCGCTCTCGTAGAGCGCCTTGAGCCGGCTCGTGCCGTTGGCCTCAGACATCGATCACCTCTCCGGAGCGGGTCGAGGCACGCACCTTGCGCCCGTCCTCGAGGGTCTTGTAGCGGACCCGGGTGGGGCGATCGCTCGCCGGATCGATCAGGGCGACGTTGGAGATATGGATCGGCGCCTCGCGCTCGACAATGCCGCCCTGAGGGTCGCCCTGGCTGGGCTTGACGTGGCGCTTGGTCACGTTGACGCCCTCGACCAGCACCCGGTCGGTCTTGGTGACGACCCTGAGCACGGCGCCGCGCTTTCCCTTGTCGCGGCCCGTGAGGACGATCACCTCGTCATCCTTGCGAATTTTTCTCTTGCGCATGGCCGCTCACAACACTTCGGGCGCGAGTGAGATGATCTTCATGTACTGGCGGGCGCGGAGCTCGCGGGTCACCGGCCCGAAGATGCGGGTCCCGATCGGCTCGCCCTGCGCGGTGATGAGCACCGCCGCGTTGCTGTCGAAGCGGATGGCGCTGCCGTCCGGGCGGCGGATCTCCTTGGCGGTTCGCACGATGACGGCGCGGTGAAGCTCGCCCTTGCGCACCTTGCCGCGCGGGATCGCCTCCTTGACGGTGACCACGATCGTGTCGCCGACCGAGGCGGTCTTGCGCTTCGACCCGCCGAGCACCTTGACGCATTGCACGCGCCGGGCACCGGAGTTGTCGGCGACGTCCAGATTCGTCTGCATCTGAATCATGGCACCCGCTCCTTCCGCTCAGCGCCGGAACGCTCAGCCCTGCGCCGCGCCGGCATCGTCGAGGACGATCCAGCGCTTGCGCTTGGAGATCGGCGCGCATTCGCGAATCTGCACGATGTCGCCCACCTTGCACCTGTTGCCGTCGTCGTGCGCGGCGTAGCGCTTGGAACGGCGCACGACCTTCTTGTAGAGCGGGTGCATGACGCGGCGATCGACGCGGACGATGACGGTCTTGTCCGCCTTGTCGCCGACCACGGTGCCCCGCATTACACGGCGCGGCATGCCGAGCCTCCTTCAGCCATCGTCCTCACCCGTCGCTCCCAGCCGCCGCGCCCTGCGCATGCCTGCGCTCGGCGACGACCGTCTTGATGCGGGCCACGTCGCGCCTGACGGCACGCATGCGCGCGGTATTCTCGAGCTGCCCCGACGCCCGCTGGAAGCGCAGGTTGAACGCCTCCTTCTTCAGGTCGAGCAGCATCGTCCTGAGCTCGTCGTCGGTCTTGAGGCGAATCTCCACGCCGTTCATCACGACGCCCCCTCGCCGAGGCGCGCGATCACCTTGGTCCGCACCCTGAACTTCGCCGACGCCCGCCGGAACGCCTCCTCGGCGACGCTGCGGGGCACGCCGTCGACCTCGAACATGATGCGGCCCGGCTTCACCTTCGCCACCCAGTATTCCGGCGTGCCCTTGCCCTTGCCCATGCGCACCTCGGCGGGCTTGGTGGAGACGGGCACGTCGGGGAACACGCGGATCCAGATCTTGCCGGTGCGCTTCATGTGGCGTGTGATGGTGCGCCGGCCGGCCTCGATCTCGCGCGCGGTGATACGGCCGGGCGAAATCGCCTTGAGCCCGTAGGCGCCGAAATTGAGCTGCGTGCCGCCCTTGGCATTGCCATGGATGCGGCCCTTGTGGGCCTTGCGGTACTTGGTCGATTTCGGCTGCTGCATGATCCGGTCCTGGCGGGGCCTAGCGGGGCGTGGCCTGCTCCATGGCGCGCTTGTCCTGCGCCATGGGGTCGTGCGCCATGATCTCGCCCTTGAACACCCAGACCTTGACGCCGCAGGTGCCGTAGGCGGTGCGCGCCGTGGCGAGGCCGAAGTCGACGTCGGCCCTGAGGGTGTGGAGCGGAACCCGGCCCTCGCGATACCACTCGGTCCGCGCGATCTCCGCGCCACCGAGCCGGCCGCCGCAGTTGATGCGGATGCCCTGCGCGCCGAGCCTGATCGCCGACTGCACGGCCCGCTTCATGGCGCGGCGGAACGCCACCCGGCGCACCAGCTGCTGGGCGATGTTCTCGGCCACCAGCTTGGCCTCGATCTCGGGCTTGCGGATCTCGACGATGTTCAGATGGACGTCGCTGCCTGTCATCCCGGTGATGTCGGTGCGCAGCCGCTCGATGTCCGCGCCCTTCTTGCCGATCACCACGCCGGGCCGGGCGGTATGGATCGTGATGCGCGCCTTCTTGGCGGGCCGCTCGATGACGATGCGTCCGATCCCCGCCTGGCTCAGCCGCTTGAAGAGGAAGCCGCGGATCTGCAGATCCTCGTGCAGCAGCTGGGCATAGTCGTCATCGGCATACCAGCGCGAATCCCAGGTGCGGTTGATGCCGAGGCGCAGCCCGACGGGATTGACCTTCTGGCCCATCAGGCCCCCTTCGCGCGTTCGCGCACGACGATGGTGAGATGACTGAACGGCTTCATCACGCGCCCGACCCGTCCGCGCGCGCGCGGGCGCCAGCGCTTCATCACGAGACCCTTGCCGACCGTCGCCTCGGCGACGACCAGGCGGTCCACGTCCAGCTCGTGGTTGTTCTCTGCGTTGGCGATCGCCGACTGCAGGCACTTGCGCACGTCGCCGGTGATGCGGCGGCGCGAATGGGCCAGCGTGATCAGCGCCTCGTCCACCTTGCGGCCGCGAATGGTGGCGGCGACCAGGCCGAGCTTCTGCGGGCTGATCCGCAGGTTCCGGACCATGGCCTGGGCCTCGGCCTCGCCGAGCCGCCGGGGACGCGATTCCTTGCCCATGCTCAGCCCCGCCGCGCCCTCTTGTCGCCGGCATGGCCGTGGAACACGCGCGTCGGCGAGAACTCGCCGAACTTGTGGCCGACCATGTTCTCGTTGACCAGAACGGGCAGGAACTTCCGCCCGTTGTAGACCCCGAAGGTGAGTCCGACGAACTGCGGCAGGATCGTCGAGCGCCGGGACCAGGTGCGGATGATGTCCTTGCGGCCGCTCGCCCGCGCCTCCTCGGCCTTCTTCAGCAGATAGCCGTCGACGAAGGGGCCCTTCCACACGGAACGTGCCATCGACTGTCCCCCGCCCTACTTCTTGCCCCGGCGCCGCATGATGAAGCGGTCGGTTCTCTTGTTGCGCCGGGTGCGTTTGCCCTTGGTCGGCACGCCCCAGGGGGTGACCGGATGCCGCCCGCCCGAGGACTTCCCCTCGCCGCCGCCGTGGGGATGGTCGACCGGGTTCATGGCGACACCGCGCACCGACGGCCTGCGGCCCTTCCAGCGCATGCGGCCGGCCTTGCCCTGGTTGGTGTTCTGATTGTCCGGATTCGAGACCGCGCCGATGGTTGCCATGCAGCGCGCGTGGACCATCCGCTGCTCGCCGGAAGGGAGTCTGAGCAGGGCGTAGCCCTGGTCCTTGCCGACGAGCTGCACGTAGTTGCCGGCCGAGCGCGCGATCTGGCCGCCCTTCCCCGGCTTCATCTCGATGTTGTGGATGATTGTGCCGACGGGGATGTTGCTCATCGGCATCGCGTTGCCGGGCCTGATATCGCAGCGGTCGCCGGAGACCACCTTGTCGCCGGGCGAGACCCGTTGCGGCGCCAGGATGTAGGCCTGCTCGCCGTCTTCGTAGCGGATCAGCGCGATGAAGGCGGAGCGGTTGGGGTCGTACTCCAGACGCTCCACCGTCGCCGGCACGTCGAACTTGCGCCGCTTGAAGTCGATCTTGCGGTAGCGGCGCTTATGCCCGCCGCCGCGATGGCGCATGGTGATGCGGCCGTCGCTGTTGCGCCCGCCCTTCTGGCTGAGACCCTCGGTGAGCGCCTTGACCGGCTTGCCCTTCCACAGGTCGGCGCGGTCCACCAGGATGAGCTGGCGGCGCCCCGGCGTGGTCGGCTTGTAGTGCTTGAGTGCCATCGCCCTAGAGCCCGGTCATCACGTCGATCGAATCGCCTTCGCCCAGCGAGACCGTCGCCTTCTTCCAATCCGAACGCCTGCCCAGCCGTCCGGCCCGGCCGCGCTTCACCTTGCCCTTGACCATGAGGGTGTTGACCTTCGTCACCTTCACCTCGAACAGACCCTCGACGGCCTCCTTGATCTCCGGCTTGCTGGCGTCGGTGCGCACCTTGAAGGTGACCTGGTTGTACTCGCTGCCCTGGGTCGACTTCTCGGTCACCACCGGACCGAGGATCACGTCGTACCAGCGCTCCTTCGGCTCGGCGCTCATGTCAGCCGCGCCTCCAGCGTCTCCACCGCCTTGCGGGTCAGCACCAGCCGATCCCGGCGGAGGATGTCGTAGACGTTGGCGCCCTGCTGCGGCAGCACCTGGACCTCGGTGAGGTTGCGCGCCGCAAGCGCGAAATCGGCGTCGACCTCGTCGCCGTCGATCACCAGCGCCGACGACCAGCCGAGGCCCGCCAGCCGCTCGGCGAGCACCCGGGTCTTGGCCGAGCCGAGCGCGAGGGACTCCACGACGGAGAGCTTGCCGTCCGCCTGCTTGGCCGACAGCGCGGACTTCAACGCGAGCCTGCGGACCTTCTTGGGCAGCTTGTGCGCGTGGTCGCGCAGCACGGGGCCGAAGATCGCCACGCCGCCCCGATGATGCGGCGCCCGCCGCGTGCCGGCCCGCGCGCGTCCCGTTCCCTTCTGCTTGAAGGGCTTGCGGGTCGAGCCGCGAAGCTCCGCCACCGACTTGGTCTTGTGCGTGCCGGCGCGCCGCTTGGCGAGCTGCCAGCGCACCGTGCGGTGCATCAGGTCGGGCCGCACGGGCGCGCCGAACACAGCCTCGGCGAGCTCGATCTCGCCGACCTGCTTGGCGTCGAGGTCGATGACGTCGACCTTCACGACGACTCCTCCCCTGCGCCGTCCGCAGCGCTCTCGGCGGACGTCTCGCCGACATCCTCCTCAGGCGTCTCGGCCTCCTCGGGCGCGCGCTCGTCTGCCTCCGGCGCCACCTCGATCCCCGCCGGGAACGGCACGTCCTCCGGCAGGGGGCGCTTCTTGGCGTCGGAGAGCAGGATGACGCCGCCCTTCGGCCCCGGTACGCCGCCCTTGACCATGATCAGGCCGCGCGCCGTGTCCGTCGCCACCACCTCGAGGTTCTGCACGGTTGCGCGCGCGTGCCCCAGATGGCCCGCCATCTTCTTGCCCTTGAAGACCTTGCCCGGATCCTGGCACTGGCCGGTCGAGCCGTGGGAGCGATGCGAGACCGAGACCCCGTGACTCGCGCGCAGGCCCGAGAAGTTGTGCCGCTTCATCCCGCCGGCGAAGCCCTTGCCGATCGAGGTGCCGACCGCATCGACGAACTGGCCCGTGGCGAAGTGATCGACGCTGAGCGTCGCGCCCACGTCCACGAGCGCATCCTCGCTGACGCGGAACTCGGCCACGTGGCGCTTGGGCTCGATGCGCGCCTTGGCGAAGTGGCCGCGCAGCGCGCGGCTGGTGTTCTTGACCTTGACGCGGCCGGCGCCGAGCTGCAGCGCCACGTAGCCGCCGCGCTCGCGGGTCCGCTGGGCGATGACCTGGCAACCGTCCACGCGCAGCACCGTGACCGGCACATGCTCGCCGTCGTCGTTGAAGACGCGGGACATGCCGAGCTTCTCGGCTATCACGCCCGTGCGCCTGCGCGCTGACACCTGGCCGGCCATGACGCCCTCTAGAGCCTGATCTCGACGTCGACCCCGGCGGCGAGGTCGAGCTTCATGAGCGCATCGACGGTCTGCGGCGTCGGGTCGACGATATCGAGCAGCCGCTTGTGGGTGCGGATCTCGAACTGCTCCCGCGACTTCTTGTCGATGTGGGGCGAGCGCAGCACGGTGTACTTCTCGATCCGGGTCGGCAGCGGAATGGGCCCGCGCACCTGGGCGCCGGTGCGCTTCGCCGTGTTCACGATTTCGCTCGTGGACGCGTCGAGCACGCGGTGATCGAACGCCTTGAGGCGGATCCTGATATTCTGGCTGTCGATCGCCATCGTGCCTGCCCGGTCCTTGTCCGTATCCGCCGCGCTCTAATCGACGATTTTTGCGACGACGCCGGCGCCGACGGTGCGTCCGCCC
>WTGU01000150.1 GCA_011523425.1 Alphaproteobacteria bacterium
CCCTTCCCCCTCAGGCCCCGTCGCCGCCCTGGCGAAAGGGGCCGTGCCGCTCGAGCACGGCGATCTCGCGATCGATCTCCCGCGTCTCGTGGTCCAGATAGCGGGCGACCGCCTCCCTCAGGCCGGGATCGGCGACCCAGTGGGCGGAATAGGTCGGCACCGGCAGGTAGCCGCGGGCGAGCTTGTGCGGCCCCTGGGCGCCGGCCTCCACGCGCTTCAGCCCGCGGGCGATGGCGTGGTCGATGGCGCGGTAGTAGCAGGCCTCGAAATGCAGGAAGCGGTGCTCCTCGACGCAGCCCCAGTTGCGGCCGTAGAGGGTATCGACGCCGGCGAGATTGAGCGCCCCGGCGATGGGCCGGCCGTCCCGCTCGACCATCACCAGCACCACCGCCTCGGCCATCCGCTCGCCGAGCAGGCTGAAGAAGCTGCGCGTGAGGTAGGGCACCCCCCACTTGCGGCTGCCCGTCGTCTGATAGAAGGCGAAGAACGCGTCCCAGTGGCGCTCCTCGATTTCGGGCCCGGAGAGCGCCCGGATGGTAAGCCCGGCGTCGGCGACCGCCTGCCGCTCCTTGCGGATCTGCTTGCGCTTGCGCGAGGCCAGCGTGGCCAGGAAGTCGTCGAAGCTCCCGTAGCCCTCGTTGAGCCAGTGGAACTGGATGCCGGTGCGCTGCAGGAGCCCCGCCTCGCCCATCAGATCGAACTCGTCTTCGGGGGGGAAGGTGACGTGCAGCGAGGAGACGCCTGCCTGGTCGCAGAGGCCGACGCAGGTGGAGAGCAGCGCCTGGCGCACCGCGTCCGCCTGCGGTCCCGCCGGCGCCAGCAGGCGCGGCCCCGTCACCGGCGTGAAGGGCACCGAGACCTGCAGCTTGGGGTAGTAGCGCCCGCCCGCGCGCTCGAACGCGTCCGCCCAGCCGTGGTCGAAGACGTATTCGCCGTAGGAGTGGCTCTTGAGGTACATCGGCACCGCGCCGAGGACGGCGCCGGCACTGCTCTTGAGGACGATGTGCCGGGGGTGCCAGCCGGTCTCGTCCGCGCTCGAGTCGCTCTCCTCCAGTGCCGAGAGGAAGGCGTGGCGGACGAAGGGGTTGTCGGCGCCCGCGCAGCGGTCCCAGTCGGCGGCCGTCACCTGGGCGATCGAGCTGAGAACGTGTGCCTCGACCGCGGCCTCGTCGGAAGCCTCGTCCGAGGTCCCGGCCGGCGTGCCGTTCCCCTCCGCGCCCTCCGTTCCGGCGTCGTCCGCCTCGTCAGTCTCGCCGGCGGCGGCCATCGTCACTGCATCTTGGCGCCGGAGGCGGCGAGGTCGCGCATGTCGGTCCTGAGGTGGATCAGCGCAGGCCCGTCGGCGCCAAGCGCCTGCTCCAGCGCGGGCGCGAACGCCCGGGTCTCGTCCACCGTCCAGGCAGCGGCGCCCCAGGCCCGGGCCGCGGCCGCGAAATCCGGGCTGTGCAGCGCGATGCCGTAGGTCGCATCCGTGCCGTAGCGGTTGTACTGGTGCATGGCGATGGTGCCGTAGCCGCCGTTGTCGCAGACCAGCACGACGATCGGCAGCCGGTTGGCCACCGCCGTGATGAGCTCCTGCCCGGTCATGCCGAAGCCGCCGTCGCCGGCGAGCGCGACCACCCGCTTGCCGGGCCGGGCGAGCTGCGCGCCGATGGCGCCCGGCACGGCATAGCCCATGGCGCCCACCGCCGGCGCGGCCTGGGAGAGCGGATGCTCGTAGGGGAAGTGGCGCAGCAGCCAGGTGGAGAAGTTGCCGGCATCGTTGACGACGGTCACATCCCGGGGCAAGCGCTCCGCCAGCGTCTGCACCACGGCGGCGAGGTCGACCGCGCCCAGCGCGGGCGCGGCGGCCTCCAGCCGGAAGGCGTCGAACGCCGCGCGCTGTGCGGCCCGCCAAGCGAGCCTGGGCGCCGGCGACGCCTCCGATGCGGCAGCCGCGAGACTTTCCAGCACCGGCGCGACATCGGCGGAGACCTGCAGGCCGCAGCCGGCCGCGGCCAGCGCGTCGTCATCCGGGTAGACGTGAATCGTGGAGCGGGCCTCCTCGATCACGCGGTCGTCGAGGGTGGTGGCGAGATCGAGCCGGGTGCCGATGGCCAGCACCAGATCGGCCTCCGCCAGCAGCACCTCCTGGTAGGGCGGCAGCGCGAGGCCGAGGGTTCCCAGATAGGCGGGGTGGGCGCACGGCAGCACCCCCTGCTGGCGGAAGGAGCTGAGCACGCCGCAGCCGTGGGCCTCGGCGAAGGCGGCGAGCGCCTCGTTGGCGCCCTCGAATCCGACCATCTCGCCGGCGATGACCACCGGGCGCTGGGCTTGAGCGAGGTGCCGGGCGATGTCCCGGATCGCCTCCGGCGCAGGCGGCCTCGCGCGCCCTGGGTGCCGCATCGGCGGCGGCGCATTGCCGGCCGCGCCCTCGGTCACGTCCTCGGGCAGCGCGATGGCGACGGGGCCCGGCCTGCCGTCGATGGCGATGGCGTGAGCCTCGGCGACTGCAGCGGCCACCGCCGAGGGCGTCCGGGGCTCGAATACCGCCTTGGCCATCGGCCCCAGCATGCGGTGATAGTCGATCTCCTGGAAGGACTCGCGGCCGCGCTGGCCGGAGGGCACCTGGCCGATGAAGAGGAGCAGGGGCACCGAATCCTGGCGGGCCGTGTGGATGCCGATGGAGGCGTTGGTGGCGCCGGGCCCGCGGGTGACGAAGGCGACGCCCGGCTTGCGCGCCAGCCGGCCGTAGGCGCAGGCGGCGAAGGTGGCGCCGGATTCGTGGCGGGTGACGACGAAGCGGAGCCGCTCGCGCGCGTCCCGCAGCGCTTCGAGCACGGCGAGGTAGCTCTCGCCCGGCACGCCGAACGCCGTGTCGACGCCATGGTCGAGAAGGGTCGCGACCAGCGCATCGCCGCCGGTGGCAGCGCGCTTCGCCGGGTCCTCCTCGCGCCTGAGCTGCGCGCCGGCGCCGCGCCTGCGGCTGATGTCTCGCGCCTCGACCGAGCTCGCCATGGCCCTCCTCCGCTGAAGCCGCGCGAGGATACAGGGCCGCGCCGGGCGGAGAAAGCAACCGGCCGCGCGGATCGCGCCTTGCGCGCGGCGCGTGCGCGCCCGACCATGGGCGCCTCGACCGCGCAACGGAGGACGATGCGCCATGGGACTCGCAAGACGTGACCTCCTGATCGGCCTCGCGGGGCTGCCGCTCGCGACGGTCCTCGCCGACCGCCGCCTCGCCCGGGCCGCCGCCGCGGGGCTGGAGACCGTCACCATCTCCAGCGCAGGCGGGCGCGACATCTCCGCCGCGCTCGCCCGGCCCGCGGCGCCGCCGGCGCCCGCCGTGATGCTGGTGCACGAGTGGTGGGGGCTGAACGACCAGATCAAGTCGGTCGCGGCCGCGCTCGGCGACGCCGGCTACCTGGCGCTCGCCATCGATCTCTACGACGGCAACGTCACCGCCGATCCCGCCGTGGCGCGGGAGCTGGCGATCGGGGTCCGGCCGGAGGCCGCCACCGACACCTGCGCCTCGTGGATCGAGTGGCTCCGGGGCCACGAGAGCGGCACCGGCAAGGTCGGCACCGTCGGCTGGTGCTTCGGCGGCCGCTGGTCGCTCAACGCGTCGCTCGCGGCCCCGGTCGATGCCACCGTCGTCTACTACGGCAACGTGAAGAGGACGCGGGCGCAGCTCGCCTCCCTCGCCGGCCCCGTGCTGGGCCATTTCGCGACGCGCGACAGGTGGATCAACGAGGAGATGGTCGAGGGCTTCGAGGGCGAGATGGCGGCGGCCGGCAAGAGCGCGGAGAACCACTGGTACGAGGCCGACCACGCCTTCGCCAACCCCACCAGCGCCCGCTACGACGAGGCGGACGCCGCCCTCGCCTGGCAGCGGACGCTGGCCTTCTTCGCCGCCCACCTGGCGTAAGCGGAGAGGCGGTCGGCCCTCCCCGAGCGTATCCGTCGTACACGGAAACGCTCCAGCCTCTTTGTCGCTCACGGCAGCCGGCCTGCGGCCGGCGCCTGCGCGGGCGCGCCGCATAAGCGGCGGGCCGCGGTCGCGGCCTGTCGCGTATCCGTCAAAGACGGATGCGCTCTATGCGCTCCTGAGCCGCGGGCGGGCTTCGAAGGCGCGCTCGGTCTGCGGGGTCTCGTCGAAGAGCTCGGCGAGCTTCTCGGTCATGGTGCCGCCGAGCTGCTCGGCGTCGGTGAGCGTGACGGCGCGGCGGTAATAGCGGGTCACGTCGTGGCCGATGCCGATGGCGAGAAGCTGGACCGGCGAGAAGGTCTCGACCCAGTCGATCACGGAGCGCAGGTGCCGCTCCAGGTAGTTGCGCGCGTTGACCGAGAGCGTGCTGTCGTCGACCGGCGCGCCGTCCGAGATGACCATCAGGATGCGCCGCTCCTCGGTCCTGTCCAGCAGGCGTTCGTGCGCCCAGAGCAGCGCCTCGCCGTCGATGTTCTCCTTGAGCAGGCCCTCGCGCAGCATGAGGCCGAGGCTCTTCCGCGCCCGGCGCCAGGGCTCGTCGGCGTTCTTGTAGACGATGTGGCGGAGGTCGTTGAGGCGCCCGGGATTGCGCGTGCGCCCCTCGGCCAGCCAGCGCTCACGCGACTGGCCGCCCTTCCAGGCGCGGGTGGTGAAGCCCAAGATCTCCACCTTCACGCCGCAGCGCTCCAGCGTCCGCGCCAGGATGTCGCCGCTCATGGCGGCCACCATGATCGGCCGGCCGCGCATGGAGCCCGAGTTGTCGATGAGGAGCGTCACCACCGTGTCGCGGAAGGAGGTCTCCTTCTCCATCTTGTAGGAGAGCGGATGGAGCGGGTTGGTGACGACGCGCGAGAGCCGTGCGGTGTCCAGCAGCCCCTCTTCCAGGTCGAACTCCCAGGACCGCGTCTGGCGCGCGAGCAGGCGCCGCTGCAGGCGGTTGGCAAGCCGGCTGATGACGCCGTGCAGCTGGGAGAGCTGCTGGTCGAGCTGGTTGCGCAGCCGGGCCAGCTCCTCACCGTCGCAGAGGTCGGCGGCGTTGACTATCTCGTCGAACTGGGTGGTGAACGCCTTGTAGGGCGGCTCCCTGCTCCCCGGCGCGCCGCCGGGCTGGAGGCGCCGCCGGCCCGCCTCCTCGTCTTCCTCGCCCTCGCTCATCGAGGCGTCGGCGTCCTCGTCGGTCGCGTCGTCGGACTCACTGTCCTCGCTCGCGTCGGCGTCCGCCTCACGGTCGCTGTCGGTGTCGTCGTCGTCGCCGCGCTCGGCCTCGCCCGGCTGGCTCGAATCGTCGTCGTCCGTCTGGTCGGGGTTCGGCTGGTCCTCGGCGTCGTCGGGATCCTCGGCATCCTCGTCCGGCAGGTCGAGGTCCCTGATGAGGCGCCGCGAGAGCGAGGAGAACTGGTCCTGATCGTCGATCGCGCGCACCAGCCGCGCCGTGTGCTTGGCGCCCTTGGTCTCGAACCAGGGGCGCCACAGGTCGGCCATGTGGCGGGCGGACTGCGGCAGCAGCCGGCCGGTGAGCTTCTCGCGCATGAGCATGGCCAGCGCCTCGGCGATCGGCACCTCCTCGGGCGTCGAGCACTGGTCGTAGCCCTTGCGCCGGCAGCGCTGCTCCAGCGCGGAATCGAGGTTCGCCGCGACGCCGGCGAGCCGGCCCGAGCCCAGCGCCTCCACACGCGTCTGCTCGATCGCGTCGTAGATTGCGCGCGCCGTCCTGCCGCGCGGCTGCTCGCGCACGTGGGCGCCCTGATCGTGATAGCGGAGCCTGAGCGCCAGCGCGTCTGCCGAGCCGCGCACGAGCTCCACGTCGAGCGCGTTCAGATCGCGCGCCGGGAACGGAAGCTGGACCTGGTCGCCCGCGACCTGCGGCTGGTCCGCGCCGAAGGAGACCTGCAGCTCCTCGCCGCTCTCGCCGGCGATCGCGCGGAGCGCCGAGCCAACGGCCCGCTGGAAGGTCTCGACCGGGGTCTCCTCCTGGGCCACCGGGCGCGCTCCGGCTCAGGCGCTCGGCTGTAGCGGCGCCGAGGACTCGGGCAGCTCCATGCCTAAGCACCGCTGGAAGTACTCGGCGATGATCGGCCGCTCCATCTCGTCGCACTTGTTCACGAAGGTGGTGCGGAAGGCATAGCCGACATCGCCGAAGATCTCCGCGTTCTCGGCCCAGTGGATCACCGTGCGCGGCGACATGACGGTGGAGATGTCGCCGGCCATGAAGCCCGCGCGCGAGAGCGCCGCCACCTCGACCATGGCGTGGATCAGCTTGAGGCGTTCCTCGGTCTCGTAGGAGGGCACCTTCGACAGCACGATCTTCACCTCCTCGTTATGGTCGAGGTAGTTGAGCGTCGCCACCAGGTTCCAGCGGTCCATCTGGCCCTGGTTGATCTGCTGCGTGCCGTGATAGA
>WTGU01000102.1 GCA_011523425.1 Alphaproteobacteria bacterium
AGTTCAGCGTCGCGACCAGGTTCCAGCGGTCCATCTGGCCCTGGTTGATCTGCTGCGTGCCGTGATAGAGGCCGGTGGTGTCGCCCAGGCCCACCGTGTTGGTGGTGGAGAAGATGCGGAACGCGGGATGCGGCCGCACCACCCGGTTCTGGTCGAGCAGGGTGAGCTTGCCGTCGACCTCGAGGATGCGCTGGATCACGAACATCACGTCGGGCCGTCCGGCGTCGTACTCGTCGAAGACCAGCGCCGTCGGGTGCTGCAGCGCCCAGGGAAGCAGGCCCTCGCGAAACTCGGTCACCTGGACGCCGTCGCGGATCACGATCGCGTCCTTGCCGATCAGGTCGATACGGCTGATGTGGCTGTCGAGATTGATGCGGATGCAGGGCCAGTTGAGGCGCGCCGCGACCTGCTCGATGTGGGTCGACTTTCCGGTGCCGTGATAGCCCTGGATCATCACCCGGCGGTTGTGGGCGAAGCCGGCGAGGATGGTGAGCGTGGTATCGCGATCGAAGCGATACGCGGTGTCGATGTCCGGCACGTGGTCGGTGGGCTCCGAGAACGCCGGCACTTCCATGTCGGTGTCGATGCCGAACGTCTGGCTGACGGAAAGCCTGATGTCCGGGCCCGCGCCGTTGGCGCCCATCGCCTCTGCCTCGCTCTTCTGCATTGCGCGCATTCCTCCCCGCACAAATAAGGCCGCTACCGGCGGCCGTTTCCGCGCCAGTCCGATCGACCCCGCCCGTGGCTAAGAGCACTCCTGCTTGAGGTAGTTATAGGCGTGATTGATGTGTTTCAAAAGCTCCTCGGATTCGCGCGAGCCGCCGTTGGCGTCGGGGTGATGCCGCTTGACCAGCGCCTTGTAGCGCCGCTTGAGCTGGTCGAGGTCGAAGGGCGGCGTGAGGTCGAAGAGCGCGAGCGCCTCGAGCGTCGCCTCGGAGAACGCATCGCCGCCCGGCCGCCGGCGTTCCTCCCGCCCGTCCTCGCCGCCGAACCACTCGCGCGAGAAGGCACGGAACGCCGCCTCCAGATCCTCCCGCCGGGGTCCGCCCGGGCCCTGGCAGAAGGGCCAGGTGGGACGATGCCCGGTGACGTCGTCGTGCTGGAAGCGCTCGATGTCGTGCCGGCTCCAGCCCGCGAAGAAGTTCCAAGAGCGGTTGTAGTCGCGCACATGGTCGAGGCAGAACCAGCGCCAGGAGCGGAGGTCGTCGGGCGCGCGCGGCGCCTTGTGGTCCGCCGGCAGGTCGCACGCGGGGTGCTCGCACACCCGGACTGGCGGCTCCTCCGCCTCGCGGTGCGTTTCCTTTTCCGCTGCCTGGCGCCACTCCATCGCCGCACTATGACGCCCTGCCCGAGGCGGAGCAAGACGGCGGCCAGCCGCCGATCGAACGCCCTGGAGCGTGTCCGTTTGACACGGAAACGCTCCAGCCTTTTTGTCGCTCACGGCAGCCGGCCTGCGGCCGGCGCCGTCGCGCGTCCACGCGCGCGGAGCGCACGATGCGGGCGCGCCGCATAAGCGGCGGGCCGCGGTCGCGGCCTGTCGCGTATCCGTCGAAGACGGATGCGCTCTAGTTGTGATCGCGGCGGATCATGTCGGCCGCCTTCTCGCCGATCATGATGGTGGGCGCGTTGGTGTTGCCGGACGGGATCGCGGGCATGATCGACGCGTCGGCCACGCGCAGGCCCGCGATGCCGTGGACCCGGAGCCTCGCGTCGACCACGCTCATGGCATCGCCGCCCATCCTGCAGGTGCCCACCGGGTGATAGACCGTGCTCGCCGTCTCCCGCACGTAGCGGGCGAGCGCCTCGTCGCTGTCCACGTCGGCGCCGGGCCGGTGCTCCGCCTCGAGGCAGGAGGCGAAGGGCTCGGTGGCGAGGATGCGGCGCAGGATGCGCAAGCCCCGCACCAGGCTCATCACGTCGTCCTCGTCCGCCAGGTAGTTGGGCTGGATCGCGACCCGCCGCCCGTCGTCCGCGTCGCGCGCGAGCGTCACCCGCCCCCGGCTCTTCGGCCGGGTGGCGCAGACCGAGCTGGTGCCGCCGGGAAAGGGGTGCGGCCGCCAGCCGCCGTCGGGCAGGAGGTCGAAGCTGAGCGGGCGGAAGGTGATCTCGATATCGGGCCGCCCGCCCTGCCCGGTCGAATCGAGAAAGCCGCAGACCTCGCACGAGGTGAGTGCCAGCGCGCCGGAGCGGGAGAGGCCGTAGCGCAGCGCCTCCAGCGCAAGCCGCGGGCTGCTGCTGAGCAGGCCGTTGAGCGTCGGCATCCCCTTCTTCAGCCGGGGCTGCACGAAGACGAACAGATGGTCGTGCAGGTTCTCGCCAACTCCCGGCAGGTGATGCACCGGCGCGATGCCGAGCGCCTTGAGCGCCGCCGCATCGCCGATGCCCGACTGCAGCAGGAGCTGGGGCGAGGCGATCGCGCCGGCGCAGAGCACGATCTCGCGCTCGGCCCTGGCGGTGACCGCGGCGCCGGCCCTGTCGCGATAGACCACGGCCGTCGCGGCGCCCTCGTCCACGACGATGCGCTCCACCAGCGCCCCGGTCACGATCCGCAGGTTGCTCCGCGCCGCCGCGGACCGCAGATAGCCGACAGCGGTGGAGATGCGCCGGCCCTTCCTGATCGTGCCCTGGACCAGCGCGATGCCGTGCTGATCGCCGGTGTTGAGGTCGTCGAGGCGGGGCAGGCCGCTCCGCACCGCGGCCTCGAGGAAGAGCCTCGACGCCGGGCTGCTCGGCCGTGTGTCGCTCACCCCGATGGGCCCGCCCGCGCCGTGGCTCTCGCTCTCCCCGTGCTGCTGGTCCTCGGCCCTGCGGAAGTAGGGCAGCACGTCGTCCCAGCCCCAGCCCTCGTTGCCGGCGTCGCGCCAGGCATCGTAGTCGTCCGCCTGCCCGCGGATGTAGAGCATGCCGTTGATGGCACTGGAGCCGCCCAGCACCTTGCCGGCGGGGAAGGGCATGCGCCGGCCGCCGAGTCCGGGCACCGGCTCCGAGACGCGCCGCCAGTTGAGGGTGCGATGGGTGAGCAGGCGGGTGAAGCCCGCCGGCATGTGGATCAGCGGGTTCGAGTCCTTCGGCCCCGCCTCCAGCAGCAGCACCCGGCTGCGCGCATCCTCCGCGAGCCTGCTCGCGACCGCCGCCCCGCCCGAGCCGGCGCCGATGACGATGTAATCCGCATGGTCCGCGCGCACGGGTCTCCGCCTCAGGCGAGCGCCGCCGCCAGCGCGGTCACGTCCTCGACGACGAGGTCCGGCCGGTGCGGGGTCTCGCCGAAGGGCCGGCGGCGCCGGTCGACGAAGGCGGTGCGCATGCCGTAGGCCTTGGCACCGATGCAGTCGAAGGCGTGATTGGCGACCAGCAGGCAGGCCGAGCGGTCGACTCCGACGATCTCCGCGGCCTTCGCGTAGGTCCGCCGGTGGGGCTTGAAGGCCGCGGCCTCCTGCACCGAGATCACGTGGTCGAAGCCGATGCCGACATGGGATACGGCGGCCGCCAGCATGTCGCGGTCGCCGTTGGAGAGGATGGCGAGGCGGAAGCCCGCGCCACGCAGCCGCTCCAGTGCCGCCGGCACTTCGGGAAAGGGCTCGAGCGTCTCGATCCGGCTCACCAGCCGCACCACGTCGTCTGCCGCGTAGGCGAAGCCGCAGCGATCCATCACGTAGGAGAGGGCGCGGTGGCTGATCTCGCGGTAGGGCGTGTGGCCCCGGTCGCAGAGCGAATCGATCATCGAGTTCTCGAAATGAGTGCGCCGCCACCAGGTGACGAAGCGGTGCGGCGAGCCGTCCCAGCCCTTCTCCCGGAGATAGGGCGTCACCGCCTCGGTCAGCCCGCCCTGGATGTCGACCACCGTGCCGTAGAGGTCGAAGAGCACGACCTTCGTCGCGCGCCTGAGCACAGCCGCGGGTTCCATGGCGCCGCCCCGATCAATCGACGAAGTTCGCGGCTCCCGGCTCCAGATAGGCGCGCCAGGAATCGGGGAAGACGAGGCCGTCCTTGACGCTCGCCTCCACCACCGCCTCCTGGCGGCGGATCTCGTCCACCCGGCTCACCACGGCGTCGAGCTTGTCCGCAGGCACGATGACGATGCCGTCGCCGTCGCCCACCACCACGTCGCCCGGGTTCACGGTGACGCCGCCGATGCTGATGGCGAGCCCGACGGTGCCGGGGCCGTTCCGCTGCGGCGAGTTGGGGCTCACGCCGGCGCAGTAGACCGGGAGTCCCACCCCGACGATGCCCGGCGTGTCGCGCACGGCGCCGTCGGTGACGACGCCGGCCGCGCCCCCGTTCAGCGCCATGTGCGCCATCAGGTCGCCGAGGACGGCGGTGCCGCAATAGCCCTCTGTGCCGGCGACCAGCACGTCGCCGGGCTCCACGAAGCCCAGCGCGCCGACCAGCCCGAGCTGGTCCGCCGGGCTGTTCATGCAGGGGAAGGCGGGGCCGACCAGGCTCTGCATGGCGGGCGGCGCGCCGGGCAGCGGCTTGATCGCGGCATCGAGGGCGCCGAGCCCGCCCAGCGCATCGGCCACGTGCCCGGTCAGCGCGCCTTCGAGCGCGGCGATGGCGGCGCGGGACGGGCGCTGGAAGCTGCGGCGGATGGTGAGCGCGGGCGGGGTGTCGAGCATGGTCCGATCCTCTTGCTCTCTGGTGGTGCGGCATCGGCCCGGCCGGCAGGGCGCCGCCGCGCCGGTGCATCATGCCCTGGTAAAGCGAAGCGGCAGGGAGTCAAGGCCTATTGAGAGCCTTGTTGGCTCTGTTCAAGCCCTGGTCTGCGGCCTGCTCTAGCCAGTAAATGGCAAGTGATTTATTCTTTGGCGTTCCCGCTCCCTCTAGTAACATTTTGCCAAGCTCGGCTTGAGCTGTGGAGAGCTGTTGCTCTGCAGCTTGTTGCGCTAAGTGAAAGGCTTGAGCATTTTTTGTGTCACTGTTTTCATCGTCATCACTGTTTGTGTCGTCGGTCAGTAAGTAGGCAAGGTCGAGCAGGGACGGTGCAAAGCCGTTATCGGCAGACTTTTTGAGCTGGCTCACGCCGTACGCGCTTTCTTCGTGCAGGAGCCATAGCCGGTATTGGGCGATGGGATGGCCCCGCTCGGCGAGGCGACGGAGACTTTCGGTCTCGGCCTTGAGGCAGTCTCCCAAATATCTGTATTTGGTGCAGAGGGTAAGCCACCATGGCTCTTGTCGTGCTCCGGTTCCGGCTCGGATGAGGCTCCTGAGATGCTCCAGCTTGACTCCGAAGATCAGGTTATAAGAGGCTCTAGCTATGACTCCCATAACTTTCCCCTGAGTGTTGAGAATGGGTCCGCCGCTGGCGCCCTTGCTGTCTTTGTGCCGATAATGGTGTGGGGCCTCTAGAGCTATGGAGTAATGCCACTCGCTTTCATACAGGACTCGCGTTCGCTCCTTTTGCTTCATGGTTCGAAAGGAAGCCTTGGGGTAGCCTATCAGGGTGAGCCGTGTGAGGTGCTCGAGAGAGGTTTTCCGATGGCTTGCAAGCTCCAGGTACCCGTTGCCGGGTACAGTGGTTTCAAGGAGGGCGAGGTCGTAAGTCCTGGACACGGCCAATATGCGACGAATTCGGAGGGTTCTGGCGCTTCCCTTCTGTGAGAGGGCGATGTCCTGATATGAGGTGTGATTTAAAACACCATCTAAGACGTGATAGTTAGTGACGGCCAGTCGTGGCCCCACGAAAGTCGCTGTTCCGAAGCTGTAATGCTCAAGGACTGCATCGGGGTTGTGCATTTTCCATACGGCGCGATGTGCGTCTCGAAGGGACAGGGGGCCGGCGGCGTCGGCGTGGGTGGGCAACTGAAGGCCGACAACCAAGAGAGCGACGAGGGCAAGGCCGAGTCGCCGGGAAGCGAGCTTCAGGGGGAAGGCGGGGCCGGCCAGGCGCCGCATGGGGGCGCGGAGCAGGCGCCGGACGCTGCGGCGGACGGTGAGCGCGGGCGGGGTGTCCGGCATGGTCCGTACCTCCTCGCTCGGCACGATCTCCCTTGCCCGTCGCCCCATCGCGGAGACCCCCGGCATGACCGAGGCCCCGTCGGACGATGGACGGGCACTGAATTGCAATTAGTCTATATTATTTATAGCACTATGAGATGTCATGAATCGACAAGAGACGCTCCCATCTCCGTCGCTTGACCGCATAAGTCATTGATAGAGCTGGAGCACATTCCGACCGGACGAAGTCGCGTCCGGTTGTCGCATGCTCCCCCCGTTCGCATGCGGTGCGGCCGAAGCCTCCCCCACCTCACCCCGGCCCTCTCCGCCCCCAGGGGCGGAGAGGGCCGGGGTGAG
>WTGU01000138.1 GCA_011523425.1 Alphaproteobacteria bacterium
AGACGATCTTCGAGAACCGCTTCATGCACGTGCAGGAGCTGCGCCGCATGGGGGCCGACATCACGGTGCGCGGCGCATCTGCGCTGGTGCGGGGCGTCGCGGCGCTGACCGGCGCGCCGGTGATGGCCACCGATCTCCGGGCCTCGTCGTCGCTGGTGCTGGCGGGGCTCGCGGCGGAAGGCGAGACGGTGGTCCACCGGGTCTATCACCTCGATCGCGGCTACGAGCGGATCGAGGACAAGCTCGCGGCCTGCGGCGCCGAGATCGACCGGGTCGCGCATTGACGGCGCCGGAGCGACTGAGGCTGCGTGCGGAAGATGACGGCGATCTCGCCGTGATCTCCGCCTGCCTGCAGGACGCCGTCTTCGCGGTGGGCGAGATGGCCTTCGCGCCTGCAGACGAGCGCTTCGCGGCGATCGCCGTGCGCCGCTGCCGCAGGGAGGCCGGCGGCCCCGCCGGCCAAGCCACTGCTGCCATCTGCTTCGACGCGGTGTCGGCGGTCAGGCAGCGCGGCATCGACCGCGCGCAGCCGACGCGGCTGCTGCGGCTCGCGGGCATCGTCGCCGAACCCGGCCGGCAGAGTGCCGTCATCCGGCTTCTCTTCGAGGGCGACGCCGAGGTCTGGCTCGAGGCCGACCGTCTCGACTGCCGCCTCGAGGATCTGGAGGAGCCGCACGCGGCGTTCGCGGGCGAACGGGAGGCGGTGTCGTGAGCGAGGGCATGCTGCTGGCGCTGCCCAAGGGCAGGATCGCGCGCGAGCTAGCGCCGCTGCTCAGGCGCGCGGGCATCGAGCCGGAAGACGCTTTCGCCGACGAAGGCGCGCGCCAGCTCCGTTTCGCCACCTCGGAGCGCGGGCTCGACCTGATCCGGGTCCGCAGCTTCGACGTCGCCACCTTCGTCGCCTTCGGCGCGGCCCAGCTCGGGGTCGTCGGCAACGACGTGCTGATGGAATTCGACTACCGCGAGATCTATGCGCCGCTCGATCTCGGCATCGGGCTCTGCCGGATGGTGGTGGCGGAGCCGGCGGCGCTGGCCGACGGGGACGATCCCTCGCGCTGGTCCCACGTGCGGGTCGCCACCAAGTATCCGCACGTGACGCGCCGCCACTTCGCCGCGCGCGGCGTGCAGGCCGAGTGCATCAAGCTCAACGGCGCCATGGAGCTGGCGCCGGGGCTCGGGCTCTGCCGCCGGATCGTCGATCTGGTCGGCAGCGGCGCGACACTCAGGGCCAACGGCCTGGTCGAGGTGGAGCATATCGCCGACGTCTCCGCCCGGCTGGTGGTCAACCGTACCGCGCTCAAGACACAGGCCGGCGCGCTCCAGGCCTGGATCGAGCGCTTTCGCGAGGCGGTCAATGGCGCGGCGGCTGGATAGCGCGGGCGCCGGCTTCGCGGCGGCCTTCGACGCCCTGCTCGCGGCCCGGCGGGGGGTCGCGGACGACGTCGACCGCGAGGCGGCGGCGATTGTCGGCGCCGTGCGCGACGGCGGCGATGCGGCGCTGATCGACTTCACGCGGCGCTTCGACCGCGTCACGCTCACGCCGGAGACGATCCGGCTTAGTGCGGACGAGGTCGCGACGCGGGCCGACGCCGCGCCTGAGCCGGTGCGCCGCGCGCTGGCGGACGCCGCGCAGCGGATCGAGGCGTTCCACGCCCGCCTGATGCCGACCGATCTCGACTACCGCGACGATGCCGGAGTCCGGCTTGGCGCGCGCTGGCGGGCGCTGGATGCGGTCGGCCTCTACGTCCCCGGCGGCACCGCCGCCTACCCCAGCACCGTGCTGATGAACGCGATCCCCGCGCGGGTCGCAGGAGTCGGCCGGATCGCCATGGTCGTGCCGGCGCCGGACGGCGTGCTCGAGCCCGTGGTCATGGCCGCCGCGGAGCTCGCAGGCGTCACCGAGATCTACCGGGTCGGCGGGGCGCAGGCTATCGCCGCGCTCGCCCACGGCACCGAGACCATCGCGGCGGTCGACAAGATCGTCGGCCCCGGCAATGCCTGGGTCGCCGCCGCCAAGCGCCTGGTCTTCGGCACCGTCGGCATCGACATGATCGCCGGCCCCTCCGAGATCCTGGTCGTCGCCGACGACGCCAACGACCCCGGCTGGATCGCCGCGGACCTGCTCTCCCAGGCGGAGCACGACACGGACGCGCAGGCGATCCTGATGACCGACGATGCGGCCTTCGCCACGCGCGTGGAGGAGGAGGCGGAGGCGCACCTGGCGCAGCTCCCGCGCGCGAACATCGCCGCCGCGAGCTGGCGCCGCCACGGCGCCGTCATCGTGCTGCGCTCCCTCGACGAGGCGCCGCCGCTGGTCAATCGGCTCGCGCCGGAGCATCTGGAGCTCGCGGTAGCCGAGCCGGCGCGGCTCGCCGAGGCCGTGACCAGCGCCGGCGCCATCTTCCTCGGCCGCCACACGCCGGAGGCGATCGGCGACTATGTGGCGGGCCCCAACCACGTCCTGCCGACGGCCCGCAGCGCCCGCTTCTCCTCGGGGCTCTCGCCGCTGGACTTCCTCAAGCGCACGACCTTCGTCGGCTGCGACGCCGCGAGCCTCGCGCAGATAGGCCCGGCGGCCGTGACGCTCGCCGAAGCCGAGGGCCTTCACGCCCACGCGCTCTCCGTGGCGCTCAGGCTCGGCGGCGGGTCGAGGTGAGCGCATGGGCCAGGAGCCTGCCGGCGCGGCCAGGCTGGTCGACGTCCTGCTCGATCCGGGCGCGGGCTTCCGCCGCGGCCCCGATCTCGAGCACGAACGCCGGATCGCCATCCACGACCTGCTGGAGGAGAACCACTTCGCCCCGGTCGGAGGCTCGGGCGGCCCTTACCGGCTACGCATCGGCCGCGAGGAGGGGCGTCTCCTCCTCCACGTGGAGGACGACTCCGGCGCGCCACAGGTCCGGGCCGTGCTGCTGCTCGCCTCGCTGCGCCAGACGCTCCGCGACTACGCGGCGATCTGCGACAGCTATCACGAGGCGATCAGAACCGCGCCGCGCTCGCGCATCGAGGCGATCGACATGGGCCGGCGCACCTTCCACAACGAAGGCGCCGAGATCGTCCGCAGCGAGCTGGCGGATGCGATCGACATGGACGAGACCACGGCGCGGCGGCTCTTCACCCTCGTCCACGCGCTCCACGTCCGGCTCTAGGCCTGGCCATGGGCGGGCTCCCCGGCAGCATCCTCTTCGCCTGCACGTGGAACTCCGTGCGATCGCCCATGGCGGAAGGGCTGATGAAGAGCCTCTTCGGCACCCGTCTCTTCGTCGATTCGGCGGGCGTCAGGCGCGGCGGCAGCCGTGATCCCTTCGCGGTACTGGTCATGGCGGAGATCGGCATCGACATCGGCGAGCACCGGCCCAAGACCTTCGACGACCTGGAGAGCGGCGCCTTCGACATGGTCGTCTCGCTCTCGCCGGAAGCCCAGCACCGGGCGATCGAGCTCACCCGTGCCGATCACTGCGAGGTCGAGTTCTGGCACACCCTCGATCCCAGCATCGTCGAGGGCAACCGCGAGGCCAGGCTGCTCGCCTACCGCGACGTGCGGGACCGGCTCATGGCGCAGCTGCTCGAGCGCTTCGGCCCGCATCGCCCGCCGGTGGTCTGACGATGCCTGCCCCGCCGCGCCCGCCTCTGGTGCTCGCCTCGGCGTCGCCCCGCCGCCGTGCGCTGCTGGAGCAGATCGGCTACGCGCCGGATGCGGTCGAGCCGGCGGCGCTCGACGAGACACCCCGGCCGGGCGAGCGGCCGGAGGCCCACGCCGCCCGGCTCGCGCACGCCAAGGCGACGGCCGTCGCTGCCCGCCATCCGGGCGCGTTCGTCCTCGGCGCCGACACGGTGGTCGCCTGCGGCAGGCGTATTCTGGACAAGGCGGAGAGCGAGGAGAGCGCGCGGGCCTGCCTCGCTCTCCTCTCCGGCAAGCGCCACCGGGTCTGGGGCGGGGTCACGGTGATCGACCCGGCGGGCCGCGCGGCGAGCCGCCTGGTACGCACCGCCGTGGCCTTCAAGCGGCTCTCGGACGGCGAGGTGGCGGACTATCTGGCGAGCGGCGAATGGCGGGGCAAGGCCGGCGGCTACGCCATACAGGGGCGGGCAGCGGCCTTCGTCCGCTTCATGGGCGGCTCCTACTCCAACGTGGTGGGCCTGCCCTTGCACGAGACCCACGCGCTGCTGACCGGTCTCGGCCTGCCGCCCCGTCCGGCCGGCGCGGACGCGTGACGAGCGGCGCGATGAGGGACGTTACAGGCGACGGGGCGCAGGAGGAGCTGCTCGTCGACGCGAGCCCCTACGGCATCCGCGCGGCGTCGGTAGCGGACGGCGTGCCGGCGGCGTTCTTCATCGAGTGGCATACGCGCCCGAGCGGCCTCGGCGACGTGCACGCAGCCCGGGTGCTGGGCCGGATGGCGGGCATCGACGCCTGCATCGTCGACATCGGCGACGGCGAGGAGGCCTTCCTTCCGGGCGCCGGCGGACGCGGGCCGGGCGATGCACCCCTCGCCGTGCAGATCGTGTGCGATGCCCATGGCGGGAAGCGCGCGCGGGCGAGCCGGCGGCCGGTGCTGGCCGGCCGCACCGTCGCCTTTCGCCCCGGCGGCCAGGGCATCGCCCTCTCGCGCCGCCTGCGCGAGCCTGCGGCCCGGCGTGCCGTCCGCGCGGCTCTCGACGGGACGGAAGTGCCGGGCGGTGCGCTGACGGTGAGGGCCGCCGCCGGCGCCTGCCCGGACGCAGTGCCGGCCGCCGCAACGATGCTGGCTGCGCGCTGGCAGGAGATCCGCGCCGCGACGGCGCGCGATCCGACGCCGCGACGCCTCTGGCATGGCGGGGGCCTGCTGGGCCGGCTGCTGCGCGACGCCGCGCCCCCAGGCATACGCAAGATCGCGATCGACGACGACGCGACGCTCGAGCGGGCGCGCCGGCGGGCGGCCGGCGAGGCGCCCGATCTGCTGCCCGCGCTCGGCCCTGCCGACGCGGCACAGGTGGCGGCGCCCCTCTTCGAGCGTCACGATTGCGCCGGCCGGCTCCAGGCCGCGCTCGAGCCCGAGGTGGTGCTTGCCGGCGGCGCCCGGCTCACGATCGAGGAGACCCGCGCGCTCGCGGCGATCGACGTGGACACGAGCCGGGCAGCCAGCGCCGACGCGGCAGAGACCGCCGCGGCCGTCGGCCGCGAGATCGTCCTCCGCTCCCTCGGCGGGCTGATCGCGATCGACTTCGCCGGCCGCGGCGCCCCGCGCCGCCGGGAGGTCCAGCTCGCCGGCCTGAAGCGCGCGCTCCGGGCCGACCGGGTGCCCCATCGCGTGCTCGGCGTCACCGCCGGCGGCGTGGTGGAGGTCAACCGCCAGCGGCTCGGCCCGAGCCTGCTGGAGGCCCTGACAGAGCCGGCGGGCGGCGCCCTCGAGGGCCGCCGGGTGCGGCTCGAGGCGGTGGCCCACGAGGCGGCGAACGCGGCCCGGCGCGAGGTGGCAAGCGGCGCCCGGGCGCTGACGCTCCGCGCGGCGCCGGCCCTGCTGGCGGCGCTGGCCGCCCCCGGCGAGGGCGTTCTGGAAGGCTGGCTCGGCGTTCCGCTCGCGCTCGTCGCCGACCGGACCCAGCCACGCGGGCGCTATATCCTGGAGCGGAGCGGCACGCTCGCCGCCGGCAGCCGCGGGGGCCGATGCTCGACCCGCTGACCCATATTCAGCTCATCGGTGGGTTCATTCTGCTCTTCGTGGGCGGTGAGGCGCTGGTGCGGGGCGCGGTCTCGCTCGCCCGGCGGCTTCACGTCTCGCCGCTCCTGATCGGCGCGACGGTGGTGGCCTTCGGCACCTCGATGCCGGAGCTGGTGGTCACCCTGCAGGCCGCGCTCCGGGGCTCCACCGGCATCGCCTTCGGCAACGTGATCGGCAGCAACATCGCCAACCTGATGCTCATCCTCGGCCTCGCCATCGCGATCTCGCCGGTGCTGGTCTCGCGGCGGGCGGTGGCGCGGGATGCGGCGGTGCTCGTCGGCGCGACCGTGCTGCTCGTGGTGTTCATCTCGTTCGGCACCCTCGTCGCCTGGCAGGGCGCGCTGATGCTGGTCCTGCTCGGGCTGGTCACCGGCGCCTCCTATTGGCACGAGCGCCGTCTCAGCGCGGAAGGGATCGGCCGCCACGCGCACGAGGCCGAGGAGCGCCAGCACCTGCCGAAGCCGATCTGGCTCGCCGGGCTCGCCGCGCTGCTCGGGCTCGCCGCCGTCAGCTTCGGCGCGCATCTGATGGTGGGCGCCGCCACCATCATCGCCCGCGGCCTCGGGATTACCGAGACCGTGATCGGCATCACCGTGGTGGCGGTCGGCACCTCGCTGCCGGAGCTCGCGACCACCGTGGTCGCGGCCTACCGCAAGCACACCGAGGTCGCGCTCGGCAACGTGCTCGGCTCCAGCGTGTTCAACATCCTGGCGATCATGGGCGTGGTCACCGTGGTGACGCCGCTGCCGGTGCCGGACGAGATCATGCGCGTCGACATCTGGGTGCTGGCCGGCATCACCGGCCTGGTGATCGCGGCGATGCTCTCGGGCATCCGGCTGGGACGGCCCTTCGGCGTGCTGCTGCTGCTCGGCTACGCCGCCTTCGCCGCCCTGCAGTACCTCGCCGTCTGACCCTGCCCACGACCGTACCCGGCGCATGGACAGCCGCCGCGCCGTGGCCTATACACAGGCGCGCGTGCCGGGAAGCGCCCAGGTAGCTCAGTTGGTAGAGCAGCGGACTGAAAATCCGCGTGTCGGTGGTTCGATTCCGCCCCTGGGCACCGGCGCTCCCTGCCCGCAGCGGCGGGCAGCCCGGACGAGGTAGGGACGGACGATGACCCCGCAGGGCACGAGCTACGTCAGCGGCGCGAGCGAACGGCCGCTGCTCGGCCTCACCATCGGCGCGCAGCTGGAGCAGACCGCGGCCCGCTTCCCCGACAACGAGGCGCTCGTCGTGCCCTACCAGGGCGTGCGCTGGCCCTACGGCACCTTCAACGAGATGGTCGACGAGCTGGCCGCGGGCCTGCTCGCGCTCGGCCTCGAGCCCGGCGACCGCATCGGCATCTGGTCGCCCAACAACAGCGAATGGGCGCTCACCCAGTTCGCAGCGGCGAAGGCCGGGCTCGTCCTCGTCAACATCAACCCCGCCTATCGCCTGGCCGAGCTCGAATACGCGCTCAACAAGGTCGAGTGCCGCGCGCTGGTCACCGCCGAAGCGTTCAAGTCGAGCCGCTATCTCGACATGCTCCGCAGCCTCGCGCCGGAGCTCGACCGCTGCCGGCCCGGCGCGCTGAAGGCGGATAAGCTGCCGCATCTGGAGACCGTCGTGCGCCTCGGCGCAGAGGCCAGCGCCGGCATGTACAACTTCGCCGAGATCCCGGGGCTCGCCGGCGCCGCCGAGCGCGAGCGGCTGCGGGCGCTCGGCAGGGCGCTGCAGTTCGACGACCCGATCAACATCCAGTTCACCAGCGGCACCACGGGCTTCCCCAAGGGCGCGACGCTGAGCCACCACAACATCCTCAACAACGGCTACTTCAACGGCGTCACCCTGCGGCTCGGCGAGCGCGACAGAGTCTGCATCCCGGTGCCCCTCTATCACTGCTTCGGCATGGTCATGGGCAACCTGATGTCCGCCTGCTTCGGCGCGACCATGGTCTACCCGAGCGAGGCGTTCGACCCGCTGGAGGTGCTGCGCGCGGTCGAGGCGGAGCGCTGCACGGTGCTCTATGGCGTGCCCACCATGTTCATCGCCGAGCTCGATCATCCAGAGTTCGCGCGCTTCGACCTCTCCTCGCTCCGCACCGGCACCATGGCGGGCTCGCCGTGTCCCATCGAGGTCATGCGCCGGGTGATCGGCGAGATGCACATGGAGGAGGTGACCATCGCCTACGGCATGACCGAGACCAGCCCGGTGAGCTTCCAGTCGGCGACGGACGACCCGATCGAGCGCAGGGTCTCCACCGTGGGCCAGGTCCACCCCCATGTCGAGGTAAAGGTCGTCGATCACGAGGGCCGCGTGGTGCCGAGCGGCGAGACGGGCGAGCTGCTCACGCGCGGCTATTCGGTCATGCGCGGCTACTGGAACGACGAGGAGAAGACCCGCGAGGCGATCGACGGCGCGGGCTGGATGCACACCGGCGACCAGGCCACCATCGACGCGGACGGCTACTGCAACATCGTCGGCCGCATCAAGGACATGGTGATCCGCGGCGGCGAGAACGTCTACCCGCGCGAGATCGAGGAGTTCCTCTACCGCCACCCCAAGGTTCAGGACGTGCAGGTCATCGGCGTGCCCGACGAGAAGTACGGCGAGGAGCTCTGCGCCTGGATCAAGCTGCGGGACGGCGAGGACGCGAACGCCGACGAGATCAAGACCTTCTGCAAGGACCAGATCGCCCACTTCAAGGTGCCGCGCTACGTGCGCTTCGTGGACGAGTTCCCGATGACGGTCACCGGCAAGATCCAGAAGTTCAAGATGCGCGAGACGATGATCGCGGAGCTCAACCTCGCGGAGCAGAAGACCGCCTGAGCCGCGCGCGCCACCCCAAGGACGGAGAACCCCATGGCCACGCTCACCCACATCAACCCCGACAACGTGCCGGACTACCTCACCTACGGCCTCAGCCACGCCGTGGTGGCCGAGGGCGGCAAGACGATCTATCTCTCGGGCCAGGTCGGCTGGAACGCGAAGAGCGAATCCGTCGGGCCGGACCTCGCCGCCCAGCTCGCCCAGGCGCACGAGAACATCCGCCGCGTGCTCGCCGAGGCCGGCGGGACGGTGGCCGACATCGTCCGCCTCAACACCTACGTCGCCAACTACCGGCCGGAGGAGGGCGAGGTGGTCAACGAAGCGAACAGGAAGCTCTTCGCGGGCCACACGCCGCCGTCGATGACGTTGATGGGCGTGCAGGCCCTCTATTCGCCCGATGTCCGCTGCGAGGTCGAGGCCACGGCCGTGATTGGGTGAGAGCAGCAGAAGAAAAGAGAGACTATGTCGAATAGTACCGAAGGGAGTTCTTGCCGTACCGCCGGTGATGGCACCTATGTGTGACCGAACATGGGTTCGGGAGCATGAAGCGCAACAGAAGAATTCCAGTAGGCTAGGTGCCTTAGGTGTGCTAAGGCACCATATATCTACTATCGTGTGGACACGGCTTCACGTAGTGAGGCGATGTCAGACCGGCGCCTGAAGGCCACCGACCCGGCCGCCCACCACCCCACCAAGGCCGACACGGAAGAGGACGTAAACATCGACACCACGCCTGAGGCGCTGGCGTGGGCTGCCACTCGCGGAGGGACTGAACGGCAGAAGACCATCCAGCCACCGGCAACAATGCGCGACGAGCCAGTCTTTGCATGCGGGTGAAAGACCATCACAAATGAAGGGGTGGTATGAAGGATTCGAAAGATGCCAGAACTGACAGCCCCACCTTGGGCTCAGCCTAGTGCTGGCTTCCGCTCTGAGAAGGCCGCACAGATTTGCGCCTATTTTGCAACTCAGAGCGGGGGCACCATAGAAAAATTGAAGCTCATCAAGCTCGTATACCTTTCTGAGCGGAAGTTCTTGTCAGAATATCATCACCCAATGCTCTTTGATGAGTATTATTCGCTTCCTCATGGTCCTATTTGTTCAAGTACATTGAATGGTATAAACGGCATAATTCATGAAAGTCTGTGGGACAAATATATTGCGAGAGACGGAAATATAGTTGTGGCGGTGAAATCAGTAGAAAGAGACGATCTTGATTATATCAGTGATGCAGAGATGGAAGTTTTACACGGGATTTGGAATAAGTTCTCGGGACTAACGGCCTCTCAGATTAGAAACTATACACACGAGCACTGCCCTGAGTATACGGAAACCGATAAAGCCCGGATACCAATCTCTTATCGCCAAATATTTGAAGCGATTGGCGAGAACGACGCCACTGAAATTGCCAACGAGATTTCAGAGTTCGTGAAATTAGAAGGCATTCTGGAAGACAATGTGTGATGGAGTTCTTCACGCAGGCGCCACGATGCTATTGCCGGGAACACATCAAAATCCTGACAATCACCATATATGCATAATCCTAAGCGACCCTGAGCATTCCGAGGGGCGCCAGGTTCTGTACGTTCCCATTATTACGACGCGCAGAAAATGCGACGAAACATGCATCCTTGAAGTTGGCGATCATCCATTCATTAGACATAGAAGTTGCGTAGACTACGCTAGGATGAACCAGCGTTCTGAGGCCCACTTGCTGAAAGTTGGGACGCTCCGTGAGCCGCTCCAATCGGATGTACTAGACAGAGTCCTTGATGGCGTGATGCATTCACCACAATCGGCTCCCTGGGCAAAGCAATTCCTTTCAGGCGATTAGATCGCGACAACAAAGCCTTTTCCGACCATAGACTTCGCCACACTTGATACGGCCGCGAAGAAAGGGGCGCCGCCCGCGACGGGAGGCGCCCCCTGAGATGCGCGGCCCGCGGGGCCGGCTGCCGGGTGCGGGCTATACGGTCGAGACCGTGTAGACGCCCAGGCTCTCGAAGGCGCCGGCGGCCTGGATCACGGTCGCGTCGTCGTAGCGCTTGCCGATCAGCATCAGGCCGATGGGCGACGACTCCGCCTTGCCGCAGGGCACCGTCATGGCCGGGTGGCCCGTGGCGTCGAAGGGGCAGGTGTTCGCCAGCATGTTCAGCGCGACGTCGACATATTCCTCGCGCGTGCAGTCCGGCTCCGGCAGCTTGGTCGCCAGCATCGGCAGCGTCGGCATCGCCAGCACGTCGTATTCCGCGAGCGAGGCGTCGTAGGTCTCGCGCAGCCGGCGGCTCAGGTTCTGCGCCTTGGCGTAGTAGCGGCCGTGGTAGTTCCGGTGCATGAACTCGCCCAGCATCATCACCGTCTTGACCGTCTCGGAGAGGTCGTCCGGCCGCGAGCGCCAGCCGCGCGCGTAGGCGTCGATCAGCGAGGTGGCGTAGTAGCCCTCCCAGTTGGTGCCGAAGCCGTTGCCCTTCAGCATCAGCGCGGTCGCGCCCTCGACCGCGATGCCGTTCCAGATGTGCGGCCCGTCCAGGTGCATGGGGATCGAGATCTCGTCCACCGTGGCGCCGAGCTCGGTGAAGCGCTGGACCGCAGCGCGTACGGAACTGTCCACGGCCTCGTCGCTCTCGGGATGGCCGAAGCCTTCCCTCACGACGCCGATCTTCATGCCGTCGGCGCCCTTGTCCACGGCGCTCACGTAGCGCTGGGTCTTGGTGCCGATCTGGCGCGGGTCCTGCCCGTCGGGGCCGGCGATGACCTGCAGCAGGGCCGCCACGTCGCTCACCGAGCGCGCCATCGGGCCGGTGTGGTCGAGGGTCTGCTCGATGGGGAAGATCCCGGTATAGGGCACGAGGCCATGGGTGGGCTTGTGCCCGTAGATGCCGCTCCAGCAGGCCGGCATGCGGATCGAGCCGCCCTGGTCGCCGCCGAGCGCCATGTCCGCCTCGCCGGTGAGCACCACCACGCCGCTGCCGGCGGACGAGCCGCCGCAGGTGTAGCCCCGCTTGTGCGGGTTATCGACCATGCCGGTGGCGGTGGTGGCGCTGCCGCCGTCGAAGCAGAGATAGGTGTTGGCGGCCTTGCCGACGATGGTGCCGCCGGCATCGAGGATGCGCGTCACCACGGTCGCGTCGATGTCGGGCACGTAGCCCTCGAGCACCGTCGCCCCGTTCATCATCGGGACGCCGGCCAGGCAGATATTGTCCTTGAGCGCGACCTTCTTGCCCTTGAGCGGCCCCCGGCTGGCGCCCCTGACCTCGGACTTCCAGTACCAGGCGTTGTAGGGGTTCTCCTCGGGCGGCGGGCGGTAGCCGGGGCTGCGCGGATATTTTACCGGCAGCTTGGGCTCGTCGAGATCGTCGAGCCGGTGGTAGGACGCGATCGTGCCCGCCATGAGGCCCTGGAACGATTCCGCATCCTCGACCGTGATCGTCATGCCGTAGCCCTCGGCGATGTCGAGCACCTCCTCGATCGTCGGTGTACGTACCGTCGGAAACTTGGCCATCGGTTCACCTCCCGCTTGTTGCCGCGCCGACGGCACGCAGCCTCGCTCCCGCAGGAGCGCCGCCTGTGCCGACCCGGCCGGTGCGCCACCTATGCAGCGCCTCAAATGCTGCGCCACATATACAGAACGAGCGCACGGGCGAACAGGGCGGCCGCGCGCGGGGGGGACGGCGGCCGGGAGCGCCGGCGGCAGCCGGGGCGATCCCGCAGGCGCGCGCTTTACAGTCTCATTGCTGCACTGCACAATCCCGCCGCACAGCAACGCCGAGGGAGGGAATTCGATCATGGTGCAGCGGGCGGAAGCGGCCCCGGGCAATGCCCGGACCGGCTACTTCTACGAGGATCTGACGGTCGGCATGAGTGCGGATTACAGCCGCGTCATCAGCGATTCCGCGATGCGGCTCTTCGCCGACCTCACCGGCGACACCAACCCGCTGCACTTCGACGACGAGTTCGCCGAACGCTCGCTCTTCAAGGGCCGGGTCGTGCACGGCATGTGCACCGCAGCATTGATCTCGACGGTGATCGGCACCCGCATGCCGGGGCCGGGCTGCGTCTACCTCTCCCAGTCGCTGCGCTTCACGGCGCCGGTCTATCCCGGCGACGAGGTGGTGGCGCGCGCGGTGGTGGACCGCCTGATCCCGGAGCGCTGCCGGGTCGAGTTCGAGACCACCTGCTGCGTCGGCAAGCGCACCGTGCTCTCCGGCCGGGCGCTGACCCAGGTCCCCTCGCGCAACGGATCAGAGTAGCCGGGCGGCAGGTCGCGCCGTGAAAGCCTCGGCGGGCGGCCGGCGTCGTCTCAGCCCGAGCGGTAGCGAAGGGGCCGGCGTCCACTAGCGGGAACACGTGCCGACGCGCCCCCCGGCGACTGTCGGGACATGACAATCGTATCTGCCGTCAGCCAGGCATTCTCTCAGCGCCCGCGACTCCGCCTCCGATACCGAATTTGCCCCCCCTGAAGTTACGGTGCACCTAAGTCTACCCTGAGAGCTACGCCGACCTATCGCGATCGCACCGCAATCGTTGTTACCGAAGTACGCGGTGCCGAAATTCCTGGCAATAAAGCAATTGGTGCCGGAGAAGGCTTCGCATTCGCTTATCGCTGCTGCGGCTGCGTCGCGCGAACTTCGATAGCCGGTTGACACGCCGATGGGGATATAACCGCAATCGTTGTAGCTGACCGAAATCGAGCCGTACGTGCCCCTAAGCTCCGGTATAGGCTCGAAGTCGCTATCACCACCGCCGCCGCACCCCGCGACAAGGGCGAGGAGCATGCCCGCGAGGGCGAGGGCCGGTGTCCGTCTCATGCTCTTCACTCCCCGTTCTCAGGCACGCGGTACACGTAGCCGAACGAGCGGCCCGTCGAGGATGAGTCCTGCTCGTCCGGATCGTCGCCGGCGCGGTGGATTTCCCGCTCGGCTATGTCGATCTGTCCGACATGGTCGACCGATTGCCAGATGGTGCCGGCCTCGGCCTCGCGGGACGCCGGGTCGCGGCGGCCGAGGCCCTCCCAGCGCAGGTCCGAGCGGTCGAGGACGCCCAGCGGGATCGAGACAGATGCGTGCAGCGCAACCGAATCGTCGCCCGCCCCCACGTCGTCCCAGCCGCCCTGCACCTCGAACCACGGATGCGGCTGCCAGCCGAGGCCGAGACGCGCCCGCTCCGCCCATGCGCCGGAGCCGTCCTGGCTCTCCCAGCGGCCGGCAGCGGCGCGCAGGTGGACGGTCGTGGTCAGGTCCGCGCTGTAGGCAAGCTCCGCCCCCGCGATCGCCCGCTCCTCGTAGCCATAGTGCCCGGGCCGCCAGTCGGTCGTCGGCATGTAGTAGGTGAGCGAGCCCTGGCCCCAGCGATCCAGGTACTCAAGCCCGGTCACCAGCCGCGCATGCCCCCGCTCGACGTTCTCCTGCACGAACATCGAGGCGCCGATGACCCCGTCGCCCGGCTCCTCGAAGAGCGCATGGCGGTGCACCGCGCCGAGGCGGATGTCGCTGCGCTGGAAGCCGCGCGCATCGCGCCACCGCGTCACCCCGTTCTGGACGAAGAAGGAGCGCGTCACCGCATCGCCCTCGACCGAGGAGAGCGCACTCAGGGGCAGGATCACGTCCAGGTCCGCGCTCAGCGTGCCGGTCGACGCGGTGAGGCCGAGCCGGCGGTCGATATGGAAGTGCTCGCCGAACTGCGCCTTGCCGTGGCGCTCGACGAGCTGCAGCGCGCTGTCGGCGAGCCTGGAGAACACCTGCTCGATGGCGCAGTCGGTGGCCGGGGTGACGTCGTCCTGCACGTACTGGAGGGTGCCGACGCAGTTCTCGACCCCGAACATGCCGATACCCCAGTCCCTGGGCACGGCGGCCGGCTCGTCGGCCTGGGCCGGAAGCGACCCGAGCGCGAGCGCCAGCGCCAGTGCGACAGCCAGGATGGGCAGGGGACGGGGGCGGGGGAGCGGCTCAGGCAGGGGAAGACCGGCGATCAGGGAACGCAATGCTCGCATCGTGCCTCTCCTGAAGTGAATCCATGCTTCTGGTCTGCGACAGGGAACCGCGGAGCATGCTATATCACTCAAGTTATAACATCAAGAAGAGCAATGTCTTTCTCTTCTCTCATAAATTTAACTTGTGAAAAAAACACTCGGAGCGCGTCAAGACGGCCCCACCCGTGAGCGCCTGTGCGATCGCTGCGTGGGCGAGCGCACCGTGCTCTCCGGCCGGGCGCTGACCCAGGTCCTCTCGCGCAACGGCTCGGAGTAGGCGGGCGGCGCGCCCGGCAGCACCGCGGCGGCGGCACGCCACTACGAATCTTCGGGTCTCCATAAGTTAATTTCAGCCACGCGCGGGGCGTTCCGCCCGTTGATGCAGCGCGTCACATACCCACGTCTTCATATATTGGGCACGCGCGAGGCATCCGATGCCTACGCACATCGGCGACGCAAAACCCCGCTGGCCGCGCGAGTGGCACAAGGGGACCTCTCTCGAAACGATCTTCGTCGATCTCTTCGCGGTATTCGAATACGCGACGCGCTGGTTCTACTACCTGTTCGGCTACGTCGCCTCCTTCCGGTTCCTTTTGCAGTTCTCCGCCGTCACGCTGTTCGGGCTCGGCCTCTACGGCGTGACCATGGATATCGAGAAGCGGCAGATCGACCGCGGCGTCCGCGAGGCGACCCTGTTTGCGTTGATCGCGCGCACCCACGCACTGCCGGAGGGGAAGGGGTCGAGAGCGCTGAAACCCAGCGTAGAGGCGCTGGCCCGCGACGGCGTGGCGATGACGGAGATCGACCTGAGCGGTGCGGACCTGCGGGGCGCCGATCTGGCCGGCGCGAACTTCAGGCGGGCCGATCTGAGCGGCGCAGTCTTCATCGAAGCGGATCTCGGCGGGGCCGACCTGCGCGGCGCCGACCTCGGCGGGGCGGTCTTCATCCGCGCGGACCTCAGGGGCGCGGATCTCTGCGAGGCCAACCTCGCAGGCGCCGATCTGGTCGGCGCCGTCTTCGAGGACGCGTACATGGAAAACGCCAATCTGGACGGGGCGGAACTGCTCGTCGCCAGTTTTGCGAACGCGCAACTCGCGGGCGCGGTCATCACCTCGGCCAACGGCGCCTACTCCAATTTCGCCGGGGCGGACCTCTCCGGCACCAACTTCAGCGAGACGGAGCTTCAGGGGGCGGTGTTCGACGGCGCGGATCTCGGCGGCACCCGGCTCAGCCTCGCGTACAACCTCTCGGACATGCAGATCGAGGGCGCCTGCTCGTCCTCGGACACCCCGCCGGTCCTGCCGGCGCACCTCGACTGGACGGCGCGCCCGTGCTGACGGCATGACACATGTCATGCGCCCGCCGCATCCGCTCGGATAGTCTCGCCGGGATGCTGCGTCCGAGCCGTGATCCCGGACGCTACGGACAAGGAAACCCGACCATGGCATACAAGGATATCGTCGTGCATCTGGCCCCGGACGCGCGCTCGTCCGCGCGGCTCGATGCCGCGGTCGAGCTGGCCGAACGCCACGAGGGCAAGGTCACCGGCCTCTACGTGCTGCCGCGTCTCGCGATGACCGGCTATGCCAGCTTCGAGCTCTCGCCCGAGGTCTACAAGCGGCTGGACACGGAGCAGCGCGCCCATGCCGAGGAGGCCGACCGGGGGTTCGCCGCACGGATGGCCAAGTCAGCCGCTCCCTCCGAATGGCGGCTCATGACGGGCGAGCCGGTCGACGTCGTCTCGACGAACGCGCATTACGCCGACATCACCATCGTCGGCCAGGCGGACCCCGACGACGGATACAGCGTCGGCGCGCTGGCCGACAGCGTGGTGCTCGGCGCAGGCGGCCCCGTGCTGGTCTGGCCCTACGCCGGCACGTTCAGCGCGAACGCGGCGACGATCATGGTCGCCTGGAACGGCACCCGCGAGGCGAAGCGGGCGCTCACCGACGCCCTGCCCCTGCTGAAGCAGGCGGACAACGTGATCGTCCTCGGCATCGATACCGGCGACGGCAAGCACATACCGGGCGCCGAAGTGAGCGCCCATCTCGCGCGTCACGGCGTGCGCACCGAGGCCCGGCACGCGACGACCTCGTCGGATATCCACGCCGGCGATGTCCTTCTGTCGGAGATCAGCGATCACGGCGCCGGCCTTCTCGTCATGGGGGGCTACGGCCATCACCGCATGCGCGAGCTGCTGCTGGGAGGCGTGACTCGCGACATCCTGCGCCAGATGACCGTGCCGGTCCTGATGTCGCACTAGGGCGCGTCCGTCCTTGACGGAGACGCTCTGGCGATTGTTGGCGGGGTCGCAGCCCGTGCACCCGTCGCGGCGAACGCGATGGGTCGGCACGCCTCAGCGATTCCACCAGGGCGTGTCGGAGAACGGCCGCAGATCGATCTCGAACGACCACGTGGACCGGTGCTGCCGGGCAATGTGGAAATAGGTATCGGCGATCCTGGCGGGAAGCAGCAGCCCGTCATGCTCCAGCCCCCGCTCTTCCCGGAGCCTCCGGAAGGCATCCTCGCCCAGCATCCTGCCGAGCGTATCGGGCGCATCGACCATGCCGTCCACGATGATGTGGGCGACGTGGATGCCCTTGGGCGCGAACTCCGCGTTGAGGCTCTGGCAGAGCATGCGCCGCCCCGCCATGGCGGCCGCATGCGAGTGCTGCCCCTTGTTGCCGCGCACGGCTGCGGTCGACGAGGTCACGAGGATCGCGCCCCGGCTCCGCCTCTCCATCAGGGGACAGACCGCGGCGGCCGTCCGGAACAGGCCGAAGGTCGCGAGCCGCCAGCCCAGCTCGAACACCTTGAGGCTGGTCTCGGCGAGCGCCCGGTCGCCGATCTGCGCGCCCAGATTGTAGACCACCACCTCGATCGGACCGATCTCCGCCTCGACCGCGGCGATCCGCTCCTCGATGGCGCCGGGCGCCACGGCATCCAGGAGGAAGCCCGAGGCGGCACCGCCGTCTGCCTCGATGCTCTCGACCGTCCGCGTCAGGCCGTCTTCGTCCGTACGCCGGCAGAGCACCGCATGGTACCCCTCGCGGGCGAAGCGCCTTCCGACATGGCTCCCGATGCCGGCACCGGCACCGATGACGAGACAGACAGGTTGCATGGGTTCATGGCCCCCGTGAGGTTCATGGGCGGGTGAAGCGTCGGCGTTGCATTACAGTCTATACTCTTCCGGTCCCCAACCCGCTGGCAGGCTGCCATGTCCGTCGTGCCCGTCGCCCGTGGTCATCACCATGTCGTCAGCGCGGGCCATGAGCTCGCGACGCTGGCCGCGTTCGAAGCTCTGGAGAACGGCGGCAACGCGATCGACGCCGGCGTCGCCGCGATCCTGACCCTCGGCGTGGTCTACAGCGACCAGGTGAGCGTCGCCGGGGTCGCGCCCATGATCGTCCGCCTCGCGGAGACCGGCGAGGTAGTCACCATCGCGGGCGTCGGCGGCTGGCCGCAGGCGCTCGACGCCGAAGCCTTCATCCAGCGCCATGGGGGCGAGATCCCGCTCGGGGTGCGGCGTACCGTGGTGCCGGCCGCTCCCGACGCCTGCATCCAGGCCCTGGAGCGATGGGGCACGATGGCCTTCCGCGACGTGGCGGCACGCGCGGTGCGCTACGCCTGCGAGGGCTTCCCCCGTCACCCGGTCATGCTCGACTACGTGCAGAAGTACGCCGACGACTTCCGGCACTGGCCGGAGAACGTCGCCATCTGGATGCCCGGCGGCACCGTGCCGCAGCCGGGCGAGCGGCTGGTCCAGCGCGACCTGGGCCGGATCCTGCAATTCCTCTGCGACGAGGAGCGCGCGGCGGGCGACGATCGCATGGCCGGCCTCGCCGCGGTGCGCCGTGCGTTCTACCGGGGCGACATCGCGAGCCACATCCTCGCGCACCAGAAGGCGGAGGACGGGCTGCTCGCGGCCGACGACCTCGCCTCGTTCCGCTGCCAGGTCGTGCCCTCGGTCTCGCGGCGCTTCCGGCTCGGTGGCGAGGAGGTGGAGATCCACACCTGCGGCGCCTGGTGCCAGGGCCCCTTCCTGCTGGAAGCGCTCTCCATCGCCGAAGCCGCCGGCGTGGCGGCGCAGGAGCACGGCTCGGATGGGTATCTCCACACGATCGCGGAGACCCTCAAGCTCACCTTCGCCGACAGGGAAGGCTATCTCGGCGACCCGGACTTCGTGGACGTCCCCCTCGATACGCTCCTCGGCCGGCCCTACGCGGCGGAGCGCAGCAGGGCGATCGACCCGCACAAGGCGTCGCCCGGAATGCCCCGTCCCGGCATGATTCCGGGCCACGAGCCGCATGTTCCCCCGGTCGCCGCGAGCGAGGCGGCGCTCGGGCCGCCGCCCGATACCTCGATCGTCTGCGTGATCGACGCGGACGGGAACGGCCTCTGCTCGACGCCGTCGGACACGAGCTGGGACACGCCGGTGGTGCCCGGATGCGGGCTCGCGGTCTCCTCGCGCGGGGCGCAGTCGCGGGCGGTGCGGGGCCACCCCTCCTGCATCGCGCCGGGCAAGCGGCCTCGGCTCACGCCCAATCCCTGCTTCGCCCTCTCTCCGGGCCGCTGGATCATGCCGTTCGGCACCCCGGGCGGCGATACGCAGATTCAGGCGAACCTGCAGACGTTGCTCGGCCACCTGGTCTTCGGCATGGCGCTGCAGGATGCGGTGGAGGCTCCCCGCCTCGTCACCCACAGCCATCCCGATTCGTTCGCGCCCAACGCAGCTTATCCCGGCCTCGTCACCATCGAGGGGCGCATCGACGAAGCGACGGGCGAGCGGCTCGCCGCGCGCGGGCACCGCATCGAGCGCTTGGGTGACTGGTCGCACTGGACCGGCGGGGTCTGCGCGGTGCGCAAGGACCTCGAGACGGGAGCCATCGAGGGCGCCGCCGACCCCCGGCGCATGAGCCGCGCGCTGGGGTGGTAACAGGCCGGCGCCGGCTGCGCGCAGGAGGGGGCATGGCAACGAGAACCGTCAAGTCCGTCTGTCCGAAAGACTGCCCCGACACGTGCAGCATGCTCACCCGGGTAAGCGACGGGAAGGTCGTGGAGGTGAAGGGCGATCCCGAACATCCCATTACCCAGGGGTTTCTGTGCGGGCGCTACCAGCACTACGAAGAGCTCGTTCACCATACCGACAGGCTTCTGTTTCCGCTCATTCGGGAGCACAAGTCCGACCCCTTTCGCCGTGCAAGCTGGGACGAAGCTCTCGGCGCGATAGCCCGCCGGTTTTCCGACATCATCGAAGAATCCGGTGGCGAGGCCATTCTGCCGTACCACTATCTCGGCCACATGGGCATGGTCTCGAATCGCTTTGCCGACCGGCTGTGGAACAGGATGAACACCAGCCGGGTCGGCACCGAAATCTGCGCCATGGCCGGTGTCGAGGCGGTGCTTCGGATCTTCGGCACCGTGCTCGGCACTGAGACATTTCATTTGGACAAGACACGCTGCTACGTGGTCTGGGGCAAGAATCCCAAGGCGACCAACGTCCACGGCCACGTCCTGACGAAGGACATACACCCCACCGTCGTGATCGACCCCTACCGTTCGGATTCCGCTCAGGTCGCGGACATGCACATCCAACCAAGGCCGTCGACCGATTCCATGCTCGCCATGGCAGTCATGCGGGTCCTGATCGAGCGCGACTGGATCGACAGGGAATTCCTTGCGGAGAAGACAAACGGATTCGACGCGTTGCGCGAGAGAGTCCTGTCGGTGTCGCTGGACGATGCAGCCCGCATCACCGGCGTCCCGCATGCGCAAATAACCGCATTCGCCGAGCTCTACGCCAAGAACCGGCCGGGATTGATTCACATCGGGGTCGGCCTTCAGCGCAATCTGAATGGCGGCGAGATGGTGTCGTCGATCTGCATGCTCGCCGCCTTGACAGGGCAGATCGGCGTCCCCGGCGGCGGCGCTCTCTATGCCAATTACGATTGGAATTTCAATGATATCAGCCACAGCTCACTGAGAACGCACGGCCCACGCCTCTACAACATGGTCACGCTGGGCAAAGCCCTGACCGCGGACGACGCGATCAAGGCTCTCTATGTGTACAATTCGAACGCTGCCGCGACCTCACCCAATCAGGCGCTTGTCTGGCAGGGTCTGGCGCGCGAAGACCTGTTCGTTGTCGTGCATGACAGCTTCATGACGGACACGGCCGAGCGGGCGAACGTGGTATTGCCGGCCTGCTCCTACGCGGAGCAGATCGATCTCCATCGTTCGTACTGGCACGACTACGCACAGATCAACAATCCGGCGATCGAGCCGGTTGGCGAATCGCGTTCCAACTACTGGGTGTTTCGCGAGATCGCGCGCCATATGGGATACACGGAGCCGTGCTTCCGCGAGACCGAGGAGGAGGTCATTCGCGCGCTCATTGCAGAAACCGGGCTTCGCTTCGAGGACCTGAAGGAAGGGCCGGTACTGTGCACGAATAGCCGACGCACCAACTTCGATGACGGCCGCTTCCCGACGGCGAGCGGCAAATTGGAGCTCGTTGTTCCTTCGTATTCCGCGGCCGCGGCGGACAGCCGACATCCCTATCGTCTCATCACGCCGAAGACTCAACATTTGCAGGCAAGCCAAGTGTTCAATGTTGCCCGCAAATTTGCAGCGGTGAAGGAGCCGGCCGTGTTTATTCATCCCGAAGACGCCGTGAGCGAAGGAATTGCGGACGGGGATGCGGTGATGCTCTGGAACGAACGCGGCACGGTAAACCTCATCGCGCGACTGAGCGAGCGCGCTCAGCCCGGCCTGCTGGTGAGCTATATGGTCCGCTGGGGTGCGAACGCGAACGCGACAGCCCCCGATGCCCCGGCCGATCTCGGCGGGAATTCCACCTTCCACAGCAATTTCGTTTCTATCGCGGGACGAGAGGCGGCCCAGACCCCCGGCGCATGAGCCGCGCGCTCGGCTGGTGAGGCTCAGAGGCTCCGTTCGGCCTCGTTGATGGGCACGTCGTTGGCCGAGAGATCGAGCACGCTCTGCAGGCCGTCCGCAGCGAACTCCCAGTGCTCGTTGCCGAAGGTCCGGTACCACTGGCCGCTGTCGCGATGACGCCACTCGCTGACGAAGCGCACCGAGATGCGGTTGGCCGTGAAGCTCCAGAGCTCCTTCCTCAGCCGGTAGTGCTCCTGGATCGGCCAGCGTGCGCGCAGGAACGGCACGATATTGTCCCGCCCCTCGACGAACGCATCGCGATAGCGCCAGCGCGTGTCCGCCGTGCAGGTCGCGGGGATCTCCTCGGCGATCCTGCGGTTCCAGGCGTCCTCGAAGGCCTGGACGATGGCGCGGGCGGCGCTCTCGTCGAAGGGAGGCGTAGGGAGACCTGCGTCCACGGCGATCGTCCTTCCGCCCGACTTACGCGGTCGGCAGGCGGAAGCCCATGTCGCGCTTGCCGCTCACGTCGTAGATCTCCGCCGAGTAGTGGGTGATGTCGCCGCGAATGTTGGCCGCGCCCAGCGCCGCGACGAGGGTATCCATGTAGGGATGGGTGAAGTGCGCATCGAGCGCGGCCTGATCGTCCCACACCTCGAAGATGATGGCCCGGTTTGGCGCGGTGACGTCGATGGCCCAGTCGTAGATTTGGGCGCCGGGCTCCTTGCGCGAGTTCTCGATCGCATCGAGGACCTCCGCCTTGATGCGCTCGAACCCGCCGGGCACGAACTCGAAGACGACGGCGACGATCAGCATGCGGCGCTCCCCCTTGTCCCTGCGTCGACGGCCATTGTCGCATATCGCCGGGCGCGGCGCCGCCCGCCCTTGCGTCGCGGGCCCGGACGACGCAGATATCCGCACGTCCATGCTGACCCTTCAGAACGTCGCCTACCGTGTCGAAGGCCGCCTCCTCTTCGAGGGCGTGACCGCGCAGATCGGCGCCCGCCGCAGGCTCGGACTGGTCGGCCGCAACGGCTGCGGCAAGACGACCCTGCTGCGCCTCATTGCCGGCCGGCTGGAGCCCGACGACGGCGCCATCGTCCGCGCCCGCGGCGCATCGGTTCGGCTGGTCGATCAGGAGGTGCCGGGCGGCCCGGAGACGCCGCGCGCTGTCGTGCTCGCGGCGCATGAGGAACGCGCGGCCCTGATCGCCGAGGCAGACAGCGCCCAGGGTCCGCGGCGCGCCGAGATCGAGGCCCGGCTCGCGGAGATCGGCGCGCACGCGGCGCCTGCGCGGGCCGCGCGCCTGCTTGCCGGCCTCGGCATCGGGGAAGAGATGCAGCAGGTGCCGCTCGCGTCCCTCTCCGGCGGCTGGCGCATGCGGGTGGCGCTGGCCGCCGCGCTCTTCGTCGAGCCCGACCTGCTGCTGCTCGACGAGCCGACGAACCACCTCGATCTCGAGGCGGCCGCATGGCTGGAGAACCATCTGAAGCGCTATCCCCGCGCGCTCGTCGTGGTGAGCCATGACCGCACCCTTCTCGATGCGGTGCCGGACGGCATCCTCCACATGGCGGGCCGGGGTCTCACCGCCTATCCAGGCAACTACTCGCGCTTCGCGAAGACCCACGCCGAGAGCGTCGCCGCCGCCCGCGCGCGCCAGGCGCGCATCGATGCGAAACGGCGCGAGCTCCAGGGCTTCGTCGACCGCTTCCGCTACAACGCGAGCAAGGCCCGTCAGGCGCAGAGCCGCATCAAGGCGCTGGCCAGGCTGGCCGACCTGCCGGTTGCCGCCGACGAGCGGACGGCGGCGCTCACCTTCCCCGAGCCGGCTGCGCTCGCGCCGCCCCTGATCAGCCTCGCGGACGTCGCCGTCGGCTACGAGCCGGGGCGGCCCGTGCTCCACGACATCAGCCTGCGGCTCGACCCGGGCGACCGGATCGCGCTTCTCGGGGCGAACGGCAACGGCAAGTCCACCTTCGCCAAGCTGCTGGCTGACGTGCTGCCACCGGAACGCGGCAGCGTGACGCGGGCAACCAAGCTGGCGGTCGGCTATTTCGCGCAGCACCAGATCGACACGCTGGCGCCGGAGGACACGGCGTTCAGCCATCTCGCGAGCCTCATGCCCGACGCTGCGCCCGATCGCGTCCGCGCGCGCCTCGGCGCCTTCGGCTTCGGCGGCGAGAGCGCGGACGTGACGGTCGCCGCGCTATCCGGCGGGGAGAAGGCGCGGCTCAACCTCGCACTCATCTCGGGCCGCGCGCCCCAGCTCCTGGTGCTCGACGAGCCCACCAACCATCTCGACATCCCGAGCCGGCGCGCGCTGGTCGAGGCACTCGACGTCTATGACGGCGCGGTCGTCCTGATCACGCACGACATGCATCTCGTCGAGCTCGTGGCCGATCGCCTGTGGCTGGTGCAGGAGGGCTCGGTGCGCGCCTACGACGGCGATCTCGCCGCTTATCGCGCCGAGATCCTCGGCAGCGTCGTTGCGCGCCGGGCCGAGGGCGGCACCCGCTCGACCCCCTCCCGCAAGGCGGAGCGGCAGGCCGCGGCGGCGGCGCGCGCCAGGCAGAAGCCCCTCAAGGATGCCGTGGCCGCGGCCGAGAGGCGGATCGCCGGGGCGCGGGAAACGCAGCAAGGCCTCGAGGCGGCGCTCGCGTCTGCCGCCCGAGAGAACGACGGCGCGCGGATCGCCGCCCTGAGCAAGGAGCTCGCGGATGCGAAACGGGCCGAGGAGGCCGCCGAGGGCGATTGGCTCGCTGCGGCCGAGGCGCTCGAACGAGCCGGGACGGGTTAGTGCGAATCCGTCTCTGACGGATACACGACAGGCCGCGACTGCGGCCCGCCGCTTATGCGGCGCCATCGCGCGCCCGCGCGCGTGGACGCGCGACGCGGAGGCGCCGGCCGTCGCGCCGGAAGGCGCGCGGTATCGAATGACGGCCGGCGGGCGCGCGGAATCGCGGGACGGCCGGCTGCCGTGAGCGACAAAGAGTCCGGTCGGTTACGCGCGGGAAGTCGCCTGCGCGAGACGGGCGTCCGCGCGGCGCACGGCGACGACGGCCGCCAGACCGATGCCGGGGCAGACCAGCATGGTCCACCACGCCGATTCCCAGTCGCCCACCGCCTCGGTCACGGCGGCCAGGAGAGGCGGACCGAGCACGCTGCCGATCGCGGCCCCCTGCGCCACGAAGCCGCTCGCCATGGCGACCTGATCCTGGCTGGGCGCGTGCGCGGCACCGCCTTCGAGGCAGGCCGCGGGCAGCAGACCGCCGATCAGGGTGAAGAGGAGCGCAAGCGGGATCTTGGCGGCGTCGGGGGTGAGGGGCGCGAAGAGCGCGGCCGCGCACACGCCCATGCCTGTGAATGCGGTGCCGATCAGCAGCCAGCGCGCGGCGCCGCGATGCATGAGCGTCGCGCCGGTGACGGCGCCGAGCCCGGTCACGGCGACGATCAGCGCGGTGAAGAGCGCGGCGCCGGCGAGCGAGCGCCCCTGCGTTTCGATCAGGAAGGTCGGTAGCCACGTCATCAGCGCCAGCCACTGGATCGAGAACAGCACGAAGCACGTGCCGAACAGCCAGGGCCCCGGCCGCGACAGCGTCGCACGCGCGCCTGCGCCGAACCGCCAGGGTCCCGGCGGCGGTCGCGCCCTCCGCCCGCCCGCATCGTCGGCTGCTGCGCCGGCGCCCGCCAACGGATGCCAGCGCCGCGGCGCCGTCCGCCAGCCGAAGACGAGCAGGTAGAGCAGGATGAGCCCGGCGTTCAGGAACCAGAGGCCGCGCCAGCCGATCGAGCCCAGCAGCGCGGTCGCGATCACCAGCGAGAGCGCCATGCCGATCGGCATGTAGGTGCCCCAGGCGCCGAGCGCGAAGCGGCGCACTCTCGCGGTCGTCGCGGCGGCGATCAACTTGGGCGCGGCGACCGTGAAGGTGACGAAGCCGAAGCCCTCGACGATGCGGGTCGCGAGCAGCAGCGTGCCGTTCCCGGCGAACCCGCCGGCGAGGCTCGCGAGCGCCATCACCGTGGCGCCTGCGAAGATCATCCGCCTGGCGCCCAGACGGTCGATCAGCAGCCCGCCCGCGACGCCGAACAGGGCGCCGACGCCATAGAACGACGACGCGATCAGTCCGGCAATGACACGCGGCAGGCCGAGCTCCGCCTCCAGCAGCGGCAGCGAAGGCGGCACCTTGCCGACCTGCAGGCCCACGACGTAGCCCGCCGCGAGCGCGAGCGCCACGATGTCCCAGCGGGTGCGCCCGGATGACATTTGCGCGCGGACCTGCGGCGCCGGGCTACGAGATGGCCGGCAGTGCGCTTTCGCGCACCCGCTGGCCGCCGACGGCTACAGTCACGCGCAAGATTGCGTCGCCGCCCTTGTCCCGGCGCGGCCTACCAGCGGAGCGCGCCGCGCAGCATGAGGCCGTGGTCGGGAGCGGCGTGGCGGCGCTCGCGGCGGTCGCCTTCGAGGCTCACGCCGAAGGACGGCCCGAGGGCGAG